>JADFYU010000001.1:0-182696 GCA_015232865.1 Magnetococcales bacterium
ACTTCGATTTTTTCTAGTTCACCAGATAAACCAATATGTTGCACCGCTTACGCACTTCCAACTGCCGGATCTAGGATCATCCACCCTCTGTGTAAGAGTGAATTCGGTGGTTCTGTGGAAGCGACTGGATCGAACGGTCAAACGGGTTGATTGGATGTCTTGACCAAAAGGGAGAGTTTCTCCATCGCTTTTCCAGAGTCGATCAACCCACAGGCCATCTCCAACCCGGAACCGATGTCACGGGCCATGCCGGCGACACAGAGGCCCGCCCCGGCGTTGAGAGCGACGATGTCCCGTTGCGGCCCCTTCTCGCCGCCGAGAACCGAGAGGGTTATTTTGGCGTTGTCCCCCGCTTCACCCCCTTTTAAATCTTTGCTTTCTGCTCGGGGTAGGCCAAATTGTTCGGGTTCGATGACGTAGGAGCTTACACGGCCGTTTTTGTCGAGTTCGGCTACTCGGGTCGGGCCGGTTGTGGTGATCTCATCCAAGCCGTCGCTTCCGTGTACCACCAGGGCGCGTTTGGAGCCCATGCGACCGAGTACCAGAGCCATGGGTTCGGTCAGGGCGCCATCGAAGACGCCGATAATTTGAAAGGGGGCGTTGGCCGGGTTGGTAAGAGGGCCAAGCAGGTTGAAAATGGTCCGCATGGCCAACTCCCGGCGCGGGCCCATGACATGACGCATGGCACCATGGTGTTTGGGAGCAAAGATAAAGCCGATGTTGGCCACGGCGATACAGCGTTCGACAATCTCCGGTCCGGCTTCGATGTTGACCCCCAGCGCCTTCAGAACATCGGCGGAGCCGCTTTTGGAGGAGATGGAGCGGTTGCCGTGTTTGGCGACATTGACCCCGCTGGCGGCAACGACAAATGCGGCGGTCGTTGAAATGTTGAAGGTGCCGGAACCATCGCCGCCGGTGCCACAGGTATCGACGACAACCCCATCCGCTTTGACTTGCAGTGCTTTTTCCCGCATGGCTAGAGCCGAACCAGCAATCTCTTCGACGGTTTCACCCTTGATACGCAGGGCGGTCAGGTAGGCGCCAATCTGAGCGTCCGTCGCCTCGCCGGACATGATTTGATCCATGATTCGGTGGGCCTCGGCTTGGGTTAGGTCCAGACCGTCTACCAGGTGGGCGATTGATTGCTGAATATTCATGTGTCTGCTCTCCTATATGCTATTGGCGCAGAAAATTGGCCAAGAGGTCATGTCCCTTGACGGTTAAAATGGACTCTGGGTGAAACTGTACCCCTTCCACGGCCAGAGTTTTATGCTTGAGACCCATAATCAATCCCTCTTCGGTCCAGCCGGTGACCATCAGGCAGTCGGGCAGGGTCTCGCGTTTGACCACCAGAGAGTGATATCGGGTTGCGGTAAGCGGATTGGGCAGGCCTTTGAATACGCCTCCCTCCTGGTGGTGGACCGGGGATGTCTTGCCGTGCATGACGCCGCCAGGCGCTCGAATGACCTGGCCGCCAAAGGCCTGGCCAATGGCCTGATGTCCCAGGCAGACACCAAAAATGGGAATTTGACCGGCAAAACGCCGGATCACCTCCAGGGTGATGCCGGCCTGGTCCGGGTCGCAGGGGCCAGGTGAGAGAACGATGTGTTGAGGTTTAAGGGCTTCAATTTCATCGGTGGTGATGGCGTCATTGCGAAAAACCTGAACCTCGGCACCAAGCTGACCAAAATATTGAACCAGGTTGTAGGTAAATGAATCGTAGTTGTCGATCATCAATAGCATGGTGGGCTACTCCAATCCTCTCTGAACCATATCCACGGCCCGAAAAATGGCGCGGGCTTTTTCCCGCGTCTCTTCGTACTCCCGTTCCGGCTGAGAGTCGGCGACGACGCCGGCTCCGGCTTGAACATACAGTTTTCCTTCCTTGATGACGGCGGTGCGAATGGTAATGGCCAGATCCATGTTTTTTGAGAAGGAGAGATAACCGACCGTGCCGGAGTAGGGGCCTCGTTTGGAGACCTCCAACTCATCGATGATCTCCATAGCCCGGATTTTGGGGGCGCCACTGACCGTGCCAGCCGGAAAGGTGGCGGCGACGACGTCGTAGAGGCTGAGACCCTGACGCAGCCGGGCTTCGACGTTGGAGACGATGTGCATGACGTGGGAGTAGCGTTCAATGGAAAACTGATCGGTGACTGCAACCGAACCGATCTCGGCCACCCGGCCCAGATCGTTACGTCCCAGATCCACCAACATGATATGCTCGGAACACTCTTTGGGGTCGGCCAGCAGCTCTTGTTCCAGGTGTTTGTCTTCAGTTTCGTCCGCACCCCGTCTGCGGGTGCCGGCAATGGGTCTGACCGTGACCACGTCCGCCTCTTGTCGAACCAGAATTTCCGGGCTGGAGCCGACCAGGGAAAACTCTCCCAGGCGCAATAAAAACATATAGGGGGAAGGGTTGGTGCTGCGCAGCGCCCGGTAGAGAGAGATGGGCGGGTGGGGAAACGGGATGGAGAGCCGCTGTGAGAGAACCACCTGGAAAATGTCACCGGCCAGAATATACTCCTTGGCCTTTTCCACTGCCGCCTCATAGACTTCCCGAGGCATTTCATGTTCAAAATCGTTTTCGTTGACTGCCGCGCTGTTGCCATCGGAAGGAATTCGCTTGGGCAGGGTCTCCTTCAGGGTGGCGACGATACGGTCGATCCGTTGCAAACTGGCATGGTAGAGTAGATCGAGATCGTCCCCTTCTTCGATGAAGACATTGGCAACCACCTTGAGCCGTCCCAGCAGGTTGTCAAAGATCAAAACCAGATCCGAGAGCATGAACACCGCGTCCGGGGTGCCGAGCCGATCGGGATTGTTGTTGGGGATGTTTTCAAAGCAGCGAACGATGTCATAGCCGAAATAACCCACCGCCCCACCGTGAAACCGCGGCAGGCCGCCAACGGTTACCGGTTTGAAACGGTTCATGTAGGATTCCAGCACGGCCATGGGGTTTTCGCCGGTGATGACCTCTAACGGTTTGCCGTTTTGTTGAATTTCGACCCGCGTGTCATAGACGGTGAAAAGTGCCGCCGGGTCCAGCCCCAGAAAGCTGTAACGGCCCCATTTTTCGCCGCCCTGAACCGATTCGAGCAGAAACGCGTAGGAGCTGTCCGCCGCTACCTTGAGATAGGCGGAGACCGGGGTGTCCAGGTCGGCCATAATCTCCCGGTAAAGGGGGACCAGATTGCCCTGTTGGGCGAGAAGTTTGAATTTTTCTAGTGAGGGTGCATTCATAGTTCCTGAGATATACCACTATTCTGCCCCTCAATCACTGGAAAAATCTACTCAATCAACACCATTTTAGAGATCTTTTCCGGCCCAGACGACGCGACCGACGATGGAGACCTCATCGGCATTTTCCAGGTTGATTTCAAACGGCGGCGATAAGGGATTGTCAGAGTGAATGTTGATCACCCGATTAGGGCGGGTGTGCAGCCGTTTGGCAAAGAGTTGATCGGCCATGCGTAAAACAAAGATTCGGTTGTCGATGGGCTCCTTTTGACGCAGATCGACCAGCAGTACGTCCCCGTTGGTAATGGTTGGGTGCATGGAGTCGCCGATGGCGTCGATGACCGTTAAAAAGCGGGGATTGAGACGACGCTTTTGCAGCCAGACATTTTTGAAGGCCAAATGACCGTTGATTTGATCTTCATCAGGCTGCAGTTCCCCCGGCCCCATGCTGGCACTGACCTGATAGCGAGGTATCAGGATAAATTCCGAAAGGGCGTCTGCCAGGTCGTCGTCGACCTCCCGGTAGGGTAGGGCGTAGTCGGGGCGATCCATCCAGCCCGGCTCCTTGTTATAGGTTTTTTCGATGCGTCGGGCCAGAAGTTCTCCGACGTTGCGCCGACCCTTGGGGCTCATGATTTGACTTAAGTAGGAAGGGTCGGTGCCGATTTTTCGAGCGACAGCCGATTGACTGCCTTCCTGAAGAATGAGTTTGGCCAATTTTTGCCGTCGTTCTTGGCTGATCTCTTGCTCCATTGTTTTGATTTCCCTCTGGTTGTGAATGGTAAAACGGTTCACTTTTGTTGCTTATTGCATATTAGCAATGCTAAACATGGTGCGCAACAAAAAATATTGATGTAAAGATTAAATAGTGTGGAAGGTGGAGAAGAGGTTGCTACCACGCCTAAAATACGGTAATAAGACTCGCATCATGGATAAAATACTGATTCGCGGCGGCGCCACGCTCAAGGGTACGATTCCTATCAGCGGAGCAAAAAACGCGACGCTTCCGGCGTTGGCCGCGACCTTGCTGACGAAGGATCGGGTCTATCTGTCCAATATTCCCCATTTGGCGGATGTGACCACCATGCTGGAGTTGTTGGGACAGCATGGCTCGGCACTCACCATCGATGAAAAACTCGGCGTCGAAATCGACAACAAGAAAATTGACAACTATTGTGCCCCCTATGATCTGGTCAGCACCATGCGGGCCTCGATCCTGGTCATGGGGCCGATGCTGGCGCGTTACGGTCAGGCGGAAATCTCCCTGCCGGGCGGTTGTGCCATCGGCTCTCGTCCGGTCAATCTGCATATTCAGGGGTTGCGGGCTTTAGGAGCGGAGATATCCTTGGGCAACGGCTATATTCGTGCCCATTCCAAACGGTTGCGCGGTGCCAATATCTATCTGGAGCCGGTGACGGTGACCGGAACCGAAAATCTGCTCATGGCGGCGACCCTGGCCAAAGGCGTGACGGTTTTGGATAATGCCGCTCGCGAGCCGGAGGTGGTCGATCTCGCTAATATGCTCATTAGCATGGGGGCTAAGATCAGCGGAGCCGGAACCAGCACCATTACCATCGAAGGGGTGGAGGAGTTGCATGGCACCAAACACACCATCATCCCCGATCGAATCGAAACGGCCACCTTTATCATTGCCGCTGCCATCACCGGTGGCGATATTATTCTGACCAACACCCAAAACGATTTTTTGGCGGTCCCCATCAAGAAAATGCGCGAGGCCGGTGTCCAGATCGATCCGGTCAGCCCGACCAGCATGCGGGTTCAGGGTAACGGAGAGCTGAAGGCTATCGATTTGACCACCAGCCCCTATCCGGGTTTTCCAACGGATATCCAGGCCCAGATGTTGGTTTTGAACAGCCTCTCCAACGGAATAAGCCGTGTTTCGGAAACGATTTTTGAAAACCGTTTCATGCACGTCTCCGAGCTTCAGCGTATGGGGGCCGACATTCGGGTTCAAGGCAATACGGCCTTTGTCCATGGCGTCGGAAAGCTGGTTGGCGCTCCGGTCATGGCCACCGATCTGCGCGCGTCGGCCTCCCTGGTCTTGGCTGGTCTGGCCGCAGAAGGAACAACCTTGATCTCCCGTGTCTACCATCTGGATCGGGGGTACGAGCGGATTGAGGAGAAACTGATCGCACTGGGAGCCGATATCCAACGACTCAGCGAATAACAGCCTGCCTCATCATCATTAAATTTTTAATTTTTTGTGAGCATCATGTCATCCTCTATCCTCAATCGGCTTGATACCAGCCAGGAAAACTTTACCCAAGCATACAACCGCCTCATCCAGAGGGATGCCGGAGATCAGGCTCAGATTGAGGCGATCGTCTCTCACATCATTCAACAGGTGAAAACGCGCGGAGATCAGGCTTTGATCGAATATACGGCCCGTTTTGATCAAATCGATCTGACAGCGGAGCGCATGCGCTTCAGTCAAAAAGAGATTGACGAGGCGATTGGTCGTTGTTCGGCTGAACAGTTGCAGGCGTTGAAACTGGCCGCCGAGCGGATACGGGCCTACCACCAATGGCAGATGCCGAAGATGGGGCTCGATACCTACGAGGATGCCGGAGGAACCCTGTTGGGCCAACGGGTCTCGCCGATTGACCGGGCCGGGCTGTATGTGCCGGGTGGTCTGGCCAGCTATCCCTCTTCAGTTCTGATGAATGCGATTCCGGCCAAGGTGGCCGGTGTCTCCGAATTGATCATGGTGGTGCCGACTCCCGGTGGGGAGGTCAATCCCCTGATTCTGGCGGCGGCCCGTTTGTCGGGTGTCGATCAAATTTATCGACTGGGTGGGGCGCAAGCGGTTGCTGCCCTGGCCTACGGTACCGATACGGTCCCGGCGGTGGATAAAATCGTCGGTCCGGGCAACATCTACGTGGCGACGGCCAAACGGCAGGTTTTTGGTCGGGTCGGAATCGACATGATTGCCGGTCCCTCCGAGATTTTCATTGTCGCCGATGATTCCAACGATCCACGATGGTTGGCCGCCGATCTGCTCTCCCAGGCCGAACATGACGAGATTGCCCAAGCCATTCTGGTCACCGACTCCAAATCCCTGGCCGATGCGGTCGAGGCGGCGTTGGTCGACCATCTGACGCAGTTGTCCCGTCAGCAGATCTGTCGGAAATCCCTGTCCTCAAGAGGGGCGATCATTGTCAGCCGCAATTTGGAAGAGGCGTGTGAACTGGCCTCCCGGGCGGCGTCGGAACATCTGGAGTTGGCGGTGGCTGATCCGCAGGCTCTGTTGCCACATATCAAACATGCCGGAGCGATCTTCATGGGTCGTCACACGCCGGAAGCCATCGGCGATTATATCGCCGGTCCCAACCATGTTTTGCCCACGGAAGGGACCGCCCGTTTTTCAAGTCCCCTGGGTGTTTTTGATTTTATCAAACGGACCAGCTTGATCGCTTGCAGCCCGGCCTCTTTCGCTCACATCGGTCCGGCCGCCTCCTGTCTGGCTGAGTCTGAGGGGTTGACGGCACATAAATTGAGCATTGATCTGCGATTGGAGGCCAAATCATGAGTAGAACCGCTCGGCTGGTCCGGGAGACCAAAGAGACCCAGATTGAAGTAACGGTCAATCTCGACGGCAGCGGACAGGGGGAGCTTGATACCGGCATCGGGTTTTTGGACCATATGCTCGACCAAATTGCTCGTCACGGCCTGTTTGATCTACAGGTCAAAGCTCGCGGCGATACCCATATCGACGCCCATCACACCGTCGAGGATGTAGGGATTGCCTTGGGCCAAGCCTTTAAATCGGCTTTGGGCGATCGGCGTGGCATCGTTCGTTTTGGTATGGCCATGGTTCCGTTGGATGAATCGCTATCCCGTGTGGTGGTGGACCTGTCCAATCGGCCATCGTTGGTCTGGCGGGTGAAGATGCCAACCGAGAAACTGGGTGATTTTGATACCGAGCTTTTCCGGGAGTGGTTTGAGGCTTTTTCCGGCAATGGCGGCATTACCCTGCATGTGGAAAATCTCTACGGCATCAACAGTCATCATATCATCGAATCCAGCTTTAAGGCGTTGGCCATGGCTCTGCGGCAGGCATGCGCTCCAGACCCGAGGCGACCGGACGGCATTGCCAGCACCAAAGAGTCGCTTTCCGTTTGATCCACTCTCCGTTGAGGTTTTTTTATGTCTTCAATCACCGTTATTGACTATGGCTCCGGTAATTTGCGATCCGTAGCCAAAGCGCTGGAATCTGTGGGGGGCCGGGTGACGGTCAGCCAGGATGCGGCGGATATTCAGTTGGCCGATCGGATTGTTCTGCCGGGCGTTGGGGCCTTTGCCGATTGTCATCGCAATCTGCAAGAGTCCGGCTTGTTGGAGCCAACCCTGAAGCACATCGAATTGGGCAAACCGTTTCTCGGGATCTGTGTCGGTATGCAGATGCTCTTTACCGAAGGGCGGGAGTTCGGGGTGCATCCGGGGCTGGACCTGATTCCCGGTATCGTTGACGGCTTTGCCAACAATATGGATGACCCTCACCAACCGGGGATGCACCTGAAGGTTCCCCATATGGGTTGGAACCGGGTGGTTCAGCGTCAGGCGCATCCGCTATGGACCCAGATACCGGACCAATCCCACTTTTATTTTGTCCATTCATTTTTCGGCCAGCCGATTCATCCGCAGATGATCGCCGGCAGCAGTCATTATGGTCTGGAGTTTACGGCGGCTATCTCGAAGGACAATATCTTTGCCACCCAGTTCCACCCGGAAAAAAGCCAGAAGAATGGTTTGACCCTGTTGGAAAATTTTATTCGCTGGAGTCCATAAGTCATGATTCTTATTCCTGCCATCGATCTTAAAGACGGCAACTGTGTTCGGCTTTTTCAGGGGGACATGGAGCAGGACACCCTCTATTCCGACGATCCGGCGGCCACCGCATCCCGCTGGCAGGGGTTGGGCGCCGAGCGGTTGCATGTGGTCGATCTCAATGGTGCCTTTGCCGGCAAGCAGGTCAATGCCCAGGCCATTGTCGCCATTGTCAAGGCGTTGGATATTCCCATGCAGTTGGGGGGCGGTATCCGCTCTCTGGCCACCATGGAGGCCTGTTTTGATCTGGGCATCCAGATCTGTATTCTCGGCACCATCGCCTGCCGCAATCCGAGTCTGGTCCAGGAGGCCTGTCATCTTTTCCCGGGCCGGATTTCCGTTGGTATCGATGCGCGTGATGGCAAGGTGGCCGTGGAAGGGTGGGCCGAGGTGACCGATATCGATGCCTTCGATCTGGCCAAGCGGTTTGAAGATGCGGGGGTGGCGGAGATCATCTTTACCGACATATCCCGTGATGGAGCCCTGACCGGCCCCAATATTCCGGCAACGCGAAAGTTGGCCGAGACCGTCCGCACGCCCATCATTCTCTCCGGTGGAATCTCCTCCATGGCCGATATCGAAGGGGCGTTGGAGAATGCCGGGCCGTTCGCCAACGGCGGGCGGATTTCCGGTGCCATTACCGGTAAGGCCATCTATGACGGTCGGATCGACTTTGCCAAAGGGGTTGCTTTGACCAAACAGGTCCGCTAGATGGAGGGGGTCGAGATATTGGGCTATCTGGCCGGTTTTCTGACCGCCGGCTCTTTTCTGCCCCAAGCCTTGCAGACCTGGAAAACCCGGTCAACGCAGGATATCTCCCTGGGCATGTTTGTCATTTATGTCATCAGCACCTTGATGTGGATCGTCTACGGCTTTTTGATTCAAGCCTGGCCCCTGATGGCGGCCAACGGTGCCATTTTGGTTATGGCGACCTTTATTCTTTTCATGAAACTTCAATACAAATAGTGGGATTATCATGCTGGCTAAACGTATTATACCCTGTTTGGATGTTCGGGAGGGTCGGGTGGTCAAAGGGGTTCAATTTGAAAACCTCATCGACGCCGGCGACCCGGTCGAGGTGGCGAGACGTTACGATCTGGAAGGGGCGGATGAGTTGACCTTTCTCGATATTACCGCCTCCCACGAAAACCGCGATACCATCTTGGATGTGGTGAGGCGTACCGCCGAGCAGGTGTTCATTCCCCTGACCGTCGGTGGCGGTATTCGGGTCAACCAGGATATCCGCCGCCTGCTCAATGCCGGAGCCGACAAGATTGGCATCAACACCGCCGCCGTTTTTCGGCCTGAATTTGTCAAGGAGGCTTCCAACCAATTCGGTGCCCAGTGCATCGTCGTCGCCATCGATGCCAAATGTGTCGAAAAAGATGAAGCGGGCCTGCCCATCCGTTGGGAGATCTACACCCATGGGGGCCGTAAGCCAACCGGTCTGGATGCGGTAGAGTGGGCGCAACGCATGGAGTCCTATGGAGCCGGCGAGATTCTGCTGACCTCCATGGATCGAGACGGGACCAAAATCGGCTATGATCTGATTCTAACCCGGACCATTGCCGAGGCCACCACCATTCCGGTCATCGCCTCCGGTGGGGTCGGCAACAAAGAACATCTGCTCGAAGGATTGCGCCAGGGTGGAGCGGACGCGGTATTGGCCGCCTCCATTTTTCATTTTCGTCAATACTCCATCCCCGAGGTCAAGGAATATCTGCGGGGTGAGGGGGTTGAGGTTCGACTATAAACCTAGATTCGGCAGTTGTAAGCGCATCACTGGCATAACCTGTTGATTCACGCCCAACCGCCGAATCTAGTATAAACCAAGCTTGTCATTAAGAGGCTAACATGGCTGAGTTGTCTGAAGAAAATTTGAATTCGTTGAAATATAATGCAGATGGCCTGATTCCGGCTATCTCACAGCAGTACGATACCGGAGAGATTCTCATGATGGCCTGGATGAATCGGGCCTCTGTTCAGGAAACCCTGAACACCGGTGTCGCCTGTTATTGGTCCCGGAGTCGGCAAAAATTTTGGAAAAAAGGGGAAAGTTCCGGCCACATCCAAACGGTTAAATCCATGCGCACCGATTGTGATCGGGACACCTTGCTGATTCAGGTTGATCAGGCCGGAGTGGCCTGTCATACGGGTCGGCACAACTGTTTTTATCTGGAGGCCGACCAGGGCGGTTGGAAGGAGGTCGCTCAGCCAGAGGTTGACCCGGACGAAATCTACGGGAAAAAATAATCACCGTCGGCCAGCAGGGGGCGGGCCGTTCGCCTCTAAAGAGAGGCTTGAATCCGTTTGAGGCTGTTGAGTCGGGCGGGGGCGATTTTTCCCCTGTCGATGGCGGATAAAACTTGGCAGCCCGGTTCGTGGCTGTGGCTACAGTTTGAGAACCGACAGCCCTGGAGGTACGGCGAGATGTCGCGAAAATGGCTGGCGACCTGCTCTCTGGAGAGACCGTAAAGTCCAAACTCGCGGATTCCGGGGGAGTCGATCAGGCTACCGCCGGCTGACAGGTGATAGAGACGAGCGACCGTCGTGGTCTGCCGACCTTTGCCGTTGGACTCTTTGACCGCGCCGATGGCTGGTGCGTTCTCCTCATGAACCCAGTTCCGAATCAGTGAGGACTTTCCGACACCGGACTGTCCGGCAAAAATTGAGATCTTTCCCTGAAACCGCTCTTCCAGAGCTTTGATTCCTTTCCCTTCAGTCGCCGAGAGTTGCAACACCGGATAGTTCATGGCGTGGTAGGGGGCAACCTCTTCCGTCAGGGTCTCCAGATCAGCTGCCAGATCCATTTTATTGATCAGGATGATCGGGGTGATGTTGACCGCTTCCGCTGCGACCAGGTAGCGATCCAGCAGTCCGGTGTTGAGATGCTGGCTGGTGGTGGTAATGAAAATCTGGTCGATATTGGCGGCGATGATTTTTAAGCGTCGATAGGCTCCCGGGCGTTGCAGAATCGACCGTCTTTCCATGACCGCCGTTACCACGCCCTGATTTTCGTTGGATCGCTGCCAGACAACCCGGTCCCCACAGACCGGTTCGATACCGGCGGTCTCCCTGACGGCGCAACGGCACCGCTCTCCCTGCGCATTTTCCACCTCGACATTCAATCCGAAATGGGCAATGACCAGCCCCTCTTCGGGAGCGGAGAGATCGGTATTGGCCAGACGATCCCAGTCGGCACTCTGTCGGCTGAGCATTCGATCGGAGCGTCGCTGACGAATGGCTTCTATTCGTCCCTTCTGGCGGAGGTTGAGCGCTTTTGAGGGTTTCTTTCTGGGCATGAAAAAGGGTATCCTAGATTGACGATTTTTTTGTGCTTCTCTGGTTATGGGGTGGATCGATGGAGACGATGACATGATTCTGGATAATCGGTTGCTGCGTTCTGCCTTGTATGTACCGGCCTCTCAGGAAAAGGTCATGGAAAAGGCGCCGACCTTGGGGGCTGATGTCCTGATTTTTGATCTGGAAGATTCTGTTCCCCCACACGGTAAAGCCGAGGCCCGGTTGCAGGCGCAAAAAAAATTGGGCCAGTGTCCCGAGGAGGCTTTTTGGACCGTTCGCATCAACAGTCTGGAAACCAATCTCTGGCAGGAGGATATCACAACGATCTTTCCCGGTCATCCCGGCAGCGTCGTCGTCCCGAAAATAGACCGGGTTGAGTCGTTGGCTCCCCTGGATGATTGGCTTGGCGAGTTGGAGAAAGCGGAGGGGAAGGGGGTTGTTACACCGATCTGGGCCATGATCGAATCGCCTTTGGGTGTTCTTAACGCTTTTGCTATCGCCTCCCACCCACGGGTCTCCTGTCTGGTTTTGGGCACCTCCGATCTGACCAGCGCTCTGGGCGTTCCGGTTTTGGTGGAAAGAGACCATTTTTCCCTGGCTCTCCAACAGACGGTTTTGGCGGCCAGGGCTGCGGGCGTTCCGGTTATTGACGGCGTATTTGTCGATTTAAAGGATGCCGCCGGTTTTGAGCGCCAATGTCGGGAGGGGGCGCGGCTGGGATTTGATGGGAAAACAGTCATCCACCCCAGCCAGATCAGCCCGGCCAATCAACTGTTTCTACCTTCGGATATCGAGGTGTCCAAGGCGGAAAAGATTCTCTCTTCGTGGCGGTTGGCCCACAGTCGGGGGGAGGAGATCTGTGTGGTGGACGGGCAGTTGGTCGAGCGTCTGCATGCCCGTCGGGCTATTGACATTCTCCGCCGTGTTGGCCGTATTTCAGAGGATTCAACGGTGTAGAATTCCGGTTTTTTCCTGTGTGGATGACGTACGTTATGATAGGTTGATACCTGTTATCTGTTTGCAGTGTGGATCGATGGGGAAGAGGGTATGAAGTTACAGGGAAAAACAACACTGCTTACAGTCTCTCTTTCCAGTGCCATGGTCGTCCTCCTGATTACCGTCAGTCTGGTATCCTTCCGTCATTTTTCACTTTCGACCGCTCGCGATCATGTTCGTTCCGCAGCCGAAATCGTTCGGGTCAGCTTGACCGAGGCGATGATCAACGGTGTCATCGACCAGCGGGAACAGTTTTTGAAGCGGCTTTCCGAGGTTGAAGGGTTGTTGGTTGCTCGTGTGGTTCGAAGTCCTCATGTAAATAATCAATTTGGCGTGGGACTCTCTACGGAACAGACGGAATCCGCCATCGAAAAGTTGGTTTTGGAGACCGGAATCCCCCATTTCTCCCTGGAAGATGGAGCCAGTGAGCCGACTTTTCAAGGGACCATTCCTTTTGTTGCCAACGAAGTGGGTACCCCCAACTGTCTGGGCTGTCATGAGGTGGCCAACGGCACGGTTTTAGGGGTGATTACCATCCATCTCTCCATGCATCGATTGCGACATGAGGCCTTGGTAACGATTGGGATCATGTTTGTTATTGTTGTTGTTTTTGCAGCTTTTTTTACCTATTTTTTTCGCAGACAGCTTTCGCCTGTTGTCCGAACTGCCCAGGGGGTTTCCCAGGTCGTCTCCAGAGCCAAGGATGGTGATTTCAGTGGCCGCCTCGATTACCGGGGTTCTGATGAGATGGGGCTGATCTCTCGGGATTTGAACCATTTAATGGACCATCTTCAGGAAAATCTGGGCAATATCAGTCGGGATGTATCCCGACTCATGCAGTATGATCTGCGTGGGAACACCAATATGATTACGACGACGACGGAGATGGTCGATACCCTGCTGGAGGTGGCGCAGTTCAAGCAATCCGTGGAGGGGGATCAAACCATCCAGGATGTCTACGCCCGAATTGGCGCGATGTTGCAAGAGGAGTTTTCTGTCGAACGGTTCTCAATCTATGAGGTCAACAGCGAGTTTAACACCCTCAAGCCGGTCAGTGTCGATGGTCAGTTGGTTGGAAGCTGTTGTCGGTGCAGTTCGGATGTCCTGGTTCTGCCGGATATCTGTCGGGCGCAAAGAACCGGGAAGGTCGTTAACTCTTTCGACAATCCGGATATCTGTACCAAATTTGTCATCTCTCCCGGACAGAAGGACATTGATGGGTATCTGTGCATTCCGGTTTTCCATTCGGGAACGGTCGGCAATGTCGTCCAACTGATCTTGCCCCGTAAACATGGTCATTTGTATCAAAATCTTTTGCCCTTTATTTCGGTTTTTCTGCGGGAATCGGCGCCGACCGTGGTGACAAAACGGTTGTTGGCGACCCTTCGTGAGACCGCTTTGCGTGACGCATTGACCGGTCTTCATAACCGGCGGTTTCTGGAGGAGTATGTCGATACCCTGGTGGCTACGACCAAACGTAAAGAACAGCGGTTATCCATCTTGGTGATGGATATAGACCATTTCAAAGAGGTGAACGATACCTACGGCCATGATGTCGGAGATATGGTTTTGCAACAGGTTTCCTCTGTGTTGGCCGCTCAGGTTCGAACTTCAGATATCGTCATTCGATTCGGCGGCGAAGAGTTTGTCATCATCCTTCAAGAGAGTGAAGAGTATTCCGGGCCGCAGTTGGCGGAGAAGATACGCCAAACCATCGAAAACCTGAAAATCAAGATCACTGGAGGGGTGCTTCGCAAAACTCTCTCCATCGGTGTGGCGGGATATCCGTCCGATGGTGACGATATTTGGAACGTCATCAAGTCTGCCGATCTGGCGCTCTACAAGGCCAAACGGACCGGTCGCAACCGTGTGGTCGTCTACTCCAGCCGATTGTTGGAGGAAGAGAGCCTTTCCTGAATCAAGATTCAGCCGTTGCCCGCACACAAATCGGATGACATAACTGGCAAAGCGGGAGCGTATCCGGGCCGCAACAAGATGCCGGAGAGTTGTTTGTATTATCCATATAAATCAAGCGATTGTGTTGTTCGTGCCCCGCCAGTCGCCAATCCTGGGATGAAGAGCCGTTCGGGTGTTTTTCGCGGCAGCTCCGATTGCCGAATTCAGGAGCCGGCCAGGGTGAAAAAAAACAGCTCTTGCAGGAAATAACGTAAGTAAGTATGATGGCCGGGTTGTAGGAAGATGGTAGAGGGACGTTTTGTTTTCTGATTGTTTTTATTGTGTTTATTTTGATTTATCAAGATCAGTATGTTTGGTGAGCGGTATTCATGCTACGACGATTGAGACACTATATTTCCCGATGGTCGCTATTGCTGCTGCTTACGGAGTTTTCAACCGCCATCCTCTCCTTTTATCTGGGGGTTGGTGCCCGGTTCATGGGGTTCGAACGACCTTTTGACGATGTTCATGAGGATATGCTCCTGCCTCGTGCCATCTTTTTTGCCATTGTCATTGTTGTCGGCATGACTGCGACGGCCCGGTATCAGCAACTGATGGAAGATGATTTCATCGGCGAATCGTTGCGGGTTGGTTTGAGCTTTTTAATCAGTTCTGTGGCCTTGGGACTGTTTTTCTATGTTTTTCCTGCGCTTTTTATTGGCCGAGGAGCGTTTGCCCTGGCCCTGTTTTTCTCCTTTGTCCTGTTTTTGGTCATCCGCAAGATTTTTCTCTTATATATACTGGACTTAAACCTTTTAAAGAGACGGGTCGTGGTGTTTGGCACCGGTGAAAATGCCTGTCTGGTTTCCAATCTATCGTTAAAAGTTCATAATGACTTTGAAGTAGTCGGATACTGGCCGGTTCCGGGAGAGAAGCGGCATATTCAATTTACTGATATCTGCCACGATGAGGAGGATTTTGTCGCTTGGGCTCGGAGCATGCAGGTCGATGAAATTGTCCTCGCTTTGGATGGACCGTTTCCCACCCTCTTCATGAAAGATATCCTCGACTGTAAAGCTGAGGGGGTGTCGGTGGTTGATCTGCCGACTTTTTTTGAGCGAGAGAGTTATCTCATCAATATGGACATTCTGGAGCCGGAGTGGTGGATCCACCATTCTCATGGCATCGATCAGGGGCGCGGTGAGGAGTTTTTCAAGAAAATTTTTGATGTGACCTTGAGTCTGATCCTGTTGGGCGCAACCTTTCCGCTGATGTTGTTGACGGCTCTGGCTATTCTGATCGAGAGCAGGGGGCAGGGGCCGGTTTTTTATGTTCAGGAGCGGGTTGGTTATAACGGTCGGGTTTTTTCGGTGATGAAGTTTCGCAGCATGCGAACCGATGCCGAGAAAGACGGTGTGCCTCGTTGGGCGCAGCGCAATGATAATCGCATCACCTTTGTCGGAAATTTCATCCGCAAGACCCGGCTGGATGAGTTGCCGCAATTTTTCAATGTATTGCGTGGGGAAATGAGTCTGATCGGGCCTCGCCCCGAACGCCCGCAATTTGTTGAAATTCTGAGAAACAAGATTCCCTACTATTCGGAGCGGCTGCGGGTAAAACCGGGCATTACCGGTTGGGCTCAGGTTCGATATGGCTATGGTGCGTCGGAGGACGATGCGGCGGAAAAACTGAAATATGATCTTTACTATGTTAAGAATCATGGTATTTTCCTGGACTTGTTGGTACTGATTCATTCGGTAGAGGTGGTTCTCTTCGGAAGCGGGGCCACCGGTCCTCGGGAAGAGTTGTAATGGGCTTGTTTGTTCGCGTCCGGCTGGATTGAACTCTATACTTTGCCGGGAATGTGTCGTATAATCGCACATTACATCTTGGTCGAAAGCAGGGGCCTGTGGTTCATCCTAGGTTCAACTGTTTGATTTGCCGGTCATCTTTTCACAATTTGCAGGGCGTAGCGCTGTCATCGTATGCAGCAGGAAATCGGAATCAAAGACCTGTATTTCCAGGTAATCCTCCATCTCAGGGGAATGTGGCGTTACCGTTGGCACGCTCTTTTATTGGCGTGGTTCATCAGTGGGGCTGGCTGGGTCTCTGTGGCGACGATGGACGATCAATATGTCTCCACCGCTGGAGTCATGATTGAAGATCCACGTGAGGATATTAAAGACTTTCTGTCCGAAGAGTCGGACCTGATTGATGTCACCCGTGAGGCGAGAAAGGTGCTGAATGGCCTGCTCTCTAGGAGCAACCTTCTCGGCGCGGTCGCTGAGACGGACCTGGCCTTCAAGGTCAATAACGATCAGCAGAAAAACGAAATTTTGGAATCCCTGCGTGCCCAATTGACCGTTTCGCACTCTGAAGATAATCATTATACCATCCAACATCGCCATTCGAATCCAAATATTACCCAGCAGGTTGTGGCCTATCTGATTGCTCAACTCCCTACGGAGAGTGTCAACGACACCATGGGAAGCCGGGCGGAAGCCGCACAAAAATTTCTCCAGGCCCAGGTTGAAGAGTTTGAAGTCAAGGTCAGTCAGGCCCAGCAGGAGCTTCGCGCTTTCAAAAAGAAGCATATTTTGATTCTTCCTGATGAGGAAGGTGGATATTACGAGCGACTACAGAAATTTGCGCAACAACAAGAGTCGGATCGGGCTTTGCTGGCCGAATTGGAAAAACGCCTGCAGGAGACCGGTCGGCAACTGGAAGACCTGCGCAATCAGGCCTCGGCTCCGACTGTCGACTCAACACAGGGTCAGATGACGGAGCTGAAAGCCAAACTGGACGCTCTTTTCAGTCAACACTACATCATGGGTGGAGAGCGTCGCCCGCTCTATACGGAGGATCACCCCGATGTCGTGGCTCTGCGAAAAGCCATGGCACTTTTAGAGCAAAAGCGTGACGAAGGGTTGGGGGGCGGATTGACGGATTCGGGTTTTCAACAACCCGAAAGCTGGGAGTTGGAGACCAACCCGGTGTTTCGCAAACTAAAGATGGAGGCCAGTGAAATCGATGTTGAGTTGGCCAGTGTGCGGGCCCGTATCGAGTTGACCGCTACCCGAATAGAAAAACTCAAGGAGTTGGAAGATGTCATTCCGGCGATGGAGAATAAGCTGTTCCGTCTTCAGGGATATCTGGACCAGAAAAGAGCCAAGATGCTCTCCATGCTCGGGAAAGAGACGCAAGCCACCGAAACGGCAGAAATTGAGGCCAGTTTAAGGCGTAACGTTCGTTTTCGCATTGTCCGTCATCCGGTTGTTCCGTCAAAACCGGTTGGCCCCAACCGGTTTCTTTTCTCGACGGTAACCTTGGTTGGTGCGCTGTTGGCCGGTTTTACCCTGGCCCTTTTTCTGGCAGTCATCCGTCCGGTCTTTGATAGCCCGGCCTCCTTGAAACGGGTTTTGGGGCTTCCCTTTTTGGGAATGGTCTCCATGGTCGATGAAGGGTTCGAAAGCGGCTGGATCAACTCCCGGATTTTTTATTTGTTTGCTCTTCTGCTTCTTTTTGCGGTCTATGGGGGGCTTGTTTACCTGTCGCCCGTTATCTAAACAGATGGAATAGCGGTTTTTTTGGTGTCAAGTGATTTGATTCTGTCGGGATCATCCAAAAGAGAGCCGGATCGGGGTATGTAGGGCAGGGAGGTCGGCTGTCTCCTGGTCGTCCGATTGATTTGAGACTCATTGCTGCTACTCGCTGCTACTAGGGGTTGTTTTATGTCTGAATCACTGGTCAGAAAAAAAGTACTTTTGGATTTTGAAAAGCTCCGTGCCAAAGGGATTCTGACCCCGGATACCGGACGCAGCGTTGTCGCCGAAGAGTACCGGGTGATTAAGCGTCCCTTGCTTCTTAAGGCAAGCCAGGAAGATCCCAATATCTCTCCGCCAAAAAAGCTGATGATGGTGACCAGCGCTTTTCCCAAGGAGGGAAAGACCTTTACCGCCATCAATCTGGCTATGAGTTTGGCGGCTGAGATGGACTCGACGGTTTTGTTGGTAGATGGCGACGTGGCCAAACCTTCGGTCAGTCGGATTCTTGGTTTCAAATCAAAAATTGGCCTGATCGACTGTTTGATGGGCAAGGTGCCTGACTATACCGAGGCGGTCATTCGAACCAACGTTCCAAAATTGATGATTATGCCGTCGGGACGTCGCCATCATCACGCCACCGAACTGCTCGCCAGCGAGAGCATGCGGCTTCTGCTGAATAAAATGATGCAAGATCCCAATCGCATCGTCGTCTTTGACTCTCCACCACTTTTGTTGACCACGGAATCCAGGGAGTTGGCGCGAAACATGGGGCAGATTGTTCTGGTGATCGAAGCCGAGCGCACGCCGCAAAATGCGGTCAAAGATGCCTTGGGACAGTTGGACAACATGGAAATTGTCGGTTTGGTCCTGAATAAGACCCGTCGTCGTGGTCGAGGCGGTTATTACTATTACGGCTACGGTGGTTATGGGGGCTACGGCGGTTACGGCGGCTACGGTGGTTATGGAGGCTACGGCAGTACGGAAGAAAAGAGTGCGGGGAGTAAAAAAGGATTTTTCAGTCGCTTGTTGGGGCTTTAAGTCTGAAACAAGCGCAATTTTTCATCAATAATTTCGGCTAGTTGGATATTTCAAGTGTCTTCTCCTCTTATCTGTGTTGTCGGGGCCAGACCCAACTTCATGAAAATGGCGGCGGTTTTGCCCGCTTTGAAGAGTGGTGGCCGACCACTGGATACCCGCCTGGTCCATACGGGTCAGCACTATGATGCGGCCATGAAGAGCTCTTTTTTTCGTCAACTGGATATTCCGGAGCCGGATGTGGATCTGGGGGTCGGTTCCGGTAGTCATGCTGTACAAACAGCAGAGATCATGCGTCGTTTTGAGCCGATTATCGATTCCGAGAAACCGTGTGCCGTGCTGGTGGTCGGTGATGTCAACTCCACCATTGCCTGTGCTCTGGTTGCGGTAAAAAAAGGGGTTCCGGTGATCCACGTCGAGGCTGGATTGCGCAGTGGTGATCGGGCCATGCCGGAAGAGATCAACCGTATTTTGACCGATCAACTCTCCGACTTTCTTTTTACCACGGAACGGGTGGCACTGGATCACTTAACCCGTGAGGGGATTGCCGCCGAGAAAATCCACTTTGTCGGGAACGTCATGATCGACACTCTGTTGCGGCTGTTGCCACACTCACCGGAACCAGCCGATACCCTGGCCAAACTGGCACCGGAATCGGTGTTGATCGGAGAGCCGGGTTCCTATGGATTGCTCACCCTCCATCGACCGTCCAATGTCGATGTGGTCGAGGTTTTGCAATCCCTACTGCGGGCTTTGGCCGATATCAGTCAGGAAATTCCTCTTATTTTTCCCGTTCATCCAAGAACGTTGGGCCAGATCAACAAGGCGGGTTTGCAACCGCTTCTGGCCGACTCCAAGATTCTGCTTCTACCACCCATCGGTTATCTGGAAATGTTGGGATTGATGAAACGGGCGCGGTTGGTGCTGACCGATTCCGGCGGCATACAAGAGGAGACAACGGCTTTGGGAATTCCCTGTGTCACCCTTCGTGAAAATACCGAGCGGCCCATTACCCTCACCCAGGGAACCAATACTTTGGTTGGAATCGATGTGGTCAAAATTCGACAAACCGTGATGGATACACTTCAGACCGGCGGAAAATCCGGTCGGATTCCTGAGTTGTGGGATGGTCAGGCAGCGGTGCGGATCGCTGAGATTCTTCAAGGTCGGTTTGCTCATGTCTGCGCCCGATAATCACTCTGGCTCGCGATACTCTACACCACCCCCTTTAGCCGTTGTTCCTGCCGTTTCCCCGGATTCGGCCGTCTCTGGGATTACCAATGCCATGACGGTCGATGTGGAAGACTATTTCCAGGTTGCCGCATTCGAAGAGCAGATCCCTTTTGAAAGCTGGTGCAATCGACCCGGTCGGGTTGAGGCCAATACCGACCGTCTGTTGGCTCTGTTTGAATCTCAGGGTGTTCACGGAACATTTTTTGTCCTGGGTTGGGTCGCACAGCGTTATCCGGCGCTGCTGCGTCGTATTGTTGCCTGCGGTCATGAGGTGGCCAGTCATGGTATGAACCATGTGCGGATTTTCCGGCAATCACCGGCGGTTTTTTTTGAGGATATTGTCGCCAGCAAAAAACTTCTGGAGGATGTTTCCGGTTGTCCGGTGATCGGTTATCGGGCCTCGACCTACTCCATCGGGCCGGAGACCCTTTGGGCGTTGGATAAGCTTTTGGAGGCGGAATATCAGTATAGTTCCAGTATTTATCCGGTTTATCACGATCTTTACGGCATGCCGGATGCTCCCCGTTTCCCCTTCTATCCACGCTCAGGAATGGTTGCCGGCGTGCGGGGAATTCTTGAAATTCCCATCACCACGGTCGAACTGTTCAACCGTCGGATTCCCTGCGGCGGAGGCGGTTATTTTCGTCTTTTCCCCCTGGCCTTTTCTCGTTGGGCCTGGAACCGGGTCAACCAACTCGATGGGCAACCGGGGGTGTTTTACTGTCATCCTTGGGAATTTGATCCCCAACAGCCCCGTATTGCCGACATCAATCTGAAAACCAGATTTCGTCACTACCTGAATTTGGCAAAAATGCAGGGGCGTCTGGTGGAAATGTTGAAGGCGTTTCGATGGGATCGAATGGATCGGGTTTATGAAGCCGAGATCAAACAGGGGAGGGAGGTGTGAGCATGCCCATTGAATCCCAGTCTGTTCAGGTTCGCCCCTTGCGGGATGACTGCGCCGATAGCCAAGCCTGGGATCGCTTTGTGCTGGACTGTTCGGAGGCGACATTTTTTCATCGGGAGGGGTGGCGCCGGGTTGTTCAAAAAAGCTTTGCTCAACAATCCCACTATCTGTTGGCGGAGGTAGCCGGCGAGATTCAGGGAGTTTTGCCTTTGGTTCGTCAGAAAAGCCGCTTGTTTGGGGATCGTTTGATCTCCACCCCGTTTTGTGTCTACGGAGGAGTGGCGAGCAATCATGAGTCGGTTTGTCGGGCGTTGGAGGCGGCAGCGGCCTCTCTGGCCGAATCTCTGGGGGTCGCCTATCTGGAGTGCCGCAACCGAACCCGTCAGTCACCGACCTGGCCGAGCAAAGATCTTTACTACACGTTCAGCAAGAGCATCTCGTCGGACCCTCAAGAAAACCTGCTGGCCATTCCGCGTAAGCAGCGCGCCGAAGTGCGTAAAGGGATCAAAAAGGGCTTGGTTGGTCATATTGAACCGGATCTGTCCGGTCTCTGTTATGACATCTACTCCGAAAGTGTGCGTAATTTGGGCACGCCGGTTTTTTCCCGCCGCTATTTTAGCATTCTAAAGGAGGTATTTGGCTCGGATTGTGATGGGCTGGTGATCTACCAAGAGAATAAAGCGCTGGCGGCGGTGGTTAATTTTTATTTTCGCAATGAGGTTCTGCCCTATTACGGTGGCGGAACCGCCGAAGCGCGTCGATTGGGAGCGACCCATTTTATGTATTGGGATTTGATGCGCCACGCTACCCAGGAACGGGGAGCCGAGGTTTTTGATTTTGGCCGGAGCAAGCTCGGCAGTGGATCATTTGATTTTAAAAGATATTTTGGCTTTGAGCCGAACCCGCTCAATTATCAGTACTATCTGGTCAGACAGAATAATCTGCCGGATCTTAGTCCCAACAACCCCAAGTATCGGCTGATGATCAATACCTGGAAACGATTACCCTTATCGATTTCCCGCTGGTTGGGGCCGTTTGTGGCAAAAAATCTTGGCTAAGGGTCACTAAAAAAAATAAATGGAACCTGTTGCACTGGATTCTGGTTCAAAGCCAGCGCACGCAACCGGAAAAGCTGGCCAAACGACAGGTTTTCCGATTGTGTGCGTTGGTTGGATTGAATGATGTAGAGTGAGGGTGATACCAAGAAAAATAAGCTGTGGACCGCTTGTTGCTACTCTTGCCAGACCGGATTGACGACAGCCGTAACCCGTAAGCCGTGTTGACCGTTGTTGATGGCTGTGCTCGGTAGCTGTCTGGCGTTGTCACCGACATGGTATTCCTCTTTGCCATCGTGAAAAATGTACCAGCTTTTTAGTGTTTTGGATGCTTTCTCTCTGGCCTCTACGACCGCCTCGTTGTAAGTCATGCTTCCCCCCCGGTAAAACCGAATCCGTAACCAAAATTAAACTTCTCTTATCTCTATCAGAACGGGATTAACGTAAAACAGAAACGATTCCATTTCAAGCGTTGAAAAGCGCTTGAACCTGACATTCGTTAAAATTTTCAGGCTGTAAATTTTTAACACCCGTCACTGAGCTGGCTACATATTGCATGGATTGAAAGCAGAAGACAAGTGAGAAAATTTTTTTTTCAACTTATTGAAAAACAAGGAAAAAATCTTTTAGTGAAAGTTAAAAAAATGTGAAAAATCATTAAGTTAATCGGTGTTTTTGACGGCTGGAATCTGGTAAAAAAATTGGTCAATTTTTATTTGAAATAATGAAAGTTACTGAAAAAATGGGATAAAAAACCGGCTTGAAGTTAGCGTGGAGATGACGGGGAAAAGAGAGTATTTTTTCGCGGTCGGCCGTGGGTCTGTCATGGTTGGAGTCGAAGTCTGTTCTTTTGAGAGGATCCTCACTTTTGCCACGCGAAGGATCACTCTTGGCCGGGTTGTACCAGACCGGAAAGGAGATTTCACCCTTTTTCCGGCAAAAGGCCGGTTTTTTTCGCCGATCTCCTCGACAGCGGAAGCGGGCTGTTGCGACCGTGTAACCGATGGAGTATCTTGCTCAACGTTCAATCTGGAAACGGCCGTTGCCGGCACCCACCGCCAACGGTCGTTTCCGGGTTGAATGGAGATCGGGTCTGCCCCGCATGGGTTGGGGTGACGTTCTATGCGCCACCCATTGTTTGGATGAGTGGTATGGAGGAGTCGGATGAACGAGATAAAAACGACGCTGATTGATCCGTTTTTGCTCTCTCAGATTGAGCAGAGTCTGGCCGTTAAACAGCAGATTCTGGCCGATGATGCCTTGTTGAGAGATATTCAGGGAGCCGCCGATCTGGCACTTGCCTGTTATCGTTCCGGGGGAAAGCTGCTCATTGCGGGTAACGGTGGTTCGGCGGCGGACGCCCAGCATATTGCCGGTGAGTTGGTCAGCCGTTTTTTCTTCGATCGCCCGGCCCTTGCGGCGATTGCCTTGACAACGGACAGCTCCATCCTGACCGCCATCGGTAACGATTATGGATACGAGCGGATATTTTCTCGGCAGATTGAGGGTAATGGTCAACCGGGGGATCTGTTTTTGGCGATTTCAACCTCTGGAAACTCTGCCAATATTCTCCGGGGTATCGAGATGGCCCGCCAGAAAAGTCTCTCGGTCATCGGATTGACCGGTGCGACCGGTGGTCAGATGGTCGATCAATGCGATCTTTGTCTGACTGTTCCCTCAACGGTGACGCCAAGAATTCAAGAGGCTCACATTCTAATCGGGCACCTGCTCTGTGCCTACATTGAAAAAGGTTTTTTTCCAAGTAGATCCTGAATCCGTGATTTGTTGCGCCGGAATAGAACCTCTTTTGATTTTCGTTCTCTATCAAGGCCCACCAACTGGTTGCATGGTTGGGTTGCCTTGCCCCGAAAAATATGCAATATTTAGATTATTAGCATCTTATAATATTTAAATCTGGATTGGGCAGTTGTTTATACGATAATCCTAGAAACTAGGATAATGCCGCAACTTGAAGGTTTGTCAGTAAAATTAGCAGAAATCCACTCGATGGGTGGTTGTGATTTTTCTGGTCCATCTGATCAATCATACGGTTGCACTCTTTTCGTGTTCAGCTGGTTATTTCTGGATGGTAGTGACTGTTCGTGCCGCATTCAGTTCCGGATCAATCTCAGAATAAAGCTCAGGTGGTGAACTGGTCGGTGGATTTTTATGACACTTCAGATTACGAGGGGTACGGTTTTCTAATGGTAAAATCAATCATTGTAGGCGGTCTGGTTGCATTGTCTCTGACGTTTTCCGGTTCGGCCGGGGCCATGAGTTCGGAGCATAAGCCTTTTGATCAAAAGGAGTTGAGCCAGTTTATCAAGGATTATGATCAACTCACTCAATGGAAGCCCAAGGAGGGACAATTTGTCGGCAATCTTAAGAATCAGTGGGTGATGGCTGGAATGCAGTACAACCCGGATTTTGCCGCCACCCTGACCGAGAAGGGTTGGGAGAAAGAGCGGTTTTTTTATCTGCTCAACCATGTTCAGCAGGGGCTGAGTCAAGAGCGTTATCGCCGTCAGCAGCAGCAGGCCGAAGAGCAGATGAACAAACACATGGCTGAGATGGCGGAGAGGATGGCAGCCCGTCAAGCGGCCTATGAAAAACAGCTCCAGGAGCAGGCTGAGCAGGCGGAAGCATGGGTTGCCGATCAATTGGCTGCCCAAAAAAAGCAGGTCCAGGATAATCCCTACATGCATCCGTTGCAAAAACAGCGCATTCTCGACTTTCTCAACCAGGCCTCTCAAGAGAGCAAACGGATTTCAGACCCACAGCTGAGTTTTGAAAAATTCCGCGAACAGGCGGAGGCTCAACGTCAAGCGTGGGAAGCGTCACTGCGCCAATCCATCATGGACAACAAGCATATTCCCGAAGAGCAGAAAAAAATCATCTTGGCCGGGATGGATAAAGCCAACCAGCCGATAGTCGAGAGCAAGCCGGAGCCGATGCCCAGCCAGGAGCAGATGATGGCTCGAATGCAGGAGCAGCGTCAAACCTGGATTGCCCAACAGGTGGAGCAGATTCAGAAGAACCCCGGTTACTCTGATGAAAACAAAGAAAAAATAATTGCCAGACTCAACAGCTTCGCCAAACAGATGGAGGCGGGTGTCCATCAAAAACCGGCCAGCATTATTCCCGAAGAGGAGGCGGCCTTGATTCAAAAAAACATGGATGCGTTGATGGCTGTCCTGCACGGCAACCAATAGCGCGGCTTTTTTCAACGTCTCCGACCCGGTTTGTGACGGTCAAGAGCGGGCAACACTAAAAAAAACCGGCTCGGGCTTTTTTGCTCAGGCCGGTTTTTTTCGTTTTTTTATTTCCGGGCGATAAAGAAAAAGGAAAAATTCTTTACTTATGTCGGTATATTATCGATACTCACCGCATCCATGCAACAGTGCGGTGGCTGCCAAAAGGCGCGTGCCATGACCTTTTGATTCGTCTGATCAAACAAAAAAATACAAAGCGCTGCCCCGTCCAGCCACTCTTCCCTTAGCGGATTTTGGCTATACATAGCTGTAATCAATCCCAATCGTGACCGGTCTGAGATCATGAATCCTGTTTTATTCTTTATAATTTCCTCATTTCTTTTGACTTTTTCCTCTATCGGGCTGGCGGAGACGCCGCCAGCGGGCGATCAACTACCAGCGGCAATAAAAGTGACGACCCGACCCTTGGCCGATTTGATCATTCACCCCAGGGAGGAGGCTCCGGCTGTTGCCTTGAGCTTGAATCGGGCACAGATTACACCGGAAATTTCGGGAAAGGTGGTGGAAATCGCCGTAGAGACAGGAGATCTGGTTGCCAAGGGTGGGGTGATCGCTCGTCTGGACCCGTGGCTCTATCATGCGCAACTGCGCCAGGGACAGGGGGTTTTGAAAGAGTTGGAGGTGAGCTTGGATCTGGCCAGAAACGAACAAGAGCGCACCGAAACGTTGCGTAAGAAGGGGCAGTCCACCGATGCGGTGTTGGACGAAAAAGTGGCTCAGGTGGCTCGCCTTTCCGCCCAACTATCCAGCCAGCAAGCGCGTGTCGAAGAGGCCAGAATCCGTTTGGGAAAAACAGTGGTTCTGGCCCCGTTCGCTGGGATTGTCGGTCAGCGTAGCGGTCAGATCGGTGATTGGGTCGGGCCGGGAACCGCACTGGTCGAGCTGGTGGACCTAGACCATGTCGAACTATCGGCCCAGGTTGCCGCTCATCGTCTTGAACAGTTGGAACAATCGGACGGTTTGGTCTTTTTGCATGAGAAGAGAAGGTATCCGGTCACCATTCGCAAACGAATTCCCATCGAAAAAACCGCCACTCGAACCCAAGAGGTTCGGTTGAGCTTTGCCAAAACCATGCCGCCGCCCGGTGCATCGGGTCGCCTGGTCTGGATCGATTCTCAAAACTATCTGCCCTCTTGGTTGTTGGTTCGCCGTCAGGAGAGCTTGGGACTGTTTTTGGTTGAAGAAAAAAAAGGGGTCTTTCACCCGCTTGCTGATGCCCGAGAGGGGTTGCCTGCCTTGTTGCCCGCTTCCCTGGTCAGTGGTCTGGCGGTTGTGGATGGGCGGGAGTCATTGGCGGACGGTGCCATGGTACAAACTTCCGCCAAAGTAGATTAAAATGATGCGTCTGTTTCTGCAGAATCATGTCTTCGCCAACCTGACCTTTTTTTTGGTTTTGGTCATGGGGTTTCTGGCCTATGGTCAACTGCCCAGACAGCAAGACCCGGATATGAACTTCAACTGGATCAGTATTGTCACCATTTTACCCGGTGCCACTGCCGAGGATGTGGAAAAACTGGTCACCGATCCCCTTGAAGAGGCTTTGGAGAAACTGCCGGACGTTCGTTTTGTCATGTCCACCAGTAGCCCAAGCTCCTCAGAGATTCTGATCCGATTCGAGGAGTTGGATGATCGATCTTTTGATAAAAGAGTGAGTGATCTGCGTCGGGAAGTGAGCAGTAAGGAGGCGGAGTTGCCGGCGGACAGTCAAGATCCGGTCATTATGGAAATCACCAGTTCCAACGGTTTTCCCACGGCATCGATTGTGGTGGTCGGTGAGGCGGACGACGAAAATCTACGCGTCAATGCCCTGCTGTTTCAAAAGGAGCTGGAGCGGACCAAAGGTGTCGATAAGGCCATCTCTGTCGGTTTGCGTGACCCGGAGTTGCAGGTCCGATTTGATCCGCTTCGACTGCAAGGTTTTGGCCTGAACCCCCACGAGTTGAGTGATTTGATCCAGACTCGTACCCGAGATATATCCGGTGGCGTCGTGACCAGCGGGCCGATATCCTGGTCGTTGCGTCTGCAAGGTTCGACGGCCGATCCGAAACAGTTGGGAGGTATTCTGATCCCGACATCCCGAGGTGAGTTGCCGTTGAATGAACTGGCCGAGGTGGTCCGGGGCCGTAAGAAAGCCAGTCAACTCGTTCGTTATCAGGGAAAACCGGCGGTTATATTCAATGTGACCAAGCGGCCCGGCACCAATACCATCGAACTGATGGACCGTCTCTCCGCCAGTATCGCTCAGTGGCAATCCAACCGTCAGCAGACCGGTGTTCATCTGGTGCTGGCCGATGACCAGACCCAACTGGTTCGCAATGCGCTGGGCACCATGGAGAAAAACGCCCTGGTCGGGTTGTTGCTGGTCATGGTGATGACCTGGATTTTTCTGGGCAGTCGAATTTCGCTGCTCATCGGTATCGGTATCCCCTTTACCCTGGCGGGCGTATTCGGAATTCTGCACAGTTATGACCACTCCCTCAATGTCATGGTTCTACTGGGGGTGGTGATTTCCCTGGGTATGTTGGTGGATGATGCCGTAGTGGTGGTGGAGTCCATCTATGCCCAACTCTCTCGTGGAAAAGGGGCCATGGACGCCAGTATGGCCGCTCTACAGGAGGTGGCTGCGCCGGTGACCACATCGGTTTTGACGACCATGGCCGCTTTTCTACCCCTGATGCTTCTGCCGGGTATTCTTGGCAAGTTCATGGGGGTCATTCCCATGGTGGTGAGTCTGGCCCTGCTCATCAGTCTGGTGGAAGCCTTTTGGATGTTGCCGGCACATGTTTCGGCCATGAACCTGAATTTTGGGAAGCCCTCCACCATCCAACAGTATAGAGCGAGAATGCTTCGCTGGATTCGACGCGGTTACGGACGGGCTTTATTGATGGTTCTCAGACGCCCGCGCCTCTCTCTGGTTGTTGCCATATTGCCCTTTTGTCTGGCGGCGGCATCGGTGGCCGGCGGTATGGTCAAAATGAATTTTTTTGCCATGGACCCCATCCCGCTTTTTTACGTCAACGTAAAAATGCCATTGGGAACCACACTGGAACAGACCATCAACCGAGTTGAAGCGGTCGAAAAGATTGTTCTGGCCGATCTGAAACCGGGAGAATACCGGGCGGTGGTCTCCTATGCCGGGCAGATGTTGACGGAGACCGCTCCTTTCTTCGGCGATCGTTACGGGCAGGTGTTGGTCAGCTTGGTCAGTCAACTCTCCGAGCGTCGTGAGGTCGATGATATTATTCAATCCATGCGTGCCAAGGTCATCTCGGTTCCGGGACCGGAGAATATCTCCTTTCTGCCTCTTTCCGGTGGACCGCCAGTCACCAAGCCCATCAGCGTCAAGGTGAGAGGGGATCATTTCGACAGCTTGCGCAAGGCGGCAGATCATCTGAAGGAATTTCTGGCAACGATACCGGAGGTGCGGGATGTCAGTGACGATTTTACCGAAGGCAGCGTCGAACTATCCCTGATCCCCGATGATGACGGACTGCGCCGGGCCGGGTTGAATCCGGCCATTCTGCCGCGTCTGGTTCAATTGTTGGGCAGCGGAGAGGTGGCCTCCAGTTTTCAGCATCAGGGGGAGAAGATTGATGTGCGGGTTTTGGCTCGCCATGGCGAGTTGGACGGGATTGACGATTTGCTCAAGGTGCCGGTTGTTCTTGGGGATGGTGGAACCGTTCTTGTGGGAAATATTACCCATCATGAGATTAAACGGGGCCTCTCCTCCATTCACCACTATAATTTTCGCCGCACCATCACCGTTGAGGCTGAATTGGATCAAAAAGTAATGGATACGGTGACGGCTAATAATTTGATCAAGAAAAAATGGCAGGAGATTCAAGGGAATTATCCCGGCGTCGGACTGGATTTTTCTGGGATTTTGGATGACATCACCGAGGCCATGGACTCCATAGCCATGCTGTTTTTGCTCGGAGTGGGGCTGATGTACATGATCTTGGGCACCCAATTCGGCAGTTATTTTCAGCCATTGATGATCTTGACGACGGTTCCCATGGCCTTTACCGGGGTGGTCTGCGGTTTGCTTTTGACCGGTCATCCGCTCAGTCTGTATACGCTCTATGGGGTCGTGGCACTGTCGGGTATAGCAGTCAACTCTTCCATCGTCTTGATATCTGGGGCAAATGATCGCCTGAAAATCGGGATGAGTGTCCAGCATGCGATCATCTATGCGGCTCGGCGACGGGTGGTTCCCATCCTGATTACGACGGTCACCACCATTGCCGGACTGTTTTCTCTGGCCATGGGCTTTGGCGGTCAGTCCCTGCTTTGGGGTCCGGTCGCCACAGCCATTGTCTGGGGTTTGGCTTTTTCGACTACCCTGACACTTTTCTTGGTGCCGTTACTCTTTCTGATCTTCATGAGAAAAAAATCGGGGCAAAAAAAATCCGTTCAACCCGGCTGATCGTTTCGAGCGGGTATTGAACGGATTTCCATGGTACGTATCTTTTTCCAGACTCCAATCGGTTGTGGGTCTGGAAAAAGCGACGATTTTGTTATTTAACGAGCGATACTGTTCAGGGATGGGAGTTTGTCAAAAAACTCCTGTGCCATGACCCTGATGGCGCGCCCGACAGGTTCTGGAATCTCCAACGGTTCCTGTTCGTTCAACCTTCTAAATGCTTGACTGACCGATTCCAACCCCATTAAATCAACCTTGTCCGTCATATTAGAGGACTTGGCCTTGCCGCCGGCTCCCACCGGATTCGCCCCTCCTGGGCTTCGACTTGCCATGGCTGTGGTGCGTTGGGATATTTCCCCTACCACGTTGATATCCATGATCTTTTATCCTTTATCCTTCTTGCTGTTGCGACATCCATTTTTTGTTAAAGAGTTAATCTTTCCTGCCTATGGTTAACATATCGGCCCGTTCAAAACCCGCCTTTAGAAAAAAATGGGCTGGCCTGACTATTTTTTAAATTTTGAACTTTTTTGGCAAAATGTATACTCAAGCTCAAGAGTGGTCATTCGGCCTGGAGACAGCCGTACCGCCAACCACTGTTGCCCTGTTTAAACAGATCGGTAAAAAGAATATTTTCTTGAGATATTATGTTATACTGCCTAGAGTGAGTGGTACGATTTGAGAAAAAGCCAAGGCAATCATCAGTGAAACACTCTGTTGGTTACCGATGGTGACCGAAACAGACGGGTTTTGTTACGGAGATGAGCGTGTCGATGTGATTTGTTACAAATTATTAGAAATATTGGAATTATATTGACTTTGTCCTCGGTATTGGTTGATATGGGGGTAGGTTTGGAAGCGGATTGATTCGGCAGTCGGATAAAAAGGCGGCTGGCGGTTTTATAACAAATGAACACGGTTGGTTTGTGTAGATGACACATTTTTTTATTGGGAGAAAGATAATGAAGTCAACATTGGTGAAGATCGGTGTCATGCTGATTTCCATTTTATGTATGGGATTGTCCCAGGAAGTTCTGGCCAGGGAGACCCCGGTTGCCATGCTGACCCAGGTAAAAGGCACCATAGAGTACAGCCATGACGGTTCAACCTGGAAAAAGGTCAGGCGGAATAAATTTTTGTTTGATGGAAATCTGGTTCGCAGCGGTGCCGACGGCACGGCCAAGTTGATGATCTCTGCCACCAATATGGGCCGAGATATGGGGAACAACACCCAAATCAAGATAACCAACATGGGGGGAGAGTTGATCTCCGGCCAGCTTTCAGAGTCGACTCCGGTTGGTGGTGATCTGGTCGCCAGTTTGAGCAATCGGTTCTCCAAGGCTCAAAAATATACGACGGTACGTCGGGCCATCTCCAAAAAACAAGATTTAAAATTGGCCACGGCTCGGGAGGTTACCCTCTCGGAGGCCTACCCCGAATTGGTCTGGGAAGGAATGGGCGAGGGTATCTCCTATCGGTTGAATATCGATAAGGAGTCTCACATCATTCAAGCCAGCTCGGAGCCGATCATTCGTTTCAAGGTTCCCACACTGGCTGCGGGCGATCATGACTATTCCGTCGAGTTGCTCAGCGGGAACGATACCCTGTTTACCCCGAAAAAGGGCGGAAAGATCCGTTGGTTGAGCGCAGAGGATATGGCGGCGGTCGAGTCTGGTCTGAAAACGGTTCAAAACAGTGCCCCCGGCGACGATTTCATGGTGGCCAGCTACCTGGAAGATCAGGGTCTGCTCGTTGCGGCCATGGATATGTACCGGAAATATTTTGCTGAGAATGCCGACGATGTCGATACCTATCCCATGCTGATCAAGTCCTACTACGACTTGAAACTCAACGAGTTGAAAAAAGCCGAGGCAGCCAAGTACAACAAGATGCTGGATGCCGGGGAGGGTTGATTGGGTTTTTACCCTTTGGAACAGACCTGATCGCACAAAAAAAAAACGCACTTTTCCGGTGCGTTTTTTTTTGTGCCTGTTTCCCGAAGGTTGTCAAGAGATGCTGCAACCTTTTTAACGAGAGCCTCGGTAACAGGGGTATAATATTAAATGGTATTTCGCTATTCTGTAGATCTCGTCGGGACAGCAGGTGTTGCCTCCCGTCTATTTTACCAGGCTCCTTGGGTGTGATCGATACCGGTTGCTATCCATAAATCCAGAAACGGCAGTTGTCGGTACGTATATGGTCCAACCTGTTTTTCCAGGTATTTCATGGGATTGCATCGCGTACACACCGCCAGTCGCCGTTGCTAAGACAAAATATTCGGACTATTTGCGGGGGTTTGATCATTCATGAAACGTATTACTGAAAGATGGGATGTTCTGGGTACGATCCTTCTGTTTTTATTGACGGTTCCTGCTGAATATCTGGAGGTTTTTTCTTTGCTGGAGGAGCAGACCCTGTCGTTTAGACAGTTGCTCAGAACCAACTACGGCGACCCGGAGCAGACCCGGTTTTCAATGGATAAGATTGTTTTGGTCAATACCGACGAGGCATTTTTTAAAGAATATGGCAGTTATCCCCTGCGACGGACGGATATCGGAAAAATAGCCGAAAATCTGAAATTTCTCGGGGCCAAGGTGGTGGCCGTCGACCTTTTGATGGATTTTCCCAGCTCCTATCAGGAGGATGAGCCGACCGCCGAGTCCTTTAAAAAAGCACAGCCGGTGCTGTTGGTGGCCCAGGCCGCCATGGTTGACGGTCAATTCAAGAAAATGAACCAACCGACCAAAACCCTGTTGGAGGTCTCTGAAACCGGCTACACCAATATGACTTCGGCCAGTTCCATCATTACCAGCCTCTCCAGAATGGGCATCAATCCAGAGATAGCCAGTCAGGTCAACAGCTGGCCTTATGCGGTCAAAGCCCTGGCTCTCTATTATGGTGTAGAGCCACGATTGGAGGGGCATGTGCTCAAGCTGGGGGAAGAGGTGGCCATTCCCCTGGATCAATTCAACAGCTTCTATATCGATTTTCCAACCTTGCCCGCTGGCACAAAATTTATCAGTGAGAGTGCCGGTCTGACCGCGTTGGAATTTATCGACATCTCGGATTTGCATGAGGAGGATCTGAACGAATTAAGATATTGGGTGGAGGGTAAGCTGGTTCTGTTGGGTGACACCTCGGAGGTCTCCCATGACTGGTTTGATACCCCGGTGGGAATGGTCTACGGGGTGGAAATCATCGCCGATGCCATCGATACCCTGCTCAAAGGAGCTCCTTTGAGGCCGGCTTCGGTCAAGGAAGAGAGTCTGGTGGCTTTTTTCTTCATGATCAGCCTGGTCTTTCTCGGCTTGGTGCCGCATCCGACCGCTCGGGTGCTGGTGGCCCTGCTTTTGTTTTTTTTCTGGGCCGGTTTCGTCACCTATCTGTACGTCCATACCGGCGCCATCTACTCCATGTCCTATGTCCTGATCGCCGGAATGTTGAGTTTTATTCTGATCAACATGCGCTACTATTTACGGGAGATGGGACAAAAGACCATGATCAAAGGGGCGTTTGGTCAATATCTCTCTCCCAAGGTGGTGGAGATTTTGGTCAACGATCCCAGCAAACTCTCCCTGGGTGGCGAACAACGGGAGATGACGGCTTTCTTCTCGGATGTGGCCGGATTCTCCACCATCTCCGAAAAACTGACGCCGACGGAACTGGTTCAGTTGCTCAATGAATATTTGACCGCCATGTGCGATATCATTGCCCGCTATGATGGGACGGTGGATAAGTTTGAGGGGGATGCCATCATTGCCTTTTGGGGGGCGCCGCTCACCCAGGAGGACCATGCGGTACGCTGTTGTCATGCGGCCATCGACATGGAAAAACACATGGTCAACATGCGTGAAAAACTTAAAGCGGAAGGGCGGCCCAACATGACCGTTCGCATGGGTATCAACTCCGGGCCGATGGTGGTGGGGAATATGGGTTCGGCAACCCGCATGGATTATACCATCATGGGGGATGCGGTCAATCTGGCCGCCCGTCTGGAAGGGGCCAACAAGTTTTACGACTCCGGCACCATGATTTCGGATTCGACCTATCTGTTGGCCAAGGATCAGATCGAGGCGCGAGAGTTGGATACGGTGCGGGTCGTCGGCAAAAAAGAGCCGATCACTATTTATCAGTTGTTGGATAAAAAAGGTCAGGTTGTCGGGGAAAAAGCCGAGATGTTGGCCTGCTATTATCAAGGTCGGGATGCCTATAAAGCCCGCGACTATGAAAAAGCCGTCGGCTATTTTGAACAGGCGTTGGCCATCCAGAGCGATGACGGTCCCTCTCTGACCTTTTTGGAACGCTGCAAAGAGTACAGTCAAAACCCACCGCCTGCCGATTGGGACGGGGTTTTTAATTTTACCTCTAAGGGGTGATCGTCGACGGGTTGTTTTTTTGTCGGATATAAACCTGGATGGCGTTCATGATCGGTTGAAGAATGGTTTGATAGGCGTGTAAGGCATCTGTGGCATGCTGCCAATCTTTGTTGCCGATCCTCTTATGGATTCGGATGGCTGGCTCCTTTAACGAGGGGAAGAGATCGTTGGCCATGGACCCCTTCAGAATATGGGCGGTGGAGAGGGCTTTTTCCTCTTCTTGGTTGTTCAGGGACTCATGCAACTCGTTCAACAGCGAGGAGAGTTGCTCAAACAACACTTCCGCCACCTCATGATGGTTCTCCGACGGCAATCCCATGGCATTAAATGCGGCGGTCAGCAGTTCGGTTGAGTTGCTGTTGATGTCGGATAGCGCTGTTTCGTTGCTCGGTTCCGGGCGATTCTGTTTCTGGGGGATGAAGGAAAAATATTCTTGAATGACCGCTTGCAGACTTTCCAGTGAGGTGGGTTTCTCAAGCAGCCCCATCATTTTGGCCTGGAGACATTTTCGGTGGCATTTTTTGGTAATATCGCCGGTGAAGGCAATAATGGGAAGGGGCGGCCCCTGTTTTCCGGTTTCAGCGGCCCGAATGGCGCGGGTTGTTTCAAAACCGTCCATATTGGGCATTCTCAGATCCAACAGAACCAGTTGATAGGATTTTCCGGCAACCTTTTCCAAAGCCTGTTTCCCGGAGTCGGCCAGATCGATGGCACTCTCGGGAAAACCGATTTTTTTCAACAGTGCTTTGGTCAGCAGTAAATTGGTGGTGTGATCATCAACGATGAGAATGGACCCTTCAGGGATGATATGGTGGGGGGTGCCCAGCGACGAATCGTTGTAGGAGTGCTCCTCGGTGTAGGGGGTGAGGATGGCCTTTAGCAGCCGATCGGCGCTGACCGGTTTTTGCAGGCAGCTGATGGACCCCTTGTAAAAAGCGGCTTGATCCCAGGCTTGGTCCAGCAGGTCGGTCAGGATCAGGAGTCGGTTTTTTTGGGTTAAATGTTCCAGGGGAAGAAAATCTTTCTCTCCGCCCGGTTTGTGGTTGACGATGGCGATATCATAGACCTCATTGGAGTTTGTCTGCTCCTGCTCGCTGTAGACTTGTGCACCCCAACGCTCCAGATGATCGGTGAGCATGGTTCGTTGCAACCCGTCACAATTGAAAAGACGTATTTCGTAACCTTTCAGGGGAAAAGAGGAGGGGCAGGTCTCCTCCGGCCCTTTCTGGTCCTCCAGGATGATATTGAAAAAGAAGGTGCTGCCGGTTTGGCTGTGAATATTGGTATCAACACCGATTTCCCCCTCCATGAGGCGAACCAGATGTTTGCAGATTGCCAAACCCAGCCCGGTCCCTTCATGGGTTCGAGAGGTGGAGTTGTCAATCTGGGTAAAGCGGGTAAAAATCGCCTCCCGTTTATCCTCTGGAATACCGATTCCGGTGTCGCGGATCTCAAAAAGAAATTCGGTCTTGCCGTCAAATCGGCTGATGGGGCCACCGTGCAGGTCGACACAGCCGCCTTTGGGGGTAAACTTGATGGCGTTGGTAATCAAGTTGGTGAAAATCTGTCCCAGACGATTGGGATCTCCCCGGAATGCGGTGGGGAGTTTGCTGGAGATATGGGCGGTCAACTCCACCCCTTTGGTGCTGGCGAGGGGAGCCAAGATGGTGGTGACCTCATCCATCAATTTTCTCAAATCAAAGTCCCGATTATCCAGGGTGAACTTGCCTTGATCGATCTGGGCAAAGTCGAGCAGATCGTTGAGTAGAAACAACAACCGTTTACCGGCGGTGATGGAGAGGTGCAGATACTCCTGATACTTGGGGGACAGTTGAGCATCCTTCAGCAACTCCTGCATGCCCAGAACGATATTCATGGGGGTTCTGATTTCATGGCTCATGGTCGCCAGAAACGCATCTTTGGCTTGGTTGGCCTGTTCCGCCAGATCTCGGGCTTTGGCCAACTCCCGCATGGCCTGTTTGCGTTCGTCCATGCGGTGAGCCAGGGATTCATTGATCTGGCGCAGTTTCTTTTCTGATTTTTGCGATTTTATGACCTCGGGAAACCAGCGATGAAAGCCGAAAGCCAACAGTAAAAAACCCGGAAAAGTGCCGACCATCTCATGCCATTGACTGATGGAATTGAATGACGGAAACGCTTCCAGAAAAACCAAAATGCGGCCGATCAAAAGAAAAAAGAAACCGGCGAGAATATGAGGCCAACCGGAGAGATGATCAAACTTGGAGTTGGTTCCGGTGCGCAACAGCAATAGAAAGGTGACGAGAATGATCCCGAAGCCAGCGCTCTTGAAAATAAGTTCGATCATCGTCATGTTGGAACCTCAACGGCGTATATAAACCTGGATTCGGCGTCGCTACGGGAATTACCCCTGATTCGGCTGTTGTCCGTTCGTACCTGGCACAACCTTTTGCTTTACTTGTCGAACTCGGATCATTTATTCACACGTTCCATCCGTTCGCTTCATCGCAGTGATCCATTCCGAACTGTTCGATGGGTCGAAGACATCATTCTTTTTCAATTTTAGCGTTTAAACGGCTCTTGGGTCGAGGCTAAAATTCTCAGCAGGCTTTTAACGTCACTTTCTGTCAAAATGGTGTCAAGAGAGAGAGATACCAACGGTTTCTTTGGCTCTTTCTCCAGTGAGGCGAATCGGCTGGGTTCCTGATTTCCTATATGATTTTGCAAGTTTTTTTTTACCGGGTTTTTATGTTTTGGCGCTGTTTTTTCCCGAGCCATCAGGATCTCCCTTCTTGAAAATCCGCCATATGCTTGATATGACATGTGAATGATGGCTTGTATGCAAAATAAATGCCGTATGGATGGTTTTATGAACTTTGCAGCATTTCCCCCGTAAAGAGGTGTAGGGGTCACTTTCGCAAAAGCGGTTAGTCTGTTATTTTTCTAGGGTGAGGCCATTTTTCAAAGATTCGGTCATGGAGTGTACACAGCTCCAGGCCGAATCTGGGTTCAAGCGGTCTGCGCTCTCTGATTTCTCTGTTTTTTTGTGTAGGCACCTGCTGAAGTCAGCATTGTTTTGATTTATTTGGGGCTGTTCATGTTTCAATTTTCTCCCATTGCCAGGCGGCGTTGGCGACGGTTTAAATCGCACCGAAGGGGGGTTGTCTCCTTATGGATTTTTAGCGCGCTTTTTTTTCTTTCCTTGGGAGCGGAGTTGATCTCCAACGACAAACCTTTGCTGGTCTCCTACCAGGGCACTCTCTATTATCCCTTGTTCGTCAGCTACCCGGAGACGGTATTCGGCGGAGACTTTGAAACGGAAGCCGATTATAAAGACCCTTTTATATTGGACACGTTGCAATCGGGAGGAAACTGGCTGGTTTTTCCACTTAATCCCCACCGCTATGATTCCATCAATACCCAATTAACCCATCCGGCCCCGTCCCCCCCAGATCGGGTCAATCGGTTTGGAACCGATGATCGAGCCAGGGATGTGTTGGCCCGACTGATTTACGGTTTTCGTCTTTCGGTATTGTTTGCTCTCACACTGACCTTGATCGGCGTTATTCTGGGTATATTGGCTGGAGCGGTACAGGGCTATTTCGGCGGCAAAACCGATTTGTTTTTTCAACGGTTTATCGAAATATGGGGCAGCATGCCGGAGCTGTATCTCCTGATTATTTTTGCCAGCCTGTTCAACCCCAGCGTGCTTTTGTTGTTGATCCTGCTCTCCTTGTTTGGTTGGATGGGGCTTTCGGATTATGTTCGGGCCGAATTCTTGCGGGCCAGAACCATGGTTTATGTCAAAGCAGCCAAAGCCCTTGGCGCTTCGGATCGGGTGATCATGTTTCGGCATCTGCTACCCAACGCTTTAACGCCGGTCATCACTTTTTTACCCTTTCGTATTTCCGGGGCGATTCTCGCCCTGACCAGCCTGGATTTTCTCGGTTTGGGCGTTCCTCCCTCGACTCCCAGCTTGGGTGAGTTGCTGCGGCAGGGAAAGGCCAACATCGATGCCTGGTGGCTGTCCCTGTCGGCTTTTTTGGTCTTGGTGGTCATGCTGCTGTTACTCAACTTTATCGGTGAAGCTTTGCGGGATGCCATGGACCCGCGCAAAGAATGAACGGTATCGCCCAACCACCTCTGTTGCACGTGGAGGCGTTGTCGATCACCTTCCCCGGTTCCGGGACCGAGTTTGGTCAGGCGGAGCGGATTGAGGCGGTCAAACGCATCTCCTTTTCCATCTTGCGTGGCGAGACACTGGCCTTGGTCGGAGAGTCGGGAAGCGGCAAAACGGTCGCTGCGCTCTCCCTGCTTAAACTGCTGCCGGACTCTGCTCACGTTCACGCTGACCGTATGGATTTTCTGGGGCAGGATCTGACCGGTTTTTCCGAGTCACAAATGCGGGAGATTCGAGGCGATCGGGTCGGAGTGGTTTTTCAAGAACCCATGACCGCCTTGAATCCAGTCTATCCCATTTTTCGGCAACTGGCTGAGAACTGTTCTCTAGCCGAACAGATCGATCAAAAAAAGCTTCGGAATCGGGTGGTTGAGCTGCTGACTCTCACCGGGATCGATAATCCCGAGAGTCGGCTGGAGAGTTTTCCCCATCAACTGTCCGGGGGTCAGCGACAGCGGGTGATGATTGCCATGGCCCTGGCCCGACGCCCGGATCTGCTTATTGCCGATGAGCCGACCACGGCGTTGGATGTGACCATTCAGGCGCAGATTCTGGCCTTGCTGGCGCGTTTGAAAGAAGAGCTGGGAATGGCTCTGTTATTGATCACCCACGATCTGCCCATGGTCAGGAAGGCAGCGGATCGGATTTGTGTCATGCGTTATGGAGAGATCGTCGAATCGGGTCAGGTCGAGACGATTTTCCAATCGCCCCAGCATCCCTACACGCAAACCCTGCTGGGCAGCCTGCCCACCGGGCGCTCTCCCGAAAGGGTTGAAGGGGCGCCGGTCCTCTTGAAGGCTGAGAATATTCGCTGCCATTTTCCCGTCAAAAAAGGTTTGTTTAAACGGACTATTGGTTTTATCAAGGCGGTAGATGGGGTTTCGTTGCAGGTATGTCGGGGTGAGACCTTGGGAATTGTTGGTGAGTCGGGTAGTGGTAAAACCACTTTGGGTGAGGTTGTCTTGCAGTTGAATCAGGGGGTCGGAACCCTTGTTTTTGATGGGGAATCCCTTTTTTCAGCTTCTCGTGAACGAATGCGCCATCTGAGAAGGCGCATTCAGGTAATCTTTCAAGATCCCTTCTCCTCGCTCTCTCCTCGTCTGACCGTCGGTCAGATTGTAGAGGAGGGGGTGTTGATCCATGGCTTGGAGCCGGACCTGAACCGGCGGGAAAAACGGGTGGCCCAAGCTTTGGAGGAGGTGGGGCTACCGGCGTCGGTTTTGGGCCGCTATCCGCATCAGTTTTCCGGCGGTCAACGCCAGCGTATTGCCATCGCCCGAGCCATGATTTTAAAACCGGATCTGCTGATTCTGGATGAGCCGACCAGCGCCCTGGATCTTTCGGTTCAGGCCCAGGTCTTGACGCTTCTGCAAGATCTGCAAGCTCGTCATGGATTGGCCTTTTTATTTATCTCTCATGACTTGCGCGTCGTTCGATCCGTCTCGCACGAGGTCATGGTTATGTGGCAGGGCAAGGTGGTGGAGCAGGGGCCGACCGAAACAATCTTTGATTCTCCCCGGCACCCTTATACCCGGCGTCTGCTTTCTGCGGCTTTGGATCTCTCCAGTTGATGATCCTAGATTCGGCAAGACACGATTGGTTGTCAGCTTAGGATTTCACTCGTAACAGGACCAGGCTGGTTCCGCGTATCCAGATCATATCCAGGTTATCCCGCGCGCAGATCTCTTCCAGCGCCTGGTTGACTCCTTTCCAAACACCATAGTCATGCCAGATGATCAGCGCGCCGTTGCGAGCCAGTTTAAAGGCGGTTTCGGTATCTTTTCGGGTAAATTCGTAGGTGTGGGCGCCGTCCACGAAGACCAGACCGGCTTGACCATGGTAGGGAGACCAATCAAAAGTGGTCGAATCTCCGTACAGTCGCGTGATTCTCTGCTTTAGGTGTGGCGGGGCTGAATCGATTCGAGCGCCGGATTGGACCGTGGGAAGATATTTTTGGTCTCCACCGGTCACTTTTTGAAAGGATTCTTGATCGCCAATGGGCAGATCAAGGGTATGGATGGTGCAACCTGGTGGTGCATTGTTGGCCAGGTTGAGGCTGGTTCGTCCGTCAAAGGTTCCAATTTCAATAATTTGGGTTCCGGCCTCGGTGGCCGCCGCAGCCAGAGACAAAATAGCCAGTTCAGAGAGCCGAACGTTGCCATCGGCCTTGCCCAATTCAATCAAACCACAGCTTTGGTTGGGGATCAACGCCCGGTGGGTGGATTTTTTAATCGTGCAGGGAATGATTTTATGACTTTTCCCACGAATACGGCGACTCATGGTCCGAATCGTTAAAAAAAGATCCGAAAAAGGCGGAATGATATTCAGGGCAATCAATGCCATCAATTTTTCGTGGATCGAATGATTCATGAACCGTACCGATTTTAAGGTGTTGATGAAAAACGGTCTGAGACCATCCTGAATTCAACCGTTGAACGTTTGTTGAATGTAGGGTTATGTCCGTAAATGGTCAAATAAATAACAGAGCATATCCCATCTGAAGTAAAGGAGGCAAATTTTCTCCAAAATCCCAGGTGACCATTCCTGTCTTGCTTGTTAATACAAATCTGGATTTTTTTAGTATTAAATCGTACATCTGTAAAAAAATGTCAGGGAATGCAGCATTTTTCCTTATCATCCCGGAACTTGATAACTTTCCATTCGGTATCCTGGTTGGACAGAGTAATAAATTGGCGGTGCAGATCTGGTGGTAGAAACATCCCTTTTTCGCCATCATGCTGCAAAACCTGAAGACTGTGAATGGCGACGGTCCCGTCCTCTTTCGCCGTTTCGCTGACCTTAATATAGAGCGGGTCCAAAATTGGAATAATGGGCTGATCTCCGCTTTTGACCAGAGCCTGTCTTTTTAGAACCGTCTCCTGGGCGGGGCCGATGGAGAGGTTTAGAGCGGTTTTGAAGTCACCGGTCATAAAGGCGGTGGAAAATGATTGGTAGGTGAGAAACGCCAGGCTCTGTTGCGCCGGTTTACTTTGTTGGTTCTCGGCATTGGCCGGCCTGGCAATCAGGGATGAGAGCATAAGCAGGGCAAAAAAAACGGTAAGTCGGTAAATGATCATGAGAAAAGGACAATCCGATCAGAAGAGGTAGATGGTGCCGAAAGAGCAGAGGACGAATATCAAAACAAGATGGGTCGGATAACGGTCTGTATCGCGTTTATTCCGTCTGCTTTTTATGACAAGACCCAGTGCGGAGAGCAGGGCGAGGAGCAAAATCTGGGTGTAGGCATAGTGAGACCAACTGCTGCTCCAGTTGCTCGGGTCTGTCAGATGATTGAGGGGGGTGTCCAAAGGGGTTTCCGGCGTGGCTTTTTGTAGTGTCACCAGAAAAACGATCAAGAGTCCCCAGCAGAGGGTGCCAATCCAACTGACCATTTTTACCAGAATATCTGGATGGCCGCGAAAGGTGTTTTGCGCCTCTTGAGAAAAAAATTCATGGACGCTCTCCACGGATTTTCTGGAGATCATGTTTTTAAAGATAATCTGAAAAACAGCCACCAGATGAATGATGACCAGAGCGGAGAAAAAGAACCCACCGGAGAGACCCTCGTTCAGATCTGTCAGCCCTTGGCTGGCCACATTGAACAGAATAAAGGTCAACAGGAGCAGCACAGTACCATTGACGATTACGGTCACAATAAACTCCCGGTAATGATGCCCGTTTTAGAGGCCATACTTTAGCTGATGTCGACTTTATCGGTTCGTTAGGGTTTGCCAAGTGAAGGGGTCTATTCTCTTTCTTCACTTGCTCAATGATCCGCTTTTCTGCATAGTATGAAACCATTCTGGATAACTTTCCAGGGAGATCGTGTGTGGTTGGTCATTGATTCTGTCGTTTGTCGATATGATGGTGCAATGTTAATGAAACGATAACGAAAAGTTAAAGTGAAATTTTCAAGGGGAGAAATCGGTATGACGATTCGTATTGGAGTGAATGGATTTGGTCGCATCGGACGAACTGTTTTCAGGGCCATCGAAAAAGATCCGCTGTTTGCAGACCTCTCCATCGTCGCCATCAATGATCCGGCCCCGACAAAAACCTTGCTTCATCTGCTCAAGTATGACTCTGTACATGGGCGATTGGATGGGGAGTTGTCCCTTGAAGAGGATGAAATAACTTATAAAGGTCGCAAAATTCCGGTTTTATCCGAGTCTGACCCGGCGTCCATTCCCTGGAACCAGTATGAGGTTGAGTATGTCATTGAAGCGACCGGCCATTTTTCCCGACGGGATCTGGCCGAGGGTCATCTGAAGGGTGGGGCCAAGCGGGTGGTTATCACCGCGCCGGCCAAGGGAGAGGTGAAAACCTTCGTGATGGGTGTCAACGAGGACGAGTATGATCCCCAAATCCACCATATTGTTTCCAACGCTTCCTGTACCACCAACTGTTTGGCTCCAGTGGTTCGGGTCATCATGGATCGATATGGTATCGAACGGGGATTGATGACCACGATTCATGCTTATACAGGCGATCAGCGTCTGGTTGATTCGCCTCACTCCGATTTGCGCCGTGCTCGTGCGGCCGGACTCTCCATGATTCCAACCCGTACCGGTGCGGCGGCGGCTATCGGCTTGGTTATTCCTGAGTTGCAAGGCCGGTTTGACGGCTTGGCCGTCCGTGTTCCCACGGCGGACGTCTCTCTGGTGGATGTGGTGATGGAGGTGGAGAGGGATTGTACGGTTTCTGAAATCAATCAACTGCTCAAAGAGTCGGCAAACCGCTATTTGGGTTATTGTGAAGAACCGCTGGTCTCCATGGATTTTCAGGGTGATCCGCGATCATCCATCGTCGATTCCGACTCCACGCGGGTGGCGGGTGGCCGAACGGTCAAGGTGATGGCCTGGTATGACAATGAGTGGGGGTATGCCTTCCGGGTCTTGGATTTGATCCGGCACATGGCAGCTTCGGAACCCATGTGATCACTTTTCGCGAAATACGTTTTTTTATCTGCACCATAGCTGCCCTGTTGATGTACAAGCTTTACGGCATGAGCTTGTTGACCAACGGGTTGGCCTTCAATGCGCTGCTCAATCTATTTTCCGGGCAGCACCTCTGCATTACCGGTTCTTGCTCCACCGAAAGAACCAACTCATTTTCCGATTTCAAAAAGGCCGTAACAAGCGACCCGGTTTCAATGTTCCACTATGCGACCACTGTGGTCGGCCTGCTTGCTCTTCTCTATGGTGTCGTCGAAATTTGGTAGTTGTCCACCGCTACCGGTCTGATTGGGGTTTCTCTGGCCACGGCCCTCTTGGCCGTTGGTCGATTTTGTACCATTTCCTGAAAATTATATGCAAAATGGTGTGACAAATACTAAAAAATGTGTTAGAAGTATGAATGTTTGTTTATCGTTATTGGTGTTGTGAATGTCATATTTTCCAAATGGATCAAGAGCCATGTTCAAGCGATTACTGGGTCTGTTTAAAATTCCATTTCTACGCAATATTTTTTTCTTGTTTCTCCTTATTGCCATTCTGATTCCTCTCTACGAGCAGTTGAGAGCCTTTCCCGCCTTTAGAGATCTGCTGACCAAATCGACTGAAGAGCAAGCCATTCGAGTGGCGACCCACCTCTCTTCCTATGATTTTTTCAAGGATAGTGCTCTCGATAGAGAGTCTTCTATTCCGGAAGCCTGGAAAGAAGAGTTGACCATGGTCTCTGCTGATCTTAAACTGGAAAAGGTTAAAGTTTTTTCCAAGCATGGACTTGTTATTTTTTCAACAGATCCGGCTGACCTCGGAAAGATCAATAAACACCATTATTTTCATGATATTGTTGCCAAGGGACAGGTTTATACCAAGGTCGTGGAAAATAACAGCATGAGTTTGGAGGGGCGACGGCTGCGTCAAACGGTGGTGGAAACCTATGTTCCCATCGTGCGGGGGGCCAATCGGGAGTTTGTCGGAAGTTTTGAGATTTATTACGATATCGCCAAGCAACGCTCTGAGATGAACGTGCTGCTGAATCGATTCAACCTCGACATGATTTTTATGGGGATTGGCCTGACCCTGCTCGCCCTGGTTCTTTTGATGCGATCGGCAAAGGAGGTCAAACAACGCGAAGCGGTTCAGGCGGCACTCCAACTGAGTGAAGAGAAATTTCGTGGCATCACGGATTCTGCCAAGGATGCCATTTTGATGGTCGATCCCAAGGGGAAAATCTCTTTTTGGAATCGGGCTGCTCAGGGAATGTTTGGCTATTCGAAAGACGAAGCGTTGGGTCAGGCTGTCTTTGAACTCTTGGCTCCTGTCCGATTTGTGGATAACGCTCTCAAAGGGTTCCGACTTTTTGCCAAAACCGGCGAGGGAAAGACCGTTCTCGGGCAGACGCTGGAACTGGTTGCTCTGCGCAAAAATGGACAGGAGTTTCCTGTTGAGATATCCGTCAGTGCCATATTTTTACATGAAGAGTGGCATGCGATCGGAATTTTACGGGATATCACGGCCAGAAAGATGGCGGAACAGCGGATGAAGCTGGGCATCCAGGTGATGGATAACGCCGCCGATGGCATTATTGTCACAAACAGTTCTGGCATCATTGAGATGGTCAATCCGGCTTTTACCCAGGTCACCGGCTTTTCCTCCGAAGAGGTTGTTGGTCAAAATCCGAATATTCTCAAATCCGGCAGACATGATGTCAATTTTTACCAGGAGATGTGGCAATCCCTTCTGAATAAAGGGGTCTGGAGAGGGGAAGTTTGGAATCGCCGCAAAGATGGAGGGGTCTATCCCCAGCAGCTTTCTATGAGTGCCATCTACGACAACAACGACGGAATCTCCCACTATGTCGGCGTCTTCAATGATATCAGCCAGCGCAAGTTGAATGAAGAGAATTTGGAACGCCTGGCCTTCTACGATCCTCTGACCGGAATTCCCAACCGTCTGTTGTTTCGCGAACGGCTGAATCAGGCCATTCGAGAGGATCGCCGCTATAAGACCGCCAGCGCGCTGTTGTTTTTGGATCTGGATAAATTTAAGCAGGTCAACGATACCTATGGTCATGAAATCGGCGATCTGTTGTTGCAAAAGGCAACGGAGCGGCTTCAGCTTTTGATCCGCGATAATGACACGGTCTCACGGTTGGGCGGCGATGAGTTTACGGTGATACTGCGTCGGGCCGCCAACATTCAGGACGCTGAGCGGGTCGCCGGCCAGATCGTGGCAACCATGCTCGATCCTTTTCTGATCAACGAGTTGACCTGTCAAATCGGGGTGAGTATTGGAATCGCCTTCTATCCTTTCCATGCCGACGATATCGATACGCTGATCAAGCGGGCTGACACGGCCATGTATATTGCTAAAAAAGGCGGGCGAAATCGGTATCATGTCTATGAACCGGTGACCGATGAGTTTAGCGGATGATCCGGTCGCGCCCTGTCTGTTTTTTCAGTCAGGGCGCCCTGAACTGCCTTGATTCGCCGTTTATGCAGCATCTCGCCAAAAACCCGCCCTTGAAACCCTGCTGCAATGAGTGATTGATTGTCAATCTGCTGGCAGGCCATCAGGCACTTTTTCAGAAGGCCGCCCGCTCGATAGGGCTGGTGCCGGGCCGCTTCGCCTCGTCCCCATTTGTCCGCCGTACAGACCAGAATAAAATCGTCGATAAGAGGGGGATTTCTAAAACCATCCAGTTGCCTCAGGAGTTTGACGATTCGATGGGGGCGAAGGGACTCAATCTGGTGGCAATGCATGTGGTGTCTGGCGGCAATAACGGCCAATTTTTCGAAGGAGTTGGGAATCTTCAGTCGCTTGCACAACCGGATGACCTGTGTGACTCCGGCCTCTTCGTGTCCGTGATGGTGAGGAAGCAACGGGGCTGCTGTCTCTCCCTTTCCCAAATCGTGCAGGAGGGCGGCCAACCGAACTTCGGCTGTTTGGCTTAGAATGACGGCGGCCTCCAAGGATTGAAGGGAGTGAGCCCAGGCGTCTCCCTCTGGGTGATGGTGTGGAGGCTGACTTTGACCGAGCAGGGCAGACAGCTCAGGAAAAATAGTCGCCAAAGCACCACACTGCTGTAAAACCATAAAGAATTGACTCGGTCGCGATGCGCTGAGGGCCTTATGGGTCTCCATCCAGATCCGCTCGACGCTCAATTCCTGGAGGGCGTTGGACTGGCAAATCTGAGCCATCAGGTCAAGAGTCTCCGGGGCGATGGAAAAACCCAGGTGCTCAAAGCGCGCCATGAATCGAGCGACCCGGAGTACCCGCAAGGGGTCTTCTGAAAAGGCGCTGGATGTGTGACGGAGAATACGATCTTTCAGATCTTTTTGGCCGCCAAACGGGTCGATCAACCGCCCGTCGGAATCGATTGCCATGGCATTGATGGTAAGATCCCGGCGGATGAGGTCCGCCTCCAGGGTGACGCTGGAGTCGGCTAGAACCGCAAAACCTCGATAGCCCGGACCAATTTTTCGTTCGGTACGGGCCAAGGCGTACTCCTCCTTGGTTAGGGGGTGGAGAAAAACCGGGAAATCCGCTCCGACCTGCTGAAATCCCCGTGCCAGAAGGGAGTCCGGTTTTTCGCCGATCACCACCCAGTCCCGATCCGTTTTTTCTATCCCCAGCAGCCGGTCCCGAACCGAACCGCCAACCTGATAGCAGAGAAAGCCGTTCAGCTTGGGATCAACCATGGTCGGGGATGCCGGATCGTTTGATTGGCATGGATTACCGGAAACCTTATTTGAAAAGAGCTTTTGCGGCTCGGAGTGCCTCAGATTTGCTCAGATCGTTGTTTTGACGTTTTTGTTTTGAACCGGCAGCGGCGCTGTGGTTGCTGATGGAAAAATAGTCGCAAAAATTGGATTCTTCCTTGTCAACCACACGCTCTGCCTGACTTTCGTGGCACTCGTTATAGGAGTGTGCGTCATAAAAACGGCAATTGAGGCAGACACGGACATCCCGTTGACAGCCAGAACAGAGGCTATGACGGCCTAGATTTTCTGGTAGTGGTATCTGGCAATGCCAGCAAGTTGCCCCTCTGATATTACTCATCTTTTGTCCCTTGTACGATGTGAAGTCGGTAATTTTTGATTGAGGTTGTCGAAAAAATCTTTACCAACAGGCCTCTGTTTTGCTAGGTTGAGCAAAAGACCGGGTTGATTGTCATAAAGCTCGGTTCCATTTGAAAAACCAGGAATCCATTTCCGTCTGTATAAGGATAGATGTCAGGTGGCGAAGCCCATGCGCCATACCCCCGCGGTCGGGGAGAACCTCATCACACCTTCAATCCTTGGTGTCACCCGATCCCTCGCCCTGAATCTGCCGCAGTAGCGGCAACCATTTGAAGCGGTATCTCAACGCCAGCGGAGCGCATTTCCGCAGAAAAATCCAAATGAATAAGAATCCTGGCAAAATTTTAGTCAAAATACCAGGGTTGCTGCCCAGATTTTTCTGGACGTAAAAGGAGAATTATTGTGAAACCCATGCCCTATCAACACTATCGACCTTTTCCGCCGGTTGATTTACCGGATCGGAGTTGGCCGACAAAGACCATTACCAAAGCGCCGGCCTGGTGCGCGGTGGATCTTCGGGATGGAAATCAGGCCCTGATCAACCCCATGAACCCGCCACGCAAATTACGTCTGTTCCAGCAACTGGTGGAGATTGGATTCAAGGAGATTGAAATCGGCTTTCCGGCGGCCTCTCGGGATGATTTTGATTTTACCCGTCACTTGATCGAGGGGGAGTTGATTCCGGGGGATGTGACCATTCAATTATTGACCCAGGCGCGGGAACATCTGATCCGCCGCTCTTTCGAGTCCATTGTCGGTGCCAAGCAGGCGGTGGTCCATCTTTACAACTCCACGTCACCTTTGCAACGGCAGGTGGTGTTTGGCATGGAAAAGCGGGAGATTGTTGAGTTGGCCGTCTCCGGAGTCAAACTGATTCGGCAACTGTCCGAGCAGACCGAAACCGAAATATCTCTTCAATATTCGCCGGAGAGCTTCAGTGCCACGGAGTTGGATTTTTCCGTGGAGATCTGCCAGGCGGTGATGGAGGCTTGGGAGGCGACGCCGGATAAGCGGGTTATCCTCAATCTTCCGGCCACCGTCGAGTCGGCTACGCCCAATGTCCATGCCGATCAGATCGAATGGTTTTGTCGGCATCTGCCCGATTTGGACGCCGCCATTATCAGCATCCACCCCCATAACGATCGGGGTACGGCCGTGGCGGCGGCGGAGTTGGCGGTGATGGCGGGTGCCCAGCGGGTAGAGGGAACTCTGTTTGGTAATGGAGAGCGGACGGGCAATGTGGATTTGATCACCCTGGCCTTGAATCTTTTTTCTCAAGGGGTGGACCCCAAGCTCAATTTTTCTGAAATGCAGGCCATTGTCGATACCTATGAGGCCTGTACCGGGCTTTTGGTCTCTCCGAGGCATCCCTATGGTGGCGATCTGGTTTTTACCGCTTTTTCCGGTTCTCACCAAGATGCCATTCAAAAAGGGGTCCGGCATATGAAACAGTCCGAATCCGCCATCTGGTCGGTTCCCTATTTGCCGGTCAACCCTGATCATCTGGGACGACGCTATGAGGCGTCGATTCGGATCAACAGTCAATCGGGTAAAGGCGGGGTTTCGTTTATTCTGGAGGAGATGTTTGGTTTCCGCGCGCCCCGTGGGTTGATTGTGGAGTTTAGTCAGATCATCCAGAATATGGCGGACGAGCGGGGTCGGGAGTTGCAGCCTCGGGAGATTCATGACGCCTATAAAAAACACTATCTTTTTAAGACCAGGAGGTTGACCCTGCTCTCCTACCATCATCGGCCGGCGACCCAAAAGTCCCCCCGTTGTCACTTGACCGGATCGGTGGGCTACGACGGGCGGGTTTTTGATTTTGACGAGCCAGGCAGCGGCCCGGTGAGCGCTCTGGTGGAAGGATTGGAACAGATCCTTCAACGCCAGATAAAAATTCATTCGTTTGAGCAGCAGGGGGTCGAAGAGGGCCGACATGCGCAGGCGGTGGCCTATGTTGCTCTTTCGGTAAACGATTCCAGCCCACGCTTTGGTGTCGGTTTGAATACCGATACCACCACATCGGCCCTGGAGGCGGTGATTCGGGCGGTCAGTCGTTTGTTGTAGTCCAAACTGGTCAGCGACGCGGATTTCAAACCTTATATTATCCTAGATTCGGAAGTTGGGCGTGCGTAAGCGGTGCAACATATTGGTTTTTCTAGTGCTTCAGCACTCATCAATTGATGGGCAGGCCGAAGGCCAAAAAAACAATTAAAAAAAAAGGTGGGGTCTGGGGCGGTTCTCCGCCTCAGTGGGGTGCGGGGCAAAGCCCCGAAAAAACCAACCCGTTTTAACTTATGGTCGTGCAGATTTTAACCTGTCAATTAACGAGAGCAAGAGCACTAGTTTGCCAGGTTAATCAATAGGTTGTGCCGATTGCGTGCTTACAACTGCCGTGTCTAGGATTTTAAGGTTAAATCGATGTTTGGGCGGGTCAGGCCGGTTTGGTCGGTGGAGTCTTGTTTTTCAGGCTCCACCGTCTGTCCGGCTCTTGCGCCCAATACTCCAGCCGGCAACCCAAATCCCGATAGTGGGCATATCTGCTGCGGCTGGCCAGGCGGGCTTCCGGGTTTTGACCATCGACAAAATCCACCACCATATCGAACTGTTCGGGGGTGGTAACCAGCCGGGGTGCGGTCAAGATGATCAGGGAGGCCCCATTTTGATCGGTTAATTCGGATGAAATCAATATCGGCTGGCGCTCCGGGTCATTCCCTGAAGCGGGTCCGTGGGGAAGAAACCCCTCCTGGGGAGCCCGCCAGAGCTGGGCGTCCCAATATCGGACCGCATCCTCTCCCGGCGTCAGCAGTAGACTTTTAATGCCCCGATCCCAGGCTTTGGACAAAATAGCCGTAACCGCCATCTCCAGCGTCGAGAGTCCAAGCTGATAAAATCGAACGGTGGTCGGTTGAGATGGGTCGGTTTGGGACATGATAGAGTTCCATAATTACGGATTGATCCGGCTGGACCGAAAGAGTATAGCATCAGCCTTCCAGCAAAAAACCGACCTCCTGCAATTTTTTCTGTCTGAATTCATCCAAGGTGCCGTTGTTGAACGATTGGCGTTGGAATTGGAGCCAAAGGCCGAGTTGGGCGTATGGTGAGCCTTGGACCGGCACCTGACAGTGGCCGTGTTCGGCTTTGAAGGTGCGCAGGATGGCAAGCATCTCTTCGACGACCACCTGTTTGGAATCCCAGATGAATCCGAGCTGGGATAGGCGGCTGATCTGATCCGGGCTTAACTGTTGCTTGGCAAAAGCGGCGCGCTGTTTTTCTGCCCATAGAGCCAATTGCAGGCTATCCGGTTGAGATTTGCCCACCAGGCAGTGACCGGTTTTTTGTCGAAAACGGAACAACTGCCGATACATTTCAAGCCAATGGGCATCCTCAATATCCCAGATAAAATCGAGGGCAGCCAAACGTTCGATGCGGTTGGCGTCCAACTGGTCGGTCAGTCTGGCTTTGCGTTGAGTGGCGACCCACCAGCCCAACTCACTGTTTTCCTGGTAATTTTCCGGTACAAGACAGTCTCCGTTCAGCTCTCGATATTCGGTCAGTGCCACAAACATCTCCTCCCAGAATACCGCTTTGGCATCCCAGATAAAACCGAGTTTGTTCAATCGCTCAAACTGATTGGCCGGCAGGGTCCCTTTTTTATAGTCGCGTCGCAGGTTGCTCACCCATTGTGCCAATCGGGGATTCTCCGGCCATTTTTGCGGAACAATGCAGTGTTTACGGCTGGCCATGAACTGAGCGAGAGCGTAAAACATCTCTTCCCAGGCCGCTTCACGAACATCCCAGACGAAATCGATCTGTTCCAAGCGGTTTTTACGCTCGGCTTTGAGACGTTTCCTGGCAAAATCCCCACGCTGTTTTTTTACCCAGCCCGGTAGATCCGGCTCCTGTTTCAGGGTCGGTGGAATACTGAAATGGCCCTCTTTTTTGTAAAATTTGCAGAGTTTATTAAATCCGTTCTCCCAGGCTGCCTCCTCCAGATCCCAAACAAAACCGGCCTCGGTCAGCAAGGCGGCTTTTTCGCCATCTAAACGGCCCATGGTCCACTCCCGGCGAACGGTTTTGGCCCACAAAGCCAGGGCCGGGTTTTTTGGGGAACGTTCCGGTAGTTTGCCATGTCCGTGGACTGTTTTAAAATGCCTGAATTCTTGAAAATGGCCCATCCAAACGGCCAGTTTCAGATCCCAGGCAAAGCCGATAGCGGTCAGTCGGTTGATTCGACTGGGGTGTAGGCGCTCTTTCAGACGCAGGTTGCGCTGCTCTTGGCTCCAGAGCCAAAGATCCGCTTCCGCTCCTTTTTGGCTCGGTTTTTCGGCCAGGGTGCAGTGGTGGTGATGCTGTTTATATGCTTTGAGCCTGGCAAACATCTCCTCCCAGTGGGCCGCTTCCAGATCCCAGATAAAACCGGCCCGCATCAATCGCTCTTTTCGATCTGCGGCCAGTTTGCCCTGCTGTTCCAGCTTTCGTTGGTTGGCCGCCCATTCGGAGAGCCTGGGCAACTGTTTGTCCGTGTCGGGCACCTTGCCGTGGCCGTAAATCTGTTTGAACCGCTCAAACAGCCGGAAACGCTCCTCCCAGGCCGCCTCTTCCAGATCCCAGATAAATCCCAGATCGTCCAACAGGGCGATGCGCTGTTCGGAGAGGGTGGCCTTCTTTTCACTTTTCCGCTGGGCTTCGGCCCAAAGTGCCAGATCGGGGTTTTGCGGGTAGGGGTTGGGCACCTGGCCATGGCCCTGGATTTTTTGGAAACGCTGAAAAGCGGCAAAGCCAGTTGCCCAGGCTTCGGCCTCCAAATCCCAGACAAACCCAAGGGCCGTCAATCGCTCCGCCAACTCCGGCTCCAGGCGCTGAGATTGATAGGCTCGACGCTGGCTGAACACCCAATCGGCCAGCTCCGGATTGTCCGGCCAACCCTTGGCAACGTTGCAGTGCCGATATTGCAGTTTGAATTGGGTCAGGGCCTTGAACATTTTTTCCCAGGCGACCTTTTTCGGTTCCCAGATAAAGCCGATCTGCTCCAACTCCTGGATGCGGTGAGCGTCCAGGGTGCCGTTCAACCAACTTTTGCGCTGTTGTTCGACCCAAAGACTCAGTTCCGGGTTGAGGGGCCAGCGCTGGGGGATGTCACAATGGTTGTGTTGATCGCGAAAAGCCATCAGTTGACCCAACCGTTCATCCCAGACAGTGCTCAGCCGTTGAACGCAGTGGATCAAAATGCGCCGCTGGTTTTGCTCGTCCAACGGCTCAGTTGCCAACGGGGAGAGCCAGTGCTGGAGTGAGGCGACCTGCCATTGTCCGGTTCGGCCATAGTCGATACGAATGGTGCGCAACTCTTCGGCAAATTGTTGGTCCTGCTCCCGAAAAAACTGTAATCCGAGCCACAGATCGTCACAGCGATCCAGTAGGGTCGGCCAATTCGGGGTGGCCACCTCTGTTGATTCCGGTTGGTTTTGTTCCGTGGTGCGATTCCATACCAACGGAACCGCAAACAACCCGGTTCCCTCTCCGGGGCGAGGAGTCAAGACCGGTTCAAAGGTGTGGTGCTCTTCTCGTTTGGCGCCTTTGACAAAATAGATCAGATCGGCCATTGGCAGCCGACAACCCACTTGTCGGCTAGGCGCCAGAGAGAGCAGCGCGTGGTTCTGATTCTGGTATTGTCCGATCTGTTGCGCAACCTCCGCGCGACTTTTGAAACCTTCCAGGGTAAAAGCCTTGAACGGGGCCAGTATCTCAGTTTTGGTGTTTGTCCAGGTTTGGACGAATTCGACGGCGTTTGCAGATTTGTCATGACGGCAATGGATATGGCCAATCTCCGGGTTCTCCTGGATACAGCGACAGAGGGCCTGAAAATGGTTGTCCTCTTGATCGATAATGGGTAGCAGAAATTTCCAGGGCCGAAGACTCTTTTTTTGCTGGGCATCGGCCGCCGTGGTCAACGTTAGCAAGGGACCGAATTGGGGGTGATCCGTCAGGGCGTAAAGGCGGTTAATTTCACCCTCTTTGTTGGGTTTGAGCGGATTGAAACGCTGGGGCGTATGGGTTATGAAATAGCGCCTTTGAATAAACAGGTCGGTCTGCTCCAACGCATTTTTTAGAACGTCGCCCTGGGGAGTCAGCAGTCGATGAGCTTCTACGATCAAGGCCATCTCTATGGGTGAAAACCCCAGCAAAGCCCGCTGAACAAGGGGAAGGGCTTCGTTCGTCGCCAAGATGACTTTGACGCCGACAGAGGATCTTGTCGATAAAAAACGCCGAATTCCATCGCTGGAACAGGTCAGGGGAAAATCCAGGTCACTCGGTTTGAGCGGTGCCAACTCCTGACAGACAAACAGCGGGATCAAGGTGGACCAGGCCGCCAATCCCTGCCAATGGTGGAGCAGACTCATCAGGTGGATGCTCGATGGCAGCAAGACCAGCCCGGTGCGATTGCTGCCCAGAGTCTCTATGAGATGCAGGGCGGTCTGGAGCAGATCGATACCGACGGGGGCGGTCAAGATGGCGCTGGAGTCGTTTCGATCCCGCATTGTTCTCAACCCTTCCGCTTGACTCGGAGAGGGGGTTGTTCGCGGTGGAGAGATTCCACCACCTCGGAGCCACCGATTGATGGCGGAAAAATCGGCCTGGGTCAGTCGGTCCAGATCTGGACCGAGAAGGCGTTGAAAGTTTTCCAGTTTTCCCATTTTTTTGGGCAGCATCTCGGCATTGCTGACCAACAGCGGCAAGTCGGCTTGTTGCATCAATTCCAGAAACGGGTGCAACTCTTCCGTTCCAAGCTCGCATCGATTTGGGCGGTAGTGGGAAAAATAGGGAAAGGTCTCGCCGTTTACGGTTCGAATAAATCCCTGCACGCCCGGCCAATCCAGCGGCAGGGAGAGGCGACGACGAATCTCCGGCGTTATTGCCGCAAGCGGCAGTACCTCTGCCGCTTGCGGAAGTGGGCGAATGGTCAATAGACCTTCGATAAACAGAGCAAAAGCAACCGCTCTATCCGTCTCATCGGTCAATTCGTTCAGCCTTTTTTCCAGGTCACGAAAACAGTTCAGGCCGTTGAACAGTCGTTGATCCGAAAAACGTCGTGCATCAGGATGGTTGGGTAACATGGGAAATTCTTCCTCCCAATTATCGGGGTGTGGCATCCGGCAAGCCGCCATCAACCGGCAAGGTGGCGCCGGTTGTCGGACTCTGCCGGGTGATGAAATAGAGTACCGCATTGGCCACATGTCGAGCCGTAACGGCGGATTTGAGCAGGTTTCTGTTTTGATAATAGGCTTCCAGTCCGGCTTCATCCAGGCCGCGTGCTTTCATACGGTCCGGTCCGACCTCGGCCCAGAGGCCTGATTTGCGCTCTCCTTCAGAAAATACCGCGTCGGGGGCGACCATGTTGACGCGGATATCCGACGGAGCCAGTTCCAGGCTGGCGATGCGGGCCAGTTGATGGGCGGCGGCCTTTGTGGCGCTGTAAGCCCCGAAGTTGGCACCGGGAGCAAAGACGTTTTTGGTCGAGATCAGCACGATATCACCGCCGGTTCCTTGCCGCTTCAAAAGTTGGGCTGTTTGCGACAGCACATTCAAAGTGCCCTCGACATTGACCCGTTGCAATCGATTGAAGCTGGCTATTTTCATTTCTTCCAGAGAGCTGACATGAGCGAGTCCGGCATTGAGGACAACCGTGTCGATACCGCCCCAGTTTTCCACCACCTGAGCGACCCCCTCAGCGACCTGATCGGGATCGCCGACATCCATGGCGACGGCCAGAATACGATCCGGGAACGCTCTGTTTAATTCGCCCACCAGCGTGTTCAGTGGTTCTCCGGCCAGATCGGACGCCGCCACATGGCCGCCTTGTTCGAGAATGACCCGACAAAGACCGCTGCCGATGGCTCCAGCGGCGCCGGTTATCAGGGTTATGCTGCCCGCCAACAGCAGTTGCTGGCTCCGATCGATCTTGGCCTGCTGAAGAGAAAAATATTCCATGGCAAACTGCTCGGACTCTGTCAGCCCTTCGTAGGTTCCCATGGCGGCGATGGTCTGTTTGACCGCCAGGGTCTGACGGGTGATATCTCTAACCCGTTCAGCTTCCGCGCCACTTTCCCCCGCACAAATGACCCCGACACCGGCTATGAAAATCACCCGTGGTGTCGAGTCATGGCTTTTTTGGCCGGTTTGGGCATGACGGTTGAAATATTCGGCATAGGCCCGGCGATAGTCGGCGATCGCCTCCGGTATCCGCTCCGTTGAGGCGATCCAGACACCGAGGGGTTTGGTTCGAATCAGATGGTCCGAGGTGAGCGGTGAAGTCAAGAGCCAGTTTTTGTTGGCTTCGTTTGCCAGCAGAGCCACCGTTTCCGGGTTGATGAGCGAACGGAGAAAAAACCGTTTATGGGGAAGGTCCCGGTTGCCATTCGGACAGGCCAACGCCCCTCTGAGGATGGGGGCCAACTGTCGATAGCGGTTCCGGGCGGAGTCCACGTCGATTGTTGCGGAGTGGCCGGCTGTTGAACTGATTGGCCGGGACAAAAACCGTTCGACCCGGTTGACCAGGTCGATATGCCGATCATAGGCCTGTTGAGCCGTCTCTCCCCAGGTGATCAAACCGTGTTTCATCAAGACCATGCCGATGGCGGTCGGTTGGGCGGCATAGGCGTTGGCCGCAGCCTTGGCCAGTTCAAAACCGGGGTGAATATAAGGGAGCACGATAACCGATTCGCCGAGCACTTGAGCGACCAAATCGGCTCCGCCTTTTTGGTTGCTCAGGGTCAAAAGAGCGTCGGCATGGCTATGGTCGATATATTTGGACGGCAGAAAAACGTGTAACAGGGTCTCGATGGAGGGGGTCGGAGCCAGGCTGTCGAACTGGTGGCAGCGAAGGGCGTTGACCATGTCGTCGGTATCCAGGGTGGTCAACCCCTGAAGGGTGGCCAATCCGTTCAGATCCACCCCGGTCAATCCGTCCACGTCGATGGTGGCTAGGTTTTGCCCCGAAGCTTTGATGTAGAGGGCTGGAACCTGCACGCCAAACAGATTGGTATGAACGCTTTTTACCGAGGTGTTGCCACCACCATGGAGAACCAACTCCGCCTCTTGCCCCAACAGCCGACTGCTATAGATCCGCAAAGAGAGATCATTGTCCGGGGCAAAACCACGGTTTTGGCTCCATTGGGCCAATGACTCTTGTGACCATCGATTTTTCATTGCTAAAGCCTATCCTCGCTGATTGAGCCTAAATTCGGCCACTGTCCCCACCCGATACCAAACCAACCGTTCCCCTGGATTCGGCGGTTTGTAAGCACGCCATCGACAATACATCTTGATTAACCTGGTAAAACAATATGTTGCAGCGCTTACGTACGTCCAACTACCAAATCCAGGGTTGCCCCTTGACGATCGAACTCAGATTGAAAAATACCTGAATCGAACACTCTATCATAATCTGTCGGTATGATAGGAGGGCTGACTTTCACTTTTTTTATTAACGGGAGCTGTTTTTATTATATGTTGATTTATATAATATTTTTCTGTTCGTGTTCGCCATCTGCCGGCAGACACGGCCAACCGCCGTTTCCAGGTTATAGAGGGGGGTGGTTTTGCGTGGTAAGAGGAAGAGAGACGTAGAAGGTACTGCCTTTGCCCGGTACACTCTCTACCCAGATTTTACCGTGCATGGCCTCAACCAACCGTTTGCAAATGGACAATCCCAGCCCGACACCCCCATGCTTGCGCGTGTTGGAGGAGTCTGCTTGAGAAAAGGGGTTAAAAATAATCTGTTGTTTTTCTTTGGAAATACCAATGCCAGAATCGCTGACCGAGAAGAGCAGCGTTTCGGGGGTTGGCTGTGTGATGAGCAGTTCAACCTGGCCGTTGTCGGTGAACTTTACCGCGTTGCCAATCAGGTTGAGCAGAATTTGGCGCAGTCGGGTGTTGTCTCCCAGGAACGATTCTGTTACCTGATCGGAAATGGTGTAGGACAACGCCACGTTCTGGCTTTTGGCCTTGTGAAAATGGATGCCAACTGCCTCATTGGCCAACGTTCGGATATTGAGTTGTTTATGCTCCAAAGTGAGCCGACCGGATTCGATGTGGGACAGATTCAAGATGTCCTCGATCAAGGCCAGTAGATTTTTCCCGGATCGTTCGATGATGGCCAGATAGGAGGCTTGGTCAGGCTCGGTATTATTTTCCAAACAGACTTCGGTCATACCGAGAATGGCGTTGAGAGGGGTGCGGATTTCGTGACTCATGACGGCCAAAAACTCACTTTTGGCCTGATTGGCCGCCTCGGCCAGATTCTTGGCCTTGATCAGATCTTCTTCGACCATTTTCAGTTGGGTGAGTTCTCGGGAGGTGACTACGATTCCGCTTATGGAGCCGTCCAACTCATAGAACGGGTGGTATTGCACGTCCATCCATTGAGGATTATGATCGGGAAATGTAAACCAAGCCTGGTATCCGACTTTTTCCCCCGAGAGACAACGATCCAGAAATGGTTTGATCGTGATGAATGTTTTTTCTCCCATCAGCTCATCAATCCGTTTTCCTTCGATCTCGTTACGGGATTTCTTGTGAATTTTCAGATAGGCATCGTTGACGGCGACGTAGGTATAATCTTGGTCGATAAAAGACATGTGATCCCCCGACACGGCCACGATCCGGGCCAGTTTTCGGAGGGTGTCGTCGGTCTTTTTCCGCTCTTTTTGTCGCTGGTACTGCCCATTTGCATGGAATCCGATACCAATCAATCCCACCATCCACAACGCACCGTGAGACCAGAACATGGAACGGATGGATTGTTGTTCGTGGGCCAGGTAGGGTGTCATGGGGACGGTGACACCGATACCGCCTCGTATATCATTCACCTGATAGTCTTGATGCTCATGGCATTTCTGGCATCCTTCCTGGACTTTCAACGGTCGCATCAGTCGAAGGGTCGGCTCTCCGTTGTAATCAATGATGGCGAGAGCCTCGCTAAACCGATTTTTTTCAAAAGCCAGAAGTTGTTCTTTCTCCCAGGGATCGGGCGTATTTACCGGGTTGAGGGGCTTCAGGCTTGTGATACGAGCCTGGACGCCATAAAGACCCGGATATTCATTCATGATCTGTCGGAGCATGTAGGCCGGATTCATCAGGGTGAGTTTTCTCCCCGATGGGGTGATGATATCCCGTTCTGGAAGATGTGCCAGATAGGGGCTGGACGGGGTCCGAGAGGTTGTTGGGACATAAACGCCGCCATGGGAGGAACCCCAATATCGGAAAACCATGTCTTTGTTGAAGTTTTCTCGGGCCGTATTGGTGGCTAAGGCGATGGTATGACGTTTTTCGTCATAGGTTTTCCAGGAAATCGAGCAGGCGATTATGGCCGTCCAAAGAATGGTGACGGCGATCATGGCCCGGCGTGTTTCTCTCCACAGTTGCTTGTTGGACTCTGTTGAAATGTACAATGGGATCCCTCGGAGTCATCTAACTATATTTGGTCTTTTTATTATCCTGTTTCTCAAATTACCAGCTTTTTTATAAAAATCCTATTTCTCAGTTTATAAAGGCCTGGGATATTTAATCCAGGGAAACCTTTGACAAGAAAGAAAATAGAGAGGCTTGTCAAGATTTTTGCAACATTTTTAGATGATTAGGATTGTTGAATTGTAAAATGGCGTTGGTTCGGCAGGTTGAAAATTGCTAATATCCGTTTCCATAATCGGGTTGAAATGATAGATTGGGGTGCGTTAATCCGAAATCTGGCCATTGTTCGTAAGGAAGGGGTGCAACGGCCAAATCCCGGTTTATTTAAATCATTTCTCTCATCGGTTTGCCGGTGGGCCATTGTTAGATTGGGGAGTATATCATGGAACGTGATCAAGCGATTAAATTTATGTTGGAATCCTTATCCTTAATGAAAAACAAAGGTGGTTCCGATCTGTTTATCACGGCAGGTTTTCCGCCTGCTGCCAAGCTGGACGGCAAGATGACTGCTCTGAGCGACAAGGCCTTGTCCGCAAAAGATACCAGCGCGCTGGTGCGTTCGATCATGAACGATCATCAGGTCAAGGAGTTTGACGCCACCCAGGAGTGCAACTTTGCCATTCATCCGAAAGAGGTGGGCCGTTTTCGTGTCAACGCTTTTGTTCAGCAGGCAAAATCCGGCATGGTATTGCGGACCATCACCACCGATATTCCCGACTTTGACAAAATGAACCTGCCGCCGATCTTGAAAGAGGTGGTTTTGAGCAAAACCGGTCTGGTTTTGGTGGTGGGGGGCACCGGTTCCGGTAAATCCACGACCCTGGCGGCCATGCTTGGGGTGCGCAACAAGGAGACTTACGGCCACATCATCTCCATTGAAGATCCCATCGAATATGTCCACCCCCATATCAACTGTCTCATTACCCAGCGGGAGGTCGGCGTCGATACGGCCGGTTGGATGGCCGCCCTTAAAAACACCCTGCGTCAAGCACCAGATGTCATTCTGATCGGTGAGGTTCGTGAGCAGGAGACCATGGAGCACGCCATCAATTTTGCCGAAACCGGTCATCTGGCTCTCTCCACCCTGCATGCCAACAGCGCCAACCAGGCTTTGGATCGGATCATCAACATGTTTCCATCCGAAAAACGCCAGCAACTTCTGATGGATCTCTCTCTCAATCTACGGGCTATCGTCTCCCAGAGATTGCTCAAAAAAATCGGCGGCGGTCGGGTGGCGGCGGTGGAGATCATGTTGAACTCACCCCTGATTTCCGATTTGATTTTTAAAGGAGACGTGTCGGGAATCAAGGAGATCATGTCTAAATCCAACGAGTTGGGCATGAAAACCTTCGACCAGGCTCTGTTTGATCTGTATGAGTCAGACCAGATTACCTACGAAGACGCCTTGCGTTCGGCTGACTCCGCCAACGAATTGCGACTGAAAATCAAACTGGAAGGTAAAGAGGCAAAGGGGAAGGATCGGACGGCCGGCTTGGGCGGGTTCTCTTTGGTCTCAAAAGATGAGAACGGATGATTGAAATGGATATCGTTCCCTACCTGGATCTGATGGTCGAGAAGAGAGGTTCTGATCTCTATTTTACTCCCGGTTCCGTGCCAAAAATGAAGGTCGATGGCAAAATGGCATCGGTGGGGACCGATGTTCTATCTGTCAAACAGGTAGAACAGGTGGTGCTGAGCATCATGAATAGTGAGCAGGCCGATTTTTTTAAAAAAAATCTAGAGGTCGATTTTGCCATCGCCCATGGTGAGGAGGGGCGATTCCGGGTCAACGCCTTTCACCAAAAAGGCTCTGCCGCCATGGTGTTACGTTTTATCTCCGGCAAGGTGCCCAGCATCGACGAACTCAAGGTTCCTGAAATTCTCAAGGAGTTGATTTTGCACCGTCGTGGGCTTTTGCTCATGGTTGGCGGTACCGGGTCGGGTAAATCGACCACGCTGGCGGCGATGATCGATCATCGCAACAGCAACATGGGTGGACATATTCTCACCATCGAAGATCCGGTGGAGTTTATCCACCCCCACAAAAAATCCCTGATCAATCAACGGGAACTGGGGCCGGATACCCACTCCTATGCCAACGCACTCAAGAGCAGTCTGCGTGAAGCACCGGATGTAATCTTGATCGGCGAAATCAGAAACCGGGAGACCATGGAGGCGGCTTTGGAGTTGGCTGGGACCGGTCATCTGTGTATCTCCACCCTGCACGCCAACAACGCCAATCAGGCGCTGACCCGAATCATCAACATGTTTCCCCAGGCGTCTCACAAACAACTCTTCATGGATCTCTCTCTCTATCTGCGGGCTATTCTATCTCAGCGGTTGGTCCCCAGTGTCGATAATAAACGCCGGGCCGCTGTCGAGGTGATGATCAACACCCCCCACATTGCCGAACAGATCTTGAAAGGGGATGTGGACCAGGTCAAGGAGGCCATCGCCGTCAGTAGCGAAAAGGGGGTTCAGTCGTTTGACGACGCCCTGCTGGCTCTGTATGCGGAGGGAGCCATTTCCATGGAAGAGGCGTTGAACAGTGCCGACTCTAAAGCCAATCTGGAGACCAAAATCCATTTTAGCTAGAGGTTGATTGCCCTCTTTTTTGCGACTCCTGAGTTCGTCCGTGGCTGGGCTCATCTTGGATAAAGGATGATATATGGCTGATATCTTGGTTGTAGATGATGATAGTCAAGCGATTGAACAGGGTTGTCGTCTGCTCGTCGAGATGGGCCATACCTATGATTTTTTGCTGGAATCCAAATATCTGATCGCCAAAATGGAAAGCCGTTCATTCGACCTGGTTCTTCTGGATGTCAACATGCCGGATGTGGATGGTTTGACTCTGCTCAAACAGCTCAAGTTCCACTCAACCCTGTCGAAAATTCCGGTCATCATGGTCACGGGTGAGACCGGCGAGGGGTTGGTCTCCCGCTGTTTCGAGATGGGTGCCGTTGATTTCATCAATAAACCCATTCGTCCCCTGGATCTGCAATCCAGGGTCCGCATCGCCTTGGAGACCCAGGCGCATATTCTCTCCATCCATAACAAAAGTGAGGCCCTCAGACAGGCCAAAGCTTTTTCCGATGCGATTTTAAACAGTATGGAAGAGGCGCTTTTGGTTTTGGATCGGGTTGATTTCTTAATGATTGAGGTCAATCAGGTTTTTTTGGAGCAGATGCAGGTAACCCGCCAGTCGCTCATTGGCCAACCCTGTCACGCAACGGCCAACCGGCCCGAACATCCCTGCTATCCCTGCTCGGGATATGGAATTGATTGTCTTTTGAACGAAACCTTGAAAACCGGTAAAATGGTCACTCAGGAGATCCAGCATGCCGACGAAAACAGCCAGACGCGATATACCAAGATCATCACCACCCCCATTCGTCAGGAGGGTCGGTCCGCCGCTCCCGTTCTGCTGGTGGCTCGGGACGTGACCAAAGCCCGGCTTCTACAGGATCGCCTTAAACATATGGCCTTTCACGATGTGCTGACCGGCCTGCCCAACCGACAGCTCTTCTACGATCGCATCTACCAATCCCTGGCCATGAGCCGCCGTTACAACAAGATGATGGCGGTGATGTTTTTTGACCTGGATCGCTTTAAGGTCATCAACGATACCCTCGGTCACGATATCGGCGACCTGTTGCTGGTCGAGGTGGCCAAACGTCTGGTGGAAGGGGTTCGGCAGAGCGATACCATTGCCCGGATGGGGGGAGATGAGTTTACCGCTGTTCTCAACGAGGTGGATGATATTGCTCAAGTTCAAAAAGTGGCCCGGAAAATCCTGCAAGCCCTGGCCGCCGAATTTTGTCTGGGCGAACATCGACTCACCATCACAACCAGCATCGGCATCTCCCTGTTTCCTCAAGACGGAAAATCCATGGAAGAGCTGACCAAACACGCCGACAAGGCACTCTACCAAGCAAAGGGAGCGGGCCGGAATACCGTCAGGTTTTACTCGGCCCAACCGGATTCCGCTGCTGCCAGTCCGTAATCCCAGATTTGGCCGTCGTTTTTGACCGAACCGCCAAAGTCGGATTGATGACTGGTATTCATTCAGGGTCAGGGATCGTGAGTTGGTAGGTTTTCAGGGCGTGTCTCAAGGGGGCGAGGAGGCTGGATTCGCTGGGCAGTGCCGGGTTGAGCTGGATCAGGCTGGGGCCTAACAGGGTGGGGATATCGGCTGTCGGCGTTTCAAAAAGTTTAAAGCGGATTCGATCCCGCTCTTTTTTGATGGTCGAATAGGCCCAGGCAATCTCTTTAGCCCGATTGGGGGAGGTGGTTTCCGGGTGAAGGGCGACCAGTCGTTGGTAGGCGGCTTCGACGGCTGAATCGTCTACCTCGGTGGCTAGGTTGAGTAGATGAAAGGGGTTTTTCATTCGAACAGATCCATTTCAAGTTGACGCATGGGCGGTGGGTTTTTTTTCTTGGGCCGGGATGTCGGGCCTTCCTCCCGATCGGTGGCTTTATCGATGAGATAAGAGAGGATGAAGGGGCCGCGACTGGCATATTCGCTCTCGGCCAGCTGCTCCAACAACAGCCGACGCAGACCGGACTCGCTCAGGGATTGGCGGCTTTGACCAAACTCCGATTCGATGAGTTTTTTTAGACTCTTGACCAGCTGTCGTTCGAGCAGTTTTGGAATTTTGGCTGGAGAGCGCGCCCCCAGATTGCGCCGACTGCCGGAGGGGGAGTGTCCCATCAGGCAATCGATGCGTCGTGCGGTCTGGTTGTCACCGCGACGGGCTACAGTCGGCAGGGCCTCTCGCAGAGCAAAATATCCTTCGTCAGAAATACGATGGGTCTCGCCGAGACTCTCTCCATAAAGCTGAAAAAAGAGGAAGGCCGGTTCGCTCGCCCAGCGTTTTTGACCCACCCGGGCATATTTATTCAGCAGGAGGAAATGTTTGACATGGAAGAGATCTTCACACAGATCCAGCTGTTCCTGTTTGGAAAAATCCAATCGGCTGGCCTGCTCCAGATAGTTGTTCAGCCGGTCGAACACCTCAGGAACGAGGGGATTTTTCAGGTCATGATGGTGGCGGATGAGGGAGAGAATCTCTTTGGTTTCAATTTTTGATTGCGGGGTCTTTGTCGATTGGTCGAGCCGCTGAAGGTAGTCATAAATACGGCTTTTGGCAATGCCCATCTGTCCGGCCTCAAAGAGTAGAAACAGCGGGAAACTGGGGCTGCCTTTGGCCAGGGTCTCCCCCTGCTGTAAAAAATGGTTCTCTGATTCATAATCCCCGCGTTGATATTCCAGGAGAGCCTGTAGAGTGTGAATCTGGCTGTTCAAGCGTTTGTCGGTCGAGTGCTTCAATGCCGATTTCAACCCTTTTTCAGCCAGGCTCAAGCGACCGGCCTTGATCTGGTTGCGGGCCTGTTGTAACAGGGCGTTGATGAGCAGGGTTGAAATGTGCCTCTCTTCCGGGGCGAGGCGCAGGACTTTTTTGGCCAGGGTCGTGGCTTTTTTGTAGGATTTTCTACTCAGGGCCGCCTCGGCGGCCACCCGCAAAATCTCCGGCTCATCGGGGAAACGCTGCTCGGCTTGGCTGACCAGTCGGTGATAGCCGGATTGATCTTCATCCTGACTGTGCCAATGGAGAAGTTGTAGTACAGTTTGACTGTCATCAGGGTCGTGTTCCAGAGCCTCTTGAAGGTGATCGATGATGTGGCGACGGGACGGCCAGGGAGCGGACTCCTCCAGGGCGGCAAACTGTTTGTGGATTTGGGAAACATAGAGGGATTGCAGCGGGGTGTCCGGCTCCTCCTTGATCCGTTTGAGAACCTGCTTCCAGTAGGAATTGGTTCGAACCCGATGCTTTTTGGCTTGGTGATGCAGAGCCAGTAAGCGGGCGGTCTCCAGCTCGCTAAAGGGGCCGAAACGGGCCTCCACTTCCGATCTTTTAGCCAGATTATCCACCAGCAGATCCAATAAACAGCTTCGAATCCAAGGGCCAGGCAGCTCTTTGGGATAGTCGAGCAGGGCGTTGAGGCGTTGTCTGCTTCGGGTGGCTTTGGTCAATTGGTTCAGCAGGACCAGCAGGTCGGCCTCTATGCCCATCATCCGGGCGAGCAGTTGTTGATCCGCTTCAGGAACCTGCATCAATGCCCGCACCAACGGTGCCCCGGTCAGGGTTCTTATGCCGGCAATTCTGGCCAAAGAGGCAAAAGGGGAGTTGGCCGGTATGCTTTGGATCTGTTGAAGAATTTGTGCAGGCTCCTGGGTCGAGATTGCCAACCCTTTGAGAATGGAGGTGAAGGCTTTGAACGGAGAGTTGTCGGGTAGCTTGGAACCGCTTTTTTCCAGTTGGTCGGGCCGGTTTTTGCAGAAGGCTCGAAGGGCTGCTTTCGCCGGTTTTAATTCTTGAAGAATTTTTTCTTTTGGCGGAATGTTCTGGGCAACTTCCGGGCTGCCGATCAATAGGTTTGCCGCCAAAAGGGCGGAAAAATTTTGATGCAGATCAGGGTGCTGTTTTTCCAGCAGGCGGTGATGAGCAAAAAAAAGTTGCGTCGCCGGACCCATCTGTTGACTGTTGACCAGCCAGGTCAGAAGCGGGGCCGGGTCCAAGGGGGTCGGGGAGAGACGATTCGCCTGTTGCCACAAGATGGCCGCCTCTTTGAAGAGACCGTCCCTGGCCATCTCCCGGCTCCGTTTCATGTGGGCCGACACCAATCGCTGATTGGAGGTCGGCTCTGTGGCAGAGGGCGTTTGGTTTTTATTGCCTGATTCCGTCATGGTTCCTATAAGAAATAAAAGTTTTCAAATAGTCTACGCAAGCAGATGACAGTATGCCGCAACCCAGTCCATAAACCAAGTCTTGGAGAATCCCCATGCCAGAATTGCCGGAGGTCGAGACCATTCGTCGGGGTTTGGAACCCCTGTTGTCTGACCAGATTATACGGCAGGTAACGGTGCGTCGCCCGGACCTGCGTTGGCCCATTCCAGCTGAGGTGTTGCGCCAATCCCTGCCGGGTCAGACCATTTTGGCGGTCACTCGCCGGGGAAAATATCTGCTTTTGCCCATCGCGGACGGAACCCTGATTGTGCATCTGGGTATGTCCGGTGTTTTGCGCTATCTGGCTGCCGATACCCCTTTTGTGAAACATGACCATTTTGACCTGGCTCTTGGCAACGGCGCCCATCTGCGTCTCAACGATCCGCGCCGGTTTGGGGCGGTGCTCTGGACGACGCAACCGGCCAAATCCCATCCGCTGATCGCCTCCTTGGGCCCGGAACCGTTAACCGACGATTTCAGCAAAAAACAGCTCTATGAGCAGTCGCGGGGGCGAAAGCTGGCGATTAAAAATTTTATCATGGACGCCCATCATGTGGTGGGGGTGGGCAATATCTATGCGGCAGAGGCTCTTTTTTTGGCCGGCATCCACCCCGAACAAGCGGCTGGGGATCTGACCAAACCAGCGGCTGAAAGATTGGTGTCGGCCATCAAGAAGGTGTTGACCTTCGCCATCGAGCAGGGTGGCACCACCCTCAAGGATTTTCGACACTCCGATGGTCAGCCCGGCTATTTTCAGCAATCGTTGAATGTCTATGGCCGCCAGGGCCAGGGGTGCCCGGCCTGTTCCACCCCCATCGAGCAGATTCGATTGGGCGGGCGCAGCACCGCTTTTTGCCCTCAGTGTCAGAAGTGTTAAAACCAAGATTCCTTTTTTTCGATATCTTAAGTGCCGACCTGCTCTCCCCAGCGGAGTTTTTGGCGCAGCACGGAATAATAGTTTCGGTTGGGGGCGTGAAGGACCCGTAACGTATGTTTGGATTGGCGGATGATGATCTTGTCTCCGTTGTAGAGTGGAAAGCCGGTCTGTCCGTCCAGGGTCAGGCGTTGATCGTCGCCGGTATCCTTGGCCAGGATGACGGTAATCTCTCCGCTACCCGGAACGGCTATGGGTCGATTGGCCAGGGTGTGGGGACAGATGGGAACGATGAGGATGGTGTTGAGGGTCGGGTGGATGATGGGGCCGCCGGCTGAGAGGGAATAGGCGGTGGAGCCGGTCGGTGTGGCCAGTATCAAGCCGTCGGCCCGACTGGAGAAGACAAATCGCTTATCGATGAAGACCTGAAATTCCAACATTCGGGCCAAGGCCCCTTTGTGGATGACGGCATCGTTCAAGACCAGATGCTTGAGAACCTCTTCACCGCTGCGCTGCACCCGTACCGACAGCAGCATGCGCTCTTCCAGATGAAACTGTCCGGCCAGCACCTCGGCCATGGTTTTGAGCATGTCCTCTTGGGGAACCTCGGTCAAGAAACCCAATCGGCCCATATTGATGCCGAGCAGGGGGGTAGTGGCGGTTCCGTTGGCTCTGAACGCGGCGATGAATGTGCCATCGCCACCGACGGCCACGATCAGGTCTCGACCTTCGGCCAGCCGATTTTGTGGCACAACCGAAACCATCAGATCGGAGATATCAATATCCTGCGCCACCTCTTCGGAGATGGTCACCGTACAGTCGTGTTGACAAAGCCAATGGGCCAGTTTGGCGGTGGCTTGTAGTGCCTGGGGATCGGAAAGCTTAGTAATGATACCGATATCGCGCATGATCTGCATGTATTTTTCTTGATGATTATTGTGTGACAAGTATCAGTATTGACTGGATTCTTGTCGGGTTCAGCCTGTTTATTTGTGGGAGTTTTTTTGTCGGAATTCTCAAAAAAAATTGCCCATCCACAAAGGCAATCATACACTATGCGAAATATAATCCCAATGGACTTGATTAAACTAAATGGCGGTATAACCCAATTATGGATCTTGACACACCCAGTATAGAGACATCGACGCTGACCGATGTGCAATCTCTTCGTGACCATCGCCGGTTGGATATCGACCGGGTGGGGGTCAAGGATATCCGCTATCCGATCATTGTCCGCGATCGAAGCCGTGGTCAGCAAAACACCGTTGCGTCGGTCAACATGTATGTCAAACTGCCACACCGCTTCAAGGGGACGCACATGTCTCGTTTTCTGGAGGTTCTGGCCGAGCATGATCAAGCTATTTCTGTCGAGAACCTGCCGGATATCCTGGAAAAGATCCAAAGCCGACTGGATGCTGAAGAGGCCCATATCGAGCTTAAATTTCCTTATTTCATCCGAAAAATGGCTCCGGTCAGCCAAGCGGCGGCCTTGGTCGATTATGAAGTGGAGTTTGCCGGTGTTGTGTCGGGTTCCAAGTATGGAATGACCATGAAGGTCATGGTTCCGGTCACCTCCCTGTGCCCCTGTTCCAAAGAGATTTCCGATGCTGGCGCCCACAACCAACGCTCTCATGTGACGGTCTCTCTGCAATTTACAAAATTTGTCTGGGTTGAGGAGATTATCGATCTGGTCGAAAACAACGCTTCGTGCCAGCTCTACGCCATTCTCAAACGGCCCGATGAAAAATTTGTCACCGAAAAAGCCTACAATAATCCCAAATTTGTCGAGGATATGGTTCGATCCGTCGCGGCTGACCTGGAAAAAGATGATCGGGTCAGTTGGTTCATGGTCGAATCCGAAAACTTTGAATCCATCCACAACCACTCCGCTTATGCCCTGATTGAGCGGGGTCAGAAAGAGCATTAAGAATCATGCGATTAAGTCAAACTTTTGTTCCGACATTAAAAGAAGATCCGGTCGAGGCGCAGGTCGCTTCCCATAAACTGATGTTGCGCTCCGGGATGATCCGGCAATTGGGTGCCGGCATCTACAACTGGTTGCCTTTGGGTTTGCGTGTGTTGCGCAAGGTCGAGACCATTGTTCGGGAGGAGATGGATCGAGCCGGGGCTCAAGAGGTTTTGATGCCGTCGATTCAACCGGCAGAACTGTGGCAGGAGTCCGGCCGTTGGAAACAGTATGGACCGGAGCTGTTGCGCATCCGGGATCGGGGTGAACGGAATTTTTGTTATGGTCCAACCCACGAAGAGGTGATTACCGATCTGGTTCGGCATGAATTGCGTTCCTACAAGCAACTGCCGGCCAACTTTTATCAGATTCAGACCAAATTTCGCGATGAGGTCAGACCCCGGTTCGGCATCATGCGAGGTCGGGAATTTTTGATGAAGGATGCCTATTCGTTCGACCTGGACCAGACGAGCCTGGACCGCAGTTATGAGATCATGTTTGAGGCCTACAGCGCTATTTTTAGACGCTGTGGCCTGACTTTTCGTGCGGTGGAGGCCGATACCGGCGCCATCGGTGGTGCCGACTCTCATGAGTTTCATGTTCTGGCCAGCTCCGGTGAAGATGAAATCGCCTCCTGTAACCACTGCTCCTACGCCGCCAACATTGAAAAAGCCGTACCCGGAAAATCAAAGGCAACCCCGGTGTCGGCGAGTGGTGAAGGGTTGTCACGAGTGGAAACGCCGGGAATCAAAACCATCGACGAGGTCGCCGATTTTTTGAAAGTCCCCCATGCCAAAACGGTGAAATCCCTGGTGGTTGAAACCTCGGAAGGGGCTTGTATGCTGCTGTTGCGGGGGGATCATGCCCTCAACGAGATCAAGGCGGCCCATCTGCTGGATGGGGAGGATTTTCACATCCCGGACGCCGCTTACGTACAAAACTTGTGTGGTGTGCCGGTGGGATCGTTGGGACCGGTCGGAACGGCACTCCCCGTTATTGCCGATTGGGCTTTGGCCGACCTGACCGATTTTGTCTGTGGAGCCAATCAGGAAGGGTGGCATCTGACCTCGGTCAATTGGGAGCGGGATCTGCCTCGGCCCCGATTTGCCGATCTGCGCAACGTACAACCGAAAGACCCTTGCCCCCGCTGTGACGACGGTCAGTTCGGGCTGTTTCGCGGCATCGAGGTCGGTCACGTTTTCAAGCTGGGTGACAAATATACCAAATCCATGAAGATGACCGTCCTGAATCAAGAGGGACGTGAGCAGACGCCGCTGATGGGCTGTTACGGTATCGGTGTCTCTCGAACCGTTGCGGCGGCCATCGAACAAAACCACGACGAAAATGGCATAATCTGGCCCATCGCCCTGGCCCCTTTTCAGGTCGAGATTCTACTGGTCAACCCCAAGGAGACGGAGGCGGCGCAACTGGCCGAATCCTTGTATGTGCAGCTCAAAGAGCAGGGGTTCGATCCGCTTCTGGATGATCGTAACGAACGGTTGGGGGTTAAATTCAAGGATGCCGATTTAATCGGTGCACCCATCCGGGCCGTCATCGGCGGGCGGGGGCTTCAAGAGGGGGTCGTTGAGGTTCAAACCCGAAAAGAGGGCCGTTCCGACAAGATTCCGGTTGTCGAGATCGGCCCATACCTGACCAGTCAACTTCAGGGTTTGATCCATTCGGATTTGACGGAGGCGGGAGAGGGGTAAGATGTCCAATACACAGAGGGATAAAAGTGCGGTGAAGGCGTTGGAACCGGCTGACTCACCGCAGAGTTCCGGCTCCGATTTGACACCCGAATTGACCGATTTGACTAAAACGAGCATCCAGGAGATGGTTCGACTGCTTTTGCCAGCCCTGGCGACCCAGGTGATTCAGGAAGAGATTGAAAAAATTCACCAGGAAGAGCGCGATCATCCTTTCGAACTGGATCAAAACGCTTTGACGGCAGCCGTTCATCGGGCTTTTGCTTCCCAGATCGAATCACTGACCCGCGAGATGATCCAAAATTCGATCAACCAACAGTTACCCGCAGTCGCTGAACAATTGGTTCAGGCCGAGATCGAACGGATCAAGCTCGGGGGGTAGCCTATTCCGGAGCGTTTCCGAGGTCGGTGTTTTGCCTGTGGCGATGGGGTAGGGCAAAGACAAAAATGGCTCCGTGTCCCGGTTTTCCCTCAACCCAGATTCGGCCGCCGTGGTGTTCGATGATTCTTTGACAGATGGTCAATCCCAGTCCGGTTCCCTTGGGTTTGTCCTCTCGCGAATCCTGGCGGACCTGATGAAATTTATCAAATATCTGCAGCCGTTCCACCGGTCGGATGCCAATGCCGTTATCCAAAACCTCCAAGCCAGCCTCCTCATCGGTCTGTCGGAGGTGGATCTGCACCAAGCCATTATCCTGATTGCAAAATTTGTAGGCGTTGGAGAGTAGATTGATGATGACCTGTAACATGCGGTCACGGTCGGCATAAATGGGGATGGCGTGGTTGGGGAGGAAATTTTCCAACTTGATCTGTTCGTTTTCAAAGATCTGACTGGTGGCGTCCACCGCCTCTTGGGTGATTTCTCTCAGATCCACCGTGGTCAGATTCCATTCGACCCGGCCTGATTCAATTTTGGCCAGATCCAAGACTTGATTGACCAGACGGGTCAGCCGTTCCGTCTCTTTGATGATGATACCAAGAAACTTTTTCCGTTCAGTCAGCTCCAAATCTTCATTGTCAAATATGATTTCTGAAAAAGCCCGGATCGAGGTGAGCGGGGTTCGCAGTTCATGACTGACAATGGAAATAAACTCATCTTTGAGTCGATCCAACTCCTTGAGGCGGTCGTTGGCCTGTTGCAACTGTAAAGTGGCCGCTTCCAACTCTTCTGATTTTTGTTCCAGCCGCTGGCTGTATTCGATGACGTGGGTGGTCTCATCCAATATTCGCATCACCCCTTCCAGATCCAACTCTTCGCCCGTTACCACCGAGGAGACCATGACCCGAGCCGAGGCCGCACCGATGGCACCGGTCAAGGTCTGCTCACCGAAGGCCACCAGACTGGGCGGGGCCATGGCGTAATCGTCCAGGTGTAGTTGGGAACGGTTGAGCTGGTCGGCAAAGGCTCTTTGTGCCGGAATCGGACCGATGAAACGGGAGACCAATCGCCTGAGATTGCCCACGGTTACCGAGCCGCTCCAAAGATAGGCGTCTCCCCCTTCCGCTCCTTTTTCGAAGACATTGACAAAATTCAAAGCCTGGATTCGTTCGATGGCTGTCTGACGGTCAAACAGAGAGATGACCAGCAGCGTTCCAATGTTAAAAAACATGCTCCAAAAGATGGAGTGGGTGATATGGTCAAAAGAGTCGAGACCAAAGAGGGCATAGGGTCGTAAAATGGCCATGCCCCAGGGACCATCGGTGATAAAGGAGTAATCGACCCAGCCCGATTCGGCAAAAGAGGAGAGCAGAAGGGTGTGGGCCCAGATGATGAAACCGATGATCAGTCCGGCCATGGCCCCCCGGCGGCTGGCCCCCTTCCAGTAGATGCCCAACAAAATAGCCGGTGCGAATTGAGCCGCAGCAGCAAAGGAAATCAGGCCGATGGTGACCAGGGTGTGGGATTCTCCGATCAGCCAGAAATAGAGATAACCCAACATGATGATGCCGATAATGGCCCCTCGGCGAATGGTCAGGATTAAACCGCTCAAATCCTCCTGCTCGGTGGAGCGCAAGCGCAGGAAGACGGGGATGATCAGGTCGTTACAGACCATGGTTGAGAGGGTGATCGCAGCGACGATGACCATACTGGTGGCTGCCGACAGTCCGCCGACATAGACAAACAGGGCCAACCATTCTTGGTTGCCAAAAATGGGCAGGGTCAGAATAAACGTGTCGGGATTGATCGCTCCATCGGCAAAAGTCAAGCGACCGGCAAAAGCGATAGGCAGTACGAAAATGTTGATAATAAATAGGTAAAGTGGAAAAAGCCAGCTGGCCTTTTTTATATGGCTTTCGTTAACATTTTCTACCACCAAAACCTGAAACTGCCGGGGAAGAAAGAGAATGGCCATCATGGAAAGAAAGGTGAGGGAGAACCAGGAGGCGTATCCGCCCGGTAAGGCATCGAAGGTCAGCAGGGTTTTCAGGTTGGGATCGGCCAGGGCGCGGGAAAAAATGTCACCGGGTCCGTCAAACATATTGTAGGTGACAAAAATACCCACGGCCAGAAAGCCACTCAGTTTGATCAGAGATTCAAAGGCGATGGCCGCGACCATGCCTTCGTGACGTTCGGTTGCGTCCAGATGCCGGGTTCCGAACAGGATGGAAAACAGGGCGAGAATCAGGGCCACATAAAACGCGGTTCCATCCCAAGTCGCCGGAGAGTTGTTGGTTGAAAAACCGGAGTCCAGATGATGAATCAATACCTCCAGACTGGTGGCGATCGCTTTGAGTTGAAGCGAAATGTAGGGCATGATGCCGATCACGGCAATCAAGGTGACCAGACCGCCGATGACACGGTTTTTTCCATAGCGGGAGGCGATGAAGTCGGCGATGGAGATGATTCGGTTGGTTTTGGATATACGAACGATTTTGCGCAGCAAAAACCACCAGGAGACAGCCATCAAGGTCGGCCCGATATAGATGGGCAAAAATCCAATTCCGGTTATGGCCGCCCGCCCGACGCTGCCGTAGTAGGTCCAGGAGGTACAATAAACGGCGATGGAGAGGGTATAGATGTACGGGTTGGCGATCAGCGAATTACCGCGATCGGCCTGTTGATCGGCATAATAGGCGATGGCAAAGAGCAGTCCAAGGTAAAAGAGGGAGACTGAAGGAACAATCCATTGCCATGACATGTGTCGTTAATCCTCGTTGTTGGTTTCTCGTCCCATGGCGAGAGCGGTCAGGGCGATGAAGAGAATCCAGAACAGAAACAGATAGAGAAACAAAACCGGAATACCGAGGAAAAGCTGGTCAAGGTTGAACAGGGAGAGGATTGGAAAGTTGACAGCCAAGGCACCCAATCCGAACAGGATTAGCAACCGTTCTTTGGTTCGTTTGATGGGCGTAATGGTCGGTCGTTTGTTTGGCATGGCCATGTCAATAGTTCTCTTTCATCTGTTGACGTCGCATCTGGACCATGCTTTCCGACGCCTGAATGGTCAGTCCAAGGCTGGATATTCCCTTGGCTTTCAGCAGTTCCATCAGCTTGACAAAAACTTCCGCCGTGACTTCGGCGTCTCCCAGAGCGGTATGTCTGCCGTGTATTTCCACGCCCAGTCGTTTGGCGATGGCATCCAGGGTGTGGTCGTTCATCTCGTCGTGTAGATAGACGGAAAGCAGTAACGTATCCAGGACCGGATTGTCAAACCAGACGTCGGTGGCATCCTCCTTCATTTGCAGAAATTTCATGTCGAAGGCGGCATTATGGGCGACAAGAATCGCTCCTTTGGTAAAGGCCTTGAATTGAGGTAAGACCGTTTCGATGGTCGGTTTACCCTTGACCTGATCGTCGGTTATGCCGTGAATCCGGGTGGAGGCCGGTGGAATGGGGCGTCCGGGATCGATGAGGGCTTCGAATGTTTCGCCGCTGAGAATCCGACCATTGACGATGCGCACTCCGGCAATGGATATGATCTCATCTCCCCCGGAAGGGTGAAGACCGGTGGTTTCGGTATCAAAGACGACAAAGGTGAGGTCCAAGAGGGAGGAGGCGGCCAGTCGTCCCAGCTCTTTTGCACTTTTCTGTATGGAAAAATCATGAAACTCAGGCCGTTCCATGACATTTTTCTGGGGCGATTCCCACTGTCTAGGGGAGGCGGAAACCGGGATTCTCAAGAGAGAATATCCATCATCCCGATGGCGTTGGCTCCAAAGCTCTCCACCATGACGATCCATGACTTCACCCAGAGTCGGAGAACCGATATCGGCTTTCAACTCCTGCCCCATCCAGGATTCAATCAGAGCGTTTGGTATCGGCTCTCCCTTCCAGACAAAATCCAGATAGACCCGTTTGTCGCCCATCAAAGATTCGAGCTTCAGGTTGGTCTCTGAGGTCAGCTTGAAAATGTTGAGCAGCAAGGTCTCCAAGGCGACCAGAAAAGAGGGGCCGTCGGCCTGAAGCCATAGGGGAATTCCCGAGAGAGTGATCTGAATTTTATGGGCTTTGACCTCCAGGCAGCGGGAGAGGCTGTCGGCCAGATCTTCGGTATGGGTATCGGTTAAAATCCATTGGGAGGAGACCAGAGAACGAGCCTCCTGGGAGATGGCCTCAAAACGATCGGAGAGTCGAATGCTTTCTGATTGGATGATGGAGTAAAATTTCTCCCGATAAGAGTCCTCCATATCTGGATGGTCGGAGAGATTCTCGGCGGCGGCCCGCAAATTGGCCAGAGGGCTGCGCAGTTTTTCCAGTGCCGAACGCATCAGGTGATCGCTGCGTTTCAAGGTGTCCATTTTTTTGGTGACCTCCTCAAAGGTCATGACAAAAACGGCTTTTCCAGCGTTGCTGCTTTTGCGGGCCAGGCTCATGAAACAGTCCAACTGTTGCGAGCCGTTCAGAGTGGTGCAGAAAAACCGGGCTTCATCCCGGTTTTTATCCTCCTCGTTTTTGTGGGCGCTGCGATGTTGGAGCAGCTCCATGGTGGTGGCGATGGGAAGACGATTGAACAGTCCGTAGAGAGATCGACCCAGGCCCAGATTGGTACTGTGCTCATCGAATAGATGTTGAGAGGCTGGATTGTAAAGCAACACCCGAGCCTCCTCATCGAAGACGATCACCCCCACTTTCAACCGCTTGATGACCATCTCCAATTGTTCGACCACCTCGGCACGAGAGGCGAGGGCGGCCCGGACCTCGTAGCGGGCTTGGTGAAGAGAGTCGGCCAACTGTTGGGCGACATCGGGCAACTCGCCAATGAGATGACCGCGATCCACTTTAAGCTCATGGCCGGAGTCGGCGCTGGCGATAATGGCCAGACTTCGAGTCAGGGTATCCAGCGGTTCGAGAATGGCCTTGTCCAGCCAGGACCAGATTTGACCGAGAATCATGACCAGGACAAAAAGGGCAATGAGCAGATAGGTGGCGGTGTTCTCCAGCCATTGACTCATCTTCTGGCTGGGCGAAGGCATCTCACCAAAGGCCCACCAAGAGATTCCAGCCAATGAGCCGAGCATCAGGGAGAGAAAAAATGCGTAAAAAATCCAGTATTTTTTGCGATTATTCACGATAATTCAGGGTAATCTCTATTCTGGAGAGTGAAGTGGTGTTCGTCCTTGTAAAATTTCCTGGACCTTGGCGACCAGCTCTTTGGTGGCAAACGGTTTGGTAACGTAGTCATCCGCCCCCAGTGCCAGACCTTTTTCCCGTTCCACGTCCCGCCCCTTGGCCGTCAGCATGATGATCTGGATGTTCTTCCAGGCATTGTTGGCTCGGACGGCTTCACAGACTTCATAGCCATTTTTTTTCGGCATCATGACATCCAGCAGGATCAGGTCTGGAATTTTTTCGGAAATGGCTTTCAAGGAGGCCTCTCCATCGGAGGCCGTTCTGACGGTAAATCCTTCTTTTTTCATCAGAAACTCAAGAGATAAAACAATGTTCGGCGCATCATCTACAATGAGAATATCGTAGGACATCAACAGCTCTCCTTGTGGGTAAATCGATCAGATTCAGATTGAGAATATCAAAAACATTGCCATCCTGATTTATCCCGGATTCTAACCCTTTCAGACGCCAAGTTCAAAGTTAAGAAGATGCGTTGCAGAATGGGTTAATTGGGTCTGTAGAACTGGGCAATTTTGGCATCGACCAGGTTGATATGATCAAATAGCCAATTGTAAACCATGAAAAAAAGGTCATTGGCCCGTTGAATCTGGCCGTTTTGAATGTCACTCTGTATTTCTAGAAATTTGGCAGTAAAATCCTTATGAATGTTGACATGCTCGTCCAGGTCGGGATAGCCGATGTAGAGCATATAATTTTCTTCTTCTTGAAAATGTTTGATGGTGTAATTTTTCAGTCCAAGCAAACTGATATTGAGCAGAGCGGTATCTTTGTTGCTGGGTGCTTGAATGCGCAGGTTGAGCATGACCTGGTATAAATTGCAAAGATGCTGGACCAGCATGGCGTGCTGACCGTCGATTGCCTGAAGACCGATGGGTTTCAGCTTTGAAAAGACCAGTTTTTCAACCTGGTCATAGGCGTATTCAGTCCGTTCCTTCGGATCTTCGATCTCCTCCATGGCTTCATCCATCAATTGGAGGAGTGATTTCTCTTCTTTTTCGTCCGTAGCCACGATTATCCCCAAGCGTATAAAGGTGTGAACAAGACCGGTCTGAAACGCACATTCGGGGGCCATAGTAATTCCGTTGAACAGATTCGGTCAATACATGGTCATTGGATCTAAGATCCCGATCCGCCCCACTTTAGGCAGGGGGAATTTTTATGATGCCCGAGATTATTATAATGATTGATGAGTCGTGCCGGTATGAAAAAAAAAGCTATTTTGCTCTTGAAACCCATGGTGGTCGTTGCTATCTATAGTATCGAGCGGATGCGAATTGGTCGCGTCTTTTAGAAAAAATCAATCCATTCAGTTGTTTATTGGTATGGAGACTCTGACAATGTCAACGAATGATCTCGCCATTTATCACCCTTCAAGGCTGGCTGATCCGGGAGGTGATTCAGGTTTTGGCAAATTTGTCCGGCAGGCGCTTCAGGCCCCGATGCTCTCTCCTGAGCAGGAGTATGAACTGGCGGTTCGCTTCCAAAAAAAGAAAGATCTGGAGGCTGCCCATCGGTTGGTCTTCTCCTACTTGCGCTATGTCCTGAAAATTGCCAATGAGTACAGAAACTATCAGTTGAACTTCTCCGACTTGGTTCAGGAGGGGACTCTCGGTCTGATGCAGGCGGTGAAAAAATTTGATCCGGATCGCGGTAATCGGCTCTCCACTTATGCGGTTTGGTGGATTCGGGCGTCGATTCACGATTTTATCCTCCGTTCCTGGCGGATGGTCAAGATTGCCACCACCCAACTCAAACGGCAGCTGTTTTTTAAACTTCGACAGGAAAAAAAATCCATGGCTCCCCTTCAATTGGAGGAGGCGGAGGAGTTGGCTGAAAAGTTTGGTACGAATGCCGAAACCATTCTGGAGTTTGACAGTCGGATGGGAGGGGCGGATACGTCGCTAAACCAGCCGGTGTTGGATGGTTCGGGAGAGATGATCAATCTGATTGTCGATCAGCGTCCCAATCAGGAGTTGGAAATGGCTGATCAACAGCAGCAGATGATGATGAACCGGTTGATTGGTGTGGGAATGAAAAATCTGACTTCTCGTGAGCAGTTGATCATCTCCGCGCGTTTTCTGTCCGACAATCAGGAGACGTTGGACTCTTTGGGCGAAAAACTGTCCGTCAGTCGGGAGAGGGTGCGGCAGATCGAAAAGGCGGCCTTGGAAAAACTCAAACGGTTTTTCCAAAACTCCCAAGTGGGCCGGGATCTGGTGATGGATCTCTGACGAATTCAACCGGCATGGGGCGCGGACGCTATGGTTGAGTCGCGGGTTGAACGGGGGTTTTGCGATAACACTATTCAGGTTAACGTTTGACAGTCTCCAGTACGACAAACTTGGGATTGACGGCGATGATCTGGCATTGACCGAACAGCTTGCTTAGTTTGGCATGATATCCCAGATGTCGGTTGCCGACCATTCGCAGACGACCGCCGGTTTTGAGAATTTGCCGGGCGTCTTTAAACAGTTGCCAGGCGACGAGATCGGTGACGGTTTGATGTTGGTGAAAAGGGGGGTTGCACAGAACCAGATCCACCGGTTCTGCCTGAACCTCGGATAGACCGTTACTCCAGATCAGCTTCAACCTGGATACGGCGGAAACCGCCGTATCCAGGTTGAAGGGATCACCGTTTCTGAACCGCTCAAGGTTCAGTCTGCTGGAGCGGATGGCGTCCCAACTTTCATCGACGGCCAGGAGCTGGCATTCGGGGTTGGCCCGGAGTGCCGCCAGACTCAATACACCATTCCCACAGCCCAAATCAACAACCCGATTCGGAATAGAGCCGAGGTTTTGCAGTAATAACCGGGCACCCGAATCCAGCCTTTGAGAGCCATAGACATTGGGAAAATGGCTGAGCAAACTGCCGACCTGCTCACAATACCACTCGGTGATCTCCCCTTGACCGCTGGTTCGGCCACTGAGCTGACCATAGATCAGCCGGGCTTTTTTGACCGCTCTGGAGGGACGTACCGCATCCAACAAACGCCGGGTCAGATCCGGCAGGGTGGTGGGCATATCTTTTTGCCGGGCCGCAATCACCAACGGGGTGCCCTGTGGCAGGTTTTTGTTGAGCCAGTCCAGTTGCGCGGTCAGCAGGCGCATGTTGCGTGGGAGTTTTAAAAGGACTCCCAGCGGATTTGGCTTGTCGCGTCGGATTTCGGCATCGGTTTGGATGGGGTGGACGATTCCGTTCCGCTCCAGGTTTGATTGGAGTGCTTGGTGGGACGTCCGGGAATCATTGACCCAATAAAGGGGGGCGTTCGGGGCCGAGACGGCCAGGCCGCAGGCGAGGGCGCCGAAATGGTCATTCAAAACCAACCGATTTCCCCTTGGCAATTCGTGGGCCTGCAAGGCCAACTCGTCGGCGGCATCCCAGGCCAGAAGGGTCTCGTTTGGCAATGAAGGCAGGCGCTGCAATCGGAGCTTGGTGCCGTTGATAACCAGTTGTTGCATGACGCGTCTCTTTTTCAATGGTGATTGCCGAATTATGCCTGAATTGGCCGCTCCTGTGTGACGGTTGCACGGTTTAGTTACCAGGATTGATCGTATTATACAATCGATCGTCATCCGGTTCCGTCCCATGGTTTTTTGTCCGGTTTGCCTTTTATATTTTATATTAAGCGGTTATCATGAAAACCACGATCGATTTTTCAGGGTGAGGAGAGTGGTGTTGAGTCAAATGAAGAGGGACAAAGATCAGCCTGAAAAATAAAGCCTTCTCTGAGCTTCATGCCGCCATGGGCTAAGTATTTACCTCCAAAATCGCCCTGGGACTGCGTCATGTGGTCTTGTTTGAAAATTTGGAGCGCAGAGTTCAGGAGCGGACAATCGATTTGGAAACCGCCAACAAGGAGTTGGAGCGTCTGGCCACGACCGATCCCCTGACGATGGCGCTGAACCGAAGGGCATTCATGATCTTTATGCGGGAAGAGATCGCCAGGGCGAAACGATATGGACACTCCTTGAGCCTGTTGTTGGTTGATATCGACCATTTTAAATCCATCAACGGTAGCCATGGTCACGGGGTCGGCGATGAGGCCCTGAAGAACTTGGTGGTTCTTATCCGCAATCAAATGCGCACGGTGGATGCGGTGGCCCGTATGGGCTTCAGTGAAGTAAACCATGTACCCATCGTAAGCTGTCGTTACCAAGGTCATTGTTTGTGAGGTTTCCTATGATTTTTCCTTTTCCTGCCCTGCCTGACCTGTTGGATCTAACGGACCCGGAACATCATCGGCAAATTCGTCGGGCAACGGATGCGGTCGTTGCGGCGTCTGTTAAGGGAGAGGAGTTGGAGGTTCAGGAAAGGGCGCTGCTTGCCAATAAAGATCAGTATCCGTTTTCTGCCCACCTGGTGCTCAAAATGGCTCGATCCCGATCGGTCTTGTCCATGGTTGATACCAAACTGCATATCTCAGTCGTTTTTGCCCTCTACAAGGAACACACTCGAATATTGACCCGTGACCAGCATGCCCATGGGGAAAATTTTCTCATGGAGAAGATCAAGCAGATGGCATGGTTGTGCCGAGGGCTGCCAAACATCTCTTGGGATATGATTGTCGTTGACGATGGCTGCCCCATGAAAAGCGGTGTTTGTGCCCAGGAAATTTTGAATGCTCACCGCTCTGCTGAAAGTGACCTGGTACAGGTGTTGTTTTTGGATCAAGCCATTCGGCAGGGGCATCCAGCCACCGTTGCCATGAGGTCTACGGATGAGAGTCGAAAAGGAGGATCGATCACACTGGGGTTGTGGGAGGCGGCCAAGGGTTCGGCCTCCAACGCCAAAGATGATACCATTATAATCTTCACGGATGCTGATCTTTCGACAGATTTGGGTCAGTGCGGATTGTTGGTTGATGGAATCCTCAACAAAAATGCCGATGCTGCCATCGGTTCGCGTCGGGAGACTGACTCTGTCGTTATCAAAGAGGCGAGCCGCAACACACGAGGCAAACTGTTTATCTACTTATGGAAACGTCTCTTGCCCAATTTGATCCAACTGGTCGATACCCAGTGTGGATTCAAGGCTTTTCGGGCGGAAACCGCGCGGATCATTACTCAAAATATGCGCGAATCCCAATTTGCTTTTGACATTGAGTTGCTTTTGAAAACTGAGCTGAACCGACCGGGTTCGATCATCAAGGTTCCGGTCGCCTGGTTTGATAGTGATGCGGCCTCCACGACGACAGATCTTCAGCCCTATTTGACCATGTTGAAAAGCATAGCCGGATTTTATCGGGCTTATCTGCCCCACCAATCCGAGGTGGAGGGGTTTGCCAATTTGATCGATCAGTTGGACGAATCCCAATGGAATCTGCTTTTAGAAAATATTCCGACAGAAATATCACGTCGCCATCCGGCCGAGTTTGGCCATTTCAACGGCATCACCGCCAGCCGTCTATCTGAAATTGCCGGACTACCCGGGTGAAGCTCACCCCAATTTGTTCTTTATGAGCTTCTCTTCTGTTTCTACCTGTTTTGATCTGCCCGCTCTTGAAGGAATTTTGACCGTTTATTCTGGAGTATTTCCTTCAGTGTCATGTCCTGCTGGTGACATGAGTTGGCGGCTCAGGCGACATCCTTACCATACCTGATTGTCCCGAAATTATTTTTTGGGACAAATCTGGCTCAGGTGATGAAAACGGTAGGCATAGGTGAGGTTGGCGCAAAAAAACCCACAATTAAGTGGGTTTAGATGCTGTGCTGGTCCTTACTGGACCCTATAATGGTGGAGGTGACCGGGATCGAACCGATGACATCCTGCTTGCAAAGCAGGTGCTCTACCAATTGAGCTACACCCCCAATAAACAACTGGGTTGAAGTCGGTAAATTGGGCTTTTAACCCATCTCTTCCCAAACTCCCGAACTAGATACCACGTCCGAAGAAAATAGAAAAGAAATTTTTTCATACCTTCGACGTATACCGGGTTTAACCTGGCCCGGAGTTGAAATGGTGGGCCTAGGTGGACTCGAACCACCGACCTCACGCTTATCAGGCGTGCGCTCTAACCATCTGAGCTATAGGCCCATCTCAAGAGCCAGTCTGTATACCTCTCCTGACCTTGATGGTCAAGGAGTATTGCAAAAAAAAGCCAAAAAATTTGAATTTTTTTTTATCTGGATTAAATGATCACTTTGTTGTCCTAAAACGGTTGACAAGCGGGAAAAGAAAGTGCAGTCTGCCCGATCTTGACAGGAGAGATGGCTGAGCGGCTGAAAGCGGCACCCTGCTAAGGTGTTATATCCGTAAGGGTATCGAGGGTTCGAATCCCTCTCTCTCCGCCACCGTTTAAAAGCTCCTTACCGTACCGCACCCGCCGGATTGAGACGGATCAAGAGCGGATCGCCAGGTAAAGCGGATGCCGTTTATATATTGCCGATTTACAAACCCGTTGAGATCCCATATGTTATGGACAGGGTTTGCGAAAAGTGTGTCTCTTCGAGGATTCTGACCTTCTTCTCTGCCGTCGACCACCAATTCCAAACTCCTTGCCAAATCCCCTTTAAATCTAACTAGAAGATATCGTGCTATCGTGCCGATTTATCCCATCATTCCTTGTCTGCTCTCCCTCTTGCTCTCCGGTTGTCTTCCCGAAGAACCCAAGGAGTCGGTGCTGCTAACCCTGGAATATAATGAAAAAGGGCGTCTGCCCGTTTCTCCTCATATCATATCGGCCAGAGCAGAACCTAATCCGGAGATGATTCAAGGGAGTCAAGGGGTTCCTTTGGCCTTTCGCGTACTCGATAAACGGACGCTTCAGATCTATCGGCTGAGCGCCAGAGCCGGGGACCGCATCGAGGCTCCGTGGGGAGGGTGGCTGACGCCAATCGCTTTTGTCGCCGATCTGGTGATTCAAGATGGGGTCGCCCTGCATGGACCCGAGGGTCATGTCAATCCGGTTGTCTGGGTGCTGCTCGAAGATAAAAATGGAAAACAGCTCCACAAAGGTTGGATGTTCGCTCGTGATGGAGCCCAGACCGCTTGGGATCATCCGCGCTACGATATGACCTTTCTGGGTGTTGGTGATCAGCTGTCAGCCCAAGACGGCTATTGATGACGGCCATTTTTCTGGAGAGGGATCAGGGACATGCGCTTTTGGCTGTCGTTGCGGCTGTTGCCGCAGGAGCGCGGGATGAAATTCCGGTTGGTGCTCTTCTGATCGATTCGGTTGGCCGGATCATCGCCGATGCCGGAAATAGCCCGATTGCCGACCATGATCCGGTCGGGCACGCAGAAATAGTTGCACTGCGTCGAGGGGGGCTTCGAATGGCCAATTATCGGCTGGCCTCACTTCATATGGTGGTGAGTCTGCGCCCCTGTCCTCTTTGTGTTGAAGCGTTGAAAATATCAAGAATTTCAGAAGTGTTGTATCTATCTGAAGCCCCTGAATCGACCCTGGAAATTGGGCGGACGGTCTCGATTGAAAAAATGGTTGTAGCGGATCAAAAAGCGGGCTCCCTTGCCTTGATCAAGAGGGCCTCTTCAGAAATTTTAAGATTTTTCTTTGCTCGAAGGAGAGGAATTTGATTAAATCCCCCCCTTACCGATTTTCTTCCGCCTTCAGGAGCAGTTTGTGCGGTCGGGTTCAGTAGGGTCAAATGGAGAGATGTCCGAGCGGTTGAAGGAGCACGCCTGGAAAGTGTGTGAACTCCACAAGGGTTCCGAGGGTTCGAATCCCTCTCTCTCCGCCATATTCAATCTTGCCGATGCCGGTTCCGAAGGCTGAGGTGGGTTTTTATAGTGGATTCAGGTCGTTTGGTAAAAAAGAAGATTAAGTGGGCGGCGTTGATGATCAGGTCATACGCAACGGAAACTTGCAAACCCCGTCAGGACCGGAAGGTAGCAGCGGTAGTGGGATCTTTCGTGTGCCGTATTGCCCCTGGTCGGAGCCGCCCTTAATTTTCATAAAAAACAGTGTAAGCTCTCTGTCTTCATGCTACGGAACGGAGCAGATGCAGCTCGCATATCCTAAAAGCAGAACCTGCAAGTCTTGTTCTGATCTTGCAATTTCAACGTTCTACTGTTTGGCCGCGTTTGTCTCGGTTTGTTCGCTATGGACCGGTTGTCGTTTTTGGGTATAAACAAAACTTTTGGCTATTTGAATTTCTTATCGGATTGTCTCAGGGTTGGTATGGTGGTGATGCCTTCGGCCACTGGCGATTCCCATATTTTTTTCGGAAGGGTTTCGCGCACACTTTGCAGGTCAACTCTCAATAGGTGATGGTCAGATCTTATGTCTCCTTATGTCGTTCTTGCACGTCGTTGGCGGCCCCGTAGTTTTTCGGCCTTGGTTGGGCAGGAAAATGTCGCGCGAGCTTTGAAAAATGCCCTGTCGGGTGGGCGGATTCCCCATGGATTTTTGTTTGCCGGCATTCGTGGGGTTGGAAAAACCACCCTGGCCAGGCTTCTCGCCATGTGTTTCAATTGCGAAACCGGCGTTACATCGGACCCTTGTGGTCAATGCGGTTCTTGTCGGGAGATTATTGCCGGCAATCATCCAGACGTCATGGAGATTGATGCCGCTTCCCGAACCAAAGTGGAACAGATGCGGGAGTTATTGGATCTGGTCGGTTATGCGCCATCCTCCTCGCCGTACAAAGTTTTTATTCTCGACGAAGTCCACATGCTGTCCGAGAAATCCTTCAATGCGCTGCTCAAGACATTGGAGGAGCCGCCTTCCCATGTAAAATTCATTTTTGCAACCACCGAGTCCCGAAAAATTCCGGCGACCATTGTCAGCCGATGTCAACGCTATGACCTCAAGAGAGTCTCCCAGGAGCAACTGATTGCCCACATGTCGCATATTCTCGAAGGCGAGAAGGTTGGGTTTGAAGAGTCGGCTTTGAAGGTGGTCGCCCGGGTGGCGGAAGGGTCTGTTCGTGATGCGCTCTCTCTCTTGGATCAATCCATCTCTCACGGGGGTGGAGAGGTGAAACTGGCTGCGGTAACGGAACTGTTGGGGCTTTCCAGTCGGGAGGAGGGTGTGGTTTTGTTGGGTCATATATTGACCGGAAACGGCCCGCTGGTTCTCTCTTGCGCCGCCGAATTCTATGCCTCCGGCACGGAGCCGGAAGCGCTGGTCAACGATTTGTTGGAAATGCTGCATCTGGCTGTGCGCGAAAAAGTAACCGGAGTCCGCGTCGATGATGACCTGACCCTGGGTCTGGATCAAAAAACCTCAGACATCAGCCAAGAACATATTCAGATGGTCTATCAGGTTTTGCTTCGCGGTGGCCAAGATCTTCGCTTGGCGGAAAATCGACGGCAAGCCTTGGAAATGTTGTTGCTTCGGGTGACTTTTCTAAAGCCGGTTCCCGATTTGAATAGACTGATTCAGGGGGTTAAACAAAGTCTGGCAGGGGGAACGGTGGTCAGTCAGGGGGCTTGCGCTCCGGTCGCATCAAACCCTTCTCCGGTTCCTGTTCCGAAAGCGATACCTTCGTTTAGCACCAGAAATGATGTTGCAAGAGAAACTTTGACTTCCTGGAATCAATTGATATCCTCCGCTGAGGATTTGGCCCCGGAGCTGGCCATGAAGCTCAAGCAGCAGGTGGCCTGTATGGATTTTCACCGGGCGGATAATGGGTCGGCACCGACTCTGGTGTTGCAGTTGGTCAACGATTGTTTCGGCCCGCCGGAGCGGGTTGCCAATCGGGTGAAGGATTTTTTGCAGACCATCGGAGAGGGGGAAGCCAGCGTTGTGGTACAACCGGCCTCGGACCAGCCCCGACCGGAAACCCTCGGTGAATCGGCCAAACGGGTCAAAAGCGATGCGTTACTCCATTTAACCAACCGCACACGGGAAAACCCGTTGGTGCAGGAATTGTCTGCCCGTTTTCAAGCTGAAATTTTGGATGTTGAACCGATTTCCAGCCGTACTGTCCAATAGAACAGAGAAATTTGGAGGGTTAAATATTGAATAACATTGGTGATATTTTAAAGCAAGCCCAGAAGATGCAGGGCGAAATGGCCAAGATGCAGGAGCAGATGGCCGCAACGACGGTGGTTGGACAGTCGGGTGGCGGTATGGTCGAGGTGACGATGGACGGCAAGCAAGAGGTCAAGAACGTCCACCTGGATCCAACGGTTGTTGACGGGCGGGATGTGGAAATGCTGGAAGATTTGATCGTGGCGGCTTTTAATGACGCACAAAAAAAGATCCAGGCCATTACCCAGGACAATATGGCAAAGATGACTGGTGGCTTGAATATTCCCGGATTGAAACTGCCTTTTTAGCAATCAGTCCGGTTTGGAGATAAGGCGTACGCATATGAAGGGGCTTCCCTCAGTCGATCGGGCGCTGTCGCTGCTTTCCCGGTTTCCAGGAGTCGGTCGGAAAAGTGCTCAGCGGATGGTTTTTCATCTGCTTCGCTACGATCGGGATGAGATGGACCAATTGATTGTCAGTCTACAGAATCTGCGCAATCGGGTCCGATCCTGCCGCATTTGCCATAACCTGGCCGAAAGTGAACTGTGCTGGGTCTGCGAAGATTCCAGGCGTGACCGCTCTTTGCTCTGTGTTTTGGAGGAGTCCTCCGATCTGATGGCCTTTGAAAAGGCCTCTCTTTTCAATGGAGTTTATCATGTTCTGGGCGGTCGGTTGAATCCGTTGGACGGCGTTGGTCCTGATCAGTTGCACATCGTCACACTGCGAGAACGACTTTCGGTGGAGTCGATCAAGGAGTTGATTATTGCGACAAACCCAACGGTTGAGGGGGAGGCGACGGCCCATTTTGTGGCACAGTTGGCACAATCCATTGGCTGCAAAGTGACCCGTCTGGCCTACGGATTGCCCATGGGTGGGGAGTTGGAGTACCTGGATGAGTCAACGCTCTACCAGGCCCTTGCCGGACGCAGGGATTTTTGAGGGCCTGTTTCATTTTGTTGCAATGCAGCGCATCAGCTATTGTGCGCTGCATATATTTGATGCTATAAGGTCGGATGTTCGACTGAAGTGAAGCCGGTTTTGGTATTGACGATTAGGGGACTTATAAGTTAGTTAAATTTTTGTATTGTTTCATGTTTATTGATTAAATCACACCGTGATCCAGGGGGCGAACTGAACTGTTCCTCGAATTAAGTGTCCGATCAATAGAGACAGTTGAGAATTTGATTGCAAACTAGAGGAACCTAACCTGACCCTTGGAGGGTGTTTTTCGTATGGCAACAATGACTGCTGAACAGGCACAATCTTTCCCTTACCCTGGCATTCCAGGAACTGGAGACGGTTCGGATGCTATTTCCTACGTAGAGACGAGAGCGACCGATGGGGCCGCCGCCTATCCCATCACCTCATCAACCATCATGGGGCAGTTGTTCCAGGTAGCTGTTGCCAATGGTTTCAAAAATGTGTGGGGAAAACCCATCACCTGGATGGAGCTGGAGTCGGAGCACTCATCGGCTTCGGCCTGTGAGGGGTTCACCTTGGCTGGTGGCCGGGTGACCAACTTTACCTCCGGTCAGGGCTTGATCCTCATGAAGGAGGTTCTCTATACCATTTCGGGAAAACGGCTTCAGCATGTGATGAATGTCGGTGCTCGGGCTTTGACCTCCCAGGCGCTGAATGTTCATGCCGGTCATGATGACGTGATGGGGGTTGCCGATTGCGGTTGGGGTATTTTGTTTGCTCAGAGTGTTCAGGCATCGGCCGATCTTTGTCTGATTGCCCGTCGGGCCTCCGAAGACTCTTATACGCCAATCATGAATGTTCAAGATGGCTTTTTGACCACGCATACCATCGAAAATCTTAACTTTCCCGAAGATGAACTGATTCGGGAATATCTGGGTGATCCTCGCGAGCGGGTTCGGACGATGTTCGACCCCAAACATCCGCTGCAAATGGGTGTGGTGCAAAACCAGGACGCTTACATGCAGGGCAAGATCGCCCAACGCTTTTTCTACGACAAGCTGCCCGGTCACATTGAGGCAGCCATGGAAGAGTTCTATCGCCTGACCGGTCGGCGCTATCAAATGGTCGAACCGATCATGATGGACGATGCCGAGTATGCGTTGGTGGCCATGGGAACGACAGCCGAGACGGCGACTTCGGCCATCGATGAGATTCGCAGCAAGTTGGGGATCAAGTTTGGTGTGGTCAACGTCACCTGTTACCGCCCGTTCCCAGCTCAGCAGATGGTTCAAATCATAAAAAACTGCAAGGCCATTTCGGTGGTCGAACGTTGTGACATTCCGACCATGGTGGACAACCCGTTGACGACGGATATCGAAGCCTCGTTGGCGCGGGCGGTCATGGGCGATCCGGCCTTTGAAAAATTGGATAAAATTCCGTTTGTCTTCAGCGGGGCCGCTGGTTTGGGTTCTCGAGATTCCACACCCGGACATATCATTGCCATTGCCAAGAATATGCTTAAAGGCTTGGCAGGAAAACGCTATTTTACCCTGGGCATCGACCATGAATCCGTCTTGACCCTGGATGAAGAGCCGGATGTTCGTCCAGAGGGTTCCTTCTCGGTTCGTGCCCATTCGGTTGGCGGCTATGGTTCTGTGACCACCAACAAGATCATCGCCACCATGTTGGGCGATATTTTTGGCTTTAGCGTCCAGGCTGCGCCCAAATATGGCTCTGAAAAGAAGGGTCTGCCGACCAACACCTATCTGACGGTTACCCCTTCTGACAAAATCATGACCCACTGTGAATTGCAGCAGGTCGATTTTGTTCCTCTGATGGACCCGACAACCTGGTACATGGGTAACCCGTTGGTCGGATTGCAGGACGGCGGTATCGTCTTTCAGCATACCGATGAGACGTCGCCGGAGGCGTTGTGGGAGTCGTTGCCACCTTACGCCAAATATTACATGAACGAGAACCAAATCAAGTTCTACGGCGTGGATACCATCGATATTGCTCGGGAATCCTGTCAATCCGATGCCTCATTGATTCAGAGATTCCAGGGGGTTGTGTTGCTGGGTGTCTTCTTGCGGGTAACGCCGTTCCGTGAAAATGCCAACCTGGCCGAGGAGGATCTTTTTGCTCAGGTTCGTAAGCCGTTGGAGAAATATTTTGGAAAGCGTGGAAACGAAGTGGTGGATGAAAATCTTCAGGCTGTGAAGCGTGGATATGAGCGGGTCATGGTTGTGACTTCGGAAATAATGGCCGCGACACCAAAAGAGATCCTGGAAGAGGGTCGCGTAGAATGGGAGGCCAAAGGTAAAGACGTTAACGCCTTCTTTATCTAGTCTCATCTCGATATCGGTCTATCGTTTGTTCGGTGCAGGGGGACGGCTTGACTATTTGAGTCGCTTTCAATGGGCCGGATCGATAGTTTGCAGGAGTGAAGTCATGAGTGAAAGAGCCTTAATCTATTCAGGAGCAACCCCCGAGTGGTATGACATCAAGCGGGCGCGCGAAATTATGCAGGCCTATAACAGCGGTTCCGGCTCCGGTCAACCGGCTGATCCGTTTGTCGCCTGCTCTGTCATTCCTGGCGCAACCGCGTCTTACCGGGACTTTTCCTATATCGCACCGGATCTGCCGGAGTTTGAGTCGGCTAATTGCGTGGCCTGTATGGAGTGTGTTCAACAGTGTCCGGATTCGGCCATCTGGGGTAAGGTGGTGACGACAGAAAGCCTGGAAAGCGATCTGTCCGCTCTGGAATCCGAAGAGCAGAAAGAGTTCATTCGCAGTCAATTTGTCCAGACGACCAAATTTTGGAAAACCTACGAAAAGAAAAAGGCCAAAGATCCAGACGCGCCCGGTGGTGCCTGGTTCGGTATTTTTGTCGATCCGACCAAATGTAAAGGGTGTGGGGAGTGCGTGACCGCCTGTGGTGATCATAAATCTTTGAAAATGATCAAAAAAACCAAGGACAATCTTCAGGGCTATTTTTCTGTTTGGGACTATTATAAAAATGCTCCAGAGACGCCGGCTGAGTATATCAATCCCAAGTTGAAAGTGGATATCATGCTCAAGGGCGGTGCCAACCAGTTTGTTGGTGGTGCGGGCAACTGTATGGGATGTGGTGAAACGTCGGCTATTCGGCAGATTTTGGCCATGACCTACGAAAAAGTTGGCGAGAATTACGGGATCGTCGCCAACACCGGTTGTAGCACGGTCTATGGTTCGACCTACCCTTACAACCCTTTTCGGGCACCTTGGGTCAACTCCCTGTTCGAAAATGCCGCGACGGTTGCCATGGGCATTCGTGCTCATTGGGATCAGTTGGGTAAGAAGGACCATCATATTTGGGTTTTCGGTGGCGACGGTTCCATGTTGGATATCGGATTTCAAGCGCTCTCCCGGATGTTGACTTCCGGCATGAATATCAAGGCCTTTGTCATGGATACCCAATCCTATTCCAATACCGGTGGTCAGGCTTCAACGGCCACCTATATCGGACAGGAAGCGAAGATGTCCATTCATGGTACTTCTGAGTATGGCAAGCAGGAACGCCGAAAGGAGATTGCCAACATCGCCATGATGCACCCACGGGTTTTTGTGGCGCAGACGGTTGGTTCCATGACCAGTCACTTCTATAAATCCATTGAACAGGCCTTGGCTTTTGATGGGCCGGCATTGATCAACGCTTTTACCACCTGCCAGCCAGAGCATCAGGTGGCGGACGACATCTCTTGCAGCCAATCCATGTTGGCGGTTGAATCCAGAGCCTTTCCGGTTTTCATCTATAATCCCGATGCCGGTCCGACCCTGGCCTCTCGCATGTCTTTACAAGGGAACCCCTCGGTCAAGCGGGATTGGCACAGACGCAAGGGCAAGGATGGCTCGGAAGAACTGGTTGATTTTATCGCCTTCTGTCGGACAGAGGGACGTTTTTCCAAACATTTCAAAGGTGGTGGGGTGACGGATGTTTTGTTGCGCTCTCAGGCTGATCGATTGGAGAACTGGCGGCTATTGCAGCAGTTGGCCGGAATTACCAATGTGGATCATGCAGAAGAGATGGAAGACGGTAAAAAGTCCTGAAACTGAGCACGATACATTTTAACCTAGATTCGGCAATTGGAAGTGCGTAAGCGGTGCAACATATTGGTTTATCTGGTGAACTGGAAAAAATCGAAGTTACCTTGTTGGTGATGAGACTTTTTTCTGGTTTGCCAGGTGAATCAAGAGGTTGGGCCGATTGCGTGCTTACAACTGCCGAATTTAGGTTTAACCCGTGGACCATTTAAAACCACCCGATAATTTTGGGTGGTTTTTTTAATTTTGAATTAAGCAATTTTTTTGCTGACATTTGGAGTTGGATAGAGTGAAATAAGGGTTCATCTCGTTTATACATGATTCAACCTTGGATTGGCGGTTGCTAGACTGTATCTGATCAAACCGTAACGGTAGAGGACTCTTTTTTCAATGTCATGGCTGGGATTGAATGCCGATAGGCCGGATAAACGAACGGTTGTGTCATTGGGGTACGTCTGACTGCCGAATCCAGGATAAAGAGTTACAATAAAAAAACAACACGTGTGGAGGTTTGTATGTCTGGTGATTTTTTGAGCCCTGAAGGATTGGTGGGTTTGTTTGGTGGTCGTTCGATCAGTGTTTTGGAAAAATCGATCCGTGAGGTGGATGGACAGTTTCAAGCTGACTTTTATTCTCTTCGGGTTTGTTCTCGTTTTCAGCGTATTTTTAGTGCCTCTCATCAGCGTGGTGTTGGGTTCGAAGCCTATTTCAGAGCCATTGATTCCAATGGAAATCTGGTAAATTCCCGGCATATTTTTTCGAAGGCGGTCAGTGAGGAGGATCTGGTCCAACTAGATCGGATGCGGCTGTTGCTGCATGTGAAAAACTTTGCGGCCAGTAAAATGGATGATCGCTGGTTGTTTATCAATATCCACTCCAAGGTGATGTTGGGCCGACTGGAGCCGGACGTCCAGTTTTTGAAGGATGTCCTGGATCATACCGGTGTCGCTTCCCACCAAGTTGTCGTCGCCTTGCGTGAGCATCAGGGAAATTTTGAGACGGTTTTGTCTCGGACATTGAAAGAGATTCGGGAGTTGGGCTGCTTGGTGTTGTTTGACGACTTTGGCGGAGACTCTGCCAATTTGGATCTGCTCTGGCGATTGCAGCCCGATATTGTAAAATTGGATCGGGATTTTCTGGAAAATGCCTCCCACGATCGACGGGCCAAACGCATGTTGTACAAATTGATCTCATTGATCCATGCTTCAGGTGGGTTGGTCTTGATCGAGAAGATTGAAACGGAAGAGGAGTCTTTTACCGCCATGCGTCTGCATGCCGATTTTCTGCAAGGTCGGTTTTGGGGCGACCTTATCGAAAAGCCGGTGCGTCGGGTTGATCATATCCAAGATGAGTTTGACCAGAATTTCCAAATAATTCGCAAACGCTGTGAGGAGGAGTTCCATTGCGACGATCGTCGTCATAATCTTGAAATGGCCAACTTTACCGGTGAGTTCATGGATTGTGCCTGGTCGGTTGCCGATGGAGCTTCTTTGGAAGATGCGGCTGCTAGACTGGTTGAGATGGATCGGGTGGAGCGGGTTTACCTGCTGGATAACAAGGGTATCCAGATCGGTGCCAATGTTTTTTCGCGTGGTCAAAAGGAGATTTTGGATCGTCGTTACATTCCGATGGCCGATACCGAAGGGGCGACCTGGACTCGTCGAACTCCGTTTCAGGATGCCATGCGTCAGCCCGGCGTTGTTCATTTGTCCCAGCCTTACCGCTCCAATGTCAGTTTGAATGTTTGTACGACGCTGTCGGTAACGGTCAAGCGTGATGATATGAAATATGTGCTCTGTTGCGATTTGGAGCGTCGTGAAGATGTGATACTCGACTGATTTTGCTTTGGCGGAGACGATCCGTTCACTTGAAGGTTGCAGCCTGTGAGGTGCCTGGAGTTGAACGGATCGCTCTCTTCAAAAAAAGGTTGTCGGGATTCCTTTGTTGGGATCGGTCATATCTGGATTTTGTCGGTTTTGGGTGATTGGTGGATAAGGTTTTGAAAAATAAAAAGAGCAAAAGGACAGCGGAAGAGTCGGTTGATTCGGGATTGTACAAAACAGTAAAGCGTCTATTGGTCTCTTCCCGTACCCTGAACGCCAAAACGGCAACGGCCATCATCAATGGTTTGAATGTCGATGATGCGATTGCGGGATTGAGCGCCGGTCGAGTGAACGATCTGGAGGAGTTTGAAATCGAGTTGTTGCTCTCTCCGCTTTTTACCCCATCCGATCTGGATCGGGCTGCCTGTGAGTCGGTGCTCTCTCCTTTGGGTCTCAAGGCGAAGGAGTACGCGGCTTTGCAAGCGAAGCTGTGTCGAGCCAATCTGACCTGTCCGGTGGTTTACGGAGTCGATACCGGCAGCTTGGTCATTCCCGATATTGTTATTGAGCGCTATCTAAAACTTCTGGATCTGACCAGTCCGGTCTCTGAATCCATCATTCCGTTGTTGGAGACGGCCGTGGCTGAAGATAATCGCAATTGGGCTTTTTCACTTGCCCGGCGACCGGTCTGGCGGAATCAGCAGAATCGAGATGTCTTGTTGGCCTGTTTGGAAAAAATGATTCAAAATGGCAGCTTCTCAGCGGAGAAGTTGGACTTTCTGACCAGTTTTGTTCGGACCTATCGTCCTAAAGAGACTGAAAATCTGTTGATCCGTCTGACCAATATGATCGAAGCCTATCATCGTGATAAGGATCATCCGGTCTACAACCGAAATTTGGCGAAAAAACAGGAGAAATCCTTGATGCCTCTCAGTTGTAACACCGATGTTCGGGCCGCCCGAATCTCAATGGCGGCGGCACTTTTATCTGATTTTGAGTTGAATGCCCCCTCATTTTGATGTCAGGATAAAAAATATTTACCGTTTGCTGTCAGGTAACTTTAAAAAAATCAGATAATTAGATTTTACCGGTTATGCCTCTCCACAACCCCATGTAAAGTTCACCTTGAAAATCGTGAGCTATCGTGGCATCCTCCCTTTCAGTCAAAGCAAAATTTATGGATAATATATTTTTCTTATACCCTTGTTAAGTCAGTTATTCATTTCCACCTGCCCTGGAGTGTGGGAGTGGGGTAAGACTGAAAATTCATTAATAAAGACCGCAATATCTTGGGATTGAGCTGGATGGTTGAATCATCTGATCTTCAGATTCGATATGATGGAGAGCTGTATCGGGTTGCTCCCGGACGGACCATCCTTTCTGCGTTGGAGGCGGTCGGAGAGCGTTTTATTCGCAGTGTCGGTTGCCGGGGCGGGGTTTGCGGGGCCTGTACGGTGCTGTATCGTTTTCAGGGACATTCAGAGTTGCGTGCCGGTCTGCTGTGTCAGGAAGAGGTAAAGGAGGGGATGGAGATTCTGCCCCTGCCTTATATTCCCCAGAAAAAAATTCGCTATGATTTGACCCTGAATGAGAAAGAGAGCCCGGAATATCGGGTTTTGAAACTCTACCCGGAGGTCAATGACTGCATCATGTGCGGTGAGTGTACCCGTCTTTGTCCGGTTGATATTGATGTCATGAGTTATGTGGGCATGATCAAACGGGGAGATTTGGCTGGTGCGGCGCAAGAGTCGTTTACCTGTATTCAGTGTCAAGCCTGCGTTCTGCGTTGTCCCTCCCAAATTTCCCAACCCAATGCCGCTTTGGCCGCTCGCCGGTTTCAGGGCAGATTCAAAGAATCACCGGCTGAGCATCTGACCAAAGCATTGGAAAAAATTGAAAGCGGCTACTATAAAACCATTTTCAGACGCCTTGGGCGAATGGATCAAGATGACCTCCGTGCCCTTTATCAGCGACGGGAACGGGAGCCGGACAGCACACACCCTGGAACCTGGCTTCCAGAGGATCGGAGCCTTTTGTAGATGAAGACAGCAGATTATAGCCAGATCGATTCGTTGCCGGAATCCATGCGAGCCTCTCTTCGTCTGGTGGAGAGAACCCGTGAGGAGCGTCTATCCCGCACGCTTCGGGGGGAGACTTTTCCTTCGCTCTCCATTTCCGATAGAAACGCCTGGCTTAAAGAGTTTCATCCCGATCAGCAGGGTAACGGCAAACGGACTTTGCAGGTTGGTCCCAACCGAGGCGCCCTTGTTCCTGTAGAATTGGCGGCATTGTTGGAATCCAGGCCGCGTCAGGCCCTCTTGCCATTCTTGGACAATCCCGATTCGATCCTGAAAGCCGATCTGGTTACCGACGTTTTGGTGATTGGTGGTGGGGGAGCCGGTACGGCGGCGGCAATTGCCGCCGCCCAAGCGGGTGCCCAGGTTTTGATTGCGACCAAGCTGCGCCATGGCGATTCCAACACCATCATGGCCGAAGGCGGTATGCAGGTAGCCGATCAGGAGTGTGATTCTCCGGCTCAGCACTATCTCGACATTTTGGGTGGGGGCCATTTTACCAACGACGCCAAATTGGTCGAAGCGTTGGTTGCTGATGGGGCCGGAGTTTTGCGCTGGCTTGAAGAGTTGGGCATGTTGTTCGATAAATATCCCACCGGACGGATGAAGGTTCGCCATGGTGGCGGGACATCGCGTAAACGGCTGCATGCAGCAGGCGATGTGACCGGCCTGGAGATGATGCGGGTCATCCAGGATCGTGCCGAGGCGATGGAGAACATAACGGTTCGTCCCTTTGCCCCGGCTATTGAGTTGCTGACCGACGAAAACGGTCGGGCGGTTGGAGCCATTTTGGAGCAGATTACCACGGGGAAAAAACCGTTGGTGGTTCATGCGCGCTCCGTGGTCATGGCCACTGGTGGATTGGGGCGTCTGCACTTCAACCGTTTTCCCACATCCAACCATTATGGTGCGACCGCTGACGGTTTGGTCATGGCATATCGTGCCGGTGTGCCGTTGCGGGATCTGCACTCCTTTCAGTATCACCCGACCGGGATCGCCTACCCGGAGCGCAAGGTCGGTCTGTTGATCACGGAAAAGTTCAGGGGATTGGGGGCGCCCTTTCTCAATCGATTTGGCGATGAGTTCGTTTTTGGTCTGGAAACCCGCGACGTGACGACTGCAGCGATCATCCGCGAGTGTCAGGAGTTGAGCAACGGTGTTCAGACCCCCAGCGGTGGCCGGGGGGTTTGGTTGGATATTCCCTTCATCGATCTGCTCCATGGCCGTGGCACCATTGAAAAAGAGTTTCCGGGTCGTTTCAAGGAATTCCTCAGTAAAGGGATGGATATTCGCCAAATGCCCCTTTTGGCCTATCCGACCCTGCATTATCAAAACGGCGGCATGGTCATCGGAGTCAATGGTGGAACGGACATGCCCGGTCTGTTTGCTGCCGGGGAGGTGACCGGTGGGGTGCATGGTCACAACCGGTTGATGGGCAATGCCCTGTTGGAAATCTTGGTTTTTGGTCTGAAAGCCGGACGATATGCCGCAGATTTCGCGCAATCCAACGCTTTGAGTGAGACGGCAGGCCTTTCTCATCTGGAGGCTTTTATTGAGCAATTGGATCTGGAAAACTGTAGTCCAGATTTGACGGGGCCTCTTTTGTTGCCGGCTTATGGGGTAATTAGTTCATTCTAACCATACCCAATAGGTTTGGAATCTGTTAGTTTGTTTGTCGGTTATCTTTATGGACAGAGAAGTGAAATGATTGGTTTTATTGTGTACAACGGGCCATGGATGCAATCAGGGGCGTTGTATTAATTTAGGAAGGATGTCAGTTGAGATAAGCTGGCAGCCGGTCTGAAACTCACCATATGGAGCAGGCGAACAACCCATGAATATTCATGAATATCAAGCGAAGGATCTCATCGCAAAGTTTGGGGTCAAGGTGCCACGTGGCCATGTTGCTTATACTCCTTCAGAGGCGGAAATTGCTGCCAAGGAGTTGGGTGGCGAAGTGTTCGTGGTCAAGTCTCAAATTCATGCCGGTGGCCGTGGAAAAGGCGGTGGTGTGAAGGTGGTCAAAGGGGTTGAAGCGGTTGTCTCTGAAGCCAAACGCATGCTCGGCATGACCCTGGTGACCAAACAGACCGGCCCGGCCGGCAAAGAGGTCAAGCGAATCTATGTCGAGGAGGGGTGTGATATTGCCCGCGAACTCTATCTCGGCATGGTCATCGATCGGGCGACCAGTCGCATCACCATTATGGCTTCAACCGAGGGTGGAATGGAGATCGAAGAGGTTGCCGCTCGCACCCCTGAGAAAATTCTCAAGGAGGTGATTGACCCGGCCATTGGTCTCATGCCTTTTCAGGCGCGGAATCTGGCCTTTGCGCTGGGTTTGGAAGGTAAGCAGGTTGGCAAGTGCGTCCAATTCATGACCGCACTGTATAATGCGTTCCTCTCCTGCGACGCCTCGCTGACCGAGATCAACCCGTTGGTCGTCACCGGTGACGGAGAGATTATCGCTCTGGATGCCAAAATGAACTTTGATGGCAATGCGCTGTATCGGCACAGGGATATTGAAGAGTTGCGGGATTTTGACGAAGAAGATCCCAAAGAGATCGAAGCCTCAAAATTTGGTCTCAACTACATTACTTTGGACGGTTCGATCGGCTGTATGGTAAACGGGGCTGGTCTGGCGATGTCTACCATGGATATCATCCAGCTCAAGGGCAGTAAGCCGGCCAATTTCCTGGACGTGGGGGGCGGAGCAACGGCTGAGGCGGTTACGGCGGCCTTCAAACTGATTCTCTCCGATGAGAATGTCAAAGCGGTTTTGGTCAATATTTTTGGTGGGATCATGCGTTGTGATGTCATCGCCGAAGGTATTATCGAGGCGGCTCGCGCCCTGGATATCACGGTGCCGGTGGTTGTCCGTTTGGAAGGAACCAACGTTGAGGCGGGTAAAAAATTGCTTTCGGAATCCGGTCTCTCTCTCATCACTGCTGACGATTTGAACGATGCCGCCGAAAAGGCGGTTGCGTCGATCCAATAAGGAGAATCATCCATGAGCATTTTGATCGACAAGAATACACGGGTTATCTGTCAGGGTTTTACCGGGGCCAACGGAACCTTTCATTCGGAGCAGGCCATTGCCTATGGGACCAAGATGGTTGGCGGTGTCACGCCTGGCAAGGGTGGGGGAACCCATCTGAACCTGCCTCTTTTCAATACGGTCGCTGATGCAGTCAAACAGACCGAAGCCGATGCGACGGTTATTTTTGTTCCACCGCCGTTTGCTGCCGATGCCATCATCGAGGCGGCTGCTGCGGGTATCAAACTGGTAGTTTGTATCACCGAAGGTATTCCGGTTCTGGACATGATGAAGGTTAAACGTTTTTTGCAGGACAAAGAAACCCGTTTGGTCGGACCGAACTGTCCGGGTGTCATAACACCCGATGAGTGTAAAATCGGTATCATGCCCGGTCACATCCACAAAAAAGGCGGGATTGGTGTTGTTTCCCGTTCAGGAACCTTGACCTACGAAGCGGTTTATCAAACATCGGCTGTCGGTTTGGGGCAGAGCACCTGTGTCGGTTTGGGTGGTGATCCCATCAACGGAACCAACTTTATCGATTGTCTTTCCCGATTTGAAAAAGATCCCGACACGGAAGCGGTAGTCATGATCGGAGAAATTGGCGGTACGGCTGAGGAAGAGGCCGCTGCTTGGATCAAAGAGAACATGAGTAAGCCGGTTTGTGCTTTTATTGCAGGCGCAACGGCACCTCCAGGAAAACGAATGGGCCATGCTGGCGCCATTATTTCTGGGGGTAAGGGAACCGCTGCCGAGAAGTTTGCAGCTCTAGAAGAGGCGGGCGTGCATATTGCCAAATCGCCTGCTGAAATGGGTGTTGTTATCAAACAAGCACTGTAAAGTATGTGCCCCGTTACGGAATTCTTCCCTAACAGGGCACTTCTCTAAAGTTACAAAGGGAGTAAGATTCAATGGCGAAAAAGGACCTGATAATTCGCATAGGCGGTGAAGGTGGAGAAGGTGTTGTCTCCGCTGGTGACTTCATCGCTTCTGCGTGCGCGCGAGCTGGACTTGAAGTCTATACCTTCAAGACATTTCCCGCCGAGATCAAGGGCGGTTATTGTATGTATCAAATCAGAACCAGCCCGGAGCGAATTTACAATCAAGGCGACACCTTTGATGTGTTTTGTGCGTTCAACGGCGAGGCCTACGAGCTGAACAAACATCTCCTGACACCTGGGTCGGTTTTTGTTTATGACGGACCGGGTGGTGACTTTGAGCCTGAAATCCCGGAAGGGGTGATCGCCTATTCGATTCCCATGAGCGAAACGGCCAAACAACTGAAGTCCAAACGGTCGAAAAACATGGTGGCATTGGGCGCGCTCTCCGCTCTTTTCAATATCAACGAAGGAACCTTGAAAGAGGTTTTGACCAATAAATTCAAGAAAAAAGGCCAGGAAATTCTTGACTTCAACCTGGGTGCGTTCGATCTGGGCAAGGAGTTGGGAGTGGCTCATCAGAAATTGGATTCGTTCCGAGTTGCTGACCCGAAAGATCCGGAAGATGTGATCATCATCTCCGGTAACGATGCCTGTGGCATGGGAGCCGTATTGGGTGATCTGGATTTCTTCTCGGCCTACCCCATCACGCCGGCCACCGAAATTGCCAAGTTTGTCGCTACCCATCTACCCAAAAAGGGTGGAACCTTGCTGCAAGCCGAAGATGAAATTGCTTCGATCGCTCAGGTGTTGGGTGCCTCTTATGCAGGCAAAAAATCCATGACGGCAACCTCCGGCCCCGGTCTGGCCCTGATGTCCGAGTTGCTTGGTATGAGTACCATGAGTGAGACGCCGGTGTTGGTGATCGACGTTCAGCGTGGCGGCCCTTCAACCGGTATGCCGACCAAGCATGAGCAATCCGATCTGTTCATCGCCATTCACGGCAGTCATGGCGACTCCCCTCGTATTGTTCTGTCGGTCGAAGATGTGAATGACTGTATCAACATGACCGTCGAGGGTTTGAATTTGGCTGAACAGTACCAATGCCCGGTTATTCTGCTCTCCGACGGTTCCCTGGCTTTTTCCACCCAGACGGTTCCGGCGCCCAAAGCGGGTAGCTTCAAAATTGTCAATCGCAAACGGTGGGATGGCAACGGTGAGTTCAAGCGCTACGAACTGACTGAAGACAACATCTCACCCATGTGCGATCCGGGAACGCCGGGTGGCATGCACATCGCCACCGGCTTGGAGCACAGCGAGAACGGTACGCCACGCTACGGCGGTAAGGATCGGGTCGAGCAGATCAATAAGCGTTTCAATAAGATAGAACCCCTGAGAAACGGTTATACACCGACTGAGATTCAAGGAGAAGGCGACGCAGATCTGGGCATTATTGCTTGGGGCAGCACCATTGGCGTGGTGCGAGAAGCGGTTGACCGGATGCGTGGGGAAGGTATGAAGGTCAAAGGGTTCTATCCCAAACTGATGTGGCCGATGCCGGTCGATCAATATGAGGCGTTTGCCAAAACCTGTAAGAAAATTTTGGTTCCTGAGGTGAATTACCAAGGTCAACTGTCTCACTTCATCCGTGCCGAGACTTCCATTGACCCGATCTCCTATCCCATTAGCGAGGGTTTCCCCTTTACCCCGCTACAGATCGTTGAAAAATCCAAGGAGGTGATCTGATGTCTATTGCCGCTCTTCATAAAGTTGATATGAAACCCAAGGAGTATAAATCCGAGGTTCCCGTCGTTTGGTGTCCGGGTTGTGGACATCACGGTATTCTCAATGGAATCTATCGTGCTTTGTCCGAGTTGGGGATTGATTCCAACAACATGATGTCCATCTCCGGGATCGGCTGTTCATCTCGAACCCCATATTTTATCAAATCCTATAAAATGCACACCCTGCATGGTCGGGCTGGGGCCGTGGCAACCGGAGCCCAGTTGGCCCAACCGGATCAGTGTGTCATGGTGACCGGTGGCGATGGTGACGGATTTTCCATCGGTGGCGGGCATATGCCACACATGGCGCGTAAAAATGTTAATTTGACCTACGTGCTCTATGACAATGGCATTTATGGTTTGACCAAAGGTCAATATTCCCCGACTTCAAGGCCGGAGATGACCGCTTACACCACCCCTTATGGGGGGCCGGATGAGCCAATGAATCCGCTGTTGTATATGCTCACCTATGGGGCGACCTATGTGGCCCAGGGGTTTGCCGGTAAGCCGGCGGTCTGTGCGGAGTTGATCAAAGGCGCTCTGGAGCACAGAGGCTTTGCCTACGTCAATATTTTCTCTCAATGTCCGACCTTCAACAAGATTGATACGGTCCAGTATTATCGGGATCTGGTTGAAGAGATTCCGGCCGGTCATGACACCTCAAATTTGGGGGATGCTATTGAGATTGCCCGTGGTCTGGAGGGAGGGAAGGCACCGATGGGTCTGCTCTACAAGACAGATAAACCGACCCTGGATGAAAAATTGGCTGCAATCGTGACCAAGGTTGGTGGTCACAAAGACTACGATATGAATAAGGTCGTTGATCTTTTCCGCCCCTAATCAGTTTATGATCTGAAACGGGTTGTTCAACCGAGAAACGGTCGTTTGTCGGTATGCGCCGCCAATTGCCGAATTTCAGGTCAACTCCTGTCGAACCGGATCTTTTCGGATCGACAGGAGTTTCCGCATTTTGTGAGTTCGCTGTTGAATCCAGGCTTTTCCCCTTCGTTCGGCCGCTGAAATCAGCTTCCGGGCGTCACCCCGATTTTTTCAGGAGTACTCCATGGAACGGTTTACGGATTTGGCCGCCTTGGTCAAGGCGTTTGGAAGCGATGGACAGTTGATCAATGCGGATTTGTCTTATCTCTCCCTTGAGGGGATCGATTTTCAGGATGTCGTATTGGAGGGGGCTAGTATTCATGGCTGCACGCTGAAAAATGTGAAGCTTGATGGCTGCAATATGAGCGGGATTTTTGTTCAAGATTGTGTCTTTACACAGGTGACATTAAGCCATGCCCAGTTGGCCGGGGCTTTTTTTCAACGGGTTGATTTTTCGGAGGTTCCCTTTACCGGATCAACGTTGGTCAGTGCCAGCTTTTTCTTGTGTGGGATGAAATCCGCCGATTTGACCGACTGTGAAATGCGGGAGGTGAAAATCTTGGAATCCAATCTGGAAGGGGCCGACTTTACCGGCTCCAGTTTGGTCGGTGCCAATCTGATGGACTCTGATCTGTCCGACGTCAAATTTCACAACTGTGACCTGCGTCAGGCCGACTTTAGAAAAACCAACATGTTTTCCGCCTCATTTGCCAATATTCAGGCCCAAGGTGCGCTCTATTACGGAAAGTCTCCCTGGGATGGACAGGCCAATCCGGAGGATTGGGGGAAGAAAATGACCGTGTTTGACGGAGAGTAGGATGACGGTCAACTTGCCGGGAGGCTCCATCTCCCCACTTCAAAAGCAACTTTTTTTTTACGCTTCTCGGCGTTCCATGTCTGAAATGGAGCGAATTCTGGAGCGGTTTATCGTTTCCCAATTACAAAAATTGGATGATGACGCCTGTACACGATTGCTGGCCCTTTTGCAGCAACCGGACCCGGATCTTCTGGATTGGATCACCGGCGTCGTTCCGCCCCCGGCCACTCTCGACCGGGAGGCGTTGGGCTGGATAACCCGGTTCAGATCAGAAGTTTCCGATTAAAGTTTCAAAAAAAAAATGGTGTCCGCTTATTGTTGCTGTTTGCTTGCCGGCGGATGCTGTATAAAAGCTTTCCAGAAAAATCACGTTTCTGTTTTTTTGTAGGTATCCCCTTTGCCAATGATCATGTATATTCTGGTCAGTGAATAAGTCGGTGAATGCCTGTCTGACATTTCAAAAATAAAGGAGTCGTTGCGTGAATCTTATTTTTATGGGCCCACCGGGTGCGGGAAAAGGTACCCAAGCACGTCAAATAGCTGAAAAATATAGTGTTCCTCAGCTTTCAACCGGAGATATGCTCCGCGCTGCGGTCAAGGCTGGCAGCGAAGTGGGGTTGAAGGCCAAAGCAGCTATGGAGAGTGGTGGTTTGGTGACCGACGATATCGTTATTGGTATCATCGGCGATCGAATCGACCAGGCCGATTGTGCCAACGGTTTCATTCTGGACGGATTTCCTCGTACTGTCGCCCAGGCCGAGGCTTTGGAAGGATTGCTGAAAGACCGCTCCCTCAAAATTGACCACGTCATCGATATTACCGCTGACAATGAAGCGTTGGTCGCCCGGATTACCGGACGCAGTACCTGCTCGGGCTGTGGAGAAGGTTATCACAAACAGCATAAGGCTCCGGCTCAAGAGGGCGTTTGTGACAAGTGTGGCGGAACCCTGACCACCCGTGCGGACGACAACGAGGAGACCGTTCGCAACCGCTTGAGCGTCTATGATGCCCAGACCGCTCCGGTTATTGGTTTCTATCGAGATGGCGGTACGTTTAAATCTGTAGATGGCATGCAGAGCATGGATGACGTTTTCCAATCATTATGTGATATCCTGGGCTGATTTTAGTTCAGGTTTTGGTGCATTAGAACCTGGTTGCTGGGTTTGAGGGTAATTTTTCTTTTAAGGAGAGGTGTTTATGGAATTTTCACAAGATGGGCTGACACTAGCCATCCTTTGTGGGGTAGGGGCCGTCGGTTATGGCCACATATCCCGCAACTGGATCAATGGTCTGCCGACTGGAACAGAAAAAATGGTCCAGATTTCTGGTGCCATCGAAGAGGGCGCCCGCGCCTACATGAAACGGCAATACACCACCATCAGTTATGTTGGTGGTGCCCTGTTTGTTTTGATTGCCATGTTCCTGGATTTTACGACGGCTATCGGTTTTGCCGTGGGTGCTCTTCTTTCGGGCTTGACCGGCTTTATCGGTATGAACGTATCGGTTAAAGCCAACGTACGTACCGCTGAAGCAGCGAAGGATGGCATCAATGCCGCTCTTCAAGTCGCCTTCCGTGGCGGTGCCATCACCGGCATGTTGGTGGTGGGCTTGGGCTTGCTTTCCGTCTCCTTGTTCTTTGCCTGGTTGGTCAAGATGGGGGTTGATGGTCAGACATCCAACGAAATTCTCAAACCTTTGATCGGTGTTGCCTTCGGTGGCTCCCTGATCTCCATCTTCGCCCGTCTTGGTGGTGGTATTTTTACCAAGGGTGCGGACGTGGGTGCCGACCTGGTTGGTAAGGTTGAAAACGACATCCCAGAAGACGACCCACGCAACCCAGCCGTGATCGCCGATAACGTTGGTGACAATGTTGGTGACTGTGCCGGTATGGCTGCTGACCTGTTTGAGACCTACGTGGTGACGGTTGTTGCCAGTATTCTTCTGGCCAGCCTGCTTTTGCCTGAGTTCGGTAATGCTTTGGTCTATCCTTTGGTACTCGGTGGTGTTTCCATCGGTGCTTCCATCGCCGGAGCCTATGCAGTGAAAGCAGAACCCGGTCAAAAAATCATGTCCGCTCTGTATAAGGGCCTGATTGTCGCTGGTGGTATTGCTGCGGTTGCCTTCTATCCGGTTACCAAATGGATGATGGCCGGCAATGGCTCCTACGAAATTGGTGATATCTATGGTTGTACACTGATCGGTCTGGCTTTGACGGCCGCCATGGTGGTCATTACCGAATATTACACGGGAACCGATTTCAAACCGGTTAAAGATATCGCAAAAGCCTCCGAAACCGGACATGGCACCAATGTCATCGCTGGTCTTGGAATCTCCATGAAAGCAACCGCAGCTCCTGTTATTGCGGTTTGTATCAGTATTGTGGCCGCTTTCGATATGGCCGGTCTGTATGGTATCGCTGTTGCTGCGGTCTCCATGCTCTCCATGAGTGGCATCATCGTTGCTCTCGACGCCTATGGCCCCATCACCGATAATGCCGGTGGTATTGCTGAAATGGCGGAACTTCCATCCGAGATCCGCGACATTACCGATCCTCTGGATGCGGTTGGAAACACCACGAAAGCCGTTACCAAAGGCTACGCTATCGGTTCAGCCGGTCTGGCCGCGCTGGTTCTGTTTGCCGACTACACCCATGAGCTTAATCATGCTCTGCATGTGGCCGGCAAGCCTCTGATGAACTTTGACCTGTCCAACCATATGGTCATCGTCGGTCTTTTCATCGGTGGTATGCTGCCTTACCTCTTTGCCGCCATGGGAATGGAAGCTGTGGGGCGGGCTGCTGGTAGTGTGGTGATTGAGGTTCGTCGCCAATTCAAGGAAATTCCGGGTATCATGACTGGTGAATCCAAGCCGGATTACTCCAGAGCGGTTGACATGTTGACCAAAGCCGCCATCAAAGAGATGGTCGTTCCTTCTCTGCTGCCGGTTTTGGCTCCCGTGTTGGTTGGTCTGATTCTTGGGCCACAAGCTCTTGGTGGTCTGTTGATGGGAACCATCATCACCGGTATTTTTGTCGCCATCTCCATGACCACCGGTGGTGGTGCTTGGGATAACGCTAAAAAATATATCGAGGATGGTAACTGTGGTGGTAAAGGTTCAGAGGCTCATAAAGCTTCCGTAACCGGTGACACGGTGGGCGACCCCTACAAAGATACGGCTGGTCCAGCGATCAACCCGATGATCAAAATTGCCAATATTGTTGCTCTGATGATTGTCAGCTTGATCGTCTGATTGAGATGCGGCGTGTGGGTTGAAAAAATGGGAGGTGAGCTCTCTTCACCTCCCTGGAACAATACGGAAGATGTTTTTTTTCTGTACCGATAAAAAAAGGCGGTTCTATCTCAGATAGAACCGCCTTTTTTGGTGATTTACACTTTATTGAAAGCAAGCAATGAGATAATGTGTAAAAATAATTTTTTGGTTGGACCGGAAAATCGCTTCAGGGAATGTTCGGATTGTACGAAAAGTGATATAGGGTAATTGTATCTTTCACTTTTTTTAAGGGAGAAAAAAGATATGGGAATATCTGATTTTTCTAGAATCAATGGGTTGACCGTTGAAGCGGCCCGTCCGAACGCTCGAATTTTGAATGCCGTCAAGTCAAACTCGAATCAAGTCCGGCAGATGATCCGGCAAAAGGCAACCAAGGCCAGCGGTGTTGCTTCCAACTATACGAAGACCTATTCCAGAAAAGCCTACAAACTGGAGTTGAGTGCTGCGGAAGTCCGGCATGGTCCGTACTATGCCAAGCCGCAGTAAGTGTAAACCTGGAGATGGTGGTTGCCCAATGTGGGTCTGCTCCCACTTTTCCAGGGTAGACCACTGGAGCCGGACGGTTCCAGTGGTTGCCCATTAACAGATTACCCGATTCTCTCGTGCCTGTTGGAACGGGAGCAGAAGCCTGAAAGCCATGGAAGAAGAGTTCTACCGAATTAAGCGGCTACCGCCCTATGTCTTCGCCGTTGTCAATGATTTGAAATCAGCAGCCCGAAATCGAGGTGAGGATATCATCGATTTCGGAATGGGCAACCCGGATCAAGCGACTCCGGCGCATATCATTGAAAAATTGACTCAAGTCGCTCTGGAGGGACGAAACCATCGGTACTCCCTCTCCAAGGGTATTGGCGGTTTGCGCAAAGGACTGGCCGGATTTTATAAGCGGCGGTTTAATGTTGACCTGGACCCGGAATCGGAGATCATTGCGACCATCGGTTCCAAGGAGGGATTTGCTCATTTGGCTTTGGCCATGACCCAGCCGGGGGACACGGTCTTGGTTCCCAATCCCACCTACCCGATTCACGTTTATGGCTTTGTCATTGCCGGGGCGGATATTCATCATGTTCCCCTCTGTAAGCATACCGATTTTTTTGAAGAGCTGCGTCGGGCCATGCAGACGACCTGGCCACGGCCCAAGGCGTTGGTGATCAACTTTCCCTCCAATCCGACCGCAATGGTGGTGGATCTGGAGTTTTATGAAAAGATCGTCGCCTTTGCGCACGAGTACGATATTTATGTTTTGTCCGATATTGCCTATTCCGAAATCTGTTTCGATGGCTATAAAGCACCGAGCATGCTCCAGGTTCCAGGTGCCAAAGAGCGGGTTGTTGAGTTTTATTCTCTCTCAAAAACTTATAACATGCCCGGTTGGCGGGTTGGTTTTGCTTCGGGCAACAAACGATTGATTAAAGCGCTGACCCGAATTAAATCCTATCTTGATTACGGCATGTTTCAGCCGATCCAGATTGCCGCTGCAACCGCTTTGAACGGTCCCCAAGAGTGTGTCGACGAAATCTGTTCGCTCTATCAAAGTCGACGTGACGTTCTGGTCGATGGGCTGGCCAGAGCGGGATGGCAGATCGAATCGCCCAAGGCCACCATGTTTGCCTGGGCCGAAATTCCAGAAGAGTTTCGCAAAATGGGCTCTCTGAATTTTTCCAAACTATTGCTCAAAGAGGCGCAGGTCGCTGTCAGCCCAGGAGTTGGCTTTGGTATCTATGGCGATGACTATGTTCGCATCGCCCTGATTGAAAATGAGCATCGAACCCGTCAGGCCATTCGGAATATCAGACGGTTTTTAAATGCCGGCGCTGATGTTAGAAGTTAATTTGAGTCGGGCTTGAGGATCGGCGACGGCACTCCCCACAGGGGCGCCGAATCGAACGGTATTGGGGCTACGGAAAAAACAATTGTCCAGATTGTGCCGGGGTTGAGCATAACAGCCCTCTCTTTTGCCAATCATGCCTGACGCTTTTTGAATAAGGAAACCTGTCGTTGGATGAACTTCGTATCGGTGTAATCGGATTTGGTACGGTCGGACGTGGGGTCGTGACTCTGCTCCAAGAGCAATCGGAGGCCATTCGGAAACGGACCGGTATCGCTTTGCGTTTGGTTCGGATTGCAACTCGAACGCCTGGTCGGGACCGGGGCGTTAAATTGGGCGACGTGGAACTGACCGGGGATATTCGTCGGGTTGTGGACGCTGACGACATTGACGTGGTGGTCGAGTTGATTGGCGGCTTGGACCCGGCTGAATCGGTGGTTCGGGATTCTCTCAATAATGGCAAACATGTGGTGACAGCCAATAAAGCCTTGATTGCCGAAAAGGGGGTCGATCTGTTTGCTGTAGCAGCCAAGAACAACCGGGATCTGGCTTTTGAAGCGGCCGTAGCCGGAGCTGTTCCCATTGTAAAAGCCATCAAAGAGAGTCTGGCGGGGGACTCCATCGATCGTATTTATGGCATTTTAAATGGCACCTGCAATTTTATCCTGACCGAAATGCGTGAGAAGGGGCTGCCCTTTCAAACGGTTTTGGCCGCAGCCCAGGAGCAGGGCTTTGCCGAAGCGGACCCGACCTTCGATATCGAGGGAATCGATGCGGCTCATAAATTGGCGATTTTGGCCGCCATCGCTTTTGGCACGCCGCCCAATTTCTCCGGCATTCACATCGAAGGCATCACCCACATCTCTGATATCGATATTGCCTGGGCCATGGAAATGGGCTATCGAATCAAACTGCTGGGCATTGCCAAGCGGATGGCCCATGGCTTGGAGTTGCGGGTTCAGCCTACTTTGGTTCCAGACACCAGCATGGTTGCCTCGGTCGAAGGGGTTTTTAACTCGGTCTTCGTTCACAGTGCCTATGCCGGAACGACCATGTATCATGGCCGTGGAGCCGGTGAGAAACCGACGGCCAGCGCCGTGGTCTCTGATTTGGTCGAGATTGCCAGAAATGAACGGGTGGGAGCAAGAGGGCGGGTGGCTGGTCTCTCAGTCTTGACCGAATATCTGCGACCTCTTTCGATTTTGGACATGAACGAGTTAGAAGGGGAATACTATCTGCGTCTGGCGGTCAATGATTGTCCGGGTGTGTTGGCGGAAGTGACGACGGTTTTGGCCAAATTTGAAATTTCCATCGACGCCATTCGCCAAAAAGGCCGTTCTCAAAAAGAGGCGGTTCCTTTGGTTATTGTGACCCACAAAACGACGGAAAAACGGATTCAAGATGGCTTGAAAGAGCTGGAGAAACTGGAATCCGTGCGAGAGAAGCCGCGCTTTATTCGTATTGAAACCAGTTTTGCTTGATGGTTGATTTTAATATGTCTCATGGGATCTCCACCATTTTGATTGCAAACAGCACTCCACGATAGATCCTGATGCGTCACCATCCGCATGGGTCATACGGATTGGCCTGACATCGATTGCGTGCGGACAGTAGCCAAATCCAGGATGATTCATTCAGTCTGTGATTTTAATGCTCAGATCATCGATAGAGAGCCATGTCCATTTTTTTTCTCATAGACGGCCTGTTGATGGATGGAGATCCACCCCTGGAATCTTCCATGCCGGAATTGGCTCGACTGGTTGCGGTCGGTCAGGGTGGAACCGTCTCGTTCGGGAATGATTCGTCCACACCGGAATCCGGTCAGGTCTATCGACAACTGTTGCTGGGACCAGAGCGGTCCAAGTCGCTTCCTCTGCTTGGCTTGGGCTATCTTTCAGCGTTGGGGTTGGGACTGAACCCCGATCCAGGGAGAACCTGGGCTTGCCTCGAACTGATGCACCTGTTCCAAAAAACCAATAAGCTTCTTTTTTTTCCGCCGGAGCGGGTCGGTTTGAGTCCGACGGAAAAGAGCGGGTTGTTGCGTTGTCTGGAGGCGGAGTTTCAGGCGCAAGGTTGGAGTCTCCATTGGTCAGAGGATTACGGTGAGGCGGTGCTCTCCTCCTCCACACCGTGTCAGGCCGAAGTCGCCTCCTGTACACTCCTGGATGGGGGGTCGTTCTATGATTTTTTACCTCGTGGAATTGATGCCAATCGTTTGTTGGCTTTGGTGACGACCGGGCAAATGCTGTTATCCCAAGAACCGATCAATCGACAGCGGATTCAGCAACAAAAACTGCCTTTGAACACCCCCTGGGTTTGGGGTTTGGCACCAGGTGATCCGAATCTGGACATCCCGGCCCTCTTGCCGGATGACCCAAAACAGGTTTGGAGTAGTAATCCAAGTTTTTCCGGGCTGGCTCGGTTAGCAGGATTTTGGCCGAACTGCTTTGATGAGGTGGCTTTGACGAATCAATTGGAGAGGGTTCGACTGCTTGATGTGGCCAAGAGCGGGTGCGGGGTGATTCATTTTAACCGGCCTGCTCATTTGGCTCGGTTGGGCCTGATGTCGGAGCGACAGGATCTGCTGCGGCAGATAGACCAGCAGGTTTTGGCTTACGTGGCAGCACAATTGGCCGAGGGGGGCGGGCCATTGGTCGTGAGCTGTTCTGCGACTCTGGACCGGGTGGGCAAGCCTCTCGTCGGACCGGTTCCCTGGCTGCGGGTTGCCGGCAAGGGGTTGGGAGCAAAAAAAAGGTTTTGGCACCGTCGAACACTTTTTGATGGACAGCTTTTTTCCGTTTCTCAATTCCGTCGGGAGTGGATGAGATGATCCAGACCGCTGTTGGCTCTCCAAACTCCTTTTCCGGCAAGATCTGGCAACCCCGTATCGAGGTGACCGATTTTCACCGGGATTTGACCGGTAAGTGCGGGTTGAGCCAGCTCTTTGCCCCCATTATCGCCCACCGGCGTTTGATGGACGAACTCCAGGTGGAGCAATTTCTAAGACCACTCTTAAAACATTTGGCTGACCCCGCCGGTTTGTTGGATATGCAGGTGGCGGTCGATAGGCTGGTGCAGGGGATCGAAGTGGGAGAAAAAATCGCGGTCTTTGGCGATTTTGACGTGGACGGGGCTACCTCATCGGCCTTGATGGTTCGTTATTTTCGCAGCTTGGGAATGGCTATCCGGGTCTACATACCAGATCGATTGACGGAAGGGTACGGTCCCAACCCCGGAGCCATGAAGATTTTGGCAGAGGAGGGAGTTTCGCTGGTAGTGACGGTGGATTGTGGCATTACCGGCTATGAGGCGTTTGAAGAGGCGCAGAGTTTGGGTTTGGATGTCATCGTGACCGACCATCATCAGGGCCGGGAGGTGCTGCCGAAAGCGTTGGCATTGATCAACCCCAATCGTCTGGACGACCCTTTTCCCCATAAAGAGCTGGCTGGGGTCGGGGTGGCTTTTTATCTGCTCATGGCTCTGAATCGTGCGCTGCGCAACCGGGGATATTTTTCCAGCAGAACCGAGCCGGTGTTGAGAAATTTTTTGGATCTGGTGGCAGTCGGAACCATTGTCGACGTCGCCAGTTTGACCGGTATCAATCGACCGTTGGTTGCGGTGGGGATGCAGGTGCTTCAAGAGAAAAAGAATATTGGTTTGCAGGCGTTGATGGAGGTGGCCCATATCAAGGGGGCCATTTCAGCCGGACAGGTCGGTTTTCAGATCGGTCCTCGAATCAATGCCGGAGGCCGGTTGGGCAAGGGGCCGATTGGTTCTGAGCTGTTGCAAACGGAAGATTTGGAGCGGGCCGCCCAGATTGCCGACGAGTTGGAGCAGGCCAACCGCGAACGACGGGCGTTGGAAGATAAAATGTTGCGTCAGGCGATGGTCAAAATTGACTCGGAAGGGTTGTTGAAACGGGGCAAGACATTGGTGCTGGCCGAACATGAGTGGCATGCGGGGGTGATCGGAATCATCGCTTCCCGGATTGCCGACCGCTATTATTGCCCGACCGTGATCATCGCTTTGGATGCCGACGGAAAAGGAAAAGGTTCGGGGCGTTCCATTCCGGGTGTCGATTTGTTGGCGGGCATTGAGAGCTGTGCGGAATATCTGCTGGGGTTTGGCGGTCATAAAGCAGCGGCTGGGTTGAGTATCGAAGCCCATCAGGTGAAAGGGTTCGCCCGGGCCTTTGAACAGGCTATCCGCCAAAATTGCGCGCCAGATCTTTTTAATCCGTCTATGAGTTATGATGGTGCTTTGCAGCTTTCTGAGGTGACGTTGGAGATGGTCAGCAGGCTTGAGCGGTTGCAACCCTTTGGTCAAGGCAACCCGGAGCCGGTTTTCTTGATTGAAAATGTTCGATTGATGGATGCGCGTATTCTCAAAGAGAGCCATATCAAGTGCCAGTTGAGTGATCAACATGATCAGGTTATCGAGACCATATCCTTTCGGGTTCTGCCCGGTCAACTGGGGGAGGGGCTGTTAAAAATCGGCCAGTGGCTCGATGTGATCGGAACACTCTCCATCAATCGGTTTCGAAACCGGGAGACGGTTCAACTGATCCTTAAAGATGCTCGACCAGCCAGGGGTTTTGGTTCGTAAACCTGCCGGTTCCCGGTTAAAATAGAAGAGGTGTGGTGTCCATCGTGTTTAATTTGTCTTTATCGGTCAAGTTAGTGTTGCTCTTGACAGGCTGTTATTTTCTCCTGTCCATTTGGCTGTTCTTTTCACAAGATGCCCAGGTCTTTCCCTCTCCAAAAGGGTGGTCGGTGACCCCAGAGCAATGGGGAATGAACTATGAGACCGTGCCGTTGAACAGTGACGGTCACCGACTGATCAACTGGTGGATTCCCGGCGATCCCGACCGACCGGTCGTTCTGTTTTTTCATGGCAATGGCGAAACCATTGAGGGGACAGAAGCCCATGTTCGATTATTCAGAAAATTGGGTTTGTCTGTATTTTTATTGGATTATCGGGGCTATGGTTTAAGCGAAGGCCAATCTTCGGAGTTGGGAACCAAGCAGGATGGTGCGGCAGCCTGGTATTATTTGCTGGAGGAACAAGGCATTCCACCAGAACGCATGATTTTTTATGGCCACTCCCTGGGCGGCGCGGTTGCGGTATCGGTTGCGATGGATCATCCGCCGGGCAAGCTGATTCTGGAGGGCACGTTTACCTCCATTCCCGATCGGGGCGCGCAACTCTATCCATACCTGCCGGTGCGGTTGTTGGCCAGAATTCACTATCCGACAGCCGATCGATTGCCTCAAGTCAAGGTGCCGATCTTGATCATTCACAGCATAGATGATGAGGTTATTCCCATTTCCCACGGAAAAGCGTTGTTTGATCGTGCCCAAGAGCCAAAATGGTTTCATCAGACAGGCGGCATACACTATTCTGGTTTTTCAACGGCAGGCGATCTTTCCGAGCAGATCTTGCGTCGCTTTATCTTTTCTCCCACAGCGGTTTCCGGCAACGAGAGGTTGAGTGATTGAAACCAGATCCATTGACAATAACCGGGCTGATTCTAGCCGGTGGTCGTTCCAGGCGGATGGGGGAGACGGATAAAGCGTTTATCGAGTTGGATGAAAGGCCGATGTTGGCCCATGTGTTGGATCGTCTTGAACCCCAGGTTGCTCAGGTGGTCATCAGTTCCAACAAAGACCCCGCCTGTTTTGCCCTCTATCAAAAATCAGTCCTAGCCGATGGCCGGGGTGGTTTTCAAGGACCCTTGGCAGGGATCGAAGCCGCATTTATGGCTTTAGATGCTGAATGGGTGCTCTCTATTCCGGTAGATACCCCCTTTTTCCCAAAAGATTTGGCTGTACGGATGTGTCAGGCTGCTCAAGATGTGCCGTTGCCGGTGGTGGCTGAAAGTGAAAACCGCCTGCATCCGGTGATCGCCCTCTGGCCCCGGTCTGTTCTACCATCTTTAATCCGCACTTTAGACGTTCAACAGCTGAAACTTCAAGATTGGTTTGCAGAACAGAAACATCACCGACTTGTCTTTGAGTCGGATGAACAAGGCAACGATCCATTTTTTAATATCAACAGGCCCGAAGATCTGGCTTTAGCCGAGCAACAAATCCGCAGCAAACAATAGCCGTTTCTATGTTACATGTCTGGCATGATCGATGGAGCACTCTGCCAGACGCTCTTGCCCGCCAATCTAGGGTTGTGACCTTCCTTTGTCATGCTGGCGGAGAGACATTCTGCCACCTTGTACTCAACAGATCGGCTTCAGATCAGGCTGTAAAACGCAAATTTTCTGAAAAATTGGCTTATTGCAGTCATTTAGTTCGCTTTGGCTTGTGTTTCTAGCTTTCGTTTATTAATATTTATTGCTAGTTGGAAATAATATCCCATGGCTGAGTCTGGGATCAGGGGTATACCGGGGATGGGGGTTGAGATGGCAGAAATAGAGCAGCAGCAGGAAAATGCGCGACCGGTCGGTGATTTGGAGATCCGGGTTGCCGCTCTTGAACAAGAGTTGCAGATCATGAAAGCGGCCCTTTATGCGATTCCAAATACTCTTGAAAAAGAAAAACTGGTGATGATCCAAAACCAGAAAGAGGTCGAAAACCTGAAAAATTCAGTGGTCAGAGCGGCTGCGACCAGTCAAGAATCGGTACAGGCCGTATCGAATCTACAAAAAAAAGTTGAAGTCGTTAAAAAAGAGTCAACCTCCGGCATGGTTTTGAGTGTGATCATCTTTTCGATACTGCTGATCATCTCTCTCTTTATACGCTCGTCATGAGACTATTAACCTTTCAACTATCCAATGAAATATTCGGAATTGATATCATTCAAGTCTGCGAGATTTTGGGTTTTCAAAGAATTACCCGAGTACCTCGAACCAAGGCCGAGCAGTGTGGTGTCATCAACTTGCGTGGTTCGGTCATTTCTGTTTTGGACATGCGCTATAAACTGGGCGTGCCTATTTCCAAGCCGACAAAAAACAGTTGCATCATCATTGTTGAGTTCATCCAGTCGGACGGCCCGTTGATATTGGGGATTCTGGTCGATCAAGTTCGTGAAGTGTGTGATGTCATCGATGATCGGATTGATCCGCCTCCTCGAACCCATTTCAAAGGGGCAAAATATTTACGGGGACTTGGTCGATTTCAAAATGATTATGTCATGATCCTGGATTCCTATGCGATTTTTGGGCTTCAGGAGGAGAAGCCGGATTTGGTTTCAGCCTCTTTGGCCCCTCTTCCAGAACAGCAATTGTCTGGCACGCCACTCCAGGCTGCGCCGCGACCAACGGTCAAATTGCCGACTAAAAAACCTCAACCGCCATCAGACATAGACTGGGGAGAAGAGTCGGAAATTAATCAAGAACCACCAGAAGCCTCGGAGCCATCGCCAAGCCCGGACCCATTGCCAGCCTCGGAGCCATCGCCAAGCCCGGATTCCTTCGCGATGGATGGTCCGAGAGTGGACGATGTGGTGCCGGAGTTGGAGGAGCCTGAGCCTGAAGTTGAAGGGTCCGTAGAGGTGGTGGATAACAGCGTGGAGACGGATGCGGTTTTAGAGGGGGAGCGTGACATTAACACGGATATTGATCAAGCCTTGGAGGAGGGGAGTGATTCAGCCTCTTCTGAGGATGACAATAATCAGCCTGCATTAGAAAATGAAGCGGAGACCTCTATTGAAGAGGGGGGCGTTTGCGCTCCGGTAGAGTCGGAAACCACGGAAGAGGGGGGATTGGATCAACGGTCGTTGGTAGAAGAAAGCGGATTGATACCTGATGAGGCTGGGGAAGAGTTGGATGCGGTTGAGGGCGTTCCAGATTTGGCAAGCCAGATTTCGGATGTTGACCAAAAAAATCCAGAGGAAAAGATGACTCCCAAGCAAAAAACAGTCTCGATGGTCGTCAATGTCGTAACCGTCAAAAAAGGGGATAAAACCCATAAAATTATAGAAAAATCAGGAAAAATTGCCACGGCTGAGATAAGGATTGAAAAGCAGATGATCGATCAGGAATTGGAACTCGAAGAGGGGGGGTTGGCGGCATTGGCGGAGGTGTTTTCCTTTGAAGGCGTTGAAGAAGAGGAGGAGGTTGCTGAAGCTTTTCCACCTGTAAGCAGTGACACGGAGTCCTCTGCCAGTTCCGACCGTGTTAAAAAAAAAAGTGGACCTTCTCGGAACCGTTCGGATAAACACCCGGATAACAAACATTTTGCAGTAAAATCAGACAAGGATCTGGGAGGGGCAGAGGATACTCAGTTGACCAATACAGATAATAAAGAGGTCAAAACTCAGGATCAGCTTGAATCGGAGCAGGAATCTGCTACCGTATCCGAGGAAGTACCACAGCCGATCGTTTCAACACATCTGGAAAACCCTCTTTTACAGGAAAATATCGGAGGAGAGGTCTCTATTTCCCAGATAACAGCCGAGATCGATAAAATGAATAACAAAACAGAAAAAAACAGTTTGAAGCCATTGAGTCTGGAAACGGAGATGGAACAAAGTCTACTGGGGGATGCGTTAGCTTCTGGTAGTCCAAAAAATATTGAAAATACGGATTTTTTGAATGATTCTCTAGTCTCTCAGATGGTCGACGAACTGCTGCCTGAAAAACGGTTGGAATCAGCCATTTATACCGCACCCAAACTGAGTGCCAAGATGAAAGCCCGCCTCAAGCAGGCTAAAATTGCCGACACGACGACCCAGCCAAAGAAAGAGAAAAAAACAACAGAGAGCAAAAAGACGAAGTCCAGTCAAGCCAAAAGCAGCAAAAAAGGCAAGTCCAAAAAAGGTAAAAAAGGTAAAAAATAGATTGTCAGTGTTGTATGTAAATAGAAGGATGGACGGATGAAGCGCGTTGGTGCCCATGTTTCAATTGCTGGAGGGGTTGAAAATGCTCCCTTGAATGCAGCGGCCATAGGTGCCAAAGCGTTTGCCATGTTTACCAAAAATCAAAGACAATGGCACGCCAAGCCCCTGGAAACAGAGCAGATTGACGAATTCAAGAAAAATCTCGACGATCTTGGTTTTCGCCCTCAAGATGTGCTGCCTCACGATGGATATTTGATTAACCTGGGAAATCCCGACCCCGACAAGCGTCAGCAATCATTGGACTCTTTTGTTGAGGAGTTGCATCGGTGCCGCTTGTTGGGTCTTACCTGTCTAAATTTTCATCCAGGCAGCCACCTCAGAAAAATCTCCGTTGATGACTGTTTATCCCTGATCTCAGAATCGATCAATCGAGCTTTGGATCAGACCGAGGGAGTGGCGGCGGTTATCGAAAATACCGCCGGTCAAGGCTCGAACATGGGGCACACGTTCGAACAGATTGCCCAGATCATTGAGGGTGTCGAGGATAAAGCCAGAATCGGCGTCTGTCTGGATACCTGTCACGCTTTTACATCTGGTTACGACTTGCGTACCGGGGAGCAGTATCGAGAGACCATGAACCGATTTGACCAGGTGGTTGGGCTGGAATATTTACGGGGCATGCACTTGAATGATTCAAAGCCGGATTTAGGCAGCCGCGTCGACCGCCATCATAGCCTGGGTTTGGGAAAGCTGGGCTTGGAACCCTTCCGATACATCATGAATGACCCGGCCTTGGATGAAATCCCCTTGGTGTTGGAAACCATTGATAGCACCATCTGGGATCAGGAAATCAAACTACTCTACGGATTTGTGGATTGACTCCACCCCTCTTATCCGCACTATCCAGTATCAACCAGACTTTGCCCTGCTTGCAAACGGCCAACTGCCGAATCTAGGGTAATATCAGTTTTTTTCCGGGTGCAGGCGGTCCAGCCGCAGCCGTTGTCGATGGTCGAACAGTCGTCTTGTACCCAGCCATACGGCTATAATTGATCCAAAACCAGCGCCGGCCGTCACCATGAACATGATCAATATTTGGTAATGCACCGCAACGTCCGGTGCGTTGCCTGCCAGAATCTGTCCGGTCATCATGCCGGGAATGCTGACCAATCCAGCAGCGGCCATGGCATTGATGGTGGGAATCATGCTGGTTTTGAGGGCGGCCTTGCGAATGGGCAAAATAGCCTGTTGCCAAGTCTGTCCCATTAACAGGCGTGCTTCAATCATTCCCCGTCCTCGCCAAGTCTCGCGAGTCAGTTGGTCCAGTCCCAAGGCGATACTGTTCATGGTATTCCCCAGCATCATCCCCAAAAGAGGAATCGCATATTGCGGGGTATACCAAGGTGTTGGAGCAATAACCAGTTGCAGGACCAGAACCGTAATGACAAAAGAGGAGCAAAACATGGACGTTGCCCCAATGCCGAATCCCCAAATTCCTGAATAGCGTCGTCCTTGCCGCGCCATGACTTCCCAGCCGGCAATAGTCAGCATGATAAAAGAAAGAAAGCCGATCCAGCCTAAATGCACGGTCTCAAACAGGGTTTTCAGGACCAGGCCAATCAAACTGAGTTGGATGACCGTACGGGAGGCGGAGATGAGAATTTTTTGGCCCAGTGCCAGTTTTTGCACCGTTGCAACCCCAGCTAATAAAATAACCAGTAGAGCCGCAATTCCCAACTCAACAGGGCCGAGTGGAATGACATTCATAGAGGAATCTCCTGAATTTGATCGTCTTCGATATGAATGTGTCGATGGCCAATGCGCTTAATCTGCAAAGGGTCGTGGCTGACCCAGAGAATCGGAGCTTTTTTCGTTTGTCCATAGTTTAAAATCAAGGATTCCACCCGTCGTGTCGTATCCGGGTCCAGGTTGGCGGTCGGTTCATCCAAAAGCAGGGCCAATGGTTTGTTGGCCAATAATCTGGCAATGGACATTCTCTGCTTTTCCCCGGTAGACATTCGAAATGTCTGCCAGTTCAACGACTCAATTGGTAGTTTGAGTGCCTCCAAAAAAGGTGCGGCCGCTTTTGTGTCGAAAAAATGATCCGATACAATGTCGCTCCACCAGTAACTCTCCGACAGAATCAAGCCAATTTTTTTCCGCCACAACGGAGCAGGAATGGAATCCATGCTTTGATCGTTGAACCAAATTGCTCCCTGATGTGGGTCCAAATCGGCTATTGCGCGCAGCAAAAGTGTTTTTCCGGTCCCGGATTGTCCGCTTAAACAGAGAACCTCTCCCGCAGCAATGGAAAAGGAGAAGAGAGGGCCGGCAGCCATTTTTAGTTCGATTATTTTTAACAAATTGGACATGTAGTTCTCATTTCGAGATTAAACGTGGGTGTGCATAGGATATTAATGAAATCTTCAAGAAGCATAATCCATAAATACAAAATTGGCAAATATCTCGATAAAACATAATGATGAGAAGAAAGTCATAAATCAGCATTTTAAATAGTGTACTATAAATTACTGTAAGTTAAAAACATTAATGTAACATTTTCTTAACATAAAAAAATATACAACAAAATCAAATATTTAAAAAAAAGTTCCCAATCGTGAAATTAATTGTTTACAAGGACATTGTTACAAGTGTATTATTCTCATCAGTTGCAAATTGTTGATCGGCAAGAAGCATTTGAAAAAAGAATAAAAGTAAAAAAAAATACGACAAATCAAATGATTTTTTTTGCAGAATTTAGGTGTAAAATTTGTATTGAGTCATTTTCAAGGCTCATTATTTAAATTTTGTTAACAAACCGTGTTCATTTTGAACAACCCACCCCCTATTTTCTTTTGTAAGGAGAACCGAGCATATGGTTAGCTCAAACCCACTCTCCAACTTGTTTGGAAAGTCACCCTTTAAACCTCTTCAGCAACACATGCGTCAGGCTGTCGAATGTGCTGGGGAGATCCCAGGAATGTTTGAAGCATTGAACAGCGGAGATCAGGCACGAATCAAAACGATTCAGGCTCGAATTGACGAGTTGGAGAATCAAGCTGACGGGACCAAGGATCAGCTTCGCGCTCATCTGCCCAAAAGCCTGTTCATGCCCATTGATCGTCGTGATCTGCTGGAACTGCTCGACCTTCAAGACAACATTGCTGACACAGCCCAGGACATTGCCGGTTTGATCTCTGACCGCAACATGGAAGTTCCCGTTGGCATGGCAGAACCGTTGGTCGCATTGGCCAAAGGGTGTGTCGAAGCGTGTGACAGCGCCGCCAAAATCATCGAAGAGTTGGATGAGTTGGTTGAGATGGGATTTGGTGGACGTGAGTCGACTCGGGTTCTCGAAATGGTTGACGCTCTGACCGTGACCAAAAAGAAAAATTCAGAAATGACCAAACAGCTGGTTCGCAATCTTTTCAGCCATGAAGATGAAATCAAGCCGGTTTCCGTCGTTCTGTGGTATCAGATGATTAATTGGATTGGTGATCTGTCAGACGATGCAGAAAAAGTTGGTGGACGTCTGCGCCTTTTGTTGGCCCGATAAACTAAATTCACTTTGTCTTAAGAATTATTTGGAGAAAAAAGTATGGAAATTATTCAAGAATCAGGGACAGTTTTTATATCCCTGGCAATTATTTTCGGGTTCTACATGACGTGGGGTATTGGTGCAAACGACGTTGCCAACGCCATGGGTACATCCGTTGGTTCCGGTGCTGTTACCGTAAAGCAGGCAATTATTATTGCGGCAATCTTTGAATTTTTGGGTGCTTTCATTGCTGGTGGCGCGGTTACCAAGACCATTCGTAAGGGAATCATCAATCCCGATTCAATCGCCGGAACACCGGAGATTCTCGTTTATGGAATGCTGGGTGCCTTGTTGGGTGCGGCGGTTTGGTTGATGATTGCTACCGCTCGCGGTTGGCCTGTCTCCACCACCCACTCCATCGTTGGTGCGTTGGTTGGTTTTGCCATGGCCGGCATTGGAATGGATGCGGTCAACTGGAGTAAAATCACCAGCATCGTCATGTCCTGGTTGGTTTCCCCATTGATCGGTGGCGTCATTGCTTTCGTTCTGATGATGAGTATTCGTTCGTTCATTCTCAACACCGACAACCCATTCAGAAAAGCCAAGAGCCTGGGGCCGATATATGTTTTCCTGGTCGGTTTTATCGTGGTTCTGGTCAGCCTGTTCAAAGGTTTGAAACATCTTAAATTGGAGTTCAGCATCGGTGAGAGCTTCATCATCGCAACCGTTGCCGGTATTATTGTTGCCTTCGTCGGTAAAGTACTGATCGATCGGGTGCAAATGGATGAGACCGCTGACAAAGAGTTCCATTATGCCAGTGTTGAAAAAGTGTTCACCCCGATGATGGTCTTCACCGCTTGTGCCATGGCTTTTGCTCACGGTTCCAACGACGTTGCAAACGGAATCGGGCCTTTGGCTGCTGTTGTTTCCATCGTTAACTCCGGCGGTCAGGTGGCTCAAAAATCTGCGCTGCCAATCTGGATTCTGGTTCTTGGTGGTGTTGGTATCGTGGTTGGTTTGGCGACCATGGGCTATAAAGTCATGCAGACCATCGGTACAAAAATTACCGAATTGACTCCGACTCGTGGTTATTGTGCAACCTTGGCTGCAGCTACCACCGTTGTTTTGGCTTCACGGACCGGCTTGCCAGTTTCGACGACTCATATCGCGGTTGGTGCGGTTATGGGGGTTGGTTTGGCTCGTGGTATCGGTGCCTTGGACCTTCGGGTGATCGGGAACATCGTTGTCTCCTGGGTTGTTACGCTGCCAGCGGCAGGTATCGCCTCAGCTCTGACCTTCTTCACCTTGAAAGGTATTTTCGGCGGCGGCTGATTTTATCTCCGCAGTTGAAAGCAGTAAAAAAAACCCCAGGTTCTCCTGGGGTTTTTTTTACATTGTATCGGCCGGCAGGGTGCACTGACTCGGAGGTGAATTCCGGTGCGGCTCACCTGAACGCCGATCTTCCAAAGCGATACTTTGATTCCCATGGTCTCATTTCTCTACTGGGTCAATTGCAAAAGCTTCACCCCAGAAACGGCAGTTAAACGTGTGTGGCTGGTGCAGACATTGGTTTGTCTGGTGAATTGGAAAAAAACGCAGTCACCTGATTGGTGATAAGTCTGTGTTCCGAAGCAAATCAACATTTTATAGGATAAACCTAGATTCGGCAGTTGTAAGCACGCAATCGGCACAACCTCTTGATTCACCTGGCAAACTAGAAAAAAGTCTCATCACCAATAAGGTGACTTCGATTTTTTCTAGTTCACCAGATAAACCAATATGTTGCACCGCTTACGCACTTCCAACTGCCGAATCTAGGATAAACCAATCTGTTGTGCTGCGATCTTCCAACTGTCGAGTTCCAAAAACAAAAAGGACGATCCCCTCGATTGGTGAGAGGATCGTCCTTTTCTTACAATCTGTTGCAGATGTTTTGGAACCGTTCAGATAGCCTATTCTGCTTTTTTATTGGTCGGAATCCGTTTTCCTCGCTGCTGAATCTCTTTCCACAGCCCGCGGAACGAATCCGCTTCTTGAGATTCTCTGGCATAGGTGAAAATGGGGGATCGTTTGATGCCCATGGCTTCAATAATGGTGGATTCTGGAATGGTATTGCTCAAGAAGATCGGATGTTTACTGTGAACACTGTTGGTCACCACCCGATGAATTGGTTTGTTGGGGTTGACCATGTTGAAAAAGGGGATGACCTGAAGTTTTTTTGTCCGTCGTTTAACCAAAAATTGTACCAATCGGTTGTAGGCCCGCAGCGACAGAGGGGTTGGAATGAGAGGGACCAAGAGTACGTCGGTTACTTTAAAGACATTCTCGGTAATGGTCGTCAATCCAGGAGGGCAATCGAGAAAGACATGGTCGTAACGATCGCGAATCGGTCGCAAAATGCGCTGGACGCCGTGAATGGGTTTGTCCTCTTTTTCCAGATATTGATCCAGATTCCGATATGAAATATCTGCGGGGAGCAGATCAAGGTTGGGGTAGCCGGTCATTTTGAGAAGATCGTCAAACTCCGGTTTTTTGCCAACCAGACTTTTTGCCCCGCCCTTGACTTTGGGTTTGACGCAGAGGTAATAGCTGGTCCCACCCTGGGGATCAAGATCCCAGATCATGGTTCTTGCACCAGCGGCCGCTGAAAGATATGCCAGGTTGACGGAGGTGGTGGTTTTGCCGACACCGCCCTTGATATTGTAGACGGAATAAATTTTCATAGAAGCTATACTTTCCTTGATTCAAACGTGACCCAATCACAGAATGAGCAAACACCGCCCATTTAATTTACAAACTATAAAGGCTTTGTTCGTTGAAAGAAAGGCGATAATGCGACTATTATCCTGGAAAGATCGATTATAAGAGGGGGTAGAGCGCCATCCATTGATTTTCATGATGGATAAATAAAGTGTAAGTCACTGGATTGGCAGTGATCTTTTCTTGTTATTCGCTGGATTAAGTCAGCAGGTTGTGTGCGGTCGGTCGCTTTTTCCGGCTTTATTTGTTTTGATCTGGTTTTGTCGGGCGAAGTAGCGACCTTGTGTTTATATTTACTTGGGAGAGTTGTTTCCATGAAGATAGCCGTAGCCTACGCCGAAGCAAGCAAACAGGTGGTGTTGAATGTCGATTTGAATGAAGGGGAGACCGTGCTGGATGCGGTCAACAAATCCGGGATGTTGAATAAATTTCCCAACATCAACCTGGAGAGTTGCAAACTGGGAATTTGGGGAAAAATAGTCGAGGCTGATCGTGTTTTAACAGAGGGCGAACGGGTGGAGATCTACCGACCGGCTCTCGGAAAGCCGGTGAAAAAGAGCCGTCCGGCTAAAGCTCCGGCTGTTGCAAACAAAGAGAGTGTTGCGTCGGACCCATCAAAAGCGGATAAAATGGCCGCCATAAAAGCCAAGGTTGCGGCGGCCAAAGCCAAAAAGGCCGGTACGACAACGGCTGAATCGGAGCCTGTCGCTGTTGTCTCCGGCAGCGAGGCCGAAGAGAAGGCGGCCAAGATTGCCGCCATAAAAGCCAAGGTAGCGGCGGCCAAAGCGCGCAAGGCTGCGGCGTCTCAGTCGTAGGCTGTTGGTTTTTTTTTTTTTGACGAATCGTTCTCTGTTGGCTGGGATTGACCTCTTCAGTGTCTCGTTTTCAACTGATTCTCGAATATGACGGCAGTCTGTTTTGGGGCTGGCAGATACAGCCGGCCGGTTTGACGGTTCAGGGCGTTCTGGAGTCGGCTCTGGCTCGACTTTTTGGTCGGCCCATCACCTTGATCGGTGCTGGGCGTACCGATTCCGGCGTTCATGCGACGGCTCAGGTTGCTCACTTCGATACACCTGTGGATCGTCCTGAAAGAGAAATAGTCCGGGCCTTGAACGCCTTGACTCCCGATGGGGTGTCGATCTTGTCGGCAAAACGGGTTTCCGCAGAATTTCATGCCCGCTATTCGGCCTGTTATCGGGAGTACCAATACCGGATTTTTCTCCGGCAAGAGCCGCCTGCACTGGATCGAAACCGGGTCTGGCACCATCCGCGATCGTTGGATGTGGCTGCTATGCAAAAGGCCGGCTCCTATCTGGTGGGCACCCATGATTTTTCAGCCTTCAGAGCCGCCTCCTGTTCGGCTCCCAATCCGGTCCGAACCCTTTCGAAATTACAGTGGCAGATGGAGGCGGATGGCTACACCCTGGTTCTTACGGTCGGGGCCAACGCTTTTTTGTACCATATGGTTCGCAATCTGGTCGGGAGCCTGGTCAAGGTCGGGTTGGGTAGTTGGCCGCCGATTCGTATCCATGAGATCTTGCACAGCCGGGATCGAACGCAAGCCGGACCCATGGCACCGGCTTGCGGGCTTTTTCTGACCAAGGTTTCCTATCCAAACCCGATTTAGCACACTTCCAGAACAATGCATTGTTTTTTCACCTTTTTTGATAGGGACCATCAGATGAGCCGTTTTATCAAAGAATCCGTTCAGGTTCTCGACCTGATTTCCTGGGTTTTGACTGCCCTTTTTTTCTGTGGATCAGCGGTCTATTTCGGAGGAGATCTTTTTAACTCATTTTTGGGTGCCATGGGTGTGGTTTTGATCATGTTTTTGGTGGGAACCTCTGTTGAGGTCATCATTGAGACCATGAAAAATGTTCCGGGAATCGGCACCTTGACCGGATTTTTGACCAATGGACCGGAGGCGTTGGTGGTCATCGTCGGGTTGATCGGTGGAGACATCCTGTTTGCTTCGTCTACCCCGCTGGGGTCCAATTTCATGAACCCCATGCTACTGATGATTGCCGCCTTGTTGGCCAAAAGAATGGGGGCGGTATGGAAGGTCTGTCCGATCTATTTTTCCATTTCCATGTTGGTCACGATTGTTTTGGCAGGCGGTTTTTATTTAATTCAGGAAGGGGATTATTGGCTTTGGCTTGCGATTCTCCTTCCGACCTCCGTTTTGCTCTTTTTTAAACGGCCTCCTGAGGCGAACAACGAGCAGGATGAGGATCTGTCTATTGCCAAGATCTGGCTGTGGCCTGCGGCAGTGGTTTTGGTGGTTTCAGGATATTTTTTGGACCCGGTTGTCGGATATGCCTCCGACTCCTCTCAGGTGCCAAAAGGGGTGATCGGCTTTGTCGTTTTGTCCATTCTGACCAGTTGGCCGGAATTCAAATCGGTTCTGGCCCTGTTGCGTCGGGATATGGCTTTGGCGTCGGTGTTGAATATCGTCGTCAGCAATCTGACCAATCTTTGGCTGGCTTCTGGAGGTGTTGTGATATACTTGCTTCTGTAGAAAACAAGGGTGTTCCACAGGAGTCCGAATCTGGGACAATGGGTTTGGGGTGATGGAATGAACGATACGAATATCTTTACCCTCAAAGCGGCGATGGACCGATATTTGCGAGAGGTGTCGAGCAAACTTTCCTTGCAAGGTCAGGCGCGGGATGAGCGTTTGGCGGCCATGTTGAATAAGCGGTTGGGTGGTCAGCAGGCTTTGGAATCCATCACGCCGCTGACTTTGTCGGACTATCGGGAAAAAAGGCTGAAAGAGGCCTCCGCTGGCACGGTAGAGAAGGATTTTCTCTTTTTGGCAGCCCTTTATGATTGGGCCATTCGTCATTGGCAACTGGGTCTGAATGGTAATCCGGTTAACAGCCTTGGACGGACGGCTCTCAGTCATGGGCGGGAGCGGCGTTTGCGACCCGGAGAATCGGTGCGGTTGTTGGCGGCCTGTGATCAGCATGTTAACCCCCTGTTGGGCTGGATCGTTCGCCTGGGTTTGGAAACCGCCCTGAGAAAAAGCGAGCTATTGGCTTTACGAGAGGGGGATGTCAATCTGCAACAAAGAGTCGTGGTGGTTCCCAAAAGCCAGACCAAGGCTCCGCGCCCGGTTCCCCTGACTCAAGTGGCCGTAGAGATTTTTAAAGAGGTTTTGTCCCACCGCGAACGTCCAACCGACTCCGACCTTTTGTTCTACGGGGAGTTGGGTCGGTTTGGAACCCGGAAGCCCTATGCCATCGATCGGGTTTTTCGTCAGTTGTTGCTAACGGCCCGTCTGAAGGCCTTCTGCTTCGGAGATATTCGTTTTGAGGCCATCTCCCGCCTTCGAGAGGCCGGTTGTACGGAGTTGGAGATCATCGCCATTGCCGGAACCCGCACCATTCGGGGGCGTCGTCGTCCCGAGCAGCAGTTGCCGGCACTGTTGGCCCGTTTGGATGCGTTGGAAATTGGTCTGGTTTCATCGAAAAACCAACCCAGACAGCGAAAACAAATCTCTTCTGTGTCGAGCCAGGAGGAGGTGGAGCCTGAACCAAAAACTCGGGGAAAACGGGGTGAGCGTGGTTCCTTTGGCATTTCAATCGGGATACGAGAGCGATGAATCTGAAAAAAATGAGAGTGAACCTCTGGTACCTGGGCGCCTTTGTTTGGGGGGGGATGAGTTTGGTGCTGCTGGATGCCCATTTTAGGGTCAGCGGGGGAAGCCAGTGGGAGGAGATGTGGTTTCTCTGCTCCTTGTTCTGGTTCCAATTCGGCTTTGGCCGGGTTTTTGTCTCCCTGATGAAAAGACGTTTTTTCCAGATTAAAGATCAACTGCTCATGGCCTTGATTCCGCCCGTCCTGCTTTATATCCTGATCGCCCCCTCTATCTTTAAAAAAAACTAATTCCGGACTATTTATGAAAAACCTTCTGGCAGTGGTTGGGCCGACGGCATCGGGAAAAACCCGCTTGGGTGTGGTGTTGGCCCAAGCGTTGGCTGGTGAAATCATATCGGCCGATTCCCGACAGGTCTATCGCGGCATGGATATCGGTACAGGTAAAGATCTGACGGAGTATGGTCGAATTCCCCACCATTTGATCGATATTGTCGAGCCGGGAGCCGAGTTCAATCTGTTTGATTATCAGCGATTGGCTTATACGGCCATTGAAGATGTTCAGGCACGACAATTGCTTCCGGTGCTTGTCGGTGGAAGTGGTCTTTATCTGGATGCGGTTCTCAAGGGCTATCGATTGGTTCGGGTGCCGGAGAACCGGGATTTTCATGAGCGACTCAGTCAACTGTCCTTGCCGGATTTGCAAAAGCGGCTGAAGGACGCTCGGCCTGTTTTGCATAATGTTACCGATCTGCTCGACAAACCCCGTTTGATTCGGGCTATTGAGATTGCCGAGGGAGAAAAACCCCTGTTGGCCGAGTTACCTCCTGCACCGGCACTGAAACCGTTGATATTGGGTATTCGCTGGGATCGATCGGTTTTACGACAGCGGATTACCCAACGGTTGCAGCAGCGTCTGGATGCAGGAATGGTGGATGAGGTGAAACGGCTGCTGGCGAGGGGGGTCGGCCATGATCGGCTTTCGTTTTATGGTTTGGAATATCGCTTCATCTCATCCTTTCTGAAGGGTGATTTGGATCAAACCACTTTTTTTGAGTCACTCAACCGTGCCATCCACCAGTATGCCAAGCGGCAGGACACCTGGTTTCGGCGGATGGAGAAGCGGGGCAGTCAAATCATCTGGATCGATGGGGGAGCGGAGATGGAATCAAAGGCGTTGGCTGTCGTAAAAGGCCAATATTTCACCCATCTAAAATAAGCTACGGTCTGCACAGGGACTGGTCTGACCCCGGCTGATCCGGTGTCAGACTCCCAATCTTGATTGATGAGCTTACGAAAAAATAAATGAAAGCGCATAAAATATAAAGGTGTGTCGTTTTTGCAAAAAAGTGTTGCATTTATATCTCGATTGTTTTACAATCCATCTGCTTTATACTTTTAATGGGGGAAGTGGATCTAAAAAATCAAGCCACCGCAGCTCCTGGAAGTACTATTCACTAAATCTATGAAGGGAAAATAAAGAATGAAAAAGTCTCACAATCCTGTATCTAAAGCTGGAAAGTTGTCGGTTGTTGCGTTGGCCACTGTTTTTTCCGTCTTTAGCACCATCAGCTCCGCACATGCCACGTATACCACTTACTCTTCTTACGATCACAATGAGAGATCTGATGACGTCACCGACGTCAAAACCTTGTCCACTTCCTCAGGAAAACAGATTCAGATCATTGCCAGTCGGGCTTCCAGTTCCATTAGAGCCGCCAGCGGCAGCATGTTCAAACAGAATACCACCGGATCTTTGCAGGAGGGTGGTCAGACGATTCTCTCCAGTTTCAGCGGTTCCGAAGCCGACCAACCCCAATTTGGAGATCTGGGTCGGGAAGTCCGTTCCAGCCTCGTCCAAAGCGGTATCTCCGCCGGTGACATGGGCGGCGGTCTGGGTGGGTGGCTCAACGTTTCCTACATCAACTCGGACGATAACAACCTGATAACCCAGTCTGATTCCGACATGTGGATGATTATCGGTGGTATCGATAAAAAGGTTCTCGACGATGTGGCCATCGGTTTGGCTCTGACTTATGAAGACGTCCAAGTTGATACCAACCTGAACAATGCGGGTGCTGGTTTTGCCAACTCCACCGCGTTTTCCTTCACCCCGTATGCAGCGGCTCAATTGACCGACAACGTTACCATCGACGGTTCTTTGGGTGTTTCCTGGGTTAATAACGACAAGAGAAACGCAGCCGGCGCGACGGCCAGTTATGATTCAGAACGTTATTTCATGGCCATCAACCTCAACGGCTTCACCTCCATGGGAGCAGCTAATCTGAGCAGTTCCGTCGGTTGGTTGAACTCTTGGGAAAATCAGGATGGCTATACCGATAGCGCGGCTACGGTTGTTGCTGCCAAGAAAAACGAGCTGTCCCAACTATCCTTCACCGGTGAAGTGGCCTACCCCAGCGAGACCGTCGAGCCTTACATGAGCATGCGGCTGGAGAAAGATATTACCTGGACCGATATTGCCGGTGTTACCCATGATGAATACGGCGTTACCCTGGGTGGTGGTGTTCGTTTCATGGTTGGGGAACTCATCGGTGAGATCAACGGTGACGTCGATGTCGCCCGCGCCAAATATGATCAATTCTCTCTGATGGGCAATCTGCGCTACGAATTCTAATTCGCGGCTGTAGATTTTATAGACATAAAAGGCTGGCTGAATTGGGGGCTTCCCGGTTCGGCCAGCCTTTTTCGTTTTGAACCTGGATACGGTCGTTAAAGAGATGGGTTAACCTAGATACGGCAGTTGTAAGCGCGCAATCGGCACAACCTCTTGATTCACCTGGCAAACTGGAAAAAAGTCTCATCACCAACAAGGTGACTTCGATTTTTTCCAGTTCACCAGATAAACCAATATGTTGCACCGCTTACGCACTTCCAACTGTCGTATCTAGGGTTAATGCCGCAGTTTACTGGCGATCTCTTCCAGTTTTGCGGCGAGATTGTTTCTTTCCAGACTCCCGAGATGATCCGCCTCCACCTGAAGGGCGTACCCCTTGCCGGCGGTCTCTATTTTAAAAGGCTTCAGGCGTTTATGGTCAATGATTCCGTCCACCCGATAGGTAATCACCGGGTGGGCGAAGCCTTTGACCTGAATCTCTTCTTGAGCGGTGCAGGCAATCTGTTCCCGGACCAGGGAGTAGGTTTCGTGGGAAATCAGTATGGTGTCGGGATGGGCGTTATGCTCCAGGCGGCTGGCAAGATTGACGTTGCCGCCAATGATGGTGTAATCCATTCGGTCGTCACTGCCAAAGTTCCCGACTGTACAAAATCCGGTGGTTATTCCGATGCGAATGCGGAACGGCTGGGAAAATCCCTGCTCATCACGCCAGATTTTTCGCAACTCAACCATGCGATCCCTCATTTTGATGGCCATGCGCACGCAGGCCACAGCATCTTTCTGCTCTCCCCGGCTGTCGGGGTCGCCAAAAAAAATCATGATGGCGTCGCCGATAAATTTATCGATGGTCCCGCCATGCTCCAGGGCAATTTTGGACATTTCATTCAGGTAGGAGTTGAGCAGAGAAGTCAGCTCTTCCGATTCCATGCTGTCGGTTGTGCTGGTAAAGCCGACGATGTCGGAGAAAAATACGGTCAATTTTTTTCGGCCGGATTGAATCCTCACCTCTTGGCGTCCTTGGAAAATAGAATCATAGACCTGTGGGGAGAGGTATTTTGCCAATTTTTTGGAGATGACCTCCAATTCTCCATTGCGTCGATGGAGCCGACCCATGGTCTCTTTGAGGCTTAAGGCGACGGTTTTGACATTATTGGCGATCGAATCCAGTTCGTCCTGTTTGGTTTGTGGAATATCGTGCAATTTGACCTCCAGATCACCTTGAGAGATCTGGGCGAGAGCCGCACCGATTCGGTTCACTTTTCGACCCAATCGGCGGACCATTCGAGAGACCAGGAATATCGCCAGCAGAACCATGACGACCATAACGCCAAGGTTGATCCGGGTGTGCAGCTTGTTGCTTTCGCCGGTTTGATGGCGAATGAGAGCGATCACCTGCTCTTCACGACTGACGGCATGGTCAATCATGGGCGTCAACTCCTGCAAAATCTGCGTCGTCTGGCTCATTTTCTGAGAGATATCGTTATCCAACTGGACCAATTGCTCAAACGCACTCTTATAGCTGTCTATCGCCTGAAAAAGCGAACGCTTTTCCGCTTGGGAAATGCGGGCTTCCCGGATACGTTGGCTCATTAATGCCAAGGTGTTTTGTACGCCCTCAACATGTTTGGATTGCCGCCCCAACTCCCGATATTCCATCTCGTAATAGAGCAAGGTTCTTAGAAGAAAACTGAACTCCTGGATGGTGTGTGCCTCCAGAATGGCCCCGATTTTTTGGGCCTGATCCTCCAGGTCATGATGGCTGGCATTTTTCTTTTTGCCGGACAAGCTGTTCAACTCCCGTTCGTAACCCGAAATGCCCGCTTCCAGTTGAGCGGTCAAGTCGGCATCCAGGTCGGATTGGATCAGGTCGTGACGAAAATCGGCAATCAGTTTATGAATCTGTTTCAGGTATGTTGGCGACCAATAAAAATAATACTCATACTCTTGCCAGCGAATCCGGTTCATGATGGATTGCAAGCCGTAGGTATTGTAGAGGGCAAGGCGGCTACGCAACCCGTCATAGGCGGCATCGCGCAGTTTGAGACTGACCCCCGTGTTCCGATCAAAACCTCTGGAGCGCCACAGCAAAATGGATTCGGAAAAGGTGGAATGGTAGAGTTGGATCTGCTTTTTAAGCTTTGGCAGAATTGTTTGTTCTTCCTGATTTTGTTCAAGGGCCTTGTTGGCACCCATGGCAACCAGAACCTCCTCAGCTTTTTTTAGATTAAGCAGAACGCGTTGGGCATCTTCGTTGTTCTGCTCGGCATAAAAGCTTTTTTCCGCCTGACGGGATAAGCTGACCAGCATCTCGACCCGCATTAAATGGTTGCGCTCGTTCTCCTCTTCTTTAACGGTGTTATAGTTGGTCAAGACCTGACTGTTGGTGTAATAAAAGGAGATAACAACACTTACACAGATGATGACCAGCGAACCGACAGTTCCAATCAGTTGACCGACGAACTGGTTCAATCCATATTGTTTCATCATGGCTAAGGCCCTTCAGTACGGTTTGGAATGGTCCAGGCACTCTGATTGGGGTTTCCAATTTGTTACTCAGAGTTTTCCTGACCGATGCCGAACAGGATATGGGAGAACAGGATCAGCATGCCGACAAACAACGACCCGACGCCCAGGTGTGTCCAAAATTCAGTGATAAAAGCATGGTGTGCGGCTTCGCGGCCCATGGATGGTCCCAGTAAAAACATGCTAAACCAAGCCAGCGGATAGAGTCCGCCCAGACCGATGAGAATCGCCGTTATGGTCTTGAGCTTGCGACGCAGATCCGAGTAGCCCACGACCAGGATGAGGGCGATTGTGGCGGCGCCGATTCCCATGGCGTGAAAATGGGCGCGTTGGGCATAACGCCATATTTTAGCGGGACTTTTGCTGTCGTGAAGTGATGAATGTTGGGCGATGCCTTCATCGATCCAATTTTTAACCGCGTCTTCCTTCATGCCAAACAGCATGCCCATGCCTAATCCGAAGAAGAGGGTCAGCATTGAAATGATTAACCCAAAACGAATGCTAGACAATTGATTTTTCATTATTTTTCCTTGAATTATGCCGTTCGATTGTTGATTTGCCGCTTTCCTAAAAGTTGAGCCAAAGCGTTTTTTGAAAAATTGCTACCTTGGCAGTTAAATCCAAACGAGAACAGTTGTCCAGGATGATTCTAGGTTCTCTGTTTGATCCGGGTTGGGATCTTAATCCGGGAAAAGGGCCGTTATTCCTAAATTACTGATGCAACCTGATTATAAACCGTTATAAACCTATGGGTTATAACAGATGCCCACTGCCAACCATTCCCCATATCCGGTTCAGGGATGAGGCCTGAAAAAGCAATTTGTGGGACAAAAGCAAAACGGGGTGATATAATCCCAGAAACGGCAGTTGTCGGCATGCACCTGGCACAACCCATTGATTCACCTGGCAAAACAGAAGAAGATCTGATCACCGACAAGGTGGCGGCGACTTCTTCTGTTTCACCAGACAAATCAAGGGATTGCACCATGCACGCACCGTCAACCGTCGTTTCCAGGATAATGGCAGGTCAAAATCTGGTTTTGTGCTCATATTTGAAAAAAGGGGCTTCCCAATGTCAGCCAACATAAAATTGTCAGCCAACATGAAAACCGTTTGTATTGCTCTGGTCACGATTTTTTTTACCGTCATGCAATCGGTCTCGGAGGGGCAGTCGGCCCCGTTCAGGGGGATGAGTTCTCGCCAGATCTCCAAGGCGATCCAAATGAACACCCGGCAAATTTTCAAACCCTCTTTTACCATCCAATCCCGATATGCCGGTGCCATGTTTGACGTCGATTTCAGCTCTGATGGTCGCTGGGCGGCCAGCAGTGGCGGCAATCAGGCTGTCCAGCTTTGGAATTTATTGAACGGTCAGCGAGAATTGGATATGCGGGGGCATAAAGGGGCCGTCACCGCCCTGGCTTTTGTGCCGGGTCGCTTCAGTGTGGCCCCCAACACAGAAAAGAAAACCCACCGCAGCAGTCGGAACGGTTTTTTACTGTCGGCATCTACCGATGGCACGGCTCGGTTATGGGATTTGAAAGAGGGGATGTCCATCCGTACTTTTCGGGGGCATAAAGGGGCGATTTTGGCCTTGGCCGTCTCCTTGGATGGGAAAACCCTGGCGACCGCCGGCCAGGACGGCACGGTTCGTCTGTGGAATGTGGATAAAGAGGGGGCAGAGACTCAACTCTTCAATAATGAGGGGCCGATTCATGACGTCGCCTTTTCTCCAGATGGTCAGCACATTCTGGCTGGCGGAAAAAATGGCGCGAAAATCTGGAATCGATCTGGAAAAGGTCCGGGTCGTGAGTTGAACAGTCATGACGGCGATGTGTCTGCCGTCGCCTGGAGTTCGGACGGTCGGACGGTGGCTGTTGGCCATAAAAAAGGTCCAATCCAACTTTGGACGGCGGATGGTGTAAAGCAGTCCCGACTTTCCCTTCATCAACAGACGGTCAACGGTTTGTCTTTCTCGCCGAACGGCGTCTATCTTGCCTCGGCAGGTGAGGATGAAAATTTAATACTCTGGTCGGTATCCCAGGGGCAGTTGGTCAAAAAATTTGAAGGGCATCAAAAAGGGGTCAACGGTGTGGTCTTTTCGGCAGATGGGCGTTTGCTCAGCAGTGCGAGCAAGGATCAGACCGTTCGGTTCTGGCAACAGGAGAGCGGTCAGGAGATGGCTCGTCTGGTTTCCATGAAATCGGGTTGGGCGGTGGTTGCGCCGGATGGCCGGTTTGACGGCACCCTGGATGGCGACGTGGAAGATCGATTGGATGCGATTCAATGGACCGGAGATGGAAAAGTCTTTTCGATCGATGGTTTTTTGGAGAACTACTATCGACCGGCTCTTCTGGGCCGTTTGTTGACGGGGAAAGAGCTCAAGAGCCAACAGACGGGCATCAATCGTCGGGCGGCTAATATTTCAGAAGGGTTCTACCTGCCGCCTGAGGTGAAAATCTCAGCGGCCCCAAAAAGTGGATCGCAGCCAACCATGGAACTTCAGGTGAATGCGGCGGACATGGGGGGCGGCATCAACGAAATCAGACTTTATCACAACAATAAAATTGTCGATCGGGGTCTGGCCAAACAGCAGGACGTCGAAGATGACAAAGGGGCCAAGGTGATCAAAACCGCCTATCAGGTCATGTTGGTGGATGGAGAGAATGTCTTCAAGGTGGTTGGCGTCAGCGATGATCGCATCGAAGGGGAGGCCGATATTTTTTCCATTGAGCATAGCGAACAAAACAAAGACAAGCCGACTCTGCATCTGTTCGTCGTTGGCATCAATGAATATGCCGACCGAGAGCTGAACCTGAATTTTGCCGTACCGGATGCCAGCGGGATATTGGATTTTTTCAAGATGTCTCAGGGGAACGCTTTCGAGACGATCAAGACCTATGAGATTTATAACGACAAAGCCACGCGCAGCAATGTCGATCAATCGTTGCACGATCTGTACAGAATACCGCCTGAGGATACCGTGGTGCTCTATTTTGCCGGACATGGCGAGGCGGTCGAGGATCTCTGGTATTTTCTGCCCCACGAGTTGAATGGGACCGATGAAGGGAGCATCAAGGCTCAGGGGTTCTCCTCGGAAAAATTTAAAGAGCATGTCTCCCGGATCAGCGCCCACAAGATTGTGCTGCTGTTTGACTCCTGTAAGTCCGGTGCCGCGCTCCGGGCTTTGTCGGAGTTTGAAAACAAACGCTCCATGGCGCTGCTCTCCCGCTCCACCGGCATCCATATCGTAACCGCCACCACCGGCGACCAGTTTGCCATTGAATTGCGGGATCTCAAACATGGTCTGTTTACCTATGTGCTATTGGAAGGGTTGAACGGCAAGGCGGATGAGCAGCCCGAAGATGACAGAATTTCCATCGCCGAACTGTTGGAATACGTCAAAGTCACCGTTCCCCCTCTGAGTCTGGAGTATGATACCGAGGCGCAGACGCCGGTGATCAACTCACGGGGGAGTAATTTTCTGATTACGGAAAATTAGGTTTCGTTGAACCTAGATTCGGCAGTTGGAAGTGCGTAAGCGGTGCAACATATTGGTTTATCTGGTGAACTAGAAAAAATCGAAGTCACCTTATTGGTGATGAGACTTTTTTCTAGTTTGCCAGGTGAATCAAGAGGTTGTGCCGATTGCGTGCTTACAACTGCCGAATCTAGGTTGAAATTCGGAAGGTTTCGTCTCCATTATCCTAAGCCCGGTCAAATTTTTGAGGGTGCCGAGAATCTGGGGTGAAGGGAAGCGACCCTGTTTGCGGGCATTTTTGTTACGGGATTTTTTCAGGTTGGATTGAGGTGGGGCGCAGTTTTCTGTTACCCTTTTCGATTCTTAAACAATCAACGGGACAGATTCTTGCTCCAGGCAAGCTTTGGGTGTTCGGGAAGGCGATTCATGACAAAATTTGTATTTATCACAGGCGGCGTTGTTTCCTCTTTGGGCAAGGGGTTGGCGGCCGCTTCTTTGGCCTGTCTGCTCCAGGCCCGTGGTTACAAGGTGACCATCCAAAAGCTGGACCCCTACATCAATGTCGATCCGGGCACTATGAGTCCTTTTCAGCATGGTGAAGTGTTTGTGACGGACGATGGGGCCGAGACCGATCTGGATCTGGGGCATTATGAACGTTTTCTGAATATTCCCATGGGACGGGCCAATAATTTTACCGCTGGCCGTATCTATCAGCAGGTTATTCACAAAGAGCGACGGGGCGACTATCTCGGCTCTACGGTTCAGGTCATTCCCCACATTACCGATGCCATCAAAGAGGCGATTTTCAGTGTTGGTGCCGATGTTCAAATCGCCCTGATCGAGGTGGGTGGAACGGTCGGTGACATTGAATCGTTGCCCTTTATGGAAGCCATCCGTCAGATGCGCAACGATCTGGGCCGGGAGCGGACCCTGTTCATCCACCTGACCTTGTTGCCTTATATTCCCACAGCCGGAGAGTTGAAAACCAAACCGACCCAGCATTCGGTCAAAGAGTTGTTGGCCATCGGAATCCAGCCTGATCTGTTGATTCTGCGCACCGACCGGGAGGTTCCTTCCGGTTTGCGCAAAAAAATTGCTCAATTTTGTAACGTCTCATTGGATGCCGTCATCGCCTGTCAGGATCAGGACAGTATCTATCGGGTTCCCTTTGCCCTCTACCTGGAGGGGTTGGCCCGCAAGGTGTTGATGCAGCTCAATCTGCCCGGTTCCGAGCCGCGCATGAGTGACTGGGAGTATGTGTTGGAGCGCACCGTCAATCCGACCCATAAAGTGACCATCGCCATTGTCGGTAAGTATATGGAGTTGAAAGAGGCTTATAAATCGTTGAACGAGGCTCTCTCCCATGGTGGCATTGCCAATAATAGCAAGGTGTTGATTCGGTGGGTAGATTCTGAAAACCTGATGGAGGACGAACCGGAAGCGTTGTTGAGTGGAGTGGACGGAATTTTGGTTCCGGGGGGGTTTGGAGAACGGGGGACCGAGGGAAAAATTCTGGCCATTCGTCACGCCCGCGAGATGAAAATTCCCTATTTGGGTATCTGTCTGGGAATGCAGATGGCGGTGGTTGAATTCGCTCGGAACGTGGCTGGGATCAAAGGCGCCTGCTCATCGGAGTTCAATGCGCAGGGCGAAAACCCGGTGATTGCCCTGATGACCGAATGGATGGATGGGGGCACCTTGCAAAAGCGGGACAGAAATACGGATTTAGGTGGAACCATGCGCCTGGGGGCTTATGATTGTCTTTTGGTCGAGGGTAGCCAATCAGCCAAAGCCTATGGACAGACAAACATTTCCGAGCGTCATCGTCATCGTTACGAATTTAACAACAACTATCGCCAGACGCTGATTGATGCCGGTCTTAAAATCACCGGAACCAGTCCCGATAAAGAGTTGGTTGAGGTGATTGAATTGGAAGATCATCCTTTCTTTGTCGCCTGTCAGTTTCACCCGGAATTCAAATCCCGCCCCCGCACCCCCCATCCCCTGTTTACCAGATTTGTCAATGCGGCACTGAGCTATCGTCGGGGGTTGTCGTGACGGGTCCATCGGCAAAAGAGGGCTCGACGATCCATCAAGAGGTCTGGGTGGGTAATGTCTGTTTCAGCAATCCAGCTCCCTTGGCCATCATTGCCGGGCCTTGTGTCATCGAAGGGTCCGGTTATGCTCAGGGGGTTGAGTTTGCTCTCAGAACAGCCTCAACCCTGAAAAAAATCTGTGCTCAAGTCGGTTTGCCCTTCGTCTATAAATCCTCTTTCGACAAAGCCAATCGGACTTCCATCCACAGTTATCGGGGACCGGGGCTGGAGGCGGGGTTGAGAATATTGCAGCGGGTCAAGGAGGAGTTGGGCGTTCCGGTGGTGACGGATGTTCATGAAGTCTCCCAAATCCGGGCCGTAGCCGAGGTGGCGGATTTGATTCAGACGCCGGCTTTTCTCTGCCGACAGACTGATTTTATCCGGGCGGTGGCCATGGCCGGAAAACCGGTCAACATAAAAAAAGGTCAATTTCTCTCTCCGAAAGAGATGGTCAAGGTTGCCGAGAAAGCCCAACAATCCGGCAATCCGGCGATCATGCTCTGTGAACGGGGGTACTCGTTCGGCTACGGAAATCTGGTCGTTGACATGCGCAGCCTGGTTACCATGAGTGAGACCGGCCTGCCGGTCATTTTTGATGCGACCCATTCCGTTCAGCAGCCGGGCGCCCTGGACACCAGTTCAGGGGGGGATCGGGCTTTTGTCGCGCCCCTGGCCCGTGGCGCGGTCGCGGTTGGTGTGTCCGGTGTTTTCTTGGAATCCCATCACGACCCGGACACCGCCCCGTGTGATGGACCCAACATGGTTCCGTTCGATCAGATGACGGATCTGTTGTCTACCCTCAAACAATTGGATGATGTGCGAAAGGGATAACCAAGCCATGCAATTGACCGCCCTCCACGACCGGCACCGCTCTCTTGGCGCCAAAATGATGGATTTTTCCGGTTGGGACATGCCTCTGCACTATGGGTCGCAGGTCAAGGAACACCAGGCGGTGCGAACCGGGTGTGGTCTGTTTGATGTTTCTCATATGGGGGTGATCGATCTCCAAGGGGAAGGAAGTCTCTCCCTGTTACAGCGTATTCTGGCCTGCGATGTGGCTCGGCTGCCGATTGTGGAGCCGGGGCAGGCGGGAAGTGCGCTTTATGGTTTGATGCTCAACGATCGGGGCAATATCGCCGATGATTTGATTGTCTATCGACTGGCCAGTGATTTTTTTTCCTTGGTGGTCAATGCCGGAACCCGGCAGAAAGATCTGGCCTGGATCCGCGCCCACGCCATCACTTTTGGTGTGAATGTTCAAGAACGCGGGGATCTTTCGATTTTGGCCGTACAGGGACCAAAAGCGCGTGAAAGTCTGGCCCACGCCCTGCCTCGGTCGTTGCTGGAAAAAGTAACCAATCTGCCGGCTTTCCATTTTTTTGAACAGGATGAATGGCGGGTGGCGCGGACCGGTTATACCGGCGAGGATGGCTTTGAACTCATGATTCCCAGCGAATGGTCCGAACGGGTCTGGAACGGCTTGCTGCGGGCCGACGAGTCTACGCCAATCGGTCTGGGGGCGCGGGACACTTTGCGTCTGGAAGCGGGACTCAATCTGTACGGTAGTGATATGGACGCCAAGCACCATCCGTTGGAGTCCGGGGTTGGCTGGACGGTGCATTGGGAGCCTTCGGAGCGAGATTTTATCGGTCGCCAGGCCTTGGAATTGATCCGCTATCAGCCTGACCTGAAAAAACGTGTCGGACTGTTTCTGCCCGGAAATGGCGTGTTGCGCAATTATCAGCGGGTTATTTTCAATGGTCGAGAGGTGGGGGAGATCACCAGTGGTGGTTATTCACCAACATTAGGAAAGGGGATTGCCTTGGCCAGAGTCGATGGAGAGTTGAAAATCGGCACGACCTGCCAGGTGGAGATCCGAGGTCGACTGTTGCCGGTACAGATGGTGCGACCTCCTTTTGTCAAAAATGGGCGATCTTTGTTGACGGTTTGAACCTAATTTCGGCTGCTATCCGCAAGCTTCAGGTACAACTTCTTGATTTCCTGGGGAAACCGTAAAAAATCTTCTCACCAACCAGGGCTTTCGTATTTTTCAAGTTCACCGGATCAATCCAACTGTTGCTCCGCTTGCGCACGGCAAGTGCAAAAAAAAAAAATCAAGGATTTCCCCATGAGTAACAGAATTTTCTATCTGGATGGTTTGAGAGGTTGGGCTGCGTTGGTCGTTTTTTTTGCCCATCTTTTCAGACAACTCTTGCTGCCATACAACTCTGTTGAACCGGATGGTCTTGTTCAGTATTTGATGTACAAAACACCACTTTATATTCTATTTCATAGTTCTATTGCTGTGAAGGCCTTTTTTGTTGTGAGTGGGTTTAGTTTAAGTTATGGATTTTTTAAAACAAATGATTATGTTCTTTTGAAGAGAATGGCTGTTTTCAGAGTGTTTAGGCTGGGTATTCCCATGCTTTTTTCAGCCTTGATGGCTTATTTTTTTATGAAAACGCATTTGAACTTTAATCAGGAAGCCGCACAAATTTTGGGTTCAAAATGGCTGTTGAAATTATATAATTTTGATGCCAGTTTTTTTGATGCCACCTATGGAACGTTAACCTATAATCTGACCGGATTTGGAGAAGTTTATAATAAATATAATGTGGGATTTTGGACCATGCCCTTTGAGTTTAGAGCTTCGATGGCCATTTTTTTACTGTTGGCAATTTTTGGGAAGTATCAAGTCAGGTATGTTATTTATTTTTTGTTTGTTTATTTTTTAAAAGAGAGCATGTTTTTAGGATTCGTACTGGGTGTTATGGTCTGTGATTTGACCGTTAATGGCAGAATACAAGAGAAAATTCGCAGTTTGGTTGATCCTTTGAATCTGAGAAGAGTTGAAATACTATTGTTGGTATGTCTAGTTTGTTTCTTTTGGGCGATGCGAGGGTTTCAGCATTTTACCAGCATCCTAACCTATTATGTTGTCAATGAGTCATTTTTGGAGTTTGTTCTTCCTACTGTCCTTGTTGTATTGGCAACCCTAAACGGTTTTGTTTCGCGTATTTTTTCCACACCCGTATCGGTATTTCTTGGGAAGATATCTTTCTCTCTCTATTTGGTTCACATCCCAATCATTACCTCTTTTTCGTGTTGGGGTTTTGTTAATTGGCATGATGTCGTTGAGGATAAGTTGTTGCTAGCTGTTATTATTGGTGTTCCCACATTTGTATTAACAATTATTACGAGTTATATCTTCCACGATTTAGTCGAAAACCGGATTATGATGTATGCAAAGCGAAGAGTCATGATGATTTTCGGTTGAATCCAGGAATAAGGATCAATCAAAATTTAAAATTTACAATTCTGTCATACAATAATAATGGAAACTTCATAAAAATGCCTTTTATTCCACACACAGAAGATGATGTTCAGTTCATGTTGTCTGCAATCGGGATTTCGGATTTGGATGGATTGTTTGAGGAGATTCCATCCGGTTTACGCTGTGAACCGCCCCGTCTGCCGCCGGCTCTCAACGAGATGGAGATCAGCCGATTGATGGGAGAGCGGGCGGCCGGAGATGGGGGGCGGTTGCTTTTTTTGGGGGCGGGCGCCTATGAGCACCATATCCCGGCGGCCGTGTGGGAGATTGCCACCCGAGGCGAATTTTACTCCGCTTACACCCCCTACCAGGCCGAAGCCAGTCAGGGTACCCTCCAGGTTTTGTATGAATATCAGACCATGATCGCCGGGCTGACCGGGATGGATGTCTCCAATGCGTCTCTGTACGACGGGGCGAGTGGGACGGCGGAAGCGGTGTTGATGGCGGTACGTTGTAGTAGCAAAAAAAACCGAAAGGTGGGGGTTCTGGCCCAGACCAATCCCCGTTATGTCGAAACCATCCGCCATTTAACCAGTCCACAGGGCATCGAACTGGTTGAAATTGCTTGCGATCAACAGACCGGATCGGTTGGTCCGGCCATCCTGCAACGCTATGAATCGGAGGATTTGTTAGCGCTTTTGATTCCGCAACCCAACTATTTCGGGGTGTTGGAAGAGGTGGATCTTTTGACTGATTGGGCCCATGAGCAGGGGGCGATGGTGATCGGAGTGGTCAATCCCTTGACCTTGGGCCTTTTGAAACCACCTGGCGAATGGGGCAAGGTCGGGGCTGATATCGCCTGTGGCGAAGGGCAACCCTTGGGCATCCCCCTCTCATCCGGTGGTCCCTATTTTGGCTTCATGGCCTGCAAAACAAAATGGATTCGGCAGCTCCCCGGTCGGATCGTCGGCCGTACGCAAGATAAAGAGGGTAGCGTTGGCTTTGTTTTGACCCTCCAGGCGCGGGAGCAGCATATTCGTCGATCCAAGGCCACGTCGAATATTTGCACCAACCAAGGCTTGATGACGGTAGCCGCCACGCTCTATCTTTCATTGGTCGGTCCATCCGGGCTGGCTCGAATTGCTACGGTTTGTCATGAGAACAGCCGCCGACTGCTGGCATTGTTGACCGCCATTCCGGGTGTGGAGCGTCTTTATTCCCGGCCCTTTTTTCATGAGTTTGTTCTCCAATTCGATAGACCGGTCAAGCCGATACTGGCGCAACTGTTTGCCTTGGGAATCGTCGGCGGTTTGGTTGTGGGGGAGCGTCAATTATTGGTTTGTGCGACCGAGACCAAAACCGAAGCGGATCTGATGCGATTTGCCACGAATCTGAATGACATTCTGGGGGGAGGGAATCGATGAGCAGTCCGCAGCAGGTTATTTTTGAACTGGGACAAAAAGGACGGTGTAGTCGTCATCAGGCGCCGGCGTCTGTTGATTCGACGGACCTGCCGACTGCGCTTTTACGAAGCGCGCCGCCTCTCTTGCCTGAGGTGTCGGAGTTGCAGGTGGTGCGTCATTATACCCGGCTTTCGCAAAAAAACTTTTCCGTCGATACCCAGTTCTATCCTCTGGGGTCTTGTACGATGAAGTATAACCCGCGAGTCTGTAACACCCTGGCCATGCTGCCGGGATTTTTGGGACGGCACCCGTTGGAGCCGGATCAAAGCGGGCAGGGGCTGTTGGGTTGCCTGTTTGAGTTGCAGCAGATGTTGGCCGAGGTCTCCGGTATGGCCGGTGTCTCTCTCTCGCCCATGGCCGGTGCCCAGGGCGAGTTTGCCGGTGTGTCGATGATTCGTGCCTATCACCGGTCACGGGGAGATCTGGATCGTTTGGAAATGCTGGTCCCGGACGCTGCCCACGGCACCAATCCGGCTACCGCTGCCCAGTGTGGTTTTCGGGTCCGGGAGATCGCCACCGACGAACAGGGGGATCTCGATCTGGAAAGCCTGAAGGCCGCCGTCGGGCCACAAACAGCTGGTTTAATGCTGACCAATCCCTCGACGTTGGGGGTGTTCGAACGCCGGATTGAGTCGATTATCCGTATTGTTCACGAAGCCGGCGGCCTGCTTTACTACGACGGTGCCAACCTCAACGCCATTACCGGGCGGACCCGTCCGGGAGATATGGGCTTTGATGCCATTCATATCAATGTTCATAAAACCTTTTCCACTCCCCATGGCGGTGGAGGACCGGGAGCCGGTCCGGTGGGGGTCTCGGGGCGGTTGTTGCCTTTTTTACCGCTACCGACGGTTGTTCAGGAAGAGGGGGAGGACGGTCAGCGGCACTACCGCTGGTTATCTGAAGAGGATCGTCCCTGGAGTATCGGTCGGCTGTCGGCTTTTACGGGCAATATCGGGGTGTTGCTTCGGGCTTATGTCTATCTGCGGATGTTGGGCGGGGCCGGGATGCGGCGGGTGGCCGACTATGCAACCTTGAATGCCAACTATCTGTTGGCTAGACTGACCGCCGCTGGATTCACGGCTGCATTTCCCGAACGGCGGGCCAGTCATGAATTTATCATCACCCTCAAGCCGGAATCGTCGGCTTATGGCGTTTCGGCTTTGGATTTTGCCAAGCGACTGCTGGATTATGGATTTTATGCGCCCACCATCTATTTTCCCATGTTGGTGCCGGAGTGTTTATTGATCGAGCCGACCGAAACCGAATCAAGGCAGGAGTTGGATCGATTTGTTACGGCCATGATTGCCATTCGTCGTGAAATCAGGGAGAATCCTGCCTTTGTACAAGAGGCCCCGCACCGAATTCCGGTTGCGGGTGGCGGGTTAAGGCGTCTGGATGAAACCCGAGCTGCACGTAAACCTGACTTAATCTGGAAAAAGGATTGAAAAAATGAGCACAATTATCGGTATACACGCCCGTGAGATTTTGGACTCCCGTGGCAACCCCACCATTGAAGTGGATGTGGTGACGGAGAGTGGAGCCAGAGGTCGGGCTGCGGTGCCGTCGGGCGCCTCCACCGGCACCAGAGAGGCTTTGGAGTTGCGGGATGGGGACAAGAGCCGCTATCTGGGGAAAGGGGTGGTCAAGGCGGTTACGGCTGTCAACGAGGAGATTGCCGCCTCTCTCATCGGCATGGATGTTGTCGACCAGCGGGCCATTGACACCCTCATGATCGAGCTGGATGGTACGGCGGACAAATCCCGTTTGGGCGCCAACGCTCTGCTTGGTGTCTCTCTGGCGGTGGCCAAAGCCGGGGCTGATGTCACCGGTCTGCCGTTGTATCGTTATCTGGGAGGGGTCAATGCCCATCAGATGCCGGTTCCCATGATGAATATCATCAACGGCGGCGCTCATGCCGATAACAATGTCGATATTCAAGAGTTCATGATCATGCCGGTCTCCGCCACCTCCATGGCCGAAGCGGTCCGTATGGGGGCCGAGATCTTTCATCATCTTAAAAAAGTATTGCAGAAAAAAGGGCTGAACACTGCAGTCGGCGATGAGGGCGGTTTTGCACCCAACCTGGAATCCAATGAAGAGGCGTTGAAGGTCATCCTGATCGCGGTCGAAACAGCCGGTTATGTTGCCGGAGAGGATGTTCTTCTTGCTCTCGATTGTGCCGCTTCGGAGTTTTATGACAAAGAGAAAGGGGTCTATGATCTGGCCGGTGAAGGGCGGGTTCTGACGCCCGACCAATTGGTTGAGTTTTATAAGGATCTTTGTGATCGCTATCCGATCATCTCCATCGAAGACGGCTTCGATGAAGGGGATTGGCAGGGCTGGAAAAAAATGACCGAGGTATTGGGTCAACGCATTCAACTGGTTGGCGATGACCTGTTTGTTACCAATCCGAAGATTTTGGCCCGTGGTATTCGCGAGGGGGTCTCTAATTCCATTTTGATCAAGGTCAATCAGATCGGAACCCTGACCGAGACCTTGGATGCGGTGGCCTTGGCACAAAAATCCGGGTACACGACCGTCATCTCTCACCGCTCCGGTGAGACCGAAGACACAACCATCGCCGACATCGCTGTCGCTACCAATGCCGGACAGATTAAAACCGGCTCGTTGAATCGGTCCGACCGCATTGCAAAATACAATCAGTTGATTCGCATTGAGGAGGGGCTGTTTGGGGTCTCTAGTTATATCGGAAAACGGGCTTTTTATAATTTATTTCCGGGTCTGGAGTAAGTCTGACAGCTCCAGACTGATGGATGGTTCGCCCAGAACCCCAGAGGATTCAGACTCTTCTGGGGTTTTTTTTATGTTCTGCCTTGCGGTTTGTTCCTTTTATATCAATTGGTTGGTGGATTGTTTTTTTTAGTCGAATATTAACAATCAATAATTTTATGGCACTTTTATTTTTCTTGATCTTTGAGGTTCATTTATTTACATTGCAGGATATGAGTCTTGTTTCAATATAAATTTTGATCAAATCAACCGTCAAATGGATCTGGGGAAAAAAGGTATGGAAAGTTGTTCACAGCCTGTTCAACGCGAGCCACAGGAGGATATGGTGAAGATTGGCGTGGTCGCTAAACGGCTGGACATCTCCATTCGGACGATTCACATGTATGAACGGGAGGGGTTGTTCATTTCCTATAAAAACAGCGCCGGTACCCGATATTTCTCGGAACGGGATATCCAGTGGTTGATTGAAATCAGAAAGATGATCAAATCAAGTATCAGCCTGGTCGGAATTCGAACCCTGATGTCTCTGATCCCTTGCTGGGAGAAGAAGCAGTGTGGATACATTGAAAAAAGGGATTGTCCCGCCATTACCCAGCACGATGCCCCCTGCTGGTTCAACAAAGAGAATAAATGCGGCTCTACCCTGGATGAGTGCCGGCAATGTGAGGTCTACGACATGCGCTTTTGTGTGAGTATGTTAAAGAATCTGGTGGACATCAAATTGAAAAAAGATCGCCCGTCCGCCCTCTCCTCTCCTTCCTGATTGCGTGCTTACAAACTGCCGAATTTAGGAAAAAAAAGGAGTCACACCGAAAGGTGCGACTCCTTTTTTGTGCGTGATGTGGTTCTCTTTACGGTATTAAATCAATTGCTGTACCGTTTTTTGAACTCATCGGCGGCCTTCTTCCGACGGGCTTTTTCGCTGGGGTCCATCTTGTCGAGATACCAACGGTGATTCTTGGAGTTGAGTACCTCGTCCAGTTTGGCGCGCAGGGCGTTGGCTGCGGTAACTTTTTCTTTGTCCTTGGAAGCCAGACCACCTTCAATCAGATGTTCCAGTTCTGGAACCATCTTGGTGTAGAAATGTTTGGCCAGATCGTAGGTGCCATGCCAATGGGTATAGTCGGGACCGCTCATGGATGCGGCGTGACGGGCGCGACGACCCTCATGGTGCCAGAGCTCAAACCAGATCCAGTCAATTTTATTGCTGAATTTTGCCGGTTTCAGAAGGGGTTTGGCCTCTTTCATCAGCGCAATTCCGGGCAGGGCGTACTTGGTGTTGTAGAGTTCGACCAAGCCGTCATATTGCAAATAGAAGTTGTCTACGTACTCCTGGGAGTGACAGCTTTCGCAGACGTCGACCATGTTTTTGCGGCGTTCATCCCATTTGATGTTGGCGCTGGCCAGGCCCATTTTGGCGTCCGACGTTTCAGGACGGACCGATACCGGCGGACGGTTGTTCCAACTGATCCGCAGGCCGACGTCATGGGTGGAGTCTTGATCTTTGGTTGCGCCCATGTGGCAGGTTGCACAGGTTGGCGCGTTGAAATAATCTTCGCCGGGAATCCATTTGGAGCTATCCAGATGCATCTTCTCTCTATTGGCCCTGAAGGCGATGCCGTGCTTGGATTCGTTGTAGATCTCAATTTGCGGATGGTCCGGTCCCATGTGGCAGCGACCACAGTTTTCCGGGTTACGGGCTTGAGCGACAGAGAAGGAGTGACGGGAGTGACAGGCGGTACAGGCCCCTTCGGACCCGTCCGGGTTCAAGCGACCAATACCGGTATTGGGCCAGGTGGCGGGGTCCAGTTTTCCGTTTTTGAGAACCTTGACCTGGGAGCCATGGCACTGCCAGCAACCGTTGACGGCTGCCGCAGAGTTGCCATTCGGGAATCCGGGGGTGACAAACTCGCTGTTACCTTCGACCACCTCAGCCAGGAGATTGTCCAGAGATCCCAAAATTCGTCCGGCTTTGGCATGGTGGGAGTTGGTCATCTCGTTAACCGCTTTTTCATGGCAGTTTTGGCAATCTTTGGGCGAGACGATGATGGAAATCAGCTCTTTGACTTTCTTGTCGTCATGAACAAAGGCGTCTGAGTCACCTTTGTCAGCCTGATGGCACTCAAAGCAACCGACATTGGCACCGTAGTGTTTGCTCTCTCCCCACTGTTGTACCAAGCCCGGATTGTGCTTTTTGTGGCAGTCTGCACACTCTTTTGAAGTTTCAGACATCTCTTTTGGCGCTGATTTGACGGCTGCCTCGGCTACTTGGAAATAGAGTAGTGAGAGGCAGGCGGTCAGGCCGACCATGAGTAATTTTTTCATACGCATCCCCTTTTTTTGTACACAATTTTAAGATTGTGCCGTCCCGGTTGTTGATATCGAAAATCTGTTTTATATCACAGTGTGACAATGTGGATAGTGACTAAAAGGTAATCATCGTCTGCATTTTCTTGTGTGCGTTTAAGTGTATGATATCCAAATAAAAGCGTCAACCTGCGAAATGGTTTTGGCCGGAGTTTTGGCTGTCGGTCGTTTCCGGGTATTTTTCAACCCGGCCAACTCCAATATTGTCTCTTGACCTACCTAGACGGCAAAGATGATGGTAGAGTGTGCGCATTGTTTTTTTGACCGGAACAGGCCCCCTATCAATTCGAGTGGTGAGATGGATAAAAGAGAACCGGATTTTATTGAGCAAACAAATTCAGAGGAGGACTCTTCTCAAGGGTCACGTCCGATAGATCCGCAGGGTTGGATGGTGCGAATGGAGGAGAGTCGGGTTGCCGAGCGGCAGGTGTTGGAGCGTCTGCTTCAAGAAAATACCCGTGAACAGAGGCGGGCGCGTTGGAGCAAGAATCTATTTCGTATTTTCATCGTCGCTTATCTGGTTTTTATCGCTTGGAGCGCCCAAGAGGGCAGCTGGTCCGGGGATGAAATGGAGGGGTTGGCGGCTGGGAAAGGCCACACGGCAGTGGTGGATGTCTCGGGGCCGATTTTGGCGGGAACCCCGTTTAGTGCCAGCCATATTATTCAAGGGTTGACTGAAGCCTTTGAAGATCCGGACACCAAAGGGGTGATTCTGCGCATCAACAGTCCCGGAGGCAGTCCGGTTCAGGCGGGTCAGATCTACGATTCCATGGTTCGGTTGCAAAGTAAATATCCGAAAATCCCCCTCTATGCCGCTCTGGAGGATCTCTGTGCTTCCGGGGGCTACTATATTGCCGCAGCCGCTCCAAAAATCTATGCCGATAAAGCCACTCTGGTCGGCTCCATCGGTGTGATCATGCAGGGGTTTGGTTTGGAGAAGGTGTTGGAAAAAATAGGCGTGGAATCCCGACAGTTGACGGCTGGAAAGCATAAAGCCTTCCTCGATCCGTTCTCCCCCGCTGACCCCTTGGAGACCGACCACGCCAAGCGTCTGTTGACTCAAATCCACGGCCAGTTTATTCAAGCGGTGAAAAAGGGGAGGGGCGACCGCCTGCAGCCGGGTCGGGAAGAGCTGTTCGAAGGGTTTGTCTGGACCGGAGATCAGGCGGTTAAAATTGGCTTGGTGGATGGTTTGGGCTCAGCCGAATGGATTGCCCGTACCCAGGTCAGATCGGAACGGATGGTCAATTTTACCTATAAGGGTGATTGGTTCTCACGTATGGGATTGAAGGTAAACGCCATGATCAGTCTGGCTTTGCAACCATCCGCACAATGGAAAATCTTTTAACATTAAGTAGTTAAATTTTACCAGTGTAAATAAATAATACAAAATCCTCCCTTGATCCATTCTGGATCAAGGTATTTTTCTTTTAAATATCATGTATTTGATGTTTTGGTATGTTAATTGTATGATGAGAGACATGATGAAAACCAATTCAGGATTTACTCTGATTGAGTTGATGGTGGTTCTCTCTGTCCTCTCAATTCTTACCACCTTGGCGGTTCCGGCCTTTGATTCCCTGATCAAAGACAATCGCATGATGTTGCGTGTCAACGCCTTTTCAGGATTGGCCAATTATGCACGAGGCGAGGCGGTCAAGCGGTCGGCGCGGGTGACGCTTTGTCCTTCGTCTGACGGCGCAGTATGTCTGACAACCGGGGCGTGGGAGTCCGGTCTGATTGTTTTTGTCGATGCCGATGATTCGGCAACCTATAACGGCGGGGATACCTTGTTAAAGGTGTTTGAAGGGATTCCGGGAGCCGGGGTTACGGTTCGCGGCAGTGCCAACCTGACTGATTATATCTCCTACATCGGCACCGGGTTGATCCGTCAGGTGGATGGTGCTCTTCAGAGTGGAACCCTGGCCTTTTGCGACGATCGGGGGGCGGGGGATAAGGGGAAAACGGTGACGGTGAATGCCATCGGTAGACTGGTCGCAACGACGGGAGTGACGACATGTGTGCCGTAAACAAAACAAAAACACCACCAGCAAGGATCGCCCCGGAGGCGGGGTTCTCTTTGCTGGAGATCTTGATCGCCCTGCTGATTCTTTCTGTCGGACTCTTGGGCTTGGGCACGTTGCAGTTGGCCAGTCTGAGAACCGGTCAGGAGGCCTATTTTCGTGACCAGGCCACCGCCATTGCCCAGGAGTTGGCGGAACGGCTGCATGTCAACCCGACTGGAGCGGCCAATCAATCCTATGATTTGAGTAAGCGCAGTTCAGCTCCCTTCTCCTACGCCGCCATCGATTGCACCCAGAATCTGGCGGCTCTATCGGTGACGACCTTTCCGACCACCCGTTGCGGGGACGATCTGGATAGCGGCGGGAATGCCTTGACGGCCATCGCTTGTACGCCGGATCAATTGGCGGAGTTTGACGCCTATCAGGTCTACTGTCAGGCCTGGGGGTGGAACAACCCGGCCTCTGAGGTGGGCAGACGTTTGCCGGGTTTGCAAATATCCGTCGCCTGTAACGCTCCTTGTACCACCACCTCCGCCCAGACGATTACCGTCTCCTGGAAGCGGTTTGGCTGGAAAACGTTGGCTGCGGACGCCGCTTGTCCGGCTGATAGCGAATGTCTCTCTGTGCATGTGGTGCCATGATGATCCTGTTTTCCGAAAAAAATCGATCTCAGCAGGGACTTTCGTTGGTGGAGTTGATGATCGCCATGACCATCGGCCTGATGGTGTTGGCTGGGGTCATGCGCATCTTCCAGAATCAGCGGGCCAACCATCAGCTGCAACAAGGGATGGAGCAGGTTCAGGAGTCGGGGCGGTTTTTGCTGGATTTTATCGGTTCCGATCTGCGAATGGCCGGTTATCCGCGCGACAGCACGCTGTTTACGACAGCCATTACCGGTACGGAAGGGGGGGATGCCGATACCAGTGATACGGTGACCATTCAATATGAATCAACCACCAACTGCGGTGGTGACCCGACTGGTGGTCCGACGACCCAAAACCAATACCTGATTCAAACCAATGCGGCTGGCAACCCGGAACTACAGTGTATCGGCACCGTAGCCGGCGGTAGTCAAACCTATGGTTTGGTCGAATTTTCGGAGCGGATGCAGGTGCTCTATGGGGAGGATACCGACGCCATTGAAGACGGGGCCGTCAATTTGTTTCGCACCGCTGACAACGTGGTGGATTGGCAGCGGGTGGGAGCGGTTCGAATCGCCTGGTTGGTCAACAATGGTCAATATGTGGGTGGCAGCGACAGTCGGACCTATCGCCTGTTGAATGAACGGCCGATCGGTCCGTTTACGGATGGAGCTTTGCGGCGGGTTTTTTCCACCACCATCGTTCTTAGAAATCGGATTCCATACTAGGGTGTGGGAGGAGAAAGAGATGAACAAGAACATCCACAAGCGGATCGGGGAGCAGGGGTCGGTATTGATCATCAGCTTGATTTTGCTGTTTCTTCTGACCTCCTTGACCGTGTTCGGTTCTCAGCGTAGCACGTTGAACGAACAGTTGTCCGGCAATACCCAAAAAAAGAGAGTCACTTTTCAAGCCGCCGAATCCGCCATTGAGTCGGTGGTGGAAGAGGCCAACGGCTCGTTGGTGGCGGGAAACGTTTTGGTTGACAGCATCGTCAACATGGTTCAACGACCGACGGGGAACGGTGGTTATGATCTGGTGGATGTGGCCATTCTCAGTCAGGCTTTGACCTGTTACGACGGTGAGGGGGTGATTGCCGGGTTCAGTTTGGGGGTTGGATCCCAGAGTTTTGTCGCTCACCGGTACAAGGTTCGCGGGCGCGGCACGATTGCGGCGATCCAGGCCAAAACCACCCATTTGCAGGGGGCGGAAAAGATCGGCCCCTCCTCAGGAATCGTCGGTGGAAATTGTCCGTGACTATTTGCCAAAGGGGAGTGCTCTGATGAAGATGAAAGGTATTTTTCCGCTGGTTTTAGTGGTGTTTGTCCTGGCTGGTCGGGTTGGTCTGGCGGACGATACTGAAATCTTTTTTGGCGGCGATTGGACCCAGGGCGGAACCGTTCAACCCAACGTGTTGTTTGTTTTGGACACATCCAGCAGCATGAACAGTTTGGACGGTACGACCATAACCCGTCTGGACCGCATGAAAGAGGCGCTCAGACAAATTTTGAACGAAATTTCCGGGGTCAATGTCGGCTTGATGCGTTTTTCCAATCCGGGCGGGCCGGTTTTGTTTCCGGTGGCTGGAATCGATTTGGAGGTTTCAGAAATTGTCGGTGCGGGACTCTCGCAAGAGGCCAACTCCTCTCAGGTCTCCATTCGGGAAGGGGCGGACGATGCCGAAGAGAGCGCGGCCGGCGTTATGGCGCTGGATGAGACCGATTTGGAAATGGTCACCATTCCCCCGCCCAGTTCGACGGTCCAGATCATTGTGCAAATTTCCAATGACGACGACGCGGTTGAACAGCGGGCCAATGGTTCCATGTATATGGATAGCTCGGATCTGGAGTTGATCTATGATGGTGGGAACCAGACCGTTGGTTTGCGATTTACCCAGGTCGGCGTGCCTCAGGGGGCGACCATCGTTTCGGCGGAGATCCAATTTGAAATCGATGAAAGTCAGAGTGGCGATACCGATCTGCTGATCCAGGGGGAGGCTTCAGACGACGCCAGCGCCTTTACCTCGGCAACCAATAACGTCTCCTCCCGCTCCAAGACCTCGGCCTCGGTTTCCTGGAATGGTGTGCCGATTTTGGCGGTGAATGAGACCCTGGTTACGCCAAACCTGAACGGAATTGTCCAGGAACTGGTGGATCGGGCCGGTTGGTCCAGTGGCAACGACATGGTTTTCATCATAACCGGAGCCGGCGAGCGGGTGGTGGAGTCGGTCTCGTCGGAGGGAGGGGCTGCGGCTCCAAAACTGTTGATCACCTACGAAAGCGGTGTCGGTGGGGTGGAAACGGATCAAAAGGTTGGTTTGCGGTTTCAAAATTTGATGGTACCGCAAGGGGCGACCATCACCTCTGCCAGCTTGGGTTTTAGATCGACTGCCGCAGAAAGCAGTGCGGTTTCACTCTTGGTCCGGGGCGAAAATGTCGATGATTCCAGCGCGTTCGACACTGCCCTCAGCAATATTACAACCCGTGGCCTGACTTCAGCCGCCGTCGCCTGGAACAGTGTTCCCAACTGGGATACGGTAGGAGGGGGGTATCAATTGGGTGATGTCAAATTTGTCGTACAGGAGATTGTCAACAGACCCGGTTGGTGCGGTGGAAATGCGCTGTCCCTGATTGTAACCGGAACAGGCGGACCCGGAAAAAGAACCGCAGCCTCCTATGAGTCCAATCCCGGTTTGGCTCCGGTCCTGACGGTCACCTGGGACCCCGACTCCATTCCGGTCGGAGGGGGGTGTCTGGTTCAGTCGGTGATCAAACAGGTGTCCGCCTCCAGTGACGATGCCGAGGAGTCCTCTTCCGGGGGTGTGGATCTGACCAGTTCCGATCTGGAATTGGTCGAAGAGGCGACCACCCAAAAGATTGGCATCCGTTTTCGTTCCCTGCCCATTCCCCGGGGGGCGGTTATCGCCAGTGCCGAGTTGGTGTTTGAAATTGACGAGGCGGCCAGTGGATCCACCTCTTTGACCATACGGGGCGAGGATGTCGATGATGCCATCACCTTCTCCAGCAGTAGTTCCAACATCAGCAACCGAACCACAACGACGGCCTCGGTTGCTTGGAACGGGGTTGTCGCGCCGAGCATCGATGAAACGCTGACCTCACCGGACATCAAGAGCCTTGTCCAGGAGATCGTCGATCGGCCCGGCTGGGTCAGCGGCAACAATATGGCCTTTATTCTGACCGGCTCTGGAAAACGGGTGGTGGAATCCTACGACGGGGAGACAGGGGCGGCAGCCCGGTTGAGAATCATCTATTCGGGGGGAGAGCCGTCTCAAGTTACGGGGAAAACGGTTCGATCCCGCTTGATTGAATTGGTTGATGAAATTCAATATCGCAGTGGTACGCCCATTGTCGATACCCTCTATGAGGCGGCTCGTTATCTGCGTGGGGAGGGGGTCGATTATGGTGCTGTCCGAGGCGATCAGGGCAGTCGTTCCGAATATACCCGCGTCAGCCATGCCGGCTCTTATGATGGCGGCGTTTTGGTTCAGCCCGGCGGTTGTTCCAACGATAACCTGGATGCCACCGAATGCCGGCAGGAAGAGATCACCGGCAGCCCCATTTATAAAACGCCGATTACCAATAGCTGTCAGGAGAACCATATGGTTCTGCTCTCCGACGGTGCGCCCAGTGTCAATACCGCCGTCAACCGGATAGAATCCCTGATCGGGGCCGCCTGCTCCGGCTCTGGCAGCGGGAGATGTGGTCATGAGTTGGTGGGCTATCTGAAGGAGACGGATCAATCCGTACTGGAAGACGATCAAACCATTACCACCCATACCATCGGCTTTAATTTTACCAGCAGTTGGATGCGGGATATGGCTGAAGTTTATGGCGGTGGCGGTTTTTATGAAGCCGACAGTGCGACCGATCTGGTTTCGGCCTTTCGGGCCATCTTCAAGGATATTCTACAGGTGGACAGCTCTTTTGTTTCTCCGGGTGTGGCGGTCAATCAGTTTAACCGCCTGACCCATCTGAACGATGTCTATTTTTCGTTGTTTCGACCCAAAGAAAACCCGGAGTGGGTCGGTAACCTCAAACGGTATGAGCTGCGAGGCTCGCCAGCGGTTTTGGTCGGTGCCACCTTCGATGCCTCGGCGGATCCGGCCGACGATGCCCAGGAACATAAAGTGGTGGATGAGACCACCGGCTTGTTCAAGGATACCGCCCAGAGTTTTTGGTCGGATGGAGTCGATGGTAACGATGCAGCCTTGGGAGGGGCGGCTGGAGAGTTGACTGACGGGCTGCTGTCAAGCCGAAACATCGTGACCTACACCGGCACCACCGATCCGGTTGATGTGGATTTGTCGGCGGCTGAACAGGGTTTCCATGAAAATAACGCGGCCTTGACCGACTCCCTGCTGGATATTGCTGGAGAGACCGATCCGGTCTTGGCCGGTAATTATCGGCAAAATCTCATCCAGTGGGCGCGGGGTGTCGATCTGCTCGACGGCGATAACGACAACAACACCGCAGAATCCCGTCAGCATATCGGCGACCCCCTTCACTCCAAGCCGGTCATCATCACCTATGGCCTCAACGATCTGACCATCTATTTCGGCACCAACGAGGGGGTGCTGCACGGTATTGATGTGGATGGCGGTGGCGGGCGCGAGCCGGGAGCGGAGGTGTTGGCGTTTATTCCGCAGGAATTTTTGAAAAACCTGAAAAAGTTTTACATCAACTCCGGCTCAGAAGCCCATCCGTATGGGCTGGATGGTTCCATAGCGGTCTGGCAGAAGGATGTGGATAATGACGGCACGGTCGATCCGGGAGATGGGGATCATGTCTATCTCTATTTCGGTATGCGACGCGGGGGGCGTGGTTATTATGCCTTGGATGTGACCGATCGGGACGCACCCGTTCTAAAGTGGCGGATAGACGGATCGGTGGTTGGGGATTTTTCCGAGTTGGGCGAAAGCTGGTCCAAGCCGGTGGTGACGAAAATCAAGCTGAACGGAGTCGATAAAAAGGTGCTGGTGTTCGCCGGTGGTTATGACAGCAACCAGGATAGCGCGGTTACCTATCAGGCTGATCATGTCGGTCGAGCCGTGTTTATGGTCGATGCCGATACCGGGGAGCGCGTTTGGTGGGCCTCCAATTCGGAGTATTCCGATTCGGCTGATCTGATCTTGACGGAGATGACCAACAGCATTCCGGCGGATGTCAAAGTGATCGATCTGGATCTGGACGGCTATGCCGATCTATTCTACGTTGGAGATATGGGGGGGCGGATCTGGCGTTTTGATATCGATAATGACGACAATACCGGCGCCAACAACCTGGTCGAAGCCGGGGTGATCGCCAGTTTTGGCGGGGTGGCGGCCCAGTTGGAAACCGAGGCGGTGCAAATAACGGCCAATCGTCGGTTTTATAACACGCCCGATTTGGTTTTAGCCCCGTGTGGTGCGGGTGACCAGTTGTCCTTGGCCATCGGTTCCGGTTATCGCGCCCACCCGTTGGATACTCGGGTCCAAGATCGCTTTTATATGATCAAAGACAGCAATAGTGCCGGTCATTATAGCAATTTGACCGAGAGTAATCTCTATGATGCCACCGATAATCTCTCCGCTCAGGGGACTGTTTTGGAACGGGCCGACGCCGACGCCGCTCTGGCTAGTGCCAATGGCTGGCTGATTCAGTTGAAGGATTCAACCGGTTATATTGGTGAAAAGGTACTGGGCGGATCCGTGGTTTTTGACAGTTGGCTGATGTTCTCCAGCTATACGCCCATCGAATCGGATACCCAGACCTGTCAAGCTCAACAGGGGGTAAGCCGGTTTTATCTGATGAACATTTGCAACGCCGAGCCGGTGGCCAACCTGGACCCGGCCGGCGATGAGAATGATCCCTCGATTTTGGTGGTTGAAGATCGTTCCCGCACCCTGAAGCGGGGCGGTATTGCTCCGGAGCCGTCGGTTCTTTTCCCGGCCGGTAGCGATCCGGTCGTTTTGGTCGGGCCGGAACAGCCCATATCCGATATTCCCTTTGCCAACCTTCTCAAACGAACCTACTGGAAGGAGTGTACGACCGATGCTCTGTGTTCATCTTCAACTCCGTAATAAGAACCGCGGCGGTTTTAGTCTGGTCGAACTGCTGATCGTCATGGTGATCATGGGAATATTGGCGGCGGTCGGATTGCCCCTCTATCAAGATCAGGTGACAAAATCCAGGCGAGTGGATGGAAAAACAGCCTTGATGAACATTCTCTCCATTGAGGAGCGGTATTTTATTCGCAACAACGAATATACCGATAATTTAGGCACCGACCTCAATTTAAATGTCGATACCAATCAGGACGGGACCACCTCGGCGGCGGAAGAGGCCGCTGATCGGTTTCTCAGTGAAGAGGGGTTTTATCTGATCACCGCTGCTTTTTGTACCACCGGCGACAGTTCCTGCGTCGTTTTGACGGCTACTCCCCAAGGGGGGCAGTCCGGAGATAGCGTGCTAACCTATAATTCACAAGGGGTCAAGACACCCGCCAATCTCTGGTGATGGTGAAAATTTTCGGTTTTGAAGCGCACTTGAAAAAAATAGATTTCGTACCTGGATACGGCGATCAGATTCTGGGAGACTGTCTATTGTCTTGCAGGAAACAGAATTTCAGTTTATCGTAGCAAGAAATATTTTATAAGGTTCTGTTGAAATCACTATTCCCTGACTGTCTATAAGGAGCCGTTTCGATGCTGGAAGCTTATCGTCAACATGTAGCAGACCGAGAAAAAGAGGGTGTTCCTCCGTTGCCACTAAATGCCACACAGACTGCGGCTTTGGTTGAGGCGTTGAAGAACCCACCTGCCGGAGAGGAGGCCGCACTATTGGATCTGTTATCCAACCAGGTTCCACCGGGTGTGGATGACGCCTCCGCCGTCAAGGCTGCTTTTCTGGCCCAGGTAGCCAAGGGCGAAGTCAGTTGTTCCGTCATTGACCGGAAGCTGGCGGTAGAATTGTTGGGTACGATGATCGGCGGTTTTAACGTCGCACCACTGATCGATCTGCTGGATGATGCGCAAATGGCTGCCGATGCGGTGGATGCGCTCTCGAAAACATTGATGGTGTATGACGGCTTTAAAGTGGTCGTCGAAAAGTCCAAAAGCAATGCCAGTGCCAAACAGGTTTTGCAGAACTGGGCGGACGCCTCTTGGTTTACCTCCCGCCCTGAAATGCCGGAAGAGGTGACCGTCACTGTTTTTAAAATCGATGGTGAGACCAATACCGACGATCTCTCTCCCGCTTCAGAAGCCTGGAGTCGTCCCGATGTTCCGGTTCATGCCAAATCCATGCTGGTCGCCCGTCAAGAGGGGGCGTTGGCGTTGTTGGAATCCCTCAAGGAAAAAGGCCACCCCATCGCCTATGTGGGCGACGTGGTGGGAACCGGCTCTTCGCGCAAGTCGGCCGCCAACTCCCTGATCTGGCATATTGGCTTTGAGATTCCCCATGTTCCGGCCAAAAAGACCGGTGGCGTGGTGTTGGGCAGCACCATTGCTCCCATCTTTTTCAACACCGCCGAAGATTCCGGCATGTTGCCGATTCAGTGCGATGTGACCGGCTTGAGTTCCGGTGACGTGATCACCATCAACACCAAGCAGGGAACCATATCCCGCAACGGAGAGCAGATCATCACCTTTAACCTGCTTCCCAACACCTTGCCGGACGAGGTTCGGGCGGGTGGACGCATCAATCTGATCGTCGGTCGTAAATTGACCGCTCAGGCGCGTGAAGTTTTGGGAATGTCGCCGACCGATCAGTTTTTACAAGCCGAAGTGCCGGCCTCCAGCAGCAAGGGCTATACCCTGGCCCAGAAAATGGTCGGTCGGGCTTGCGGTGATTCCGGTGTTCGCCCCGGTCAATATTGCGAGCCAAAGATGACCACCGTCGGTTCCCAAGACACCACCGGCCCCATGACCCGTGACGAGATCAAGGAGTTGGCCTGTCTGGGGTTTTCGGCTGATCTGGTCTTGCAGTCCTTCTGTCACACCGCCGCCTATCCCAAGCCGGTCGATGTGGTAACCCATCAAACTCTGCCGGAATTTTTCTCCACCCGTGGTGGTCTGGCCCTGGCTCCGGGAGACGGGGTGATCCACTCCTGGCTGAATCGCATGTGTTTGCCGGATACCGTGGGCACCGGGGGTGACTCCCACACCCGTTTCCCGCTGGGAATCTCCTTCCCGGCCGGTTCCGGTCTGGTGGCCTTTGCTGCGGCGACCGGTTCCATGCCCCTGGTTATGCCGGAGTCGGTGCTGGTCCGTTTCAAAGGAGCGTTGCAACCGGGTGTCACCTTGCGGGATCTGGTCAACGCCATTCCTTACGTGGCGATTCAAAGAGGTCTGTTAACCGTGGCCAAAGCGGGCAAGAAAAATATTTTTGCCGGACGGGTGCTGGAAATTGAAGGTCTGCCCGACCTGAAGGTCGAACAGGCCTTCGAGCTTTCCGACGCCTCAGCAGAACGGTCGGCTGCCGCCTGTTCGGTTCTTCTCAATAAGGAGCCGGTCATCGAATATATTCAATCCAACGTCACGTTGTTGAAAAATATGCTCCATCGCGGTTATAAAAATCCGACGGCCATCAAAAATCGCATCGCCGCCATGGAAGAGTGGCTGGCCAATCCAACCTTGCTGAAGCCGGATGCGGACGCTGAATATGCGGAGGTTATTGAGATCGACCTGGCTGAAATCAAGGAACCGATTCTGGCCTGTCCCAACGATCCCGACGACGTCAAGCTGCTTTCCGATGTGGCCGGTGCTAAAATCGACGAGGTTTTCATCGGTTCATGTATGACCAATATTGGACATTTCCGTGCGGCCAGTCGAATTTTGGAAGGTCAACCGCCTATTCCCGGAACCCTCTGGGTGGCCCCGCCAACCCGGATGGACGAACGACAGTTGATCAACGAGGGGGTTTATAGCGTTTTGGGTAAATCCGGCGCCCGGACTGAAATGCCCGGCTGCTCTCTATGTATGGGTAACCAGGCCCGTGTTCGGGATAATGCGGTGGTGGTCTCCACCTCAACCAGGAACTTCAACAATCGTTTGGGAACCGGTGCCCAGGTCTATCTATCCAGTGCGGAGGTGGCGGCTGTGACCTCCCTGCTGGGCCGATTGCCAACGGTTGCCGAATACATGGATGCGGTCAGTAGTCGGATTACCCCGAAATCGGACGACACTTACAAATATCTCAATTTTCATGAGATGGAAAACTATGAGGTGAGCGAAGGATGAGTGATTGGGACTGTGCCTGTTCTCCAGGCTTGGGCTTCGGACACGGTTGAACTCAAGAGATCCGGTTGGTCAAGCTTCTGATCAACCGGACCTCTTTTAGGTTGCCACACATAAAAACCTTCGGAAAAGTCCTCTTCCGAAGGTTTTTATGTTAGGTTGGGGGGTATTGAATGAAATTCATTCATTTTTTATTTTCAACAAATACTTGGAGGGTGTGATGGGAAGTATTCCTTTATTGATTGTCGTGGTGGCTATTTTCAACGGGGTGGCTTTTGGTTCTGGTGGAGGCACGTTGGAATCGACCTTGTGGTCGATCCATCTGGGTTCCGGGGCGACCTGGAATTTTACGGTCAATGACCTGCTGATCAGTCTGGCGGTGCTTCTTCTCTACATCGAAATTCTCAAATCAACCCGCAGCAGCATGGCGACGGTTCTCGACCATATGTTCTCCCTGGCTCTTTTTGTCGGCTGTCTGTTGGAGTTTCTTTTTGTCGCACAGGTGGGGACTTCAACCTTTTTCATCATCACCCTGATTACCCTGCTGGATGTGGTCGCCGGATTTACCATCACCATCTCTTCGGCTACTCGTGACGTCAACGTCAGCCAGGGTGTTTTTTCATAACCTGGAACCTGGGGACGGATTCAGGATAACATCAAAAGGGAGCCTGGCCTCCGACCTTGGCCAGACTGGATCGGTAATGAATTGTCGAGTTGATTCTCCATGAATGGCCTGTTTTTCGCTTTGGTTTCGGGAGCCTTTTTGGTTACAGCCATTCGGCAGTTGCTCTGGGTCGCCGTCGAGGACAGCGACTCGCCCATGCAGGTTTTAACCTTGAGCATGATTGATGCGGCTGAAAGCTCCGTGACCCTGGCCATCGGTTTGGTTGGGGTCATGGCGCTTTTTCTGGGGCTGATGAAGGTGGCGGAAAAGGGCGGGCTGCTGACGATTCTGGCTCGTCTGATTCGCCCGTTGATGGTTCGATTATTTCCGGAAATCCCGCCAGACCATCCGGCTATGGGGGCGATGATCCTCAATATGTCGGCCAATGCCCTGGGGCTGGGCAATGCCGCCACACCCTTTGGAATTCGGGCCATGAAGGAGTTGGACCGCCTCAACCCCTGCAAAGGGACGGCGACCAACTCCATGGTCCTTTTTCTGGCGATCAACACCTCCTCGGTCACCCTGTTGCCAACCGGAGTTATCGCCCTGCGCGCTTCGGCCGGCTCTCTGGACCCGGCGGCAATTTTACCCACGACCCTGTTTGCCACATTTTGTTCAACGGTGGTTGCCATTTTTGCCGTTAAGTCCTATCAACGCTTTTTTCCGGTTGATTCAACCGCCAACGGCTCCGATTCTTCCCAATCAGAGTCGGACCCGATCCAGCAGTCCCAGCCGTCAGCCGAAGAGATTCCAACGTCAGAGGCTTATCCGGCCTGGGTTTCGGGGTTGGTATTGGTCGGGGTGATCGGTTTTATTCCGCTGACCATCTTTTATGGCAAGGCTCTTTCCCCTTGGGTGATTCCGACCCTGATGGTCTTGATGTTGGGGTTTGGCGTTTGGCGTCGGGTGCGGGTCTATGAAGCGTTTGTCGAAGGGGCCAAGGAGGGGTTTGACGTCGCCGTTCGGATCATTCCCTATCTGGTCGCTATTTTAGTGGCTGTGGGGATGTTCAGAGCCAGTGGGGCCATGGGATATCTGGTCACGGCCATCGGCTCCTGGACGACCCAGTTGGGGTTGCCGGCTGAAGCGTTGCCCATGGCATTGCTTCGACCTCTGTCCGGGTCGGGGGCGTATGGATTGATGGCTTCCGTCATTCAAGATCCGGCCATTGGTCCAGACTCCTACACCGGTCTGCTGGTCAGTACGTTGCAGGGTTCGACGGAGACCACCTTTTACGTGTTGGCCGTCTATTTTGGTGCCGTACGGGTGCGCCGGGTTCGTCATGCTCTGGCAGCGGCTCTGACCGCTGACCTTGCCGGAATCATGGCGGCGGTTTTTATCTGTTCCTTGCTTTTTTCCTGAGCGGTGGTGGCTGATGAGTGGAAACGACCATCCTTTTGATCCTAAACTGGCTCAAGCCCTTGTTCAAGAGTGGCAAACTTCCTCCAATCCAGGCTCTGCCCGGTTTTCTTCCAGTGAATTGGTGCGACGTATTGCTGGAGAGGCCATTGCCAACCCGGCGGAATCGGATTATCTGCTTTTGGGGTTGACGCCCTACCAGTTTATTAGGCGGAAGCGGTATGTCCGGTTTTTCAGATCGACCCGAGTGTATGTCTGGAAGCGGATGTTGCAAACCAGGTTGCCTCAGCAAACGGAGTCGATTCTGGATGGGGTGGATGGACTGTTGGTCGCGGCTGGCGGGGCGGTGGCCAACAGTGGTCGTCAAACCCGATTGGATATCCTGCTCTATGACATGATCACCGATAACTTTGCCGAAGAGGGTTTTTTGAGTGTTGCCCACCAGGTGGTGCAACGTATTTTGGGCGATATCGAGAAAAAGCCCAATAATCTGATCTTTTCCGTTGCCCTGGCCGATCATCTGGATCGTCAATATCAACAGCTTCTGAATCAGGGGGTGTTAAAGTAACATCATATTTGTAAATAGCATGTTAAACAGAGATAAAATGTGATAGGATGACCCCTTGAAAGCTGTTGATTTTTTGAACCTCTCTCGAACCGGTGATGCATGTCTCGTCAATCCAGCTTTATCCTTGTCATCTCATTGGTTGTCGCGGTTGCGTTTGTTTTTGGTGTTTGGTTTTTGGATGTCAACAACCGGCAGGATCAACAGACATTTTTAAACCGGGAGGCTCGAACGCTCTTTAATTTTGCAACCTCTATAAATCATCCGACCCAACCTCTCCCCAGTCAATCTCCTGAAGCGACGACAAACAATCACGGATTGACTCCGCCGGCTGGTTCCGGCCTTTTTTCTCCGGTGAATCAAACCAGGTCCGGCGTCAGCTTCCGTCAGTCTTCCTTGTATCCGTTGGGCCAGAACAACCAGCCCAACGCCTTTGAGCAGAGCCTGATTCAGCAATACAACGTTTCCGGCTTTATGGAGGAGTTTAGCGGATTTGTCCAGATAGATGGAGAGGGGAAATATTATTATGCCCGTCCCATTCTGGTCGATGAACCGTGTCTCTCCTGTCATGGTTCTTTCCTGACCGGCTCCCGGTCAAGCTTGGCCCATTCAGACCAGAACGAGTGGGTGGGTTGGAAAGTGGGGCAGTTGATGGGGGTGGCGGTACTGACCATCCCGTCCATCCACATGGATGAACAGAGTGCCGAGCGACATTTAAACGTTATCCTGCTTGGCGGTCTGTTTTTCTTGCTGATTATTCTGGCCCATTTTGTTTTGCAAAAAATTTTGGACCGTCGCCTGAGACAATCTGCTCAATTAATGCTGGCGATTGCCAAGGAGCCTTCTGCCGACAAACGGTTACCGGTTTCCGGCCTCGATGAAGTCGGGCAGATGGAGAGTGCTTTCAATCAAGTGGTCGACGGCTTTCAAAAGGCGCAAGTCTCATTAAAAAACCGTTTGATCCAGTTGGTTGAAGAGGAGGATCGGTTTCGGTCTTTGGCGTTTTCGGCTGTTGATGGCCTGATTTCGGCGGACAGCTCGAAAAAAATCATCTTTTGGAATCCGGGTGCCACTGAAATTTTTGGCTTTACTGAGCAGGAGATGGTTGGCGAATCCATCTCCCGGCTCATTCCAGAACGTTTTCTGGCGGCTCACGAAGCTGGTTTTGATCGAGTTCTGAGATCTGGTTCCAAAGTTTTGGAACGCAAACCCATCGAAGGGATGGGGCTGCATAAGTCCGGTTACGAGATTCCCATCGAAATTTCTCTCTCCTCCTGGATAACTCGGGGTGATCGTCGCTTCTCAGCGATCGTCCGGGATACCACGGAACGGGTCAGAGCCAAAGAAAAAAGCCACCGGGAACTCCATGCCCGCATTGCGCTCAACAGTATTTTGGAAGTCGGGATCAGGGATTATCCCATGAATGAAAAATTGGAGAAGGTTCTTCAGGTTATCTTGGCGGTTCCCTGGCTCTCTCTTCAATACAAAGGGGCGATCTTCCTGTTTGATGAAAAATCCAATCGGTTGAAAATGGCTGTTCACCACGGCTTGAACTCGGAAATTGTCAGTCGCTGTGGTTCTCTGCGCCTCGGAGAGTGTCTCTGTGGTCAGTCAGCCCAGACAAAAAAAACCGTCTTCAGCTCAGAAGTGGATGACAGCCATTCGATCGGCTATCAGGGCATGGTTCCGCATGGCCACTATTGTCTGCCCATTCTCCTGGAAAATCGACTGCTCGGTGTCTTGAATCTCTATCTGGATGCCGAATACAAAGCCAGTAAAGAGGATTTGCGGTTTTTGCAAACCATCACCCATACGTTGGCCAGCGTCATCGACCGAAAACTGGCCGAGCGGAAAATACGCCAGCTCTCCCAAGCCACCGAGCAGAGTCCGGCCAGTGTCATCATTACCAATACTCGGGGCATGATCGAATATGTCAACAATAAATGCTGTCTGGTGACCGGTTATACGAAGGAGGAGTTGGAGGGAAAAAATCCCAAAATATTGAAAGGGGGAGAGTTGCCGGATTCGATTTATGAGGATCTCTGGTCTACGATCATGAAGGGAGATGTCTGGCGGGGAGAGTTGAGAAATCGCAAAAAGAGTGGTGAGTTGTATTGGGAGGATGTGGCCATCTCCCCGATTCGGGACCAGATCGGAGAGATTACCCATTTCCTGGCGGTAAAGGAGGATATTTCCCACCGTAAAGAGTTGGAAGATGCGTTGGGAAGTCTGTTGGGCACCCTGGATTTGCGAGTGGCCCAGAGAACCGAAGAGTTGAATAGCAAAATGGCCGAATTGGAGTTGACCCGGAATGAGTTGATTGAGAGTGAAAAAATGGCCTCATTGGGTCGGTTGGTTGCCGGTTTTGCCCATGAGATCAATACTCCGATCGGGGTGGCCGTCGCCGGATCTTCGCAAATTGAAGAGGCCGTCAATGACCTCTATGTTCTGCTGCGCCAAGATGAAGTGGAAGAGGGGCAGGTGGTCCTCTACATGGAAATGATCCTGGAGGCCTCCAGGCTGACTCTCAATAATCTGCGTCGGGCCGGCTCTCTGATTTCCAGTTTTAAAAGAACTTCGGTGGACCAAAGTTCAGAGGAGGCTCGACTATTCAACGTTTTGGAGACCATGGAAGATGTCGTCCGTGCGCTTCATAATCAACTCAAAAAGACCAGCATTGCCGTGCAGCTAATCTGCCCGGAAAATTTCCAAATATTTGGCGCGCCGGGGATCTTGGATCAGGTGTTGACCAATTTGATCATGAACAGCATCATCCATGGCTTCAAAGAGGGTACTCTGGCCGGAAACATTACCATCCAGATCGAAAACCGGCAGAACCAGGTGGACCTCATCTATTCCGATTCCGGGGTCGGAATGGATGAGATGGTGCGACAAAAAATATTTGAGCCGTTCTTCTCCACTCATCGATCTCATGGCGGCAGTGGATTGGGACTCTATCTGTGTTATAATCTTGTTACAACAAAACTGAACGGTACGATTGCATGTCAGAGCACTGAAGGTAAAGGGGTGGTTTTCCAAATCTCCTTTCCGGTTGGGGAAAAAGTTTTATGAAGATAATCAGGAACACGCCTCAAAAAAAAGAGGGCGTATTACCAGGCCAGATCAGCAGCGTGAAAGAAAAGGATGGATGGAAGGTGTTGGTGGTTGACGATGATCCCGATATCCTCGCCATCACCCGGCTCAACCTTAAAACCTTTCGTTTTGAGCAGCGGGGACTGAATTTTTTGTTGGCCGACAGCGCGCAGTCCGCCGTGCAGATCCTCAACCGGGAGTCGGATATCGCGGTTGCCATTGTCGATGTGGTGATGGAGAGTGATGATGCGGGATTGAAGTTGGTCAATGTCATTCGCAACGATCTCAATAACAAGACCATTCGTATCATCATCCGTACCGGGCAGCCCGGACATGCGCCGGAGCGGTATGTCATCGACCATTATGATATCGATGATTTTAAAGATAAGAGTGAGCTGACCGCCATCAAGCTTTATACGGCGGTTCGGTCGGCGATCAAATCCTACCGGGATCTGCGTCGAATCGAGCGGAATCGAGCCGGAATGGAAATGATTCTCAATTCGGCTCCCGGCATGTATCTGCACCCGGCCGGTCAGGATTTGGATGTTTTTTTTCAGGGAATGCTCAACCAGATAACCAGCCTCTGCCAGTTGGTCTCTCCCCATGAGAGCGGCGTGGTTTGTCATTCGGTCATGAACGGTTGTATTGCAACCTATTTCAACGAGCGGGTTGTCATTCGTGCCGGGATTGGCAATCTGGCCCATTGGAGGGAGTCGGAACAAAGTCGGACTCAAGGGATTGTCGCCCAGTTTCTTAAGCAGATCGAAGATGATCTTGCAATTCTGGATTTGCCGGAAAATGCGCTGCTGATACCGTTGGAGGTGCGTAACAAACCGGTCGGTTTTATCTATCTGGACAACATTCGCGAGGTGAAGGGGGGGGATCGAAAACTACTTCGTTTATTCACCATTCAATGTGCGTCGGCTCTGGATAACAATCGTTTGCAGTCCGACCTGAGGCAGGCGAAAAAAAGTGCGTTGCGCATGTTGGCGGTTGCCTCGGAATTCAAAGATACCGACACCTCTGATCATGTCAAGCGGGTCGCCAGGCAGACCAAAGAGACCGCTTTGGAATTGGGAATCAGCCAGGAGATTGCGGAAATGTACTCCGAGGCCAGCTTGCTGCACGATATCGGAAAAATTGGCATTCCAGACGTGGTTCTGATGAAGCCGGGCCGTTTGACGTTGGAAGAGTTCAGTACCGTTCAAAATCACCCGGCAATCGGTGCTGAAATTTTAAAAGGTGACCCCTCGTTTGAGTTGGCCTATCAAGTCGCCATTTTCCACCATGAAAAGTGGGATGGCAGCGGTTATCCCGCCGGGCTGAAAGGAGAACAGATTCCCATGGCTGCCCGAATCGTGGCTGTGATGGATGTGTTTGACGCCCTGGTCAGCGTTCGGCCCTATAAAAAGGCCTGGACCGTTAAAGATGCTCTGGAAGAGATCAAACGTTGCGCCGGAACCCATTTTGATCCACAGGTTGTCGAGGCCTTTCTCAATCTTCATGAACGGCGCGGCAAGGGCCAGATACCGGCTGAAAAGAAACAATTGATCCCCGCTCCGCGTCGAGCGATGGACGGGGTGGAGATGGAGTGACTTTTTTTATCCTGAATCCGGTGGCTGGGAAAGGGCGGCGCAATCTTTTGAGTTGTATGGATCAGGTTGTTTTTTTGGCTTTACTTCACTGGGGCGGCGAACCGCCCCAGACCCTGCCTTTTTTGAGTGTTTTTTTGCCTAATCAACGGAAAGGCTGATTAAACTTAGATACGGCAGTTGTAAGCACGCAATCGGCACAACCGTTTGATTCACCTGGTGAACTAGAAAAAAGTCTCATCACCAATCAATATGTTGCACCGCTTAACCTAGATCCGGCAGTTGTACGCACGCAATCGGCATAACCTCTTGATTCACCTGGAAAACTAGAAAAAAGTCTCATCACCAATAAGGTGACTTCGATTTTTTCTAGTTCACCAGATAAACCAATATGTTGCACCGCTTACGCACTTCCAACTGCCGGATCTAGGCTTAAGCACTTTCAACTGCCGAATCTAGGTTAAAGCTCTTTGGCGGCGCGCTTATCTTTTTTCCGTTCATGCTCTTTGAGCATGCGTTTACGCAGGCGGATGCTCTTCGGTGTGACTTCCACCAGTTCGTCATCGTCGATAAACTCCAGTGCCTGCTCCAGAGAGAGGCGAATGGGTGGAGTCAGGGAGATGGCTTCATCGGAGCCGGACGCGCGAATGTTGGTCAGCTGTTTGGCTTTCAGCGGATTGACCACCAGATCGTCATTGCGATTGTTGACGCCGATGATCATGCCTTCATAGACCGGCTCTCCAGCCCCGATCATGTGACGACCCCGCTCCTGAAGGTTCCAGAGTGCAAAGGCGACCGCTTTACCGGCCTCTTTGGCAATGAGCACCCCATTTTTTCGCTGACCGATGTTCAAGGGCACTTTGGGGCGGTATTTGTCGAAGACGTGATACATGAGGCCGGTACCGGAGGTCATGGTCCGAAAATCGGTTTGAAAACCGATCAGGCCGCGAGCAGGGATTTCATAATCCAGACGAACCCGGCCTTTGCCATCGGGAATCATATCCTTCAAATCTCCGCGCCGGGCACCAAGAGCCTCCATGATCGACCCTTGATGAATATCTTCCACATCGACGGTCAACTGCTCGTATGGTTCCATCTCCTGGCCATCGATGGTGGCGATGATGGCTTCAGGACGGGAAACGCCCAGTTCAAACCCCTCGCGACGCATGCTCTCGATCAGGATGCCCAGATGCAGCTCTCCGCGACCTGAAACCCGGAATTTGTCCGGATCTTCCGTCTCTTCAATTCGGAGGGCAACGTTATGCTCCGCTTCTCGGAACAGCCGTTCACGGATCTGACGACTGGTAACAAATTTGCCCTCTTTACCGGCCAAGGGAGAGTTGTTGACCTGGAAGGTCATGGTGACGGTCGGCTCGTCAACGGTGAGGGCGGGCAGGGACTCCACGCAGTCCGGGTGGCAGACCGTGTCGGAGATGCCCAATTTGTCCACGCCGGTAAAGGCGATGATCTCCCCGGCGGTGGCCTGTTTGGATTCGACTTTTTCCAACCCCAGGAATCCAAAGATCTGGAGCATGCGGGCGGTGCGTTTATTCCCTTCCGGGTCGATGATGGTGACCGGGCTGTTGGCGGTGATGGAGCCTCGTTGAACCCGACCGACCCCAATCAGTCCGGTAAAGCTGTTGTAATCCAAGGAGGAGATCCGCAATTGGAAGGGACCATCCGGGTCGACGTCCGGGTGGGAGACGTGAGAGACGATGGTTTCAAAGAGCGGTGTCATGTCCGTCCCTTTGATTTTTGGGTCCAAACTGGCAAATCCTTCGAGGGCCGAGGCGTAGACAACCGGAAAATCCAGCTGTTCATCGGTGGCTCCCAAGCGGTCAAACAGGTCGAAGGTCTGTTCCATGACCCACTCCGGTCGAGCGCCATCGCGGTCGATCTTGTTGACGACGACGATGGGTTTATAACCGAGAGCAAAGGCTTTTTGAGTGACAAAACGGGTTTGCGGCATGGGGCCTTCCACGGCGTCCACCAATAACAGAACCGAATCCACCATGGAGAGCACCCGCTCAACCTCGCCGCCAAAATCGGCATGGCCCGGTGTGTCGACGATGTTGATTCTATAGCCGTTCCAGTCGATTGCGGTATTTTTGGAGGTGATGGTGATTCCCCGCTCTTTTTCCAAAGCGTTGGAGTCCATGATCCGTTCTTGGCTTTCGCCACGGGTTTTCAGGGTGCCAGACTGCTGTAACAATTTATCGACCAGGGTTGTCTTGCCATGGTCCACGTGGGCGATAATGGCGATATTTCTCAGTTTACGAATCACGATCTAAGCCTTGTCCTGTATGAGGTGAGGTGTCTTTATTTTTTAGTTTGCTTTCCTGCCAGAGCATTTCCAGCTCGTCCAGTGTGGCTTCCTGTGCGGTCTGGCCGGAGCGGTGAAGCCGGTTTTCCATGTAGCGAAAGCGGTTTTGAAATTTATAGGTGGATTGGCGAAGCGCAACCTCCGGGTTGACCTTTAAATGACGGGAGAGGTTGACCAAAGTAAAAAGCAGGTCTCCCACCTCTTCGGTTATGGCCGCCTGGTCCTGTTGGAGGTGTGCTTCGGACAATTCGTTCATCTCTTCTGACATTTTATTGAAAACACCCGCCGCATCGGCCCAATCAAAACCCACTTGCCCCATTTTTCGTTGGACCTTGGAGGCCCAGAGCAGGGCGGGGACCCGACTGTTGATATCGTCAAAAACCGAAACCGGAGAGGCGTCTGTTTCCGACTGTTGGTCACGGCGTTGGCGTTTTTCTGTTCGTTCTTGTCGTTTGATCTCTTCCCAACGTCCCGGAACCTCATCCGCCTCCTGAACCTTTCCAGCCTGATCTCCGAAGACGTGGGGGTGACGCCGGGTCATTTTCTCGGTAATTCCCTGAATCACCTCTGTCAGACTGAACTGCTGTTCTTCCTGTGCAATTTGGCTGTAGAAAACAACATGAAAGAGCAGATCACCCAGTTCGTCCTTCAAAGCGGACCCATCAGAACTCTCGACCGCTTCCACCACTTCGTAAGCCTCTTCGATGGTGTAAGGGGTCAGAGAGTGCCAGGTCTGCTTTCGATCCCAGGGGCAACCGGTTTCCGAGCGCAGTCGAACCATCAATTGGGCCAGATCCTGCATGGCCTCTCCAACAGCATTTTTTTTTCGGGTCATGGCGACGTCGTTTGGTGGGCAGAGAAAATAGTGGGTTTTAATAAAAAAGGGGCGTTCCAGAGGTGTCCTCTTCTCGTATCCGGCAAATAGTGCCACGTTTTCGTCTGTTGGAGAAGGAATGTTTTTGAAATAATTCTGCCACCGACTCGGAAGTCCCTGTGGAATCTTGATATAACGAAATTTAGAATATAATGGCATAAGAGTTGCTTAAGTATAGCTGATAAATAACCTGAACGGAGAGTTTTTATGGACAGTGGATTATACGCAGCCGTCAACGGCGCCCTCAGAACAGAAATGCGGTTAGAGGTGTTGACCAACAATCTGGCCAACGTCAATACCACCGGCTTTAAAGAGGGTAACATCACTTTCGACTCATTCATGACCTCACCGGGACCGGAGCAGTTTCCTCTGGCTGGGGACTCTTTCATGGGCCTGAAAGGGCCGGGAGATATTCCCTTTCCTTTTAGTAACCCAGCTACCAACGCCTTGAGCGTCACCTATCCGGCCGCCCCATCAACGACGACGGATACCACCCAAGGCGGATTGATCTCTACCGGTAATCCGCTGGATGTGGCCATCAATGGCGAAGGTTTTTTTGTTTTGGACACCCCAGAAGGTCGTCGCTATACCCGTGATGGATCATTTGAAGTCAATAAGTTGGGAGAGTTGGTCAGTAAAGACGGCTACCCTGTTTTGGGGGCTGGTGGCGCCACTCTGAATGTGGGTGATGCTCCGATCAGCATTGGTGAAGATGGGACCATCTCCAATGCAAATGGACAGATCGGAAAGTTGGATCGGATTGGCTTGCCGGCAGAATCGTTGAAAAAAGTGGGTCAAAACCTCTATGAAGCCCCTCAAGAGCAAGAGATTTCAATGGAGGGGAGTGTGGGTGGTATTCAACAGGGGTTTTTGGAGGCCTCCAACTCCAACGCCATTCGGGGGATGACCCAGATGATCGAGGCCAACCGTGCTTTTGAGAGTTATATGAAGATGATCCAAGCTCTGGATGGACTGGACGGACAGGCCAACCAGATCGGTCGTCTGAGCTAAATTCGCTATCAATTGGAAATACTTGTTCCGTAACAGGAGAAAATCGTTATGATTCGTGCCCTTTGGACTTCCGCTTCGGGTATGCAGGCCCAACAGACCAATATTGACGTCATCGCCAACAACTTGGCAAACGTCAATACAACCGGTTTTAAACAGTCCCGGACCTCGTTCCAGGATCTTCTTTATGCCAATATCCGTCCAGCCGGCAATGATACTTCCGACACGGGAACCACGGTTCCGGTCGGTATCCAGCTCGGTCATGGTGTCAAAGTGACTTCGGTCGGAAAAGAGTTTTCTCAGGGTAGCGCCGTTCATACCAGTGACGCCGCCTTCAATGTTGATTTGATGGTTCAGGGGAAGGGATTTTTTCAGATTGAGTTGCCCAACGGCGATACGGCCTACACCCGCGATGGTAGTTTTGAAATCAACAATGCCGGCAATATCGTCACCCATGACGGTTATGCCCTGGTCGGTGGTGCGGTTGGAGTCGATCCCAGTCTGCATACCGGTATTTCAGTAGAGCGGACCGGTTCCATTGGTTTTGCCACCAACGAATCCCCCGGTTTTCTGCCGAATCAAGGGCAGATCCAGTTGGCCTCTTTTGTCAATCCGGCTGGATTGACCGCCATTGGCAACAATCTGTTTGTCGAAAACATCGCCTCCGGTGCGCCCCAGGTCAGCAACCCGGATGAAAATGGTATGGGCCATATCAATCAGCACCATCTGGAACAGTCCAACGTCAATATGGTGACTGAGATGGTTGACATGATCGCCACTCAACGGGCCTATGAAATTGGCACGAAAGCCATTCAAACCGCCGATACGATGCTGGGACAAGTTGCTAGCTTGAAACGATAATGAACGTTAAAAAACCTCTATTTAGCAGTTGTGTCCTGGGCTGTTTCACCCTGTTGATGGCTTCAGTCGGCTTCTCTCAAACCATCAGTCGAATCGATGTGGTACAGGGTGTGCAAAAAGGTCTGGAACAGGTGGTGGCTGGCTCCGCTTCAGGGTTGAAGGTGAGCACCGTATTTTATCGCCAAAGCCTGGAACTGTCTGATGGAGAGGTTATCTGGCAGATCGGGTCGGATGCGGATCAGTTGAAGGCAGGCCGGCAATCGGTTCCGGTCACGGTTTTGGTCAACGGTGTTCCAGAGACAAAAATCAGTGTTTTGGCCGTGATCAAACGCTTTTTGGAAGTTCCGGTTGTCAGTCGTTCGATCAGTCGGGGTGAAACAGTGGCCAGTGAAGATATTAAATGGCAGGAGATCGAGATGGTTCGCCCCATTGATGGTCTGGTCAGAGATGAGGAAGATATTATCGGGAAGGTAGCGGTTCGGACCATTCGTGAAGGGACGGCGTTGCGTTCCAAATGGTTTGATGCGCCGCTGGCGGTCGAACGGGGCGAGCAGGTTCGTGTTCAGTTGGTGCGGGGTGGACTGGTGATTCGGACCACGGCGATCGCCTTGGACAAAGGGCGGATAGGGGACATGGTCCCGCTACGCAATGCAAAAAGTCATGTGCGATATGAAGCGCGGGTCTTCGCACCTGGTCAGGCTCGCGTTCAAACTTGGTAGTTCTTTGGAGTTGATGAGATGAAATCAAAAAAATTGGTTGTTCCTGTGATTCTCCTGGCCGTAGCAACCCTGTCCGGTTGTGGTATGACGCGTGCTTCTCGGCGTCCTCCCGAGCCTGTCACGGTTGTTCAGCCAACAGCTCCAGAGATGTTGGCCCCGAAAAAAGGCTCAATCTGGCAATCAACCGACCGGAATACCCTGTTTCTGGATAATAAGGCCCGCAACATCGGCGATATCATTACGGTCAACATCAGCGAACGTTCTTCAGCCGAAAAAGATGCCACGACCGAGTTGAAGCGTGGCAATAGCAATTCGGCGAGTTTGGGTGGAATGTTGGATTTAACCACCGTCTTGAAATCGGACCAATCTCTGGCTTCGGCCACGGCGGCCAGCAGCCATGATTTTACCGGAGAGGGAAACACCACCCGTGAGAGCACGTTGATTGCCACCGTCTCCTGTCTGGTGACCGAGGTTATGGCCAACGGTAATCTTCGTATCGAAGGACGCAGAGATATCACCATCAACCATGAAAATCAGTTTATCCTTCTCTCCGGCATTGTTCGACCTGAGGATATATCTCCAGAAAATACCGTAACTTCCGCCCAAATCGCCGATGCCCGGATCGATTATTCCGGTGATGGAGACATCGACGATCAACAGCGTCCGAGTTGGCTCAGCCGGTTTTTCTCTACTGTCAACGTAATGTGATCAACATGAATCGGATATATCCTACTATGTTTCGTATTTTTGTCGCTGCCATCATTCTGTTTCAGGTCGGTTTTGCCGAAGCGGCCCGTCTCAAGGATGTGGTCAACATTGAAGGGGTGAGAGACAACCCTCTGACCGGTTTTGGTCTCGTGGTCGGTCTGAACGGTACTGGAGATTCCGGAGCCGGTTTTACCAATCAATCCCTGAAAATGATGCTGGAGCGAATGGGAATCTCAGCAAAATCGGCCTTCAAGGTGAAAAACGTTGCATCGGTCATGGTGACGGCAACCCTGCCGCCTTTTGCCCGTCAAGGCAGTCGGTTGGATGTCTCCCTTTCGTCATTGGGAGACGCCAAGACCCTGCAAGGGGGAACGTTGATCATGACCCCTCTCAAAGGAGCCGATGGCCGTATTTATGCCGTTGCTCAAGGCGCACTCTCCATTGGTGGATTTTCGGCAGAAGGAGGAGGGGCTGCCGTGCAGAAAAACCATCCGACTGTCGGTCGGATCAGTGGTGGGGCGATCATCGAACGCGAGATCGATTTTAACCTGAACAATGAAAATTCGTTACAGCTGGCCCTGAAGAATCCTGATTTTACCACAGCCAGTCGGATTGTTGGCGCTATCAACGATCTGTTTGGCAAAGGTTTGGCGCTGGCAATAGATTCTGGCACCGTTTCGGTACAGATTCCGGCCGATTATAGAAAACAGGTCGTCGCCTTTGTCTCCCGATTGGAAAAAATGCAGGTCAATCCCGATCAGCCGGCCAGGATTGTCGTAAACGAGCGGACTGGAACCATCGTCATGGGAGCAAACGTCCGGGTTTCAACCGTTGCTCTGGCCCATGGCGGCCTCAGTATCAAAGTAAAAGACAAGCCGGCTGTCAGTCAGCCCAACCCCTTGTCTGATGGCCAAACCGTCGTGACGCCCGATACCGAGATTACGGCTACTGAAAAGGATGGTCGGGTGATTGAGATGGAAGAGGTGGTTACCCTGGGAGATTTGGTTCAGGGGTTGAATAGTGTCGGTGTGACACCAAGAGATTTGATTGCCATTTTGCAGGCCATCAAAGCGTCCGGTGCGCTACAGGCTGAGTTGGAGATTCTTTAATGAATAGTGTAAACACTGGTATGAATCCTGCATATTCCGTTCAAGGTGCCCAGGCAAACAGTAAAATCTCACCGGCGGATCGTCTGAAATTGCGTGAGGCGGCGGCGGACTTTGAGTCCATGTTTGTCAAACAGATGCTCTCCTCCATGCGTAAAGCGATCCCCAAAGAAGATGGGGGGTTGATTAAAGAGAGCGAGGGTGAAAAAATATTTCGCGATTTGCTCGATGCAGAGTATGCTAAGACCACCAGCCGATCGGGACAGGGCTTGGGCTTGGGTGCGGCGATGTATCGTCAATTGGTGGCACGCTATGGTTTAGAGTCTCAGACACAGGGCCAGCGAACCATCACGGTTGAAGAGGCCAGACAGAGCCTCCAGCAGTTGCACCAGGATAACAGCGCCATGAGTGCAGCCGGTCAAGGTCGTTTGGGGCAAATCGGTCGCAACAGGTGATCAATTGTTCAAGACGTGGCCATAAGGTTGCGGGCTTGAAATGAAAACCAAAAGGAACAGGATTTCATGGTTACGAGAATCAAAAATGTGGACGCAGGCCGCCTGAACCGGATCTCAGGAACCCGTGTCTCAAAAGCCAAGGAACAGAGTACATCCGGGCGTTCTTCCAAATCCAGTCGTCAGGACGATGTGAATGTCTCCTCTCTCTCCCGCTCCATCGGCTTGGCTGGTGAGGCGGTTAGAACCGCGCCGGATGTCCGATCCGAGTTGATCGGCCCCATCCGCGAAGCGTTGGCCAATGGCAAATATGAAGTGTCCAATCTGGATATTGCCGATAGAATTTTGCGGCAAGTCCTGATGGAACGCAAAAAAGCGGTCTAGGCGGAAGATTGTCATGAGCCAAGAAGAGATGGATCTGGCGACGGAGGTTCGTCGCCTGAAAGAGGTCATTGAGCCGTTGATTCGACTGTTTGAACAGTTGGGTCCACTTTTGACCCAGGAACGGTCCGCTTTGCGTAAGCGAGATCCGGAGGTGTTGGAAGTAGCCTCGGAGAAAATTCGGGCGACATTGGAAGAGATCTATAAAACCGACCAGTTACGTCAGCGTTTGACCACCCGTTTGGGCGCGAGAGTGGGGTTGGGGCCGGGGAAACTCAGCCTGAAACATCTGGATGAGGCTTTGGGCGGTCGCTCTGGCTTGATACCCATCCGAGAACGTCTGACCAAGGCCATCGGTGTCGCTGAAGGATTGAACAAAGAGAACCAGGCTGTCTTTAGCGGAGTTCTCTCGGCCACGGAGTCCATGCTTCGTGTTCTGAAAGAGGGAACCCAAGGGCCGGTTTCTTCCTATAACCGGCGCGGGAATCGTCAGTCCGGTAGTGATTTCCACTTTTTATCCCGGCAGTTGTAGTGGTGAATGTTTCTCTGAATGTAGGATTGGATTTATTGTCGTTGGCCAAGGGAGCTTGCCCTCTTTCCGTCATCAGGGATGGTCAATTTGAAGTGAGAGGTGTTGGCCCATGTTGATCCTGACCAGACGAATTGGTGAAAGTTTGAATATCGGTGATGAGATCAAGATTACCCTGCTTGGAATCAAGGGTAATCAGGTTAGAATCGGTATCGATGCCCCAAAAAATGTTCAAGTTCACCGGGAGGAGATCTACGACAAGATCAAACGGGAGACCCGCAAAGCCAACCGCCGAATGTCCGACGACGTTTTGGATCAGGCCTCTCGGATCCTTTCCGGCAATTGAGGGTTCTTGCCTTTTTTTATCCTGGCTCCGCCTTGGGGTTGCACATTGGTTCCAAGGCGGAGCCGGTCTTGAACGTCTCTAATACTCCCCACAGCTTAAAATGCTGTAGATCTGCCTTTCGGTCAGTTCCATCTGTTGTGCAATATCCGGCACTTTAGCTCCTGCATCATATAACCGTATAATCTCTTTGTTGCGAATGTCTCGTTTGGCTCGGGCTGCCCGGACGATGGACAGCGTCTCTCCGCCGAAATATTTGCTCATCAATTGTGCCTGTTCAAATCCCAACAGTTTTGCTAGTTTATGTTGTGTTTTCATATTTTTTGGAATAAACAGCCGGGTTCCGGCGCAGCGGTCGAGCAGGATCATGGCTCCTTCATAACCAATAACCTCTTTGATGTCGAGAAGGGATTCGGGAAGGTTTTCTTCTGCAATGTGCATGATGGCTCTCCAAAATGGTTGAACCTGGAATTGATCTGACGGGTCTGCCCGGACCCTTCCGGTCAGTTGTACAGAACAGACTGTTTAACCCAGATTCGGCAGTTGTAAACACGCAATCGGCACAACCTCTTGGTTCACCTGGCCAACTAGAAAAAAGTCTCATCACCAATAAGGTGACCTCGATTTTTTCTAGTTCCCCAGATAAACCAATATGTTGCACCGCTTACGCACTTCCAACTGCCGAATCTAGGTTTAACCTGGAAACAGCAGTTTACGGCACGCACCTTTATCCGCCGTTTCCAGGTTGAATTAACATTTTATTCTGACGATAACCGTTCCCAGGTTGTGTATAGAGCGCCCAACCTCAAGTCGACAAAACGGCTTAGAGGAGTGGATCTACTCAAAAAATGGTGTGGAGAGTGTGCGAGGGATACGTCAATAAAGGGATGAGAAGGTGTTCAGCAATCTTTTTGTTATTCTTTAGAGGAGGAGTCAGATTCTATTTTTTGATTTTTGCAGCGTTTATCTCATTGAGGGTTTTCTGTAACAGAGCGGTGGATGGCCATGTCAGAGTCATCGCCACCAGGGCGATCCCGCCCAGGATTCCAACCCATAAGAATTCCATCCTTAAAATGGTTAATCCCAGCCCGGTAACCCCAGGGGCCAGCCGAAGAGCAAAGGCAATCATGCGCCGTTCCATCAGTTTGCGCATTTGGGATTCTGGAGAGAGGGGCGGGGACATTTGAATGAGGCTCTGTACTGTTTTTCGGTCCATTTGCCATGCGGCCAGAAGCGGGGCGATCAGGGAAATGAGGGCAATGGGGTAGGCAAATAGATCGTCCAAAGCGTGAGTTCCCTGTGGGCCGTAAACCGCCTCATTGGAGTGGGTCATGACCCAGCCCAGCACGATATAGAGGGGGATCAGCGTTGCCATGGCTGCGACAGCAATCTGTAGGGTTGCGGGCTTTTTTTCTCTGTTTTCAGTCGGCTGTTTTTTGTTCATCTGAACCCATTCTCTTCCGTTGTGACACAAACTTAGAATTCAGCCATCTTACCTGACATTTGAACGATGGGAACCGTAAATGTATCGAGCAAGAGTTTTTTTTCTGTCAATCCGCTCCCCTGTTTCGGAACCCCTTAATCGTGCAGAACTTGTTTTCAGCCGGCTCTTGAGGTAGGATCTTGCCAGATTTACGCAGGCAGCCGACCCGATTATGGTTCAGGGCGATTTTCCACCCTCTTTTGATCGGGTAGAGGGCGTTTGATGGTTAATCAATTTTGTTGCTCCTTTATGAAGACACTGGCGTGGGATGACCGTTTTTCATGACTGCTACCTGGAACGTTTCTCCGTCTCTGCTTTTGATTGATGGTTCATGAGAGATCTTGTTCTCACCCTGTTTATTTTCGGCATGCTTCCCTACGCTTTTATGCGGCCTGTCGTTGGGCTCTACCTCTGGGCCTGGATCAGCTACATGAATCCCCACCGTTTGACCTGGAGTTACGCCTACTCCTTCCGCTTTAATTATTTCGTCGCGATCATCACCATTCTGGGTGTCGTGTTTTTCTGGCGCAAACGTGAAAAAATTCCCAGTACCGGACCGGTCTTTCTGTTGACGCTTTTTTTTATCTGGGTCTGCTTGTCAACCTTGCTTGCGTTTAGTCCAGGCGGGGCCTGGATCGATTTTGTGCGTTTTTTTAAAATCTACTTAATGTTGTTAATCACCTTCTTGACGGTTGGTTCTCGACGATCCATCACCATTCTTGTTGTCATTATTGCGGTTTCCATCGGTTTTTTTGGTATAAAAGGTGGGGTGTTTACCATTCTGACTGGCGGGCAATTTCATATCCTCGGTCCCGAGGACTCTTTCTTCTATGATAATAATACCTTCGCACTGGCAGAAGTGATGGTTATTCCGCTGTTTATGTTTATCAGAACGCAATTACAGAACAGATGGTTGCGGCTTTTTGTCCTGATCTGTACGGTTTTGGCGGTGATCGCCGTTATTGGAAGTTATTCCCGCGGAGGACTGGTCGGTCTGATGATGGTGATTTTTTTCTTCTGGTTGCGCACTCCGGGCAAGATCAAGCTAACGATTTTCATTCCCTTGGTGATGGTCGTAATTTTCACATCAATGCCAGAAAAGTGGCAGGATCGAATGTCTGCTCTGGCCGAGAGTGTGACTGTCATCAAGCCGGTGAAGGATTTTATCGAGAATTCACCTAATTTGTTTGAGCGCCGCTCAGTCTTTGATGAATCAAACAACCCCTTTAATCTGGATGCGACGGATGAACAATCCGTGGAAACGGAAGAGAGCCGGTTGTTGGCGGATATGTCCGTGCAGGGACGATTCCAGGCCTGGAATTTTGCTTGGAATCTGGCCTTGGATCGCCCGTTTTTTGGTGGCGGGTTTCACTCTTTTACCCAGCGGGCCTTTGATCTCTATTCTCCCGGTGTGGTTCGACGGGATGCGCACAGCATCTATTTTGAGGTGATGGCGGAGCAGGGCTTTGGTGGATTATTCGTCTGGATGCTCCTCCATTTTTCTGTCTTCCGACTGCAGAATTCGATCATGAGGAGAACCCAAAACAACAAGGAGATGTCTTGGGCCCATGAGTTGGCCCGGTATGTAGGAATTGGTTTGATGGGATATTACTCGGCTGGTGCCTTTTTGGGGTTGGCCTATTTCGATCTCCCCTACCATTTTCTTGCAATTTTGATTATTTTGCAAAAAATTGTCAATAAAGAGCTGTCTAGCGGGCAGGTGCCGGAACAACGAGACCGGTTCCCATATGTGAGTCCCCCAAGAAAACAGGGGAGTGTTGAGAGGATGACGACTGATTGAGGATGGTTGGTCATGTTGTTATTTCATGGTCGTTAAAGCCTGGATTTGCGTTGTAAAACCCTCTCCAGAGCTGATGGAGGCTTGAGATGTCCTGACTGCATGCGGTTTCTCGGATGGAGTGCATCGCCCAGGTTGGAATGCCGATGTCCAGGGCGCTCAGTCCGAGGCGGGCTGACAGGAGGGGACCGATGGTGCTGCCACAGCTGCTGTCGGCGCGGACGGTGAAATGTTGGGTGGGAATCTGATGCTCCTGACAGAGGGCGCGGAACCAACTTCCCGATCGGGCCTGGGTCGCGTAACGCTGATTGGCGTTATATTTCAAGACCACACCTCCACCCAGAGTCGGCATGTTGTTTTCATCCTGTCTGTTTGGAAAATTGGCGTGCTCGCCGTGGGCGTTATCGACGGAGATCATCTGTCCGTTTGCCATGGTTTGGCAAAAGCTCTCCTGGTTGGGGAACAATCGCCGCAGTACCGATTCAATAAAATTTCCATTGGCTCCGTTTGTCGAGTTGCTGCCAACCTCCTCATGGTCAAAACAGGCCAGCATCGGCAGATTTTGGTTTGCTGTCAAATCACAGAGCGCTTCCAGTCCGGTAAAACAACTCAAAAGATTATCCAATCGTGCCCCAACCACCCATTGGTTGTCCAGGCCGCTAAACTGAACCGGTTGGCTGTCATAAAAGCAGAGATCCCAATCCAACACCGTCCACTGGTTTGACGGAACATCGGGCGGATTCAATTGTTTGTTTTCTAGCAGATGGACCAATAATTCTCTGGCATCCTCTGGATACCCCTTTGTTTTTGTCGGGGCCAGAATCGGATTGAGTTCGGTATGGCGGTTGGGCGTAAAGCCGTTATTGGTGTCCGGGTTGAGATGAATGGCCAGATTGGGAATGCGGGCCAGCGGTTGTTGAAAATTGATCAAATGGTGCCCAACCCGACCGGATTGGTCTCGATAACCGATCAGGCCGGCCAGGGAGAGGTCGCGGTCGAGCCAGGTGGATAGAATCGGTGAGCCATAGACTTCGATATCCCAGACCCATTGATTTTTTTTTATTTTTAGCGGGGTTGGTTTTACCTTCAAGGTTGGGCTGTCGGTGTGGGCTCCAGCCAAACGAAGAGATGGTGGTGTTCCCAAGCCCTTTTCCGGGATGATGAAAGCAATAAGGGCGGTATAATCCCGGACGACAAAATATCGACCGGCGGCTGAAACCTGCCAGAGATCTCTCTCTTTCAACTCACTGAACCCCTTTTTTTTTAAGGTGGAGGTCATGGCTTGTACGGCATGAAAAGGTGAAGGAGACCGATTGATCTGCTCGATGATCCGTTGAATGAGAGGCGGGTTCACAGGGGTATCCTTTTTTGGGGCGTTCCAATTGATTTTCAGATGCGGGCGTATGTTTTTGATAGAGAGGCCAGGATCTTTCCAGATTAATCCGAATCTGGGTTGAAAGGTGATTTATACCACGAATCATCGATTTTTCTACGGATAATGTGAGGGATGGATAGGGTCGTTAGTTGAATGTTTACAGATGTTTGTTTTGACATTTCCATGATTTCAGGTAGACTTGGCAGGCATTGTTATTTTTTTTTGAGTTGTCTTGCGTGTAAAAAAACTCTTTTCCAGGTCATCTACATGCAACCCGGCGTCAGAGCCTTTTAACATCATTTTAATGATTGAATGTTTGCCACATGAACCAAGATAACAGGCCGCCCACAAGTCAACTCTCCATTCAAGAACCGGGAAAGGTGCTTCAGGAGAGAGCGCCCAAGCCGTTATTCGATAATCCATGGGTTAAACCGGTCGGAAACAGTGCGGAACCGGAAAAACCTGAACAATCGATCTTTGCACGGAAGCCGACTCAATCGGCAGAGCCGCTTCCGCCGTCATCCGAAGGGGAGTTGGGTGGTCAAACCCATCATCTGTCACAACTGTTGCAACAGGCTCAGTCGAGGTTGGACCTTCAGAACCAGGAGTTGAGCCGGCAAGCCGAGGTATTGCAAAATCGTGAAATAAAAATTGAAGCGCGGTTTGAGGCCCTACGGCTCTCTTTGGAACAAGCCCATGAAACCCTGGCCCAGGAGAAGGCACAGCTACAGCAGCGGTTGGATCTGGTCCAGGCCAAAGAGGCGGCTTTGAACAATCAAAGTTCCAATGAAAACCGCTTTGGAGCGGAAAACAGATCGCTTAAGGCTCAACTGGCTGTTTTGCAAGGTGCGGCGGCGCAGCGGGAAGAGCAGCGTCGTCAGTTTGAACAGGTTTTAGCGGAGAATCAATCCCTGCGTCAGCAACTCACGGAGCTGAGAAATCAACGGGAGCAGGCTGCTCAAACAGAGTTGTCCCTCAAAGAGTCCGCCGAGATGATTCGAACGCTTCAACAAAAAATCTCTGTTTTATCGGCGCAAACCCAGGAGGTAAGTGATAGCAAGCGTGATCTGACACGCTTGCAGCAGTCGATCGTCTCTTTGCAAGAGGAGAATGGTCGACTCAAAGAGCAGATCCATCGGTTGGACTCCACTGCAACGGAATTGCCAGACCTTGCGGAAAGCAACCGCCAATTGCAGGAGTCGAATCAACGCCTTCAAGGGCAGTTGGAAGGGTTGCGCGCTGAAATTGCCGACTTGAAAAGTGAGGATCAAACCGATTCATCGTTGATTCATGAAGAGAATCAAAGAGTTCAGGAGCAGATTAAGTCACTCCAGGAAGAGCGGGTCGCCAGGCAGGAAGAGCGGGCGGAATTGGTTGCGTTGAGGCAGGAAAATGAGTCCCTTCAGCAGACGGTTTCCATGCTACAGAAGGCCAATGATGAGGTGTTGGCCGATGCTTCTGGGTTGTCTCAACTCGAAGAGGAGATCCAATCGTTACAATTTCCTGGGAAGAGTCGCCAAGAAACCGTGCTCACCCAGCTGGAAGAGGAGAACCAGGATCTTCGAGAACAGCTCTCCCTGCTTCAACAATTGGAAACGGAGGCCGGGGAGCGGCTCCAGGCCCAGGATCAGCAGCACAGCCAAAGCCAATCCGAGTTGGAGTTGCATAATATTGAGCTTCAATGCCAGATCGCCGAGCTTCAGAGCTGGAAGCTGGAGGCACAAAAAAAGTCGGAGGAGCAACCTCAGGTCGATCCAGTGCTCAACCTTTACGATTCGGCCGTCAATATCGATGACCCAGCTCCCAAGCCGGACGATGACCGGATATCTGGACTGGTCAATGAATCCGAGTCAAATTCAAGTCCTGAAAAAAATCAGAGCCGTGATCCTTGGAATATGGATGACGAGCCTGGTCTTCAATTTATCAACAATCTGCAACAGCCGCCTAAACAAAAAAAATCCAGACGGGGGGTTGTTTTTGGCGGCCTGTTTCTGGTGTTGGCGGGGATTGCTTTTGTTTTGAATTCAGGAGGGTATCTTGTCAGTTCGGATGGTGGAATTGACTCAGCACCGGCTTTACAGGAGACAGGGCCGGCATCTAAGCCGACTGATGTAGGGTTGTTTTTGGCGGCAGGAGGGGCGACCGGATCTGCTGATGAACAGGCCGCAGAGCCACTGTTGGGGTCCGATTCGGCAGGCTCTTCAATGGCTGAAAATAAGGTTGCCCCAGCAGAAAATGCCAGCCGTGAGCAAGCGGAAAAGGAGCAGATTCGGGTTCGCGAGGAGGCGCTTTTATTTGAGCAGGAGCAGGCAAAAATTCAGGAGTTGCTCTCTTTGGCTCAAGCCAATATCACGGTTGACCGTCTGAGTCGTCCGGCTGGGGATAACGCCTTGGATAAATATCAGCAAATTTTGGATTTTGACCCGGATCATCCAGAGGCCATTGCCGGGGTTGAACGGGTTGCCCAACGATATGTGACCCTGGCCAGGGCCGCACTGGGGCAGGGGCAGTTGAGTCGGGCTGATCAACTTTTGACCAAAGCATCTGGAATCAACCCGGATCTGACCGCCATCATGGAACTCCGGGCTGAGTGGGAACAGGCCAAAATCAAGAAAAAATAGACTTTTGTCAGGTTTTCTCTCCAGATGTTCGATCTCTTTGCAGAATTAAGACCGTATTACGACTATGTTGAATCCGGTTTATTTGGACACTGATTTGGGTAAAATAATCCAAACAGGAGGATCCAATGAAATCGGAGGAAAACAGCATGAATGGAACGGCCACCACAACGGGATCAAGTTCACAGGAAGCACGGCAACGATGGACAGCTCCCAGGAAACGAGAGGTTGTACTTCGTATAATGCGAGGAGAGTCGATGGATGCGCTGTCTCGGGAGATAGGAGTCGAAATTTATCGGTTAGAGGAGTGGCATGGGAAAGTACTGCAAGGTCTTGATCATTCCCTTACCAAGCGACGTTCTGATCCTCGCCAGGTTGAGTTGGATGAAGCCATGAAACGAGTCGGCGAGCTGACTATGGAGAATGAATTATTGCATCGAAAAGTCGAGCTATTGGAGAACAAACGCCCTTTAGCCCGGAGGAGGTCACGTCGATGAGTGCGTCGGCCTCCGTTGATACTGGAAAAAAATATGGGGTAGAACGAGTCTGCCTGTTGGATTGTATTTCAACTGATTCTTCGCAGCGGCCATCCAATCTGGTCGATCCTACTGATCCTGACCATAAC
>JADFYU010000001.1:182705-225238 GCA_015232865.1 Magnetococcales bacterium
TCGAGCAGGGATTCGGGAAGGTTTTCTTCTGCAATGTGCATGATGGCTCTCCAAAATGGTTGAACCTGGAATTGATCTAACGGGTCTGTTCAGACTTTTGAATCCTGCTGGTCAGAGTCGAGAATAGATCATTAAAACAATAAGTAACGGCCATGTTTTTTTTTGATGATAGCCGTTCCCAGGTTTGTGTATAGCGCCCAACCTCAAGTCGATAAAACGGTCAGAGGAGAGGATCTACTCAGTAAATGGTTTGGAGAGTGTGCGAGGGATACGTAAATAAAGGGATGAGAAGCTGTTCAGCAACCTGTTTGTTTTTCTTTGTTGATGAGTCGATTCTATTTTTTGGTTTTTGCAGCGTTTATCTCATTAAGGGTTTTTTGTAATAGAGCGGTGGATGGCCATGTCATGGCCATTGCCACCAGGGCGATACCGCCCAGGATTCCAACCCATAAGAATTCCATCCTTAAAATGGTCAACCCCAGCCCGGTAACCCCAGGAGCCAGACGGAGAGCAAAGGCAATCATGCGCCGTTCCATCAATTTGCGCATTTGGGATTCAGGGGAGAGAGGTGGAGACATTTGAACGAGGCTCTGCACTGTTTTGCGGTCCATTTGCCATGCAGCCAGAAGTGGGGCGACCAGAGAAATAACGGCAATGGGGTAGGCAAACAGATCGTCTAAAGCGTGGGTTCCCTGTGGGCCGTACACCGCCTCATTGGAGTGGGTCATAACCCAGCCCAGTACGATATAGAGGGGAACCAGCGTTGCCATGGCTGCGACGGCAATCTGCAGAGTTGCAGGCTTTTTTTCTCTGTTTTCAGTCGGCTGTTTTTTGCTCATCGAAACCCATTCTCTTCCGTTGTGATACAAACCAAGATTCGGCCGTTGTACCCTGAATGCCGGTCCAGCTTTCAACCTAGGTTCAAATTTAGATTTAATCATCTTACCTGACAATTGAACGATGGGAACCGTAAATATATCGATCAAGAATTTTTTTCTGTCAATCCGGCATCCTGTTTTGAACCTCTTGATCGTGCAGAGCTTGTTTTCAGCAGGCTCTTGAGGTAGGATCTTGCCAAATTTACGCTGGCAACCGGTCTGATTTGAAGGGATGGGATTTGTAGTTGAGGGCACTTCCACCCCTCTCTTTTGGTCGGCTAGAGGGCTATTGATGGTCAATTTTTTTTCTGGCTCATTTGTGAAGACGCTGGCCTGGAGTGACCGTTTTTTCATGACTGCAACCTGGATCTTTTCACCACCTCTGATTTTGATTGATGGTCCATGAGAGATCTAGTTCTCACCCTGTTTATTTTCGGCATGCTTCCCTACGCTTTTCTGCGGCCTGTTGTCGGGCTCTACCTCTGGGCCTGGATCAGCTACATGAATCCCCACCGTTTGACCTGGAGTTACGCCTACTCCTTCCGCTTTAATTATTTCGTCGCGATCATCACCATTCTGGGTGTCGTGTTTTTCTGGCGCAAACGTGAAAAAATTCCCAGTACCGGACCGGTCTTTCTGTTGACGCTTTTTTTTATCTGGGTCTGCTTGTCAACCTTGCTTGCGTTTAGTCCAGGCGGGGCCTGGATCGATTTTGTGCGTTTTTTTAAAATCTACTTAATGTTGTTAATCACCTTCTTGACGGTTGGTTCTCGACGATCCATCACCATTCTTGTTGTCATTATTGCGGTTTCCATCGGTTTTTTTGGTATAAAAGGTGGGGTGTTTACCATTCTGACTGGCGGACAATTTCATATCCTCGGTCCTGAGGACTCTTTTTTCTATGATAATAATACCTTCGCACTGGCAGAAGTGATGGTTATTCCGCTGTTTATGTTTTTCAGAACTCAATTAAAGAACAGATGGTTGCGGCTTTTCGTTCTGATTTGTACGGTATTGGCGGTGATCGCCGTTATCGGAAGTTATTCTCGTGGTGGACTGGTCGGCCTGATGGTGGTGATTTTTTTCTTTTGGTTGCGCACTCCCGGCAAGATCAAAATTACGGTTTTCATTCCCTTGGTGATGGTTGTAATCTTCTCATCAATGCCAGAAAAGTGGCAGGACCGAATGTCTGTCCTGGCGGAGAGTGTGACTGTTATTAAGCCGGTGAAGGATTTTATTGAGGACCCGCCCAATTTGTTTGAGAGTCGCTCAGCTTTTGATGAATCAAACAACCCCTTTAATCTGGATGAAACGGATGATGATTTCTTTGAAACAGAAGAAAGCAGGTTATTGGCTGATATGTCCGTGCAGGGGCGTTTCCAGGCTTGGGGGTTTGCTTGGAATCTGGCTTTGGATCGCCCGATCTTTGGCGGAGGGTTTCACGCTTTTACCCAGCGGGCCTATGATATCTACTATCCCGGTGTGATTCGACGGGATGCGCACAGCATCTATTTTGAGGTGATGGGGGAGCAGGGGTTTGGTGGTTTGCTCATCTGGTTACTTCTCCATTTTTCTGTCTTTCGAATGCAAGGCTCGATTGTAAGGAGAACCAAAAACGTTGAGGAGTTGCTTTGGGCCCATGAGTTGGCCCGGTATATGGGGATTGGTTTGCTGGGATATTATTCGGCGGGTGCCTTTTTGGGCTTGGCCTATTTTGATCTTCCATTCCATTATCTTGCGATTATCATCATCTTACAAAAAGTTGTAAATAAAGAGCTGTCTAACAGGCCGGAGCCGGAACGACGAAACCGGTTCCCTTATGTGAGCCCTCATAAAAACAGGTGAGTGTTGAGATGACGGTGGATGTCTGGTCATACTGCTATTTCATGACCGTTTTTAAGCTGGATTCGGTTGTTGGTGGGCTGTTGTAAAACCCTCTCCAGAGTTGGTGGAGGCTTGAGATGTCCTGACTGCAGGCCGTTTCTCGAATGGAGTGCATCGCCCAGGTTGGAATACCGATGTCCAGGGTGCTCAGACCGAGGCGGGCTGACAGTAGGGGGCCGATGGTGCTTCCACAACTGCTGTCGGCGCGGACGGTGAAGTGTTGGGTGGGAATCTGATAATCCTGACAAAGGGCGCGGAACCAGCTTCCGGACCGGGCCTGGGTCGCATACCGCTGATTGGCGTTATATTTCAAGACCACACCCTCACCCAGGAGCGGCATGTTGTTTTCATCCTGTCTGTTTGGAAAGTTGGCGTGTTCCCCGTGGGCGTTATCGACCGAGATCATCCGACCGTTTGCCATGGTTTGGCAAAAGCTCTCCTGGTCAGGGATCAATCGCCGCAATAGCGATTCAATAAAATTTCCATTGGCTCCGGTTGTGGCGTTGCTCCCAACCTCCTCATGGTCAAAACAGGCCAGCATCGGCAGGTTTTGATCCGCTGTCACATCACAGAGTGCTTCTAGTCCGGTAAAGCAGCTCAAAAGATTATCCAATCGTGCTCCAACCACCCATTGGCTGTCCAGGCCGCTGAACTGAACCGGTTGGCTGTCATAAAAGCTTAGATCCCAATCCAACACCGTCCCCTGGTTTGACAGAACATCGGGTGGATTCAAGGGTTTGTTTTGTAGCAGATAGATCAATAATTCTCTTGCATCATCTGGGTATCCCTTTGTTTTTGTTGATGCCAGAATTGGATTGAGTTCGGTATGGCGGTTGGGCGTAAAGCCGTTATTGGTGTCCGGGTTGAGATGGATGGCCAGATTGGGTATGCGGGCCAACGGTTGTTGAAAATCGATCAATTGATGTCCAACCCTACCGGATGGATCTCGATAACCGATCAGCCCGGCCAGGGAGAGGTCGCGGTCGAACCAGGTGGATAGAATCGGTGAGCCATAGACTTCAATATCCCAGACCCATTGATTTTTTTTTATTTTAAGTGGAGTTGGCTTCACCTTTAGGGTTGGGCTGTCGGTGTGGGCTCCGGCCAAACGAAGAGGCGGTGGCTTACCTAAGCCGTTTTCTGGGATGATGAAGGCAATTAGGGCGGTGTAATCGCGGACAACAAAATATCGACCGGCGGATGAAACCTGCCAGGAATCTGTCTCTTTGAGTTCGCTGAACCCCTTTCTTTTCAAGGCGGATATCATCGTCTGGACGGCATGAAATGGGGATGGCGACTGGTTGATCTGTTCGATGATCCGTTGAATAAGAGACGGGTTCACTGTGATATCCTTTTTAAGGTGTTTCAATTGATTACCAGATGCTGGGCGGATGTTTTTAATAGATAGGTCAGGATCTTTCCAGATTAAACCGAATCTAGGTTGAACGATGATTTATACCACGAATCATCGATTTTTCTAAGGATAATGTGAGGAGTGGATGGGGTCGTTAGTTGAATGTTTACAGATGTTTGTTTTGACATTCCCATGATTTCAGGTAGACTTGACAGATATTGATATCTCTCTTTGAATGGCCTTGCATGTAAAAAACTATTTTTCCAAGTCAATTACATACAACCCGGCGTTAGAGCCTTTTAACATCATTTTACTGATTGAATGTTTGCCACATGAACCAAGATAACAGGCCGAGCACAAGCCAACTCTCCATGCCAGAACTGGGAAAGGTGCTTCAGGAGAGAGCGCCCAAGCCGTCATTCGATAATCCTTGGGTTAAGCCGGTCAGAAGCAATGTGGAGTCGGAAAAGGTTGAACAATCGACGTCAGCATTGAAAACGACTCAACCGGTCGAGCCGCTTTCGCCCTTATTCGAAGGAGAGTTGGGAGGTCAAACCCATCATCTGTCACAACTGCTGCAACAGGCTCAGTCGAGGCTGGACCTTCAGAATCAGGAGTTGAACCGGCAAGCTGAGGTGTTGCGAAATCGTGAAATAAAAATAGAAGCACGGTTTAAAGCTCTTCGACTCTCTCTGCAACAAGCCCATGAAACCCTGGCCCAGGAGAAGGCACAGCTACAACAGCGGTTGGATGTCGTTCAAGCCAAAGAGGCGGCTTTAAACCAGCAAAACTCTGATGAAAACCGCTTTGAAGCGGAAAGCAAATCGCTTAAAGCCCAGTTGGCTGTTCTGCAAGGCACGTTGGCGCAGGAGGAGGGACAACGCCGTCAGTTTGAGCAGGTTTTAGCGGAAAATCAATCCCTGCGTCAGCAACTCACTGAGCTGAGAAATCAACGGCAGGCGGATTCTCAAACAACAGTGACCCTCAAAGAGTCCGCAGAGATGATTCAAACGCTTCAAGAGAAGGTCTCTGTTTTATCAGCGCAAACCGAGGAGATGAGTGATACGAAGCGTGATCTGGCAGGTTTGCAGCAGTCGATCGACTCTTTGAAAGAGGAGAACTCTAGACTCAAAGAGCAGGTCGATGGAGCGGGCTCTTCTAAACTGGCGATACCAGACCTGACGGAAACCAACAGCCAATTGCAGGAGTCGAATCTACGACTTCAAGGAGAGTTGGAGAGTTTGCACGCCGAAGTTGCAGATATAAAAAGTGAGGCTCAAACTGATGCCTCCTTGAGCCAGGAAGAGAATCAACGACTTCAAGAGCAGATCAGACGGCTTCAGGAAGAGTTGATCGTGAAGGAGGAAGAGCAGAGCCAATTGGCTGCATTGACACTGGAAAATGAGTCTCTCCAGCAGACAGTTTCCAGGCTGAAGAAGGTCAATGATGAGGCGTTGACCGATTCGTCCGGGTTGCTACAGCTCAAAGAGGAAAGCCAATCATTTCCACTGCCGGAGGACAAACCTCAAGAAACCGTACTTACTCAACTGGAGGAGGAGAATCAGGGGCTTCGAGAGCAGCTCTCCAAGCTTCAACAACTGGAAACGGAGGCCGGGGAGCGGCTCAAGGCCCAGGATCAGCAGTACAGCCAAAGCCAATCTGCGTTGGAGTTGCATAATATTGATCTTCAATGCCAGGTTGCCGAGCTTCAGAGCTGGAAGCAAGAGGCGGAAAAAAAGCCGAAAGAACAGCATCAGGTCGATCCAGTTTCCGACCCTTCTGATCCCTTGCTCAACCTTTCTGACCCAGAAATCAATCTCGATAACACCTCATTAAAACCGAACAATAATGTGGAATCTGAGTTGGCCAATCGGTCTGAGTCAGATTCTGGTCCTGAAAAAAATCAGAGCAGCGATCCGTGGGATATGGATGACGAGCCTGGTCTTCAATTTATCAATAATCTGCAACAGCCGCCGAAACAAAAAACATCCAGACGGGCGATCATTTTGGTTGGCGTCTTTATTGTGTTGGTGGGGATCGTTTTTATTTTGGACCCAGGCGGATTTGTTTTTGGTCCTGATGGTGGAGGGGCGGGAAAGCCCAACCGGGTAGAGGGTCCGATTGAATCAACACCGGCATTACAGGGGGGAGAGCCGGTTTCTAAACCGACTGATGCAGCGTCGGTTCCGTTGGCAGAGGCCGCTGGGCCTACCGGTGAGCACGCAGCAGGCTCCATGTTGGCGGCTGATTTCCCCTCCAACTCGGCGGGCCCTTCATCGGCTGAAACAATCGCTGTCCGAGCAGAAAAAGCGAGCCGTGAGCAAGCGGAACTGGAGCTAGTTCGAGCCCGTGAGGAGGCGCTTTTATTTGAGCAGGAGCAGGCAAAAATTCGAGAGTTGCTCTCTTTGGCTCAAGCCAATATCTCGGTGGACCGTCTGAGTCGACCGGCTGGCGATAACGCGATGGAAAAATATCAGCAAATTTTGGATTTTGACCCGGAAAATCTGGAGGCTATTGCCGGGGTTGAGCGGGTTGTTCAACGATATGTGGCCCTGGCCAAGGCAGCACTGGGGCAGGGGCAATTGAACCGGGCTGACCAACTCTTGGCCAAAGCATCCGGAATCGACCCGGATCTGACCGTCATCAAGGAGCTAAGGGTGGAGTGGGAAAAGGCCAAAATCAAGAAGAAATAGGGTTTTTTATCCGTTTTTTTCTCTCTTGTTGAGGTGTGTTTTCTGCTTGGTTCACAGATAAAAACCATCCCGAAGAAAGTTGCCCCGCCACCAGGGCATGTAGGTGAGTTGAATGCAGCTTTCCAATCCGACGGGAAAATCGTCACTTTGGATCAGCTCGATCAATTGTCTGTTCAATAGCTCAATTTTCTCGTTTTCACAGCCCAACTGGATTTTCCATTGCAGATAGGAGGTCGCCTGGCTTTTCTGGATCGCGGCTGAGGGCTGGGCATGTTCAGGGTTTGGGTGGAGCAGTCGAAGGTGAACAGCGGGAGCCCGCACAATACCTTGAGGCACAATATTGTGTTGTTTCAGTAAAAACAGGGCTTTTTTCTGCAATTTTTCCGCCACGTCATCGGAGATCTGCCACTGATCCAGATGTTCGATCACGTTGCAGATAAAATTGTGATTACGCTGATAAACCGGTTTTGCCAACGCGATCATTTTTTCAATAACATCCCCAGCCATTCTAAATCGACCGGAAATGGTTGCGTCTTTGACCAGGTTGGTTAGGACGTCGCCGTTGTCCGGATCCAGATCGAAGGCTCTTTCACTTTGATAGCGGGCTTCGGAGTAACGTCCGACTTTTCTCAACGAGTTGGAATAGTCCAGATAGGCCTGCGGCTGATCGGGTTGCAGGTTGATCAAAATTTGATGATAAGAGGACATGCGGGTGAAATTGTGCTCCAGGCAGGCCAGTTTTGCCAGAGCGCGATAGGCACTGGCTGGGTCTGAATTGTGGAGTTCGCTGGCCTGATTGCCAAGCGATCTCAAGGTAAAAGGGTCGGGTTCTTCCGTTTGATTAAACAACCGATTGATTTGTCTCAGCAGATTGCGGCCAGGGGGTGGGGGTGATTTTTCGTTCACGGGAATCTTTCAAGAAGTAAAAACAGTTTCTTCTAAAAACAGATCGTTAGAAACAAATAAAACCGTGGGCAAGCTTCAGATATGGTTCAGTCTAGCATGGGTTTTTTTCGGGGAACAATTTTTTTCCAAAAAAAGCTTGACGGAACTGAAAAACAGCTTTATGCTGCATCGCAACAATTGCTGCAGTGCAGCATAACCCAATCACTAATACTGGAGCATTAAAATGAGCAACAATTTGGTAGAGCAGATTTCTGGGATTACTAATCAGATGTTGAGCGTGGCCAACAATCTGCAAAAAATAAACAACGACACGGTTCAATCCCTGGTCAGTCGCCAATTTTCGGATATGGAGAGTTTTCTTTCCACGTCAACCCGTCAATTTCAAGAGCTGTCCCAGATCAAAACACCGGAAGAGGCCGTCAGTGCTCAATTGAAGATTGCCAATGAAATTGGTGAGTCCATGAAAGCCCGGACCCAAGAAAATATCGATGTTTTGACCAAGAGCCAGGCTCAACTGGAAACGCTGGTTCAAGATGAAATTAAGGCGTTGATTGAGCAGGCTAAAGCTGTAGCTGTCTAAACTCTTGTTCGCTAACAGGAGTCGAAGCGTCGTGAACCGTTTCGATTCAAGAGGCCGACTCCTGTTACCCTGGATTCGAAACGAATCCAGGGTAAAGTTCTAATTCAAGAAAGCGGGGTAGTAGAGATGATACCCTTTCTAAAAATTGCTATTATCATAGAGCTGGGCGTTATGGGGTTGATGGCCCTTTTTGCCCTGACCAAACTGATTTCCTTATTATTGAACTGAACCCCAGCGTTTAGATTTCTATACCGCAACACCTACGCCCGGAACCAGCCGGCAATGGAAAACCGATGCCGATTGGCCGGTAACACTTCATGAACGAACCCTTCACTTAAAAACAGCACCACGGTCCCAAAAGCCGGAATTACGTTGATGGGGTTGGTCTCCTGGGCTCCGGTATAAAGAACCAGCTCACCCCCGTTGCTGCTCAACCAGTCCGGATTGAGATAGACAACCAGTTTTGTCTTCTGGGACGCCGGTCAACGTGTCGGGCCTATTTGAAATGGAAAATGATATCTTGTAGGTAATTCGGATGATAGCCATGGTTTTGGCTAAAAAAAAATGGCAGAGTATGCTCCCTCATCCATTGTTGTCATGTCTGGAGTGTTTGTTGAAATTTATTGTAAATAATCAGGTAATTCTGGCCGGTATAATAATCAATATGGTCAGCATGGGAATTGCCCGTTTTGCCTATACGCCGCTGTTGCCGGCCATGCAGATGGACGGATTGAGTTTTGAGGCGGCGGGTCTGATTGCCTCGGTCAATTATCTGGGCTATCTGCTGGGGGCTGGGTTGACCATTTTGGTTCGCAAAGCCGCCATTCAGCGTTGGTTGTTGCGATTTGGTCTGTTTTTTTGTCTGGTCACGACTCTTGGCATGGGTGTGACTGATTCGGTAGCGGTCTGGACCGTATTGCGTTTTTTTGCCGGGGTCGGATCGGCCTTGGGTATGGTGTTGGGGTCGGCATTGGTGTTGCGTTTTCTTCATCAGGTCAACGAGCCACATAAAATACCCCTGCAATTTGGCGGAGTGGGATTGGGGATGGCCTTGAGTGGAGTCATCTCGCTACTCTTTGCCGATCAGGGGGATTGGCGGCTGGCCTGGTTGATCCTCGGTGGTTTTAGTCTGATTACGGTTCCGTTCGCTCTATGGCGGCTGGAAAAAAACAGTGTTAATCCGGTTGTGAACAGCTCGGAAATGGCCGCTGAGCACGACAAAATCTCTCTTTTTGTCTGGTTTTTGATCGCCGCCTATTTTTTGGAAGGGCTGGGTTATGTGGTTACCGGGACTTTTCTGCCGACCATTGTTCGGGATATTCGTGGCTTGGAGGGTTTGGGCGATACGATTTGGATTTTGGTCGGATTGGCTGCCGCCCCGTCCTGTCTGTTCTGGGCTAAAATGGCCAAAAAATATGGCGATACCGAGGCCATCATGATGGCACTGCTGGCGCAATCGTTGGGGGTGGTCTTGCCGGCTATAACCCAGTCGGCTGCCCTGAATCTATTGGGTGCGGTTTTATACGGCGGGACTTTTTTGGGCATCGTTTCCATGACCCTCTCACTGGGGGGGCGCATGAGTCAGGGAAATCCGGCCCGGATCATGGGTATTCTAACCTTGGTTTTTGCCTTGGGTCAGGTGTTGGGGCCGCTCTATGCGGTGGCGCTGACCGAGTGGCAGGGCCACTATGACGGAACCCTGTTTGTCACCGGTTTGATCGTGTTATTGGCCTGCGGCACCCTCTGGTGGGGTCGTCACCTGGCCCCGATTCGTACCACCTGAACTGCGGTGTTAGGCCGGTTCGATGGCAACCGCTGAAACTTTGTATTCCGGGCAGAGGGTGTAGCTGTCCGCTTCTCGACCAATGAGCAGGTTGGTCCTGGTTTCTGGAAAGTGGAAGGTCATGAAAACCAAGCCGGGGTTGGTCTGCTCGGTAATTTGGCAGTTGACGGTTACAGCCCCGTGAGCGGAACGGACCCGGACCGTTTGATTGTCGGTCAGATTCAAGCGGTTGGCATCGTCGGGATGAATGCGGACGGTCTCTTGTTTAGCCGGTTCGAGTTGGGCAATGGCCGAGCGGCGGGTCATGGTGCCGACGTTGTAGTGAAACAGGGTTCGACCGGTGGTGAGCATGAACGGATATTCCGGGCTGACGGATTCTGAGGGAGGCTGCCAGGGAGTTGGGGTAAATCGGCCTCGACCCCGAATAAAATTTCCCCCTTGGTGAACAATGGCTGTTCCGGGATGATCTTCGGATGGGCAGGGCCATTGTAAAAATCCGTTCCGCTGCAGGCGATCATAGTTGATGCCTCGCCAGTTGGGGGAGAGGGAGGCCAGTTCGTTCATCACCTTTTCCGGCTGAATCAGGGTTTCCGGTCCGCTGTCGGCGTTTAGATTATAGCCCATGGTCCGGGCGACCCGGTTGATGATATCCCCGTCGCTGAGGCTCTCACCCGGACCGTCGATGGCTTTTCTAACCCGCTGTACCCGGCGGTCACTGTTGACGAAGGTGCCCTCTTTTTCCAAAAAACTGGCCCCCGGCAGGACCACATCGGCATAACGGGCGGTCTCGGAGAAGAAGATATCCTGAACGATCAAAAAATCCAGATTTTCCAAGGCACCGATCACATGTTGGCTATCGGGATCGGATTGAACCAGATCCTGAGCCATGACCCAGAGGGCTTTTAGGCCGCCGTTATAGGCGCTTTCCAACATCTCCGGTATTTTAAGACCCATTTCTGTCGGTAGTTCACTCTGCCATGCCGCTCGATGTTCCCGGCGGGCTGTCTCATCGTGGATGGAACGATAGTCGCTGAATACAGTGGGCAGGGCGCCAACGTCACAGGCACCCTGAACATTGTTTTGTCCCCTGATCGGGCTAGCACCGGTTCCGGGCCGGCCCAGGTTTCCGGTCATCAGGGCCAGGTTGATGAGACCGTGGGCCGCCAGGGTGCCATGACAGGATTCGGTAATGCCCAACCCCCAGAGAATTTGTGCCTGATCGGCCTCGGCGTATAGACGGGCTGCCTGGCGGATCAAGTCGGCCTTGACCCCGCAGTGCGGTTCGGCCCATTCCGGGGTGGTGGATAAAACGGCCTGTTTGACCGTCTCAAAATGTTCCGTATGGGCATCGATAAAGGGGTGGTTGAGACGGTTTTCATAAATCACAACCTGCTGCATGGCATTGATGACCGCCATGTTGCTGCCCGGTTTCAGGGGAAGGTGAATATCGGCCAGTTGGGCCAGCTCGGTATTGCGGGGGTCCAGGACGATGAGTTTGGTTCCGGCCAGCACCGCCTGTTTGATGCGGGCGCCGAATACCGGGTGGGCCTCGGTCGGATTGGCTCCGACCAGCATTAGCAGGTCGGAGCGGTGGACATCTTCAAAGCTGTTGGTTCCGGCGCCAGTGCCCAAAGCGGCTGACAGGGCGAAGGCGGAGGGGGAGTGACAGACCCGGGCGCAGTTATCGACCGAGTTGGTCTGCATGACCATCCGGGTGAATTTTTGCATCAGGTAGTTCTCTTCGTTGGTGCATCGGCTGGAGCTGACGGCAGCAAAGGCGTGGGGGCTGCCGGAGTTGCGAATGGCCGTCAGGTGTTGTCCGATCAGGTTCAAGGCTTCAGACCAGGTGGCTGGACGGTGTTGTCCGTTTCCATCCCGGATCAGGGGCTGGGTCAGCCGTTGGGGATGGGTAGCAAAGCCATAGCTGAACCGGCCCTTTACACAGCTATGACCGTGATTGGTGCTGCCGTTGGGATCCGGGACCATCCCAACCACCTGTCCGTTGAGGGTCTGAACCAAAAACCCACAGCCAACCGCACAATAGGTACAGGTGGTGGCCACCTGCCGATTGGGTCGACCATGGGCCTGTTGACCCGGTTCCGATAGTGCCCCGACCGGGCATTGGCTGACACACTGGCCGCAACTTCGACAGTGGGCGGCCTCCAGGGATTGTTCGTTACCCACCACGACCCGGTGAGAAAACCCCCGACCGGCCATGGCTAGAACATGTGAGCCTTGTATCTCGTCACAACTGCGAACACAGCGTGCGCAGGCGATACATTTATCCATCTCCATTTTGATGAAGGGGTGGTCATGGTCCGGTTCTCTGTTATGGGTGGCCGGATTGAGAAACGGGGGTTGGCGCAGGCCATATTCTGCGGCCAATGTTTGCAGATCGCAGCGACCATTGGCATGACAGGTGAGGCACTCCAGGGGGTGGTCGGAGAGGATTAACTCTAGAATATTACGGCGCACCCGGTGCAGTCGTGGCGTGTGGGTGCGATAGACGGCTCCGTTTTGAATCGGCGTATGGCAAGCGGCGACCGGCTCTCTTCCTTCGATTTCGACCAGGCAGAGCCGACATCCGCCGTGGGGGCGTAGATTGGGCGCATGGCAGAGGCTGGGCAACCGCTCTGCCAAAGACTGGGCCGCCTCAAAAATGGTGGTCAGCGGATTGTCGGTCGTAAAGGGGCGGTTATTGATGGTGCAGGTTCGTAACATGTTTTAGTCACTCTCTACCGTCCAAAGATGGGGGAAAAAACGCCGAAGTGATTCGATGGGGGTCGGTAGCATGCGGCCCAAACCACAGAGGGAAGCCGTCGTCAGGGTTTCGCAAAGGGAGTCAAGGACGGCGAGCTTTTCGGTGTTGATACCATTTTGGCAGAGCTGTCTGAGCAGTTCTTCGGCCCGTACCGAGCCAAGCCGACAGGGAAAACACTTGCCACAGCTCTCCCGAGCGCCAAAGGCCATCAGGCCGTGGGCAATTTGCAAAAGATCGATTTGATCATCAAACACCACCAGGCTGCCATGACCCAACGTTCCGCTAATTTGGGACAGATGTTCAAAACTAAAAGGGGTGTCCAATTGTTCCGGGGATAAAAAAGTCCCCAACGGGCCGCCAATCTGTACGGCCTGAATCTGTCGTCCCGGCAAAGGGCCGCCGGCCCACTGTTGGATAATGGTTCGAATCGGGGTGCCGAACGGAGCTTCATAGAGGCCGGGATATCGCACTGCATTGTTGATGCTGACCAGTTTGGTCCCTCGGGAAAATTCTGTTCCGACTGCGGAGTAGGCGGCGGCCCCTTGGTTGAGAATGATGGGAAGATTGCAGATGGTTTCGACATTTTGTACCGCTGTCGGACAGCCGAACAATCCTTCTTGGGCCGGGTAGGGCGGACGAATGCTGACCTGGACCGGCAATCCTTCGATGGATCGTAACAGACTGGTCTCCTCGCCACAAATGTAAGCCCCTTGTCCTCGGACCAAAGTGACCGAACAGTTCATCAATCCTTGGTTGTCGGAGTCGGTCAGCAGTCCCCGGCTTTTGGCCTGCTCGACCGCTTGGTGTATGCGCTCCCAGGCCAGGGGATATTCATGGCGGATGTAAAAATAGAGCCCGGTCGCCTGCACCGCATAAGCCGCCAGAAGTGCCCCTTCCAATACCAGGTGTGGGGCGGACTCCATCAACATTTTGTCAATAAAGCTCCCGGCGTCCCCTTCATCGGCGTTGATGACCACAAATCGCCGGTTTGATCCGTCTTTGACCGTCGTTGTCGCAACAATCTCCAGTTTTTCACCGGTGGGAAATCCGGCGCCCCCGCGACCACGCAGTTGACTGAGTTGAATCTGCTTGCGGATAGATTGGGGAGCGATTCGTCCGACCAACTCTTGCAGGGTTTTATAAGTAGGTTGATGACAGGGTGCTTGTTCTTTTGTCTTGAGGTTTGGTTTGGAGGGTAAAAAATTCGGCAGTAAAAACTGCACGACCGGAGCCGGTTGCAAATAAAACCGGCTGGTCGGGGTCGCTAATGAAAGGGGGGTTCCTTCATTCAGGTGTTCAACCAACGCTTGTTCCGCGGTTGTGCTGGACAAGGAGACAGGCTGTTCATCGATCTGGGCTGCCGGGCCATGGGCGCAGAGTCCGAGACAGGTCACGTGTCCGATTGGCTGGCCGGTCTGATGGATCAGTTTTTTTCTGAGTTGATCGACTCCAGCACTGCGGCAGGCTTCACCTCGACAGAGGTGGAGGGTATGCGGACTCTTGTTGGGGTTGAGGGTATCATAACTCTCGGCGGTTGCTCGAACCCAGGCGGCCGGAAGCCGATGTTGGTCAGCGATCTGGCCGATGGTCTCTGCCGTAATCGGCCCGACCTGCCTCGCTTCTGAGAGCAGGGTGAAAATGGTCTGGTCAGCCGACAGTCGTTTGTTTTGGACCGAGCGTATGTTTTGCGACATGGGAGCCTGAGTCGTTAGGGTGAGTGGACACGAAAGATTTTAATCCTTCGCTGCCAAAATAGGAACAAAAATGGTTGAACCCGCTGCAGTTTTCTTGTCAGATAACAGGAAAAAAACGCCACCGGTTAACAATCCCACCCCATGAGCGGATGGGGTGGTGACCCAACTGGTTTGTGTCAACAGGGCGGTTTTTAAATGCCATTCCAGGCCGATTTTAAGCAGGATGGCCAGGGTGATGACAACCAGTGTCCAATGGCGTTCTTGTTTCCAGCTCAAGCCCAAAAGCAGAGCGAGTTGGGCGTTGAGCAGACCGGAGAGCCCACAGTAGCGAATCAAGGATGGCTCTTGGAGCCATAGATAGAGGTCTATGGTGAGAATAGCCGCCAAAAGCAAGCCCATATATTGCCAGGCTGAGAAGTGGTGCTTTTGTTCCAAAAGGGAGCCGATAATCAGCAGACCCGCCAGGTTCCAGAATAGGTGGCTGGGATCGGAATGGATGAAATGGCCGCTGATGAGGGTGTAAAAGTCGCCCTGGGTAATGCGTTCCCGATCATAAACCAATTGCGCATTGGCTGGGCCAAAGAGAAAATAAAGTCCGCTGCATAGCAATACAATCAGGCTGGTCAACCAGGGAAGGTTCGGCTCGGGCCGGGCGGTATTCATTGAGGTTCTCCTGTTTTAGTTGGTGGTTAGGGTCGCGGAAAAAAATTAACCTGGAAACGGCAGTTGGGAGTGTATGAGTGGTGCAACATATTGGTTTAGCAACTGTAATAGAAAAAAATGAAGTCACCCAATGTCTGATAAGGCTTTTTTCTATTACAGTAGATGAATCAAGAGGTTATACCAATCATGTGCTAACAACTGCCATTTCTAGGATTAATCATCCATTTTGTTGGTCTTCTGGCCTGCCTGCGGTTTAACCTGGATTCGGCACAAACGGGCCAATTGTTTTTTTCAGCGACCCGGATTGGATAGAGTTTAGGTGGCCTGTTTTTCTGAAAGTTTTTTAATATTAAGCAGGGCTGTCACGAAGAGCAGATAAAGAGCAAAGTCCAAGGGGCCGCTACTGCCACCGCCGGAGTGACTGGGCCGGGGTGACGAGAAAAGGGGAGTGGCGGTGTCGACCCGGCGGGATTGAATAGGAGCGATCTGTCGTTGTTGACTGGCGTTCTGTTCTTTTTCAATCCGTTTGGCATTGTTTCGGGTAATTCCCAGCCGTTGAAACGCCTCCTCTCGGACCACGACCATGGAGGTGTGGTCGGTGACCAGGCCATACTGGCTGGCGAGATCGACTTGTGCCTGTTTGCGGTCATCGCTTTCACCCTCAATCTGCTGGTTGTCGTCCATCTCCTGAAGGGTCGCATAGGCCCAGATCCGTTCCAGTTCCGGGTTGCGCTCGTCATGGTCGGGAAAGTCAAATTGAGTTTTATATACTTTTTTCTCGCCGTTTACGTTGGCGGTCAGGGTGACAACAGCGGTTCCACCCTGCCGATAATGGCCGAGCAAATTTAACGATTGGCCTCGATAAATCGTGCCGATTCGTTGGGGGGAGAAGGCTTCAGCCTTAACCCCGTCTATGGTCACCGTTACATCTCTGAAGGCGTTGTGGGTGGCTTTTGCCGTGGCGGATAATACGGCCCCGATGATATCGTCATTATTAGACAGGCTGATGGAAAAGCCGTTGGATGCCTTTGTCAAACTCTCCAGCAAAGGCCGGTTGGCGCTGTTGCCCATAACCAGGGTAAACAACCGGACGTCTTGCTTGTTGAGCAGATCGAGAAACTGTTTTTTTTCGGTATTGCCGACATTGGCCACGCCGTCGGTAACCAGAATCAGGCCGGTGGGTCGGTCGGAATCCAGGTGGGTCAAGCCCCGCTCCAGACCGTTATACAGATTGGTGCCGCTGCCGGGTTTAATGGCTCGCAACTGAGCGATGGCGTTTGAAACCGACTCGGCAGTGACCGAAGTAAAACCGTTGGTTATTTCAAAGGCGGATTGATCGAAGAGGATCAGTCGGAACCGGTCGTCCCGGCGCATTTTTTGGAGACTTTTGGTGATTCCATCGGCCAGGGTTAAAAATTTGCCGCGCATGGATCCGGATTTATCCAGAACGAACACCCAATCCTGACCGCCTTGAATCGGTTTTAAATCGTCTCCGGGTGTGAAGGTCATCTGAAACGTGCCGGTTTTGTTGGGTCCGGCTTTATAAGCGGTCAGATCCACCGATCCGGGCAGGCCCTTTTTTTGCCGCCAATAGGTGACGATATCCTGGTTAAGATGAAAGGAGGAACCGCTCGGATTAAGGGATTGTGTCGGGTTGGGCAGTTGGTTGTCCTCTTGGTTGTCGGTGGTTTGACTTTGAAATGGAGCCGGTTGACCGTTATCCAGATGGATCTTCCAGTTGCCGTCGGAGTCCCTGATGGCCGGAGCACTCAGAGAGCCGCCCAGAGCCATGGCCTCGACCGGATAGGTCGAGCGAAGGGTTAAATCAAAACTAAAATGGCCGATCACCTCATCGTTGGCGGTCCAAAATGCGGTTTTGTTCTCATCCACACCCCCCTCTTCCAACGGGTAGAGATAACGGCCCATGCCGGTATCGATCTGGGTCGATTGGATGTATTTCAGACGAATGTGGGCGCTGGAGGTGGCCCGCACCGGCCAGACCGAAACATCGAAGGTTTTATACGCCTGCTTTTCCATTAATCCAGCCTCCCGACCAGCTTTTTTTTCCGCTTCGTAGACCGCTTTGGCCTCCTGTTTAGGCAAGACCTCGCCGTGAATCGGTTTGCCGTCAATCCAATAGGTAAACTGGGCGACGGCGGCTTTTTCCGGCACCGGGAAGGAGTAGATGGCGGTTAAATCCTGATTGTGGGGATTTTTAAAGATTTGATCCACCGTCGTAACGGCGTACCCCTCTTCGATGACAACGGAAACCCGATGGTCCTGAATGGATAGTTCAGGTAAGGCGTGGTTGGTCGGCGTCAGCAGTCCGGCCGCATCGGCTTCGGAACTGGCCAGGCCAGCACCCATGGTGCAGGCCAGTAGTGCCGCCAGGGTCCGGGTGGTGCCTCTTTTTGTCTGGTATAAATCAGTTGGGGTTTGCTGATAATCGGCTCGGCTATTCTGAATAGTCATGGTTTGCTCCCTTTTTGCATAAGTTAATTTGCAATATAACATAGCAACCCACCGGCCAACTGGTTTTTTATTGGTTTTTTGTAGTAATAACAGTTATTTATGTTTGTGTTGTGGCGGGATTGTAATTAATGATTTGTTTATTTATAATCAAAAAATGTATACTCATTGTTCATAAAATGAATATAGATGGTGAAAATTTTTTGTGGGTATCGTGTTTATAATTTAATAATTGCGGTTGAGGGTCTGGGCTGACAACGGCTGTTTCCAGTTTGAAGAAGGGCGTATCTAATATGGTTCAGGATTCAGGTTTGCGATCGGAAGAGCGGGATTTATTGACCTGTTTGGCCGAGGCGATATTTTTAAATCCCTTCAATGAGTCGCCGCAGCCTCTTGATCAACTGCTGCCCAAGGTTTGTCTGGCCAATCAGAGTCGCCATGAATTTCGCCTCAATGCCATAAGCCCGGTATTGACGGACCGGATTGCCGAGTTGGACAGGCGGGGGTTGAACAGCATTCGGGCCTTTGATCGGGCGGATCGATCCATTGTCGAGTATGCCTATCTGTTTCAACTCTATCAGGAGGTGGTGGACCGTTTTGATCAACTGATTGTTGAGCAGAGTCGGCCTGGAGCGGTGCTGGCTCCGGTTCCATTTGCTTCTGATCTGCTCTCTCAAATGCGAACGCGTGGAATTTCGACCCCGGACAGTCTGCGCTATATCGGTCTGTTTTATCAGTTACGCCGTGCCTACTATTTTATCGTTCAATCTTTGGTCGGCGATAGTCCCTCCATGAAAAAACTGCGTTATTCTCTGTGGAATAATATCTTTACCTGGGATGTTCGTAATTATGACCAGTATCTCTGGGGACGAATGGAGGATTTCTCCACCCTGTTGCTGGGAGAAACCGGCAGTGGCAAGGGAGCGGCCGCCGCCGCTATCGGTCGTTCGGGGTTTATTCCTTTTGACCGGGAAAGCGGTCGGTTTACAGAAAATTTCATGGAAACCTTTGTTGCCATCAATCTGTCGCAATTTTCTGAAAACATCATTGAATCTGAGTTGTTCGGGCATAAAAAAGGGGCGTTTACCGGGGCAGTGGACAACCATAAAGGGGTGTTTGAACGGTGTAGCACCAACGGGGCGTTATTTCTTGATGAAATTGGTGATGTCTCCTCGCACGTTCAGATTAAACTGCTTAAAGTGGTTCAAGAGCGTACCTTTACTCCGGTCGGCAGCCGTCTGGAACAGCGGTTTTCTGGTCGGGTGATTGCTGCTACCAATCGTTCGTTGCAGCAATTACGTCAGGAAGGATGTTTTCGGGACGACTTTTATTACCGGCTCTGTTCCGATGAAATTGTCGTCCCCCCCTTGCGTCAGCGTATCCGTGAGCAGCCGGGGGAGTTGGCCCGCATGGTCGGTTTTCTGGTTTTTCGGACCACGGGCAGCGAGAGTAAAATCTTGACGGAGCGGGTCTTGGCGGCGCTCTCGGCGGATCTGCCAAAAAACTACGGTTGGCCGGGCAATGTTCGGGAGTTGGAGCAGGCGGTACGCCGGATTCTGCTCACCGGTCGTTATGGTGGCGATCCTCTGGTTGGCTTGGAAAAACCGGACCATCAATTTTATCAACAGTTTCAACACGGTGATTTTAGTGCAAAAGAGCTGTTAAGCCGCTATTGCCAGGGCTTGTATAAACAGTATAGCAGTTATGAAGAGGTGGCCAAACGGCTGGAGCTGGATCGGCGAACGGTTAAAAAATATATCCACGGCGACTCATCTTAATTATTCCAGATAATCCAAAAGCGGCGTGTATCAGATGTATGGCATTTATGTTTTGGGGAGAGAAAAATGAGAGGCAGTCAGTTTAATCTATTGGTACAGCGTCGTCTGTTACCGCTCTTTTTGACACAATTTTTAGGGGCTTTGAACGATAACCTGTTTAAAAACGGGTTGGTTATGCTGATCACCTATCGGATTGCAGTGGAAAGTGGTCAAAACAGTCAGCTTTTGGTGACGTTGGCGGCGGGTTTGTTCATTTTACCCTTTTTTCTTTTTTCGGCCATAGCCGGGCAGTTGGCGGACAAAATGGAAAAATCGGCGCTGATTCGACGCATCAAAATAGCCGAGATCATCATCATGGCTCTGGGAGCTGTGGGATTGATGATGGCCAATGTTTGGTTTTTGCTGGGGGTTCTCTTCTTGATGGGCAGCCAGTCGGCTTTTTTTGGCCCGGTCAAGTATGCCATTTTGCCGGATCATCTCTCTCAACAAGAGCTGATCGGAGGCAACGCCTTGGTGGAGGCGGGCACCTTTTTGGCTATTTTATTGGGCACCATTGGCGGTGGCTTGACCATCTTATCCGATCAGGGCACCACCCTCATCTGTCTGACCATCATTCTCTTTGCCCTCTGTGGTTGGTGGGCCAGTCGATTCATCCCGGAAGCGCCAGCGGCTGATCCGGGGTTGGTTTTGAAAAAAAATATTTTGGTTGAGACTTTGCGCATGATGAAATTGACTACCCAGCGTCGGGATATCTTCCTCTCTATTTTGGGTATTTCCTGGTTTTGGTTGGTTGGGGCCACCTATTTGACCCAGTTCCCAACTCTGGCCAAGGAGGTGATCGGTGCCAACGAAGAGGTGGTGACCCTGTTTTTGGCGGTTTTTTCCGTGGGCATCGGTCTGGGTTCTTTGTTGTGTAACCGTTTGCTGGCCGGAGAGGTCAGCGCTCAATATGTTCCGCTGGCGGCGTTGGGTATGGCGGTGTTTTCTCTGGATCTGGTCTATTCGGCCCATCAAGTCGTCTCAGAGCCAGGTGTTTTAATAGGGGGTGCTGCTTTTTTATCTTTTGGGGCCAACTGGCGGTTGCTCATCGATCTGCTGCTAATCGCCATTTGCGGCGGCATCTATATCGTTCCGCTCTACAGTATTTTGCAAAGCCGCAGTGAGGAGTCCAATCGCTCTCGGATCATCGCTGGCAACAACATCATGAACGCCCTGTTTATGGTCGCCTCAGCGGTCATCACCCTTGGACTGCTGGCTAGTGGTTTTGTCGTCACTCAGGTGTTTTTATTCATGGCCATTGCCAACGTTCTGGTCGCCTTCTACATTTGTAAATTACTGCCGGATCTGATTGTTAAACAAATTTTGGCTCAGTTGTTCCGGCTGTTCTATCGGGTCGAGTTGAAGGGCTGGGAGCATTTTGCCAAAGTGGGCCATAAATCGGTGATTGTGGTCAACCATGTCTCCTTTTTGGACCCGGCCCTGCTGGCCACCTTTTTGCCCGGTCGTCCGACCTTTGCCGTCAATACCGAGATTGCCAAAAAATGGTGGGTCAAACCGGCGTTTCGCCTCATCGACACCTACGCCCTGGACCCGACAAGCCCCTTCGCCTTGAAAGGATTGACCCAAGCGGTTCGACAGGGCCGCCATTGTGTCATCTTTCCAGAAGGACGCATTACCGTCACCGGGGCCTTGATGAAAATATTTGAGGGACCGGGCCTGATAGCCGACCGAGCCGATGCAACCATTCTACCTATACGCATCAGTGGAGCGGAATATACCCCTTTTTCCAGGCTCAAGGGCAAGGTCAGAATTCGCTGGTTTCCCAAGATCACCCTGACCATGCTGCCACCCACCCGTTTTGAAATCCCAGAAGAGATCAAGGGCCGAAACCGACGCCAGTTGATTGCCCATAGACTCTATGACCTGCTCTCGGAAATGATGTTTCAGACCAGTACGGTCGATCGGACCCTGTTTGGCGCTTTGACCGATGCCCGTGTGATTCATGGTGGTCGTTTTGAAGTGCTGGAGGATATGGCCAGAAAACCGGTTACCTATCATGGGTTGATCACGATGAGCTTGATTCTGGGCGAGCGGTTTAAACGGTTTACCAAACCCCAAGAGCGGGTTGGTCTGCTGCTGCCCAACGTGATAGGCGCAGTGAGTAGTTTTTTTGCTCTACAGTCGGGAGGGCGGATTCCGGCGATGTTGAATTTTTCAACGGGCCTGAAAAACATGCTCTCGGCCTGCTCCACAGCCGAAATTGCCACCATCATCACGTCGCGCCGCTTTGTCGAAATGTCGGGTTTGGCCGAGACCATTGCTGCCTTGAGCCATGTGGCCACTATCGTCTATCTGGAGGATATGGGGCGTGAGATCGGCTGGATGGACAAAATAAAAGGGGTGGTTGCCGGTCGATTGGCCGGATATTTTGAACGGCAATCGGGTGATTGCGGTAATCGCCCGGCAGTGGTTCTGTTTACCTCCGGCTCAGAAGGGGTTCCCAAGGGGGTGGTGTTGAGCCATCGCAACGTACTGTCGAATATCCGTCAATTGAGCGCCCGTATCGATTATAATCCGACGGATATCGTCTTTAACGCCCTGCCGGTTTTTCACTCGTTCGGTCTGACCGGTGGATTGCTACTACCAAACCTGTCCGGTATCAAAACTTTTCTCTATCCCTCTCCTCTCCATTATCGCATCGTCCCGGAGATGGTCTATGACAGCAACGCCACCATCTTGTTCGGAACCGATACCTTTTTAAAAGGATATGCACGGGTTTCCAACCCTTATGACTATTACAGTGTTCGCTATGTTTTTGCCGGAGCCGAGAAGGTCAAAGATGAAACCCGCCGGGTTTGGATGGACAAGTTTGGTTTGCGGATTTTTGAGGGTTATGGGGCGACCGAAACCTCTCCGGCTTTAACGACCAATACCGCCATGCACTACCGCCCCGGAACCGTTGGCCGGTTTCTGCCGGGCATTACCTATCGATTGGAGCCGGTTCCCGGTATTGAAAAAGGCGGACGCCTGTATGTATCCGGTCCCAACGTCATGAGCGGCTATCTGAAAGCGGATAATCCCGGAAAGTTGGAACCACCCGAAGGGGGGTGGTATGACACCGGCGATATTGTCGAGGTCGATGACGAAGGGTTTGTAAAAATTGCCGGTCGGGCCAAACGGTTTGCCAAGGTGGGCGGCGAGATGGTCTCTCTGACAGCGGTTGAATCCCATGCCGCTTCGGTCTGGCCTGGTTTTAGCCATGCGGTCGTCGCCTCTAACGATGCCAAACGCGGCGAGCAGTTGATTTTGCTGACCGACTGTGCCGATGCCAGCCGGGGTGCACTGTTGGCCGATGCCAAAAAGCAGGGCATATCGGAGTTGATGGTGCCGAAGACCATTATAATAGTCGATAAAATCCCGGTTCTGGGCACCGGCAAGACCGATTATGTCCGTGTTCAGGCTTTGGTAAAATAGGGAGGGGGTTATTTAGGCGAGAGAGACGCTGTTTTCTGTCGACAACGGGGGCAGAGGACTCTTTTCCCGCGCTCTTCAATCTGCCACTGTTCTTGTAAAGCTCGGTCGATGGTGCCGACAAACCAAGTGTGACCATCAAATGGGCGCCGGCCTTTGGACCGGGGGTGAATGGTCTCTTTTGGCGATGTGGTTTCGAGTATTCGACGATCTTGTACTTTTCGTCTGCTTGCGTTTTGGCTTCGGCGGTCGGCCTGCAAAAAGGGGACGATTTCAGCCGTGGTCCGTGGCTCTTGTTGTTTTCGTCTATCTTTTTGATGGAGTTTTTCCGGGTTGCAAACGTCGCAGTAGACAATGTGTGGCTCGGCCATGTTTACGTCCCTACCGTTGAACTTCTGTGGAGGGAGACGAATCCTCTCTCCACTCTGGAAGGGGTGGCTGGATCAGGATTTTCATCGGAGCATATTCGGAACAACTGGCTACCCATTGCACCCTTTTTACTAAGAGTCGTCCATATGGACAGCTCCTTAGGGCTGCGGAAAAAATAAAAAGGTGGCTTCCGCCACCTTTTTGCTCTGCCATCAAGCCGCAATGGCTTTTGGATCTTTGCTGAAATCGATCGGTTTTTGGGGTTTGGATCGGGTTTTCAAGCCGATGTTCAATCTTTTCTCCAGTTGAGCCAAAGCCCAGCTTGGATCGATGTTGACCAGAGAGCAGATCCAGTTGAAGGCACCGGGTTCCATGGATTTTGAATAGAACCATTTTTTCAACGTGCTATAATCATATCGGAAAACAGGATCTTCCAGAATCTCTGAATTCTCTTTTTTGAACCGCTCCAGGGCAACCAGATCTCGTACCGCACGATCCATGACTGCCATCCATAAATGGGTGTCGTTGTTGTCGTGGCTGTGTTGCTCAGTAGAGGTCATGCTATATGTGCTCTCCATAGCGATCTTCGCTCCTATATGAAGGTAGATTGTTATTGGGATATGGAACAAACCCGCACTTTGTTGCGAGTGCACAAGAAACTATCACTTCTTAAAAAAAAATTCATCAACTTTTTGCCCTCAAACCAAATTTTTTTCTCCCTTGTTTTTTTTGTATAGAAGAAGGGATTTTTTATTTAATGTCAATATATTTCAAATGGTTAAATTTTTTTTATTGATAGATTTAATTATACTTTAGTTAAATGTAGAATATATTTTTTTATCGATTTGTCTATGTAAAACTGAGGCTGTTTTCCTTTCTTAACTTGGATAAAACGTGCTCAGCACCGCTGTTCTCGGGTCTGGTGTTTCCCTGTTTTATTGTTGAACCAGAAAGGAGTTTTGCCGGCCTAATCTCATTTAACCTGATATGAAAGAGAGAAAAATGAAATTAGCTGCTATTGATGTCGGATCAAATGCTGTTCGTTTGTTGATATCTAATGTTTATGAAATTGGCGACTGGAAACCGCTGTTGCGCAAAGCGGATTTGTACCGTGTTCCGGTTCGTTTGGGAGAAGATGCGTTTGTTCGGGGAGCGAGAGATTGAAATAGCGACATAACAACGCAATAAATGCATGATATAGTTTTAATTAGGAACTAAGCTCCGTATACTGTTTTCAACTTTTCGCGAGGAACAACCTGTTCGCTTTGCATGTCAGACACGCGGTTCACCCATCGATTGTTGGTGATTAGATCTTCTCCTGTTCCACCAGATAAATCAACCGCCGTTTTCAGGTTCAAATAGCCCGAACCCGTGGAATCTCTCTCCACTTGGTCGTGTAGGCGGGGGATTTCATCTGTTGGCGCATACGCCACTCCTGATGAATGCCTTCGGCACCGAAGCGGAGGGTGTTCGCGCCCATTTTTTGGTTGAGTTGATCCATGACCTGCATCAGACGGTTTTTTTTCTGTCGCCCTGCATGATCGCTGAACAGGGAGGGTTGATAGTGCTGAATCGGGATTAAGTCCAGCAGGATGATTCCGGCTCGATTATACTCAAAGCCGGGTCGATAGATTGAGTCGAGAAGTTTTAGGGCGTGCTGGGTGAGTTGGCCGGTATCGTTGATCGATTCTGGCAGGGTGGCGGAGGCGGCGTGGTGATACTGTTTGGTTATGGCGACGAACCGACTGGTGCCCAGAAAAACCGAGATCACGTTGGTCAATAACGCCTGCCGGCGCAGTTTGAGTGCGGCTCTGGCGGTATAGCTGGCGAGGGCTTCTCGCAGGGGAGGCAGGGTTGTGATCCGTTTTCCGAACGAACGTGAAGAGGTGATGGATTGGCTTGGTTTGGTGATGGTCTCCCATTCCAGGGCCGGTATGCCCCGTAACTCCTGAGCGGTACGGGCGATGACAATATTAAGTCGCCGGGCGATTTGGCCAAGATCGGTATCTCTGAGCTGGGCGGCGGTGTGGATGCCAAGATGGTTGAGTTTGGCCGCCCCCTTCGATCCGATTCCCCAGATATCGCCAACGGCGGTCATCTCCAGGGCTTTGTGTCGATAGGTGGGGGTGGTGAGGCTGAGAACGCCTTTGGTTCGCGGGCTTTTTTTTGCCGTACGATTGGCCAGTTTTGCCAGGGTTTTGGTCGGACCGATGCCGATGGAGGTGGGAATGCCGGTGTGCCGGAAAACGGTTTGTTGAAGGGTGCGACACTGTTCGGTCGGGTCGGTCAAATCAGCGCTGCTCAGCTTAATAAAAGCCTCGTCGATGGAATAAATCTCCATCGGTAATCCGTGGGACTCCAGGGTGCGCATGACACGGGATGAAAGGTCGGCATACAGGGCATAATTGGAGGATAAAACCTGGATCTGGTGCTGTTTGATCAATCCTTGGATTTTGTGGAGCGGGGCGCCCATGGGCACGCCCAGGGCTTTGGCTTCGTTGGATCGAGAGACGGCACAGCCATCATTGTTGGAAAGAACGATGACCGGGCGATTGTGCAAGCGTGGATTGAAGAGTCGTTCGCAGGAGACATAAAAATTATTGCAATCGACCAAAGCCAGGTTTTGGGGCGGTTTCATCTTCTGAACTGATGGACGGCACTGGTCACCACCCCCCAGATTGTCACCTCCATCTCTTCGGTAATTTCCAGGGGCGTATACTGGGGGTTTTCGGGGATCAACCAGACTTTTTTGTTGGTGTGCTGTAACCGTTTGACCGTCAACTCTCCATAGACGACCGCCACGACGATATCTCCGTCTTTTGCCTCCAAGGATCGATCAACAACCAAAATATTGCCATGATGTATGCCGGCACCGGTCATGGAGGAGCCTTCGACCCGAACAAAAAAGGTGGCCGCCGGGTGGTCGATCAGGTGTTGGTTTAAATCCAGATGGCCTTCGACATAATCGTCGGCTGGGGAAGGAAATCCGGCTGGGACGGTTGATCCATAGAGGGGGATGGGGTAAACGGATGTGGTTGTGGCGGCCTGAACGGATAGAACAGACCCGGAACGTTCAGGCCTGGATACGGCGGTTGCTGTGTGCGGTGGGATTAAACGCACGGAACGGGCCTTGTTATCACTCTGGGTGAGCACCCCCTTTTTTCTTAATTTTTTGATTTGCTCATGGACGCTGGGGCCGCGAATGTTGAGATGGTCGGCCAACTCCTGAATGGTGGGAAAAAGCGCTGTTTTTTTTGAGAGCAGGCGGATGGCCTGAACCAGTCGTTCCTGGGCCGGGGTTAATCCTTTTGTGGGTTTCGGACCTCTGTTGACCATTGGCTACCGTTCATTCTCGAAAAGAGAGGGGGAAAATAAACAGTGCTAATATATATTAGGTCTATTCCATTTTTCAAGGGAATACACCCGCTGATTGCCATTTTAGAGGGCTTTGTCCGGAAAGTTCGGTGGCAGTGGTTACATATTTACTCATGAAAGAGAAAAACCGATTATTGAAACATCATCCCGACGGCTTTCGGATCCTTGGTGATCTGTTAACGCTTGCAGCAAAATAGTTTTCTGCTCTTCAAAGGGAATGTCCCGGCTTTTAAGAAGTAACTCTGTAAACCTGCGCTTACCAAACCCACGTCTTTTTTTACCGCCCACTTGATCAATGATACCGTCTGAAGTCATATAGAATCTCTGCCATGGTCGAAGCTCAATTGAAATATCTTGATAAATTTGATCTCTGGGAATGCCTCGGTAGCCCGTACCTTTTTTGGTTCCTTTGATTATAGACACCTTCTCTCCTTCCAACACAAAAAGCTCAAAGCGAGCTCCAGAGAAAAGCATGATTCCACCTTTGGATGGGATGTAGCAGACTCCCAATTCCAAGCCATCATCAGACTCACCTTTATCCAGGTGTTGTCCCAAGGCCGTTTGAATCAACTGGTGAATCCGTTGTAAAAGCAGACCAGGATTGCCAGGCTCAACCTCACGATAGGCTTGTCCAAATGCCCCATTGGAAATGAGAGTCATGAACGCTCCAGGAACACCGTGACCGGTACAATCTCCAAGCATCAACACGTGTCCATCGCCCCAAGGGCGGCACCAATACATATCTCCACCTACCACATCTCTAGGCTCCCAGATTACGAACCGGTTCGGAATCACCTTATCCAGGTTGCGCGCCAAGGGTAGGATGGAGTGCTGAATTCGACTGGCGTACCGGATACTTCCGGAGATAATTTCCATGGCATCATCGACAACGTGTTTAGCATGCAGAAGATCTTGCTCCGCTTTTTTTCTGAGCGCAATCTCTTGGGCCATGCGGCGGTTCCATACCACAATTATAAAAATAATGAAGGTCGCAGCACTCCCAATCGGCACGGCCCAAATAAGAATTGTCTTGATGTCCAGTCCGAACTGTACCTGAACTGCCATCCAGGTGTTTTCTATTGACTTGCGTTCATTTTCATCAATGCTCTCAAGGGCTTTATCCAGCAACACCACCAATTCCGGCCAATCTTTGCGAACACCGATAGAAAGCTCGAATTTATAGTCTGTGGGTGCTGCAATTTTAATCTTGGAGAGCTTTTTCTGGTCGATCAGGAAGGTTATGCCGCCCAGGTTGTCAATAAAGGCGGTGATCTGTTTGTTCTGGAGTTCGATCATTCCCTCTTCCAGGTTATTGAATGGCACCAGGGATAAATCAGGATGCTCCTGGCTGAGAATATCTTGAATGGCAGATCCTGCGACTACGCCGGTCTTGAGACCTTTTAAGTCAGAAATCTTGCCAACGAAAGGGGTGTCCTTGTGCGTGGCAATCACGATGGGGAAAGAGATGATGGGTTTGGTAAAGTTGAGATAAGACTCCCGCTCTGGCGTGCGCACGATTGCGGGTATGATATCCACATCGCCAGACTTCACTTTATGGATCACCTGCTCCCAGGAAAGACCCCACATGGGCGTCATTTTAATACCCAGACGCTGAGAGAACACATCCAGATATCCGGCGGAAATACCACTGAATTTATCCTGTTCATCCCGAAAACTAAAGGGGGGAAAATTAAAGTCTCCGCCAATTCGGATGTCTAGATGTTTGGTCAGCCACTGCTCTTCATCCAAGGACAAATCAATATGCTTTCTATCCCCAGAGGTATCCATTTTAAGCCACTTTTTCTGAAGTTCTCGACGTTCCTCCTGTGTGATTGTATCCAATCCTTTCTGAAGAATTGACTGTAAAATTGGTTCATCGATGCGGGAAAAAAAATGCAGCGGAGAAGGCGGAATTATTTTTTGACTAATTCCTTTGATGCCTGTAATGCTGTTATCCCTCAAGGTTTGGTACATGACAATTTGGGATTGGATCAGGGCATCGACCTCTTTGTTAAGAACAGCATTGATAGCCTCTAATATATCCAGCGTTTCCACAATCGTGGCAGTCGGCAAATAGGCCTTTATCTTCGGGGTGGTGCCATAACTTTTCAACATGGCGATTTTCTTGTTGGCCAGGTCGTCCATGGTGTGAATTTTTTGATTATCAGAAAGAACGTATATAAACTCCTTCGATAGAAAGTATGGTTTGGAAAAGAGACCATAGGTGGCCCGTTCATCGTTATAAAAGGCGTCCGGAAGCAGATCGATGGTGCGTTCACGAAAACCGATCAACAGAGTTTCCCAAATGTCACTGACGAACTCGAATTGCAGCCCTGTACGTTGTGCCAAAAGCTCTAAATAGCCACCGACAAGCCCACCGACCTGTCCATCTTTGGTCGCAAAAATAATGGGCCGCCACTCCTCGACACCTACTTTGACCGTGTGGCTGGAAACCCAATTTTGCTCTTCTTTATTTAGTTTAGCCTTGATGGTCTGAGGGCTGAGTTCTCCCCAGAGGAATCCAGGAGGAATCTCCTGTTGATTAGCCAGCAGGAGTTGTTGGTAGGTGGCTGCAATTTTTTTGTAGCGGGATGGCTCTATATGGCCCAACTTAAAGGTGCGCGTATCGACCAGTTCCGCTGTTTGACGAGCTTCGAACTTCAAATGGGGCCGGGTTTTATTTTGGGTGTTATATTTTTTCAGGATCAGATCAATGATCTCATCCTGGTGGTCCAAAGCATATTGCCAACCTTTGAGTGTCGCTCGAAGAACCTTGGCCACCCGTTCCGGATGATCTTTGGCTTCAAGTTCAGAGGTGAACAGATTGTCGCCGTAAAAATCGATTCCGTAATCTCTAGGATCGATGACATTGGCCTCTTCCCCCTGTTCATGGAACCAAAAGGGTTCGTTGGTAGAGTAAGCCAACATGGCATCCACCCTACCTTCGATAACATCCTCAAAGCGATAGGAATGCTCTTGCCAATCCACCTTTTCCTGAGCCCCGAGAGCCTTACGCACCATTGCCTTTAAGGATGCATCTCCCTGGCCTTGCAGATAAGTCATGACTGACTTGCCAGCCAGATCGTAGGGTGTGCGCAGATTGGATTTACGCAGGGTAAGAATAATCACCGGGGAGTGCTGAAATATCTGTGCAATCAGAACCACCGGCTCATTATTCAGGCGAGAAAGCAGTAAGCCCGCATCAGATACCCCGTAGGTGGCCCGTCCACTAACCACCTCTTTGACCGGATCACCATTGGCCACATACTCGATCAGATCAACATCCAACCCTTCCTCGGCATAAAAGCCTTTCTCCAGAGCTGCATAATACCCTGCAAACTGGAACTGGTGAAACCACTTGAACTGGATTGAGATTTTTTCTGGGTCTTGAGCTTGGGCAGGCACTGTTAAAGCACACAGTGTATAGAGGGAAAAAACCAGGAAAAAAAAACGTTTCATCAAGCAAGAAGCCTCATAAGGGGCGCAGAAAAAGTTCCAATAGGTCGATAAACCAATAACGAGCCGTGTTAAGAAGAATATTAGTTGATCTGACCTCCCACGTCATTAAAAAATATAATCCTGACTTCGGCGGTTGGACAGGCGTAAATGTTGAGAAATTTTAAATAAAAAAAACAAAGTCACCTTGTTGCCAAAGTTTTGCTGTTTTTAATATCACAAACGATGCAAAATCCAGCGCAATATGTACAGGTTATTTTTGGACCGTTCCCCACCCTTTTTATTAAGTGTTTTTTGCCTGTGGTCAATCAGTCAATGTGCCGTTTTATAAGGGCCAGGCTCTGCGGCCAGTCGAGGCTGGCTTGATCGAGCAGGGCATCGGCCAGGGTTTCGATTGCTAACCAGGCGCCGGGCATCCGAAACAGGCTTCGGGTCGCCTGTTCCTGTTTTTCCAGTAGAGCGCTGATTTCGGCTTCGGTTTTCATGACGTCTGCGGCCAGGATTCTGGCATGTTCCCAATCATCTCGGCCACCCTCGATAACCACGGCGATAACCGGAATCTCCAAAAACAGAGCTTCGGCCATGGGGCCGGCCAGATCGTGAATAATCTCACGGCTGGCTTGGTCGATGAGGGTTTTTTTGAACTGTTGCCCATCGATCTGACGGCCTGTCTCCAGTTTTGGTGGGTCGATGTCGATGGATCGGATCTGACCCTGGGTTATCTCGAACAGGGCGTTGTGGCGTTGTCCCCCCTCCACCATTCCAATAACGGCATGGGCTTTGTTGCGGGCGTCGAGGTAGGGACCGGCGCTGATCTCTTCGATGCTGCGGATAAAAACCCGATGATAGGGGGAGTTGGTATGCCAGTGCGCCAGGGCATGTCCGGCGATATGGATGGCGGCAGATCGAGGTGGGCGTATATCGGTCTTCATGGTCTTTCTCGATGCTTTTCTGTTTGTTTGTTATAGCCAGTTACAACCGTTAGGATTAGGCTAAAAAAGAGAGAATCCAGCTCATGATCTGTTGGTTGTCGGTCTGATGGTTCAGGCTTGCCAGAGCTTGGTCCACCGGCCCGTCACCGATTAGCTGGCGACGATCTTTCATCAAGGCTTCCAGATAGGCGGGGTTGAATTCCGGGTGTCCTTGAAAGGATAAAATGCGGTTGTCAATCTGAAAACCGGCAATGGGGCAGTGGTCGGTTCGGAGGATCACTCGGGCAAAGCCTGGCAACTCCATCACCTGGTCCTGGTGACTGTAGAGCAGGTTCACGCAGTCGAGTCCGGGCTGCATCCAGGGTTGTGGTCTGATGATGTCAGCCCGTTGAACGCCCAACCCCCAACCCTGTCTGGCCCGTTCCACCTTCCCCCCTAAAGCCTGGGCAATGAGCTGGTGGCCAAAACAAATTCCGATCAGACGGCCTGCCTTTTGGTCAACCGTTCGGACAAATTCGAGCAGTTGTTCAATCCAGGGTTCCGAATCGGTAACCGAGTTGGCGGAGCCACAACAAAGATAGGCGTCAAACCCCTTGGTCGGATCTGGAAAGTGGCCATTTTGAACCTGAAAATCAACCAACTCGACCGATCGGTCCAGCCCAAGAAAGGCGGAACGAAACATGGAGAGATAATCACCATGCTCGACTCTCAGTTGTCCAGGTGGAAAACCGGCGTGTAAAAAAGCAATTCTCATGGGGGCTATGGGGTTGGGATCCGGGCCTGGACAACGGGATTTTTTTCTCCGATCCATTTGGAAATACCATGTTTCAGATTATAAACCTGGGTGTAGCCCAGTTTTTCAGTGAGATATTGAGCCAAAAATGAAGAGCGATTACCGGTTCGGCAGATCAAAAGTACCGGGTCGTCTTTTTTAATCTCTTGTGTAAAGCGGGGAATAAACCCATCGTCCGGGCGGCCAACTGAATTAATAAAGGTCAATAGTCGGCTGCCTTTGATGATTCCGGTCTGCTGCCATTCGTCGGTCCGGCGGATGTCATAGGCTGGTATCCCTTTGGAAATCATGGTTTTTAGCTGGGTATTGTCGATGTCAGTATACGGTTGCTGCGAGCAACTGCTCAGCATAAGCAGCAGTATGAGAATAGAGAATACTCTCGATAGCATGATGATTGTCCTGTTTGTCTGGTGCCAATAAAAAAGCGTTAAAGCGAATTCTATTGTGACAACTGCACTGGTCAATGAAAAGGATTTCAGGACAAAAAAATGAGACCCTGGCGATATCAACCGGATTATCCTTGTGTATTGATTCGGAATGATGTTGCTTTCCCTGTTTGCCGTATCGATCAATAGACAAGGTGGGTTTGGATTTTTTGTAATGAACAGTGTGGATTGGATGGTTGTTGCCGGAATCTATTATGTGGCGGCCTACTTGAAGGGGGTGACCGGACTGGGGTTTGCAACCGCCTGTCTGCCGATGTTGGTGATCGCCTTTGATTTAAAAACCGCTCTACCGTTGGTTATCATTCCCTCTTTGGCCAGCAATATGTTGGTTATGGTCGAGGCCGGCCACTTCAAAGAGATGGTGGTCCGCTTTCGCAGTCTCTATCTGTCGGCTCTGGTCGGGCTGTTTGTTGGGTTGTATTTTTTGGACCGGATGGACAGCTATCTGGGCGGAGCGGTATTGGGGGTAACCCTGATTCTCTACACCCTTTGGTCGGTCGGTTTTCCCAACGTCACACTTTTGAACCGACGCCAGGAATCGCTTCTCTGTATTCCAGTCGGATTGAGCAACGGAATCATCAACGGCATAACCGGATCACAAATCGTGCCGGTACTGCCGTATCTGCTCTCTCTACCTCTGGATCATAACCGTTTTGTTCAGGCGATCAACAGCTCGGCAACCCTCTCCAGCCTTGTCATGATGGTCGGGTTGAGCCATCTGGGCCTGTTGACTTGGGATGCTCTTCCCATCTCTTTGGCCGGAACCCTGGTTGTTCATTGGGGGGTACGAGGGGGAGCCAAAGTTCGGCGTCGATTGGCACCGGGTACCTTTAAACGGGCGCTTCTTTTTGTAACCGCACTTCTTGGGGTAATTTTAATCTTAAAATGGGCCGCCCACCAAGGCTGGGCCTAAGGAATCGCGTATAAACCCAGATCCGGCAGTTGTTCGCACATCACTGGCACAACCTATTGATTCACCTGGCAAATCAAAAAAAGTCTCATCACCAATAAGGTGACTTCAATTTTTCCTGATTCAGCAGATAAACCAATATGTTGCACCATTAATGCACGCTCAACTGCCGAATCTGGGATAAATAACCTGCACATCTTGAAAAGGCTTACTGCGTTAATCGAGGGGTTGGTTGTGGTGTTAAATATTTTTACATTGAAAAGTAAAAATATTTTTTCATCAAGGGGATTGCTGGAGAATGAATCGATCATCCTGTTGAAAATATGTGTGAATTAACAGAAACATATTTGGCATGGATTTTGAGTTGAATTTAGGTAGGTTGAGCAGAATAAATGTAGCTGTGCGCCTCTTGTGTGGCAAAAATAGAAGGAGATCGGCCCGTTCTTAGAAGAGGAGGGTGCGTTATGGAGACCACAAGCAACACCACGATCCCGGAAATAATGCCAGGGAGCCGTTATGGCGTCGAGGTGGCCTTGCTCGAAGAGTTGTCCAGGCGGATTGGCCGGTTGCTCTCCTTGACCTTTGACCAAAAAACTTCTGTTGCCCAGTTGGTCGACCTGTTATCGGAGGAGGAGCGGTTGGTCGAAAAGATCCTCCGCTTTGCCAATACCCATCGTGCTGGAAAAGTCGGTAAGATCTCCACTCTCAGTCAGGCGGTAATCCATATCGGATTTAATCGGATTAGAACCCTTGGCATCGAGTTGATGTTTTATAACCTGGTCGTCCATAAACTCCAAATCCACCGTTTTGATCCAGCAAACTTTTGGCGACATTGTACGACGGTAGCGGTGATTTCACGAGCCATCGGCGAAAAAATACGCTATCAAAATCTTGATGAAGCCTATCTGGCCGGGCTGTTTCACGATGTTGGAAAAATATTTTTGTACATGCACGGTGCCATCGATTATGAAGAGTTTTTGGCCATGCAGTATAATCTTGATCACCCCATGGCCGATCAGGAACGGTCGTTCATGGGCTTGGGCCATGATGAATTGGGTGCCTCTTTTTTGGCTCAGTGCGGTTTTTCCCAACGGCTGATTCGTAGTGTCCGCTACCATCATCAACGCTATGATGAGTCGATCCTCGGGTTGGATGGTGCTCGATTGACCGCTCTGCTTCAACTCTCCGATTTTATCGCCTGGACCCAGGGAATCGGTTCTCACCAAGGGATGCCCGGCCCCATACTGCCGCCGGAGACCGAACGGGTGATCAACCTGGAGCGGGTTGGCGTCGAGACGATCATCTCGGCTATGGAGCCAAAGTTGGCCTCTCTGGCTCTGTATTATCAATTCTCCATGCCCAACGACCATAAAATACGGGAGAATCTTTTTCAGGCCAACCTGCAACTGGGTAAATTAAAAACCCACTATCTCTATCTGGAAACCAATCGGTCCGATTCCACAAAAATGACCCAACATGCGGAGATGTTGCTCACCCCTCATCGAAGCCTGGATAGTGAGGTGATTTTTAAAAACACCCTGAAGGCCATTCGGCTGGATATGAATTTTGATGAGATCTGGGTCTTTCGCTTTAATCAGGAAAAAAGGCTGATTGTTGCCGAACAGTTTCCGGGAGCCGTTCCTTTTGCCAAGGAGGGGGTTGGTCAGCAATTTTCTGTCGAGGAGGCGGATGAAAATATCTTGGCGTGTCTACGCAACCGTTGGCCGATCTTGATGAATGGTAAAAATGCGCTTGAGCTGAAATTGTTGGGTTTTATTGGTGCCAAACAGGCGACTTTGGTTCCCATTAAAGGCCAGGGGCGAATTCATGGTTTGGCCTGTCTGGTAAAAAAAGAGGCGGAGGCTTTGGTTGGGGAGGCAAAATTGCAAACCCTCTCCTCTCTTTTTCATGAGATGGGGCTGGCGTTGGATAACGCTCTGTTATACGCCCTGGCCAATCAACGGGCGAACCGGGATAAGTTGACCGGAATCATGAATCGGTCCGGCCTGGATGCTCAGTTTGATAAAGCCTTTGCCAACGCCAGGAAAAAAGGCCAGATTTTTTGTGTCGCCATGGCGGACATCGATTTTTTTAAAAAATTCAATGATAAATTTGGTCATCAGGAGGGGGATCGGATCTTGAAACTGGTGGCGCAGGTTTTGAAGAAATCCACCCGAGCCAACGGGATGGTTGGCCGATATGGGGGGGAAGAGTTTATGATTATTCTCAAGCACACCAGCATCGACGATGCCTGGGCCTATTGTGAGAGAATTCGTAAAAATGTGGAAAACCTGGGTCATGTCTTGAGTCAACGCCTGCCCGGTCAGCCGCTGACCATCAGCATCGGCGTGGCCGCCTATCGCTCAGATCTAAAACACTCTAAACAGATGACTCAACAGGCCGATTTGGCTCTCTACAAAGCCAAAAATGCCGGGCGTAACCGGGTGGTCAGACATCAAGCGTCATTGCCAGTCAATTGATGTTGGGTTCGATTGTGGCTTCTACATGCCAAAAAATTCGGGGTAGAGAACCAAAATCGCCAAGACGCCGATCTGAAGAAAGATAAACGGTACTACCCCACGGTAGATGTCGGTGGTCGAAATCTCCGGCGGTGCTACCCCTTTAAGATAGAATAGGCTGAAGCCAAAGGGGGGGGTTAAAAAGCTGGTCTGCAGGTTCATGGCTACCAGAATGGCGTACCAGATGGGGTTGATTCCCAACCCTTCGGCAATGGGAGCTAAAATGGGCACGATGATGTAGGAGATTTCGACAAAATCGATAAAAAATCCCAATATCATGATGGAAAGCATGGAAAAAATGATAAACCCCCACTTTTCTCCGGGCAGCGCCATCATGAAATCCTCAACCAGATAATCGCCGCCAGTAAAGGTGAAAACCATGGAAAAAGCCGTGGCCCCAATTAAAATGGCAAAAACCATGGCGGTGATCTTGACGGTCTCCTTGGCGCTTTCGATCACCATGGAGACAGACAGTTGCCGATAGAGCATTGCCAGCAGAATGGCGCCGACTCCGCCCACCGAGGAGGATTCGGTCGGGGTGGCGACACCAGCCAGTATCGAACCTAAAACCAGTACGATCAGTGTCAGGGGCGGCAGAATGGCGATCAGGGCTTTTTTGACCTGCTCTTGTTTGTTGCCATAAAAGGCGGTGACTTCGATGGGGGGAGCCAGCTCTTTGTTGAAAAAGGTTGCCGCCAGAATATAGAGTACATAAACCAACACCAAAAGGAGTCCGGGCCAGAAGGCGGCTCGAAACAGATCACCGACCGGTTGTTGAAAGACGTCGCCGAGAATAATCAGGACAATGGAGGGGGGGATGATCTGACCCAGGGTTCCCGCCGCACAGATGGAACCGGTGGCCAGGCGGGCATCATAGTTGTATTTGAGCATAACCGGCAGGGAGATGACCCCCATGGCGACGACCGATGCGCCCACTACGCCGGTCGAGGCCGCCAGCAGGCTGCCGACCAACACCGTACTGATGGCGATCCCACCGCGAATTTCCCCGAATAAAAACCCCATGGACTCCAATAATCGCTCGGCCAGCTTGGATTTTTGCAGAATAATTCCCATAAAAATAAACAGCGGAATAGCCATGAGAATGGTGTTGTTCATGATGGACCAGATGCGATGCGGCATCATGTCAAATAGTCCGATCCCCTCGGAAAACAGGCCGAAAAATACCGCTACCCCGCCAAAGGTAAAGGCGACCGGAAAGCCCAGCAACAACAGAAGCAGGGCGGTAATGAACATAATCAGTCCAATCATGGAGGGGCCTTCCTTATCCGGGTCGTCATAGAACTTCGTTAAAGCTGTTCGTTCAGGTGAGTCGGGAGTACAGGGTGGGGGCCGGCTTTGATAACCCGATAGTTGCGAATAATCAACCCCAGGGCCACCACGGTCAGGAAAATGAAGGCGAGGGGAATCATTCCCTTGATGATCCAGCGGTGGGTGATGCCGCCAGGATCGCCGCTGATCTCGTTGGTGATGAAGGCTTCATGAACAAATGGAATGGAACCATAGATGATTAAAAAGGAGAGGGGAATTAAAAAAAACAGGGTTCCGAAAATATTGATGATCGCTCGGTTTTTTTTGCTCAATCGATCATAGATCAGATCGACCCGCACATGGGCGTCCTCTTTTAGAGTGTAGGCAATACCAAAGAGAAAGACGATGGAAAACAGATGCCACTCCATCTCCTGCATGGTGATGCTGCCGACATTGAAAAAATAGCGCATGATCGAATCATAAAATACGTTGATCATGGTTAGAATCATCAAAATACCGGTTGCATATCCCAGCAGATCGGCAAAGCGGTCGATCCAATTCTCAATCTTCACTAGCATGGATATTTCCTCCTGTCGGGATTGCTCGCTGTGGTGTTGTAGATGAGCAAACAGCCCTGATTCCCACCGCCTTTGAAAAGCGGAGGGAATCAGGATTTCATGGCATTATTCCAGGTTGTCTTGCAGATAGGAATAGTCGGAAATACGGGTCCATTCCCGAACATCTTTCAGGTAGGCGTTTTGCGAATCGATGATCTCTTTAAAGTCGCTGTTGGTCTTGGAACTCTCCTCCAACAATTTTTGATTCTCCACCTTCATCTGTTTGATTACCTCTTTTGGGAAGGTTCTGATTTTGATGTGGGGATACTCTTTTTTGATGGCAGCCCAGTTTACAGCACTATCGTGGTAAGAGCGGGTGTACATGTCATAGGCGGCATATTGCATGGCAATGGTGAGAATTTTTTGCAAATGCGGCGGCAGGGTATTGAACTTGTCCTGGTTGACCAAAAACTGCAACTCGGTCGCCGGCTCATGCCAACCGGTGTAGTAGTAGGGGGCGATTTTGTGAAAGCCCATGTTGAGATCCAGAGAGGGGCCAACCCACTCCAAGGCATCCAAGGTTCCCCGTTCCAAAGCGGTGTATAGTTCCCCCGGTGGAATGTTGGTCACAACCACGCCCAGTTTGGACATCACTTCGCCAGCAAAGCCGGGAATCCGCATCTTCAGACCTTTGAGGTCATCCTGACTGTTGATCTCCTTGCGGAACCAGCCGCCCATCTGATTGCCGGTATTGCCACCCGGAAAAGAGTAGACGCCATGTTTGTCGTAGGTTTTTTTCATCAATTCCATGCCGCCGCCATAGTAAAACCAAGCATATTGCTCCGGCGTAGTCATGCCGAACGGCATGGTGGTAAAGGGCATGGTGTTCAGATCTTTACCTTTCCAGTAGTAGGAGGCAGAGTGGCCCATCTGATATTGACTGCCACTTTTGACCATGTCCAAGATGCCAAACGGTGCTTTATGTTTGTTCTTGGAGTCAATTCGAATCTCCATCTCGCCATTGGACATGGTTTTGACCAGATCAGCCATTTTGAGTACGGCATCACCGAAGATGGGAAAGTTGGTTGGCCAGGTCATGGCCAGTTTCCAGCGGTATTTTGGGGCGGCCTGGGCTTGTACCGTGACTGCCATCAAGCCAATAATCATCAAGCTGGCCACAATGAAAGGGGGAATCCGTCGTTTCATAATCTCTCCTTATTGATTGATGTAATTTATAAATTGAAAGGCAGTATACGATAGAGTTTCGCTATTTTCTTCTAAAAAACAACAGTAACACATTTCGGACAGGGATTTGTATTTATAGGTGGGTGAGTGTCCGGTAACGTGCCGGGGTCTTTAGAGCCAGCCAATACTCAATCCAGTCCATCACTATTTTTGCGCACAACCGACGAGTATACAGCCGAAAATCTTTCAGATAAGCATGAAAAAAATAAATCATGCACCAACCGGATAAAAAAGTGTACAGTCTATGCCATTATCATTATTGTAACCTAGTTTTTTTTAGAAGTGTTGAGTCATTACGACAATGCCAGTACAACCCACGAAGGCCAAACCCACGGCCAAACCCACAACAAAAAAACCGGCGACCGTTCGGGCCAAAAAAAAAGAAGTCAGGCCCTCAACACAAGCGGTAAAACCCGCATCCATACCGAAAACGACGAGAAAGAGCAAATCCCCCCCTGCCACCCGCTCTACCGAGACTGCGAAAGCGCCTCGAACCAAAAAGTCTGCTCCGGCCAAACCGTCCGGTTCCGCCCGTCGGCCAGTCAAGCAGGCTGTCTCTGCTGGCTTGGGACAAAAAATTCGCCATAAAGCGACGACCTTTTTCAAGCGCATCCTGCTTAAATTGACCCTTTGGTTTTTTGTCGGGCTGGTTCTGGCCGGTCTGTTGGTTGCGATTTTCTGGCCGATGCTGCCGACTCGGCAACAGATTATCGATGCCGATCGGGGGTTGTCCCTGATTATGGATAAAAGCGGCAATACTCTTGAAATGGTCGAGGTCTCCCGCAATTTGCGTCTGCCCGGCAGTCAGATTCCCGACCATCTGAAAGAGGCCTTTATCGCCATTGAGGATCGGCGCTTTCGCTATCATTTTGGGGTTGACCCCATCAGCATCGCCACCAATGTCATAAAAGGTCTTAAGGGACAAAGAATGGCTGGAGCGAGCACTCTGACCCAGCAGTTGGCCAAAAACCTGTTTTTATCGTCGGATCGTTCCCTGTGGCGAAAGTTCAAGGAGATGGTGCTGTCATTCAAGTTGGAATATTATTTTTCCAAGGAGCGGATTATTGAGATGTATCTCAATAATGTCTATTTTGGAGACAACACCTATGGCGTCGAGACCGCTGCGCGCCAATATTTTTCCAAACGGACTTCAGAACTCAACCTGTTCGAAGCGGCTCTGTTGGCCGGTACGGTAAAAGGACCGAATCGCTATCACATTCGCCGCCATTTTGATGTGGCGGCCAGTCGTGCCAAAACAGTTCTTCAGTCCATGGTCCGTGGGGATTATATCACTTTGGACGATATGGAGCGGGCCATCCAGACCGGCATTCAAAAGGGAGACCGTCAATTCAGACCAATCCAATACCAATGGCTCAAGGATTGGATCAGTCCGTCGTTGATCGATAAATTGGCTGATTATGAGGGGAGAATTCGAGTTTTTACCACTCTAAACACCGAGTATCAAACCTATGCAGAGATTGCCATCAACCGCTATCTGCGGGAGTACAGGGGCCGACAGACCAGCGAGGCGGCTCTGATCTCCATCGCCGCTGATGGTGCGGTTCGAGCCATGGTCGGCGGGGCCGATTATAGCGACAGTCAACTTAATCGCTGTCTGGTTAAACGGCAGCCGGCCTCCACATTTAAGCCGTTTGTCTTTTTGGCAGCTCTGGAAGCCGGTCTGGATGAAAACAGCCGGGTGGAGGATGTGCCTATCACCATTGATGGGTGGTCCCCACGCAATTATGATGGCCGTTTTCTAGGGCCTATGACCCTGACCGAGGCACTCACCCAATCTCGCAATACGGTTTCAGTCGCCCTTTATCAGCAAATCGGTCACGACACCCTGGTCGATTTGCTGTTTCGATTGGGTATTGGCGAAATATTGCCAGACAACCCTTCTGTGGCTCTCGGCAGTTGGGAAATTCCCCTTCTCAATCTGACCAACATGTATCGAACCATCGCCAATGGCGGCGCTCGATTCGAGCCGTATGGCTTCACGGGAGTAACCGATGCGTCGGGCAATATTTTGACATGGAGAACTCAAAGAGAGCCCTTCTACGCTATTGATCTGGCCGCTGCCGCCCAGTTGAACGGCATGTTGCAACGGGTTGTCTACAAAGGAACCGCCCGCAACGCCGCCTTTGGCGATAAGCCGATAGCGGGAAAAACCGGAACCAGTCAGGATAATCGTGATGCCTTTTTTGTCGGGTATTCAGATATTCTGACCACCGGCGTCTGGATGGGTAACGATGACAACAGCCCCATGCAAGGCATCACCGGCGGCGGCCCCCCAGCCCTGATCTGGCGATATTTCATGTCCAATTGTCACAATAGTCTTTATGAGTAAAAAGGGGGATAGAGTGATTCAGCTCGGGAAATTCCAATCATTTTTGTTACGGCGTCCAGTTCGCCCGATGACGAGGTTCGAGCCTTGTCCCTTGGTGCGGTGGATTTTATTTCAAAACCATTGAACTGGTGACAGTCGAAAATGGAGCCCAGGCGCAATTTAAAACACAAGAATTTGATGTTGTTCTGATGGATATTCAGATGCCGGTCATGGATGGTTTTGTTGCCACCCGGAGGATCAGAGAGTGGGAGTCGGAGGCTGGTATGCAGCAACCGACACCGATTATTACCCTGACCGCTCATTCCCTGAAGGATATCTTCGATAAAGCCAGAGAGGTCGGGTGTGACGACTGTCTGGGCAAACCCATCAGAAAAAAGGTGCTTTTGGATACCCTGGCCAAAGTTCAATCATCCAGACGATACGGGACGACTGTCTGACCGTTTCCAGCCAAAACCGCCCGAATGTCAGCCTGCGGATTTATCCCTTCTGTGCGTCCGGCTATCCTGGTTTTTTTTATGGGAAATGTTACACTGTCCGTTGTATCGTGGTGGTGAAACACAAATGATAAGACCGTGATTAAAAAAATGGAAACAGTATTGAACCGTTAGGTTCATAACGATTCAGACTACTCTGGTTCAAGGAAACAGGTAATGAAAGCTGAAAAAAACAAGTTGCAATCCATTATCCAGGCTACTTTTTTTGACATAAAGCCCAAGACCGACAAGGCCAAGACAGTCAAGCCCCGACCTCTGGTTACAGTGGCTCGGGATTTTGGCGCTGAAGGGGAACAGGTTGCTCAGATCATGGCAAAAAAACTGGGTGTCACCTGTTTTGACCAGCAGATTTTGGATGGAATTGTCAACCAAGTCGGTGTTGATCCACATTTGATGCAAAAGCTGGATGAGCGCGCCCCGAATAAAATTGAAGATTGGATCGTTGATATTTTTTCCGCTGGCAAGGGCAGCCGTGAAGAGTTCCTGAAGCGGTTGTATCTATCCATGAATGGTGTTGCCGTATCCGGTGGTGTCGTTGTCGGCCGGGGTGGTCAGATTATTCTTGCTAAACGTCAGGCCTTTAGAATACGGGTAACCGGAACCCCTGAGATTTGTGCCAAACGTGTCTCTACCCGTGAGGAAATCTCTCTGGAGGCCGCCCGGAAACGGGTGGCGAAGATCAATAAAGAGCGCTATGAGTTTGTCAAAGAGCTGTTTCAGATGCACCCGACCGATTCGTCTTATTATGATCTGGTCATAAGTTCTGACCGTCTTTCTCCCGAACAGGTTGCAGATCTGGCCCTGAACGCAATGAAACAAATGGGGTTTCCCGTCTAAATTCATCAATTGATGGGCAGGCCGAAGGCCAAAAAAACAATTAAAAAAAAAGGGTGGGGTCTGGGGC
>JADFYU010000020.1 GCA_015232865.1 Magnetococcales bacterium
CTGGCTCTGTTTCTGTTCGGTATGGAACAGATGGCTGACGCCTTGAAAGCGGTGGCTGGCGAGCGGATGAAAAACATCCTGGCGACGCTGACCAAAAGCCGAATCATGGGGGCGATAACAGGCGCCTTTGTGACGGCCATCATTCAGTCATCTTCGGTGACGACGGTGTTGGTCGTCGGTTTTGTCACCGCCGGATTGATGTCCTTCTCCCAAACCTTGGGTATTATCTTTGGTGCCAATATCGGTACTACCATCACCGCCCAGATCGTCGCCTTTAAAGTGACTAAAGTGGCGTTGTTGATGGTCGCCGTTGGTTTCTCCATGAGTTTCATCAGCACCAAAGAGAATATCAAGCAATATGGCTTTATGTTGATGGGCCTTGGCTTGGTCTTCTTCGGCATGAATGTCATGAGCGGTGCCATGAAACCTCTGCGTTCCTATCAGCCATTCCTGGACCTGATGATCTCCATGGAGAGTCCAATGGTCGGAATATTGGTGGCAGCGGGGTTCACCGGATTAATCCAATCCTCCTCGGCGACCACCGGTATTGTGATCGTCATGGCGTCTCAGGGGTTTGTCACCCTTCCGGCTGGTATAGCCCTGGCCTTTGGTGCCAACATCGGTACCTGTGTTACAGCCCTGCTCGCCTCCATCGGTAAACCAAGAGAGGCGGTGCGAGCGGCAATGGCCCACATCATGTTCAATACCGCCGGTGTGGTCCTCTGGTATTTCTTCATACCGATGCTAGCGGATGTAGTCACCGCGGTCTCTCCCTCTTCGGATCATCTAACCGGCATGGATAAATTGGCCGCAGACACCCCTCGTCAGATCGCCAATGCCCACACGGTATTTAATGTTGCCAACACCATGATCTTCCTGCCGTTCACGACTGTTTTCGCCACGATGATCGAGCGAATTCTGCCGGATCGGGCTGGTGGGGTCGAAGATGCTTCTTCTGCCTCAGGTCGTCCTCTCTATCTTAATGAGATCTTAATCTCGACCCCCTCTTTGGCCTTGGATGCGGTTCGCCGTGAAATCAAAAGCCTGGGTATGCGCGTCAACCTGATGTTGACCGACGCTATGCCGTCCGTGATCAATGGCGATTTAAAAGAGCTCAAAGAGATTGAAAAACGAGATAATGAAATTGATAAAATGCACACCCATCTTATTCGTTATCTGGGCAAAATCAGTGCGACCAATCTCAACACTCAACAGACCAATGAGTTGATGGCCCTGATCAACGTTGCAGACTCTCTGGAAGGAATCGGTGACACCATCGAAACCAACCTGGTCTATCTTGGTGAACAACGCCTGACCAAAGGTGTCGTCATCAGTGAAGCGACGGAGAAAAGCATCAACAGCTTTCACGAACTGGTCACCAAAGGTTTGGAACAATCTTTACGGGCACTCACCGAAGATGATGTCGATGCACTCAAATCCGTTCAGGAGCTAGAAGAACAGATTGATGCCCGTATGTCTGAAGCGGCCGTACATCACGTTCAACGTTTGACCGCTGATGAACCAGGACGGGTCGCAGCCTATCAGGTGGAGATCGATATTATGGATAAACTGCGGAGAATTTTCTACGCCTCCAAAAATATTGCCCGCCAGGCTGATCATTTAATTTCCCAGCAAAATGATCGGGCTTTTCAGCAGGCTGTTAGCAACTAGGTCCATGTCGATGTAGTAGCACCATTCGCAATGGTAGGCAGGTAATCCGGATTTTCCGGATTACCTGCCACCTTCTTTCAGTGGAGAGCTGTAATGAACTTGAGCGATAGTGACAGGAAGAGACCCGTTGCCAAACCCCAGTGGTACCAACACATATCCGCCCTCGCCATCTATTACCGTATTTTGGGGGTAAATGCGGTTGGAAAAGTGGCGGCGAAGGGGACGCCAATCTGGTGGGTTCTGGCTTTATGTTGGGGGGGGGTCAGCTTTGTTGTTCTCTCCAACTACTATCAATCCCAGACCAATCCAATCTATATGAACGAGCTTTGGTTTTTGCTCTCCTTGATTTGGGCACAATTTGGTTTTGCTGTGGCGTTCGGAGCTTTAGCCAAGCGCAATATTCCTCTGCTTTTTGACAAGTTGTTCATGGCTGTATTTCCACCGTTGATTCTTCATTTTGCCGTCTTTACCACAATCATGTAATGATTTCCAAAACAGTGTTTTGGTTCGTTATACATTGGTTTTTTTTTAATCGAGGAGATTGATTTAAGTGTCTATCATATCATCAAAAAAAATATTGATTCCAATCGATTTTTCCACCGACAGTAAACTGGCTGTCGATGAAGGTCTGGCTCTGGCAAAATTGTTGGGTGCACAGGTCACTCTTCTCCATGTCATACACGACTCCCTGGAGGATCCCGGCTTCTATTTGCAAGATAAAAAACTCAAGAAACAAAAAAAGTTTTTTAAGCAGATTGATGATGCAGCAGAGGAGAAACTGACGGAGTTTATCAACAAAGAAGGGGTTAGCAAACAGGCCAAGGAACTGGGAGTAACACTTGATCTTCGTTGTCGTCGGGGTATTCCGGTTACTCAGATTATCCGACTGGCCGAAAAAAAGGATTATGGGCTGATCGTCATGGGCAGCAGTGGTCGGACCGGTCTATCACATATTCTGCTGGGTTCCGTGGCTGAACGGGTGGTGGAACGATCAACTGTTCCGGTAATGGTCGTCAAAAAAACCAAACAGAAGTAGATCGGTTTTCGATGGAAATCTGGACTGGTTCAAGTCAGATGAGAACTGACAGATACGTCTACACAACGGTCTACTTATGAACATTCCAACCCCACCTACGTCATGGATTCAAAACCGTCTGATTGGGGCGGGATCTATCTGGTTGGTGGCCATTGTCGGGATTGCACTCTCCCTTATTACATTTTGGGTAACAAACCATCAGTTGACGGTCCATAAAAAAATGGATTTTCAATGGGCGGCTCAAAACCGTTTTCGAGCATTCCAGAAAGGGGCTGGAGAGAGTTTGGAAGCCTTGGGAGAGTTGCGGACCATGCTGGTCGGCTTTCCTGAGCTATCACGGGAAAACTTTCGGGTCTCGGCTTCGGCCATCTTATCCAGCCATGCCGAAATCGACGCTTTTGTCTGGATACCGTATGACAGCACAAACTGGAAACAGGAGACCTTTCTTCAACGGAATCATGGTATGAAGGAGAAATGGGATTTGGTTCAGTTGCCAAGCCTGGCTGGATACCTTGAAAAAGCGGCACAAACCGGAAAAATGACGGCGAGCAGACGGCTTTTATCCATTGAAGATGAAGGGATAACCAGATTTATCGCCTGCCTTCCGGTCTATCGCATCGATGCGGAACCGACCCTGCCCGCCGTGCGCAATCGGAACCCGGTTGGCTTTGTGCTGGGCATCTATCTTCTGGAAAAGCTGGTACAAACCTCCTTAGGCCCACTGGAACCCAGAGGTATTGATATTACAATCCAGGATCAGGATATCTCAGAGCGGGCTGGAGTGCTCTATGAATATTCCAGCCGACTCAGAGAGAATGGACATCTGGCAGCCACAGACATTCCCTTACAGCCGGACATTATTATCAATGAAACGGTCGGTATTGCTGACCGCTCCTGGCGCTTTACCGCTCAGGCCACGGCTCTATTTCGCAGTGCCCAAGCCTTCAATGAAGGACCCTGGATTCTGTTGACCGAAGGGGTGCTGTTTACCATCGTATTGGTACTCTATCTTTTTCGGCTGCAGGTAGAAATGCGTAAACGCTTGCACATTACCCAAGCTTTAACGGAGAGCGAAGAGAAGTTTCGCTCCTTGCTGGACTATTCGCCGGATTTCATCATCTCTCTGGATAAAAATGGACATATTTTGTTTATGAACCGGCCCTTTCCACACGCAAAATCCGAGATTAAGATCGGTGCCGATTTTTTAGATTTATTGCCCAAATCCCTATTCAGGAAACACACCCAGGCACTTCAGACAAGCATGGCCAATAATACTGTGGAAAACATACGCTTTTCCTTACCGGATCTGACTTGGTGGGAGGCTCGCTATATCCCGATAAATTTGGAGCATAGTGACTCCAAGACCATGCTCATCATCTCCGATGTAACCCGAGATCATGTCCTTCATGCCCAGGCCATTCGCAACGCCCGACTGGCCTCTCTCGGGGTGCTGGCCGCCAGTGTCGCTCATGAGATCAACAACCCCAACAGTGCCATTCAGTTCAACAATACCATTCTTATGCGCACCTGGGGGGACATAACCTCGGTCTTAAAACGCTACAGCGACAATATCAGTCAATATTCCCTGGGCGGCATGCCGGCAGACGAGGCTTTGGAGGCCATTCCCCGTTTGATGAACGGGATCAACAACAGCACCCAACGAATCAAAAAAATTGTCGGCAATCTGAAGCATATGGCCCGACAGGACAAAGGCGGCATGGATCAGGTGATCCATATCAACGAAGTTCTACAGGACGCAATTTCCATTCTGCAAAACCAGGTCAGTAAATATACCGATTTCTGCCATTTAGATCCGGGAGGAGAGTTGCCTGTGATTCGGGGCAACGCCCAGCAGTTGGAGCAGGTGGTCATCAACATTTTACTCAACGCCCTTCAATCCCTCCCGGACCGCTCCCGCCGGGTTCAACTCTCGGCTGAGGTTGATGGGACCAGAGAGAATATTCTAATTCACATCAATGATGAGGGAGAGGGAATTCCCGAAGAGACGTTGAACAACATTTCCGACCCTTTTTTTACCACCAAGGAGCACAGTGGCGGGACCGGTCTGGGTCTTTCCATCTCCAATGACATCATTAGCAACCATGGGGGAAAAATCCATTTTGATTCGAAGGTTGGCGAAGGAACCCTGGTAACCATTTGCCTTCCGATCATTCCCTCCGCTTTGGCCGGGTTACAAACATGAGTTTACGTTCGACAAATATCCTACCGGTGGTGCTGGTCGATGATGAAGAAGAGGTGCTATTCGGCTCCAGTGTTTTGTTAAAGACATTTGGCATCTCTTCTGTGGTGACCATGTCCGACGGCAATGATCTACTCCCCTATCTGGAACGAAATGCGTGCGGGGTCGTGGTTTTGGATATGCTCATGCCGAAAATATCCGGCCTTCAGTTGCTGCCACAAATCGTCCAGCGCTACCCGGAAATTCCGGTGGTGGTGATGACCGCCGCTCAGAATGTCGAAACCGCCGTGACCTGTATGAAAGAGGGGGCCTTTGACTATCTGGTCAAACCGGTGGAGGAGAGTCGGTTTATCTCCAGCATTACACGAGCCATGGAGATACGAACTCTGCGCCGTCAGGTTACCAATCTGCGAGATTGCCTGCTGGGTGGCCAACATGACCGCGGCGGAGCTTTTAGCGGGATTGTCACCAATCATCCCAAAATTGATGCCATTTTCCAATACATTCTGGCTCTTTCCCACTCCAACGAGCCGGTTTTGATCACCGGCGAAACCGGGGTTGGAAAAGGGCTGTTTGGCAAAGCCATTCATCAGGCCAGCAACCGATCCGGAGAGCTGATCACGGTCAACGTGGCCGGGCTGGACGACAACATGTTTTCCGACTCTCTGTTCGGCCATCAACGAGGCGCTTTCTCAGGAGCGGACGGGCTGCGCGAAGGGTTTGTCGCCAAGGCCGAAAATGGCACCCTATTTTTGGATGAAATTGGTGACTTGACCAAATCATCCCAGGTTAAGTTGTTGCGACTTTTGCAAGAAAAAAACTATTACCCCCTGGGGTCCGACCTACCCCGTTTGAGCAATGCCCGCATCATCACGGCGACCAACCAAGATTTGCGCCACTTGATTGCCGAGAACAAGTTTCGCAAGGATCTCTATTTTCGACTTTCCGGTCATTGGATAGAAATTCCACCTCTGAGAGAGCGTATTGAAGATATCCCCTTATTGATGGGGTTTTTCCTCGATGAGGCGTGTAAAGCCATGGAAAAACCGGATCTTGAACCACCACCGGAGCTGATTACCCTACTCTCGACCTATGCCTTCCCCGGTAATGTACGAGAGATGCGCTCCATGATTTATGATGCAGTCACCCGGCATAAATCCGGGTCGATTATCGGTATGAAAAGTTTCAAGAAAGCCATGCGTGCCAACGCCATCAACCAACATGGCAACCCAGATCAGGTTGACAAACAGATTCAATCTTCATTACGCACCACAGGCCGTTTTCCAACCCTCAAGCAAGCAGAAAACCTGATCATCCAGGAGGCTCTGCGTCAAACCGGAGGCAATCAGGGAATCGCCGCTCTGTTACTGGGCGTCTCCCGCCCAGCCCTCAATCGTCGCCTCATGCGCCTGAAGACGGAAGAGGTCAACTCTTGATCACTCCAGATTCGGCAACGACAGTCACGGCCTTTCGATGTTCAAGATCTCCAGCCGATTCGGGGGTGTGCATTTTCAATAATGACAACTCCCGTTTATTTTTATTCTAACTATTTGAAATATTAGAGTTGCCCCCTATTTTTCCCGCCATACTCTAAAGCACCTCCTCCATTTGGTTACACCCCCTCTCGTTCGATCAATCCCCGATTAAATCATTATAAAGTGTTGATATTGTTTTATATTTATACAACTCCCATCTATGGCATGGATTATGAGATGTAATAAGGCAAACCCAACGGGGATTTTCCCCTTATTCAATTTATAATGGAGATTAATCATGAACAGCCAAACCCCCTCATCTACTGCCTGCTTCAACCAATTGAACCCCTCATCAGCATCGGTCGTCAATCGTTTTTCCACAGCGGGAAAAAAGAGTGGGATACAGGCCATCCTGGCGGTTGCTTATCTGGCCATGGCCGTTGTCGTCAACGAGACCGCAGGTACCACAGGACTGCTGACCATGGGATTTTTAACGTTGACCGCCACCTATGTTTTAGGTCGTTCCGAACTATTACGCAGAGACCAGCTGCTCCAGGATGCACGGTTGGACAGTTGATCGGAATTTTTCACGCCAACCATGGAGCTGCAAACGCAATGTTGAAAGATCCACCCAATGATTCATCATCTCATTCGGATGAGACTTTCTCCCCAGCATTGGAGTCCTGTTTCCTATCAGAAGGTCAACCAAAAGGTCCCATCATGATCCCGGTCGATTTTTCTTTGGATAGCGTCGAAGCGGTAAAGCAGGGATATGCCCTGAGCGTATCGGTCAAGGAGCCGATCTACCTCCTCCATGTTATTCCAAAGCTGGAAAAAAAACCGGGGCATGGAAAAAACAAAAAGGCTGGAAAAAAATTTCGTCGCCAACGGGACCGGGCGGCTGACCAAATGGCTAGATTTCTGCGCCAGAACAATATTCCGACAGCCTTTAAAAAGGTGGGAATCAAATATTATACGACGTTAGCCAGGGGAGAGCCTTTGACCGCTATTCTGGAGACAGCCCAGAAAGTCGGAGCCGGATTAATCATCCTGGGTTGTGGTCGCAACTCAGGACCCTCATCCCATTTATTGGGGACAACAACCGAACGGGTACTGCGCCTTGCGCAAAGGCCGGTCATGGTTGTCAAACACCAGTTGGACCGTTAAAAGTGATAACAAAAGGAGAAACACCACAATGACTTTTTTTAAAATTCCATGGCTTAGACGGTTGTTACCGGTCGCCATTATTTCCATGGCTGCGGCAGCGGTATTTACGCCAGTCCTGGCCCAAGCCGGTAGCGGTGGTGCCAGCATCGATTTCTTCACCATCACCATGAAGCTGTTTGGTGGTCTGGCCATCTTTCTTTATGGTATGGAGCGGATGGGAGATGCTCTGAAGATTGTTGCCGGTGAAAAGATGAAACAGATTCTCGGCACCTTAACCACCAACCGCTTCATGGGTCTGATTACCGGGGCCATCGTTACCGCAATCATTCAATCCAGCTCTGTTACCACGGTTTTGCTGGTGGGCTTTGTGACGGCTGATTTGATGTCACTTTCCCAAGCCATCGGGGTGATCCTCGGGGCCGATATCGGCACCACCATCACCGCCCAAATCGTCGCTTTTAAAGTGACAAAATACGCCTCTTTGCTGATTGCCGTCGGTTTTGTCCAAATCTTCACCGCCAAAGACGAAAAGAAAAAGCAGTACGGATATTTGGTGATGGGTTTGGGTATGATCTTCTTTGGTATGGGTGAGATGAGCAACGCCATGAAGCCGTTGCGATCATACGAACCGTTCATCGACATGATGCGCAGTGTTGACAATCCAGTCATTGGCATCATGATCTCTGCCGCCTTCACCGGTTTGATTCAATCTTCTTCTGCAACCATGGGCGTCATCGTTGCGCTGGCCATGCAGGGTTTGATCTCTCTGGAAGGGGGTATCGCTCTGGCCTTCGGTGCCAACATCGGTACCTGTATGACCGCAGGCCTGGCTGCCATGGGAAAACCCCGTGCCGCCGTTCGGGTTGCTGTCGCTCACGTTACCTTTAAAATTGCCGGTGTTGCCATCGCCGTCTGGTTTATTCCACTACTGGCTGATCTGTGCCGGGAAATTTCTCCCCAATATACCGATCTGTTGGGTCGTGATCGTCTCGCTGCAGAAGTTCCCCGACAGGTTGCCAATGCCCACACCATCTTTAACGTGGTTATGGCTTTTGGCTTTCTGCCTCTGGGTGGTCTCTTCGTTCGCTGGTGTGAATGGGTGGTTCCAAGCAAGCCCGAAAGTGAAAGCGTTGAGGAAGCCATGGCTGGCATATCCTACTCGCCAAAATATCTGGACGAGGCATTAATCTCCACGCCGTCTCTGGCTCTGAGCCTGGTACGCCGTGAGGTCAACGTTATGTCTGACATTCTGGAAAAAATGCTTATCGGTATCCCGGATGCGGTATTCAAGGGCGATTTGGAAAAAATGAAAGAGATTGCCAAAATGGATGATCGGGTCGATGAAATTCATCAAGCGGTCACCACCTATCTGGCTAAGATCGGCAGCGGCAATCTGCCGGCCTCTGTTGCCGATGAAGTCATGGCGACGATTACCGCAACCAGTGAGATGGAGAATATTGGTGATATCATTGAAAACAATTTAAGCCACTTGGCTGAAGTCTGCGCCAACAGCAAGGTCGTTCTCTCTAGTGAGGCCATCCAGACCCTGACGGACTACCATAGTAAAATCTTTTCCGCCTTCAATGCCTCCGCAACCGCCTTCATCACCGACAATGAGGAGACAGCGCTGGCCGTCATGGCCATGAAGGATGAAATCAGTCATATGGATAGCGCTTGCCAAAGCAAACAGATGGATGCCCTGCAAAGAGATGGAGAGGCGCCCATGGCGGATCTGACGGCCTACACCTTGCAGATGGATATCCGTGAAAATCTGAAACGGATCTACTATCACACCAAACGAGTGGCCAAGGTTGTCGCACGAAGTAAAGAGGCGGTTATGGCCGCAGCTAAAATAAGAACCTAGTGACAACCCAATAGCGGATAAACTACTCTTTTATCATATAAAAGGGAGGGAAGAAAAACCCCTCCCTTTTTTTATGCTCCGATGGTTGAAAATATCTCTGTTTTGGTTGGCTTGCCAAGGAATGTGTAACGGATAAAATCAGAAGGAAAAACGGGCCCATTTTTACCGGAAAAATGTTCTGACCATGGCGGATACTTTATATCTTTAAAATGAAGATTTCGACCGATTGACGAATTTTCCAGAGTGTGTGACAATGCTCGGGCTGGTGATATTGTGGACTCTCATGAAGAACAGGGGTAGACAGCATGTTGGCACAAACGCACAACCAAATTCGTGAGCTGTTGCAGGACCAGGGAATCGTCTTCTGCTACAGTGGATACATGACAGAGTCCATTCTCTCCGGTATTGGCAAGGCAATCAAACAAAAGATGGAGTTGGAGGATACCGATACCAAGACTGTACGGGGGGTATTTAGCATTTTTGTCGAACAGATGCAAAATGTCATCCGTTATTCTGCTGAACGGGAGCCTGAATCAGCACCCGAGAGTTCTGTCTTGAGTTACGGTCTTCTGACAGTAGGGCGGGAAGAAGGTAACTACTTCGTGACCTGTGGAAACAAGATTCAGCAAAGAGATGTGGCCCGACTGCATGACCAGTTGGCAACCATTCAAAAGATGGACCGAGACCAGTTGAAGGCACTCTACAAGCAAATTCTCAAAGGTGATGTTCCCGAGGGAAGCAAAGGGGCCGGGGTCGGGTTTGTTGATATTGCCAAAAAAGCAACTCGACCCATAGAGTTTGACTTTCTACCATTGAGTGAAGAGTACGCCTATTTTTCACTAAAAGCCTACATTTGATTTTAAATAGGGTAGAGGACATGGATAACATAAAGATTGAAAAGACGGAACGTTCTCCTGAGCTGGATTTTAACTTTGAAGAAAATGTGTTCACCATTCGTGGAGAATCCTACCCGGAGGATGTGCCTGCTTTTTACGGCCCGCACATCGATGCCCTGGAAAATCACCTGGCCGGGATGGACTCAGGCTCCATCGGCTTCAACTTTGAATTGATTTATTTTAATTCAACAAGCGCCAAGATAATCATGCGCCTTTTTGACTTATTGGAGGATACGGCAGCCAGGGGGCTTGAGGTAACCATCAACTGGCGCTTCGATGCGGACGATGACAATATGGAGGAGTTGGGAGAAGAATTTGGAGAAGATATTGAGGAAGCGACCTTTAATTTGATCAGTATCGATGCCTGATGCCATGAGCTATGACGTCTTCAAAGAGGAGATGGAGTCAATCTCCCAAGCCCAGGAATTCTTGGATAGTGGTGAGATCAAGTCTGACAAGGTCAAACAGGAATTCTCAAAACTTCTAAAAAACTATCAAAAGCAGATCAAATCTGCCAAGCGAATCATGCGTCTATCGGATCGCAATGAAAAAAATCTCAAACAGGTGACGACAACTCTGGATGAAAAAAATGATATGCTCCAAGGGCTCTCCGTTAAGCTCTCCAAATATCTTTCTCCCCAGGTCTATGAATCTATTTTTAGCGGAGCAAAACAGGTCGAACTGAGTACGGAGAGAAAAAAACTGACTGTTTTCTTCTCTGACATCAAAGATTTTACCGGCACCACAGACGACCTGGAGCCGGAAGACATTACTTTTCTGGTCAATGATTACCTCACTGAAATGTCCAAAATCGCTCTGAGATATGGTGCGACAATCGACAAGTTCATTGGCGACGCCATGTTGATATTTTTTGGCGATCCCACCACCAAAGGCGTTAAAGAAGACGCGGTTTCCTGTGTTCAAATGGCTATTGAAATGCAGCGCCATATGATGACGCTCCGGGCCAAATGGACCGAAATGGGCTTTGCCAGACCTTTTCAGATGCGGATTGGTATCAATACCGGATATTGTAATGTGGGTAATTTTGGCTCCGAAGAACGCATGGACTATACCATCATCGGTGGTGAGGTCAATCTGGCGGCCCGTCTGGAAGGGGTGTCCGACCCGGATGGAATCACCCTCTCCTACGAAACCTATGCCCTCGTCAAAGATTTCATTGATGCGGAAAAAGGGGAGCCGATCACCGTTAAAGGCATTCACAGAAAAATCACCCCCTATAAATTGATTGGCATCTATAAAGAGGTCAATAAGGATATCCGCTTTTTCCGGGTGGAAAATGATGGCATGAAGATATTTTTGGACTTTGACAGATTGGACGAGGAAAGCCGCTCGAAAGCCATTGAGGATATGGAAGCCGCAATTCAGCGACTACAAGAACAAGAGGATGAGATTGCCAATCGGCATTGAACCTAGATTCGGCAGTTGTTCGCATATCACTGGCACAACCTATTGATTCACCTGGCAAATCAGAAAAAAGTCTCCTCAGCAATAATGTAACTTCGATTTTTTCTGATTCACCCGATAAACCAATATGTTGCACCATTAATGCACGCCCAACTGCCGAATCTAGGTTGAATGAGGGACTCCATATCGCCCGCCCCTGAATACCCGCCTTATAATCCGCTGACGCACGCCCGACTGCCGAATTAGGGATAATGCCCGGATCAACTTCAGAAACATAAAGAAGGAAAATCCCATGAAAGCAGTTGGATACCGGGTTACAGGCCCCATCGATTACGCCCATGCTCTGATCGATTTTGAGACGGAGAAACCTCTGCCCACCGGCCATGACCTACTGGTTCGTATAGAGGCGATTTCGGTCAATCCGGTGGATTACAAAATACGCATGCGCCGTCCACCGGAGGCTGACCAGTTAGCTGTATTGGGATGGGATGGAGTTGGCGAGGTTGTGGCAGTCGGTAATCAAGTCACACAATTCAAGCCGGGTGCGTTGGTCTGGTATGCCGGATCCATCAATCGTCCAGGCACCAACTCCGAATACCACTTGGTGGATGAACGGATTGTCGGTCGTGCGCCGCAGTCTGTCTCAGCAGCCCAAGGGGCGGCCCTCCCTCTGACCTCCCTGACGGCTTACGAGATGTTGTTCGACCGTCTACGTGTAACCGACCCGGTACCCGGTGCCACACCAGCGGTGCTCATCATCGGTGGTTCGGGTGGCGTTGGCTCAATCACCATCCAGCTTTTACGAGCCTTGACCGATTTAACCGTCATTGCGACCGCCTCTCGTCCAGAAACACAGGCCTGGGCCGTCGAGTTGGGCGCACACCACGTCATCGACCACAGCCAACCGCTACCTGAACAGATGGAGGCCCTTGGCATCGGCCCTCCCGGCTTTGTCTTCTCGACCACCCATTCGGACCACTATGCCGCTCAGGCCGCCGAACTGATCGCACCTCAGGGACGGTTTGGCCTCATCGACGACCCGGAAAATTTCAACATCATGCCCTTTAAGATCAAAGCTGTCTCCATTCACTGGGAGATGATGTTCACTCGATCGCTATTTCAAACCTCTGATATCGCACGCCAAGGTGAGATCCTCAATGAGGTTTCCGAACTATTGGATTCGGGCCGGATTCGCACTACAGCAACCGAAACCTTTGGTTTGATCAACGCAAAAAATCTAATACGCGCCCACGCAATCCTTGAAAGTGGAAAAGCCAAAGGCAAAATAGTTTTAGCCGGTTTTTGATGTTGCTCAAAATAGGCTCTATGGAGGCTGCTCAGCACGGTACTTGGGAATTAATAAATGGTTTTTGCAGGCTATTTAGGGCAAAATAACTTTTTGTGATGAGGGCTGGGAGTCTATTATAATTTTTCAGGGGTCAAACCCATCAATGTTCAAAAATTCTGTTTCTGGTAGAGCTTTTTTGGTTTGTATCATTCTACTGGGCTTTTTCATCTCATCAGATGCCGCCGCTGTGGATGCTCAAACGGAAAAACCGTTAACCATTGCGATTACAGGTGATTATCCGCCTTTCACTGTGGTCGCCCCCAATGGCGAACCCACTGGGTTGGTTGTCGAAATGTGGCGGTTTTGGAGCAAAATAACAGGAATACCCATTCAATTTCGTATCACCGATTTGCAAGGCACCCTGGAGGGTCTGCGATCCGGTGAGGCCGATATTCATTCCGGCTTGTTTCGCAATAAAAGCCGCGCAGAATGGATGGCGTTTTCAGAGCCGATCCACGAGATTAAAACCGGGCTGTTTTTTAAAACAAATGGCCCGCCTCCCAGACCTTTGGACGCTATGGTTGGCAGTACCGTTGGGACGGTCAAAGACTACTATCAACAGGACTATCTGCTCAAAAATTATCCAGACATCATAGTCAAACCCTTCAAAGATGGGAAAGAGTTGGTTTTGGCCTTACTCAATGGTGAAGTTGATGCCATTCTGAATGAAATACCGGCGGTAGAAGCGGATCTTGCTCGCTTTGCTTTAAGAGGCAGCCTGACCCATGGCAATGAAATTGCGTTCTCCAACCTGATGTTTGCCGGGGTCCTTAAAGGCAAGGATGAGTTGATCAACCTGATCAATGATGGTTTTTCAAAAATTCCCGTCAAGGATCTCGCCCTCCTGGAATCATTATGGCTGCCCGACCCCGATAGTCGTTTTATAGCGGGTCCCGATGGGGATATTCATTTTACACCACAAGAGGAAAAATGGTTAGCTGATCATCCGGTCATTCGTATTGGGGTGACTACCTTCATCAAACCGGTGGATATTGTTGATGAGGCCGGAAACTATAGTGGTCTTAATGCCGACTTGATCGCTTTGTTGAATCAAAAGATTGGCGCAAATATCGTTCCTGAATTCCATGATAAATGGGGCGAGGTGGTTAGCAATGCGATGTCCGGGAAGGTCGATGCCGCCTTGAGTCTCTCTCGCACTCCAGAGCGGGAACGACATCTATTGTTTACCAGGCCGTATGCCTATGACCCGATCATCGTCGTCGTTCCTCAGGCCAACGACCACTTTCACTCTTGGGAGGATTTAAAAAACAAGCGGGTTGTCGCAGTCAAAGGGATGGCCGTCATGGATGACCTCAAGAGCACCATGGACCAAGGCACCCTGATTTTGGCTGAAAATGAAACGGAAGCCTTGAAGGTTCTGCAGCGAGGAGAAGCAGAGGCTTTTGTTGGCTTTTTGATTCCCTATGGCAACGCCCAACGCAACAGCCCGATACCGGGCATGAAGATTGTGGTTACCCGAAATACCGAAGGGGGATCTCTGCGGATTGGCGTACCCAGAAATCGACTCTATCTCTTCAGCATTCTTCGCAAGGGTTTGAGCACCATTACCCGAGAGGAGATGGCCAATGTCCGCAATCGATGGCTCTACCCCAAAGAACAGGCCAACATACCCCAGATCGACTTGACGGATCAGGAAAAACGATGGCTGGCCAGACATCCGATGATTCGCATTGGGGTTGACCGGGCTTTTCCCCCCTTTGAATTTGTCGATAATAATAGCTACCAAGGTATCGCACCGGAATATCTAAAATTGATCGGTGAGCGTCTGGGTATTGAATTCAAGGTTGCACCCGGACTGACCTGGGAGAAGGTTTTGGCCGGACTGAAAAACCGAACCGTCGACATGGCTCCGATCATGACGAACACGGAAAAACGACGTCAATTTCTTGATTTTACAAAACCGTACCTCTCTTTTCCCACGGTCATTTTTACCCGGAACGATTTTCACCCGATCGAGGGACTTTCTGATTTGGCAGGCAAGAGCATTGCCATCCCCAAGGGGCATTCAGACGTTGAGATTACCAGAAAAAAATATCCAAACATTAAAATCGTCACCGTCAATAATGTCGCCGAAGCGTTAAATGCCGTTGTGACCGGAAAAGCCCAGGCCGCACATGGCAATTTTGCGGTTTACAACTATTTCATCCAAGAAAACAATATCACCAACCTAATCATTGCCGCCCCATCTGATGTGGCTGGTGGTGATCTGTCCATGGGGGTGCGGAATGATTGGCCGGAGTTTGTCGCAATTCTTGAAAAAGCCCTGGCATCGATTACCCGGACTGAGAGTCAAACCATCCGCAGAAAATGGGTTGCCGACTCTTCTACCGGCCAAGATCCGCCCCTCGTCGACCTTACCCTGGAGGAACGACGGTGGTTGAAGAAAAACAAGAACTTTAGACTAGGAATTGACCCCTCCTGGGCGCCGTTTGAGTTTATCAATGAGCAGGGAGAATACAGCGGGATTAGCTCTGGTTATGTCGATCTGATCCGTACTCGACTGGGCATCTCCTTGGTTCCAAAGTTGGATCTCTCCTGGGCTGAAGCGATGGAGCAGGTCCAGTTGGGTAGAATTGATGTAATTTCCACCTTGGTCAAAACTCCGAAACGTGAAAAATTTCTCAATTTTACAAATCCATACACCTCATTTCCCATGGTCATCACAACCCGTAAGGACGCTCCGTACGTCGATAGTCTGGATAGCTTGGACGATAAAAAAGTTGGGGTCGTCAAAGGGTATGTAACGGGAGAGTTGATCAAGGAAAGTCATGAAACAATCAAACTTGTTCCATTTAAAAATCTGCTCGTGGGATTGCAGGCCCTAAACAAGGGTGAGATTGATGCGTTTGTCGACAACCTCATGACCATCACCCACGCCATTGACCGATCCAAACTAAATGATCTTAAAATTGCCGCTCCCACCGAGTTTAAAATTGAGTTATCTATGGGCGTCCGGAAGGATCTGCCCGAGCTTGTTCCGATCTTGAACAAAGCCCTGGGAACCATTACCGAACGTGACCGGTCTGCCATTGTCAATACCTGGACAGCCATCCAGGTCAACCTGGGAACGGACTTGAAGACCATCGTTCTTTGGGCCACTCCCATCATCCTGGTGGTATTGATTATCATCGCCCTGATCATTCGATGGAACCGACGACTGGGCCGAGAAGTTTTTGAACGAAAACAAGCTCAAGAGGGGTTGGCCAAAGAACGGGAGCTGTTGGAAACGGTTCTGGGCAGTATCCAACAAGGGTTGGTGGCCTATGATAAGGATTTACGTCTGATTATCAGTAATCGCCGTTTTAGTGAAATTAGAGAGGTGCCTGAAGAGTTGACCATACCCGGCACCTCTTTTTCAGACTTGATCCGACATGATGTCAACCGGGGTGAGTTTGGCCCATGCAACGTAGAAGAATTTATTGCTTTTCAGACCGAGCGGGCAAAAGAGTTCAAAGCCCATCATTTTGACCGGATCAGGCCCAACGGTACGGTAATCAAGATAGAAGGAGCCCCACTGCCGGGGGGTGGTTTTGTCAGTACCTTCTCGGATATTACCGCTCGCAAAAAAGCCGAGGCTGAGGAGAAATTATTACAGGCCCAACGCGATGATGCCCTACATGTCATCAGTGGCAGTATTCAGTATGCCAGCCGTATTCAACGCTCTATTCTGCCTGCAAAAAAGATTTTAGACACTCAGGTTGCCGATTATTTTGTGGTTTGGGAACCACGGGATACCGTCGGTGGGGATATGTACTGGTGTCGTCCCTGGGCAGACGGTTTGCTCATCATGCTGGGCGATTGTACCGGACATGGTGTACCGGGCGCTTTCATGACCTTGATTTCAAATGGTGCCTTGGATGAAGCCTATCTGGAGACCCCCCCTGGTAATCCGGCTATTTTACTGCAACGGGTACATCAACATATTCAAATCTCCTTGGGACAAGATCAAAAACAGGAAGCAGAAGGCTCGGATGATGGTATCGAGATTGGAGCCTGTTTTTTAAGTGGCGACAATCAAACCCTCACCTTTGCCGGCGCACGCTTTGAGTTGTTTATTCTGGAAGACGGAGAAATTTCAATCATCAAAGGGGTCAAAGCGGGGCTGGGTTACCGTTCTACTCCCCTGGATATTGAGTTTGTCAACCATACCATTGATCTCTCAGGACAGAAGACCTTTTATATGACGTCGGATGGTTTAATCGATCAAATCGGTGGAGAGAAAAACAGAGGGTTTGGAAAGCGGCGCTTCACCGCCCTGCTCACCGCCAACGGCCATCTTCCTTTGTCGGATCAAAAAGAGAGGATTCTCAAGACTTTATCTGACTATCAAGATTCTCAAAAACGACGGGACGATCTCTCCATAATTGGGTTTAAAAGCCATCCGCCTGTGGATCAATCATTGACGGACGATTGATTCTTTTTCTTAGCAGCCCAGAGTTGCATGAAGCCGATTTTTCTACCGGGCAAAAAAAAACCCGACCAAAGCCGGGTGTGAATCAAACGATTCAGCTTGCAAAAATGAACATTCGTAAACCCTGTTTAATACAATCAATCAAACAACGCAACAGATACACATAATCACCCCGAAGATTTCACACAATCTTCACAAAACTCCTGTTTTTGTCTTTTTTTAGCGAGAGCATGGGGTATATTTTCTAACCGGTTTCCCTGCTTGGCCAGTTCTTGTTCCATTGTTAGACCTTTTAGAGCATACTGACTTGAGCGGATCGGTGTAAAACTCTTCAGACTGGACAGATTCCCAAAAAACAACACGGTACCGGTGGCCCAATTAAGAACGGACCTGTCAGCCCTCTACTCATTCAAACTTTTTTGGCAAACATTGATTTTAGGGAAACTCCAACATGCCCAGCCTGTCTCCGCTTCTAATCCGGATGTTTTTTTATCTCTTTCCTGCAGCCATTTCATGGTTGATACCCGGCACACTCCATGCTCAAACCCTACAAGATCTGCAAGCTTTGTTGCGCCAACACCCCTCAGTTCTGGCTCTTGAGCAGGAGGAGTACTCTAGCAGGCGGGAAGCGGAGGGATTTTTAGGATTACCCAACCCGACGGTTACCCTGGGACTCAACAACCTTCCGGTCGAAAAACCGACGGATTTTGAACAATATCTCCCAACCAACAAAAGTTTAAATGTCAGCCAAAAAATTCCAGCTTGGGCAGAACGGAAAGCCAAAAAGGCCTTGGTTTTGGAAAAAGGCCGGTTGATTCGGATTAAAAGAGCGGCTCGTCTGGCCGATTTACAGACCGAGTTGATGACCGTTTTGGCCGAACAGCTCCGTATTCAGGTCAGCAAACAGGCATTGGATCGGCAAATCGAACTGCTGGACCAGTTGGAGCTTTGGTTGAAGGGGCGAATGGAGTCCGGTTTAGCCGTCTTTGGCCGCTTCTCTGAGCTGGATATTCAACGGGAAATGATCCAGGAAAAAATCATCTCCCTGGAGGGGGAAGCCCTACGCCGGCAGGCGGATTTAAAACAGTTGGTTGGAATTCAGGCCGAGGTTGATCTGGAAGAGATCTCTCCGTTGGCCTGGCCCGGAGATCTTGGCCAATTTCTTCCCGTACGCATCTCTGAACAAGAACTAAAATTGGCCAAAGCCGATATTCTGGTCAAGGAGGCCGCATTTGATTTTGACTACGGCGTTGGTGCAACCTATCAACAACGGCAGGCCGGAACAAATTTTGACGGCAGGGATTGGTTCTCCGTTCAGGCCAGTGCCAGCGTTCCCCTCTGGTTTGGCAGCAATCAGCAACCCAAACTAGATGCTGCCAAGCAGGCTGCTGAAGCGGCCAGCAACCGATTGTTGGATGTACAACGTCGCACCCGCAGTCAATACGAAATCGCCCTGGCCAATTTTCAGACTGCCGACCGCTTGATTCAAGCCATGAAAAAACGTCGAATTAGACTGCAAGAGTTACAATCTGCCAATCGCAGCCGCTACGAAGCTGGGGATGAAACCCTGGAAGGGGTAATTCGACCGGGGTTGGAAATGGCCAAGCTGGATAGCGACCTGGCCCGCATAGAGGCGGACAGAACCATTGCCGCATCACGCATCAATGGACTGCTATTCACGGAAGGAGCGCACCAATGAGAGAAAAAACCCACCGATTTACCGGCGGAATTCTCACCGTTTTTGCCCTGTTTTTTTTACTGACGACCGGAGTTTATGGCGCTGAAGCAACGGTCAGATACACCTGCCCCATGCATCCCCACTATATTGCTGAAGAGGTGGGCACTTGTCCCATTTGTGGAATGGATCTCGTTCCCCTTGAAAGTGGGCCGGCGACAACCAATGCGGAGGATGAGCTTGAGCAACGCCAGGCCGTAACCATCCCGGCTGAAACCATCCAAAACATGGGCGTACGCTACGGACAGGTAGAAGAGGCCGATTTTGGCCGACGCATCCGATCTTTTGGAATGGTCATGGAAAACGAGCGAGCCCAAAACGTCGTATCCAGCCGGGTGCCCGGATGGGTTGAAAAACTTCGGATCACCGCAGTCGGCGATCCTGTCAAACACAATGAAGAGCTCTACCGGCTGTTTAGTCCGGAGTTGATTGCCGCACAACGGGATTATCTGAGCGCAATCAACAGCAGCGAATCGGGACGCATCCGCTCGACAGCACTCAGACTGGAATCTCTGGGAGTAGATAAACGGGTACTTTTAAAGTTGCGTTCCAAACGCTCAATTCTGGAAAAAGTTCCCTTTTATGCCGCTTATTCCGGACTGGTCAGTCGTTTAGATGTTCGGCAAGGCACCTATATCAAGCCTGGACAGAGTCTGGCAACCATACAAGATTATGGAACCGTCTGGATCAACACCAGCGTTGCCGAAAAAGATTTGGCCCGCATCAACCTGCAAACAGCGGTTCAGGTCATCATGCCTCATCTGCCGGGCCGGACCCTAACCGCCAAACTGGATTACATCTACCCGACCATCGATGCCACCAGCCGAACCGGAACCGTACGACTGGTATTGGATAATGCCGACCGAGCCTTACGGCCTGGCGCATACGCCGACGTGGTTTTTGAAATCGGCATTGACCGACGCCTGGCCATCCCTACCGAAGCCCTGTTAAAAAGCTCTGAGGGCAATCATGTAATCGTGGCTTTAGGTGAGGGACGATTCCAACCCCGATCGGTCCGAATTGGACTCTCCAGCAACGGCTATACGGAAATTTTGGCTGGCCTTAAAAACAGGGAGCGCATCGTCGTCTCCGGTCAGTTCATGATCGATTCGGAAAGCGCTTTGAAAGAGTCGTTCCGCAAGCTGCAAAGAATTAAAACACCGTTATATGAGCTGGTATTGTCCGCCAATGAACTGGCCATGGTCGACCATTTAATCGATGCCGCCCTATATATCCATGAAGCCCTGATTGATGGGTATAATATCGAAGAGAAGATGCTACAACCGGCACGGGGAATTTTTACACTATTAAAACCCAAATTTGGCACAACCAAACTGGGTTCCATCCTGAAACAGGCCGACGAATCCATGAGTCAGGCTCAGAATGCCCGGACCGAAACAGAATGGCTGGCCGCCTTGAACCAATTGACCGACGCCCTGCTCCCCTGGATCTTGGAAGGAGCGGTCCAACACTACCAAAATATGGGCCTCATTCTCTTTCGGGATAAAAACCATGGACAACTCTGGCTACAGACAACTTCCCAACCGTTCAACCCCTATGGTGGCAAGGGCGGAGTCGCCCTAACCCCGTCGAAATCCCGTTTTGATCCGCCCAACTCAACCGGGGCGGGCTCCACAGGTGACAACCATGTCGGCCACTGAAAACAATCATCTGCCGACGGGAGATGATCCGGCCCAATCGTTCGTCGCTCAGGTCATCGATTGGTCCTGCCATAACCAATTGATCCTGTTTATCCTGACGCTTGGGCTGGCCATTGGTGGCTTGCTCTCTTTGCAACGCACCCCCCTGGATGCCATCCCGGACCTCTCCGATACCCAGGTCATCATTCGGACCGAATTTCCCGGCCAGGCTCCACAAATTGTCGAGGATCTGGTGACCTATCCTCTTTCGACTACCCTGTTGGGGCTGCCGAAAACAAAGGCGGTCAGGGGTTTTTCCATGTTTGGCACCAGCTTTGTCTATGTCATCTTTCAGGATGACATAGATCCATACTGGGCTCGAAGCCGGGTTGCCGAGGCATTGAGTTCGGCACAAAAAAATCTGCCCGCCGCTGCCAGTGCCAGCATGGGGCCCGATGCCACCGGAGTGGGTTGGATCTATCAATACGCCCTGGTGGATCGAAGCGGAACGCAGGATCTGGCCCAGCTCCGCTCTCTTCAAGATTGGTTTATCAAATTTGAGTTGGCGACGGTGCCCGGCGTATCAGAGGTGGCCTCGGTCGGTGGCTTTGTTCGAGAGTTTCAGGTCTTGGTCGATCCCAATCGATTACGGGCCTACAACGTCCCCTTGATCCGGGTCCGTCAGGCGGTACAAGCGGCCAGCATGGAGGTGGGAGGTCGGGTGCTGGAGCAGTCGGAAATGGAGTTAATGATCCGATCCAAGGGCTATGTCACCTCCCTGAAAGATCTGCAGCAGGTGGTGGTCTTCGCCAACAACGGCAAGCCGGTATTGCTGTCGGATGTGGCTCGGATTTTGGAAGGGCCGGAGCTACGCCGGGGGGTGGTCGAGTTAAACGGCGAAGGAGAGGTGGTTGGCGGCATCATTGTTATGCGTTCAGGAGAGAATGCCCTCACCGTCATTCAAGCGGTCAAAAACAAAATCGCCGCTTTGAGTCAGGGTCTGCCGGCCGGGGTGGAGATTCAAACCGTCTATGATCGGGCTCCATTGATTCAGGGTGCCGTAGACTATCTGAACCATAAACTCATCGAAGAGGGGCTGGTGGTGGCTCTGGTCTGCCTGATTTTTCTACTCCATGTCCGCTCCGCTTTTGTCGCCATCATCACCTTGCCTTTGGGAGTACTCGGGGCGTTCATCATCATGGCTTCTCAGGGAATTACCGCCAATATCATGTCTCTGGGCGGTATTGCCATCGCCATTGGGGCCATGGTCGACGCCTCCATCGTCATGGTGGAGAACGCCCACCGAAAACTGAGCAATCATCCTCAGCCACGAGAAGCCAATCTACGCAAAAAAATCCTGATTCAATCTGCCAAAGAGGTGGGACCGGGACTGTTTTTCAGCCTGCTCATCATCACCATATCCTTTCTACCGGTCTTTGCTCTGACCGGGGAGAGTTATCGACTCTTCTCGCCCCTGGCCTACACCAAAACCTATGCCATGGCTTTTGCCTCCCTGCTTTCGATCACCATTGTTCCAGTCTTGATGCTCTGGCTGATCAAGGGCAAGATATTGCCTGAGGAGCGCAACCCCCTGAACCGATGGATTACCGCACTCTACAAGCCCCTACTCCGATTAGCCCTCCAATGGCGTTGGACAACCGTTTTTCTGGCTGTTGCAACTTTTGCCAGCATTTGGTTACCCCTTAATAAGTTAGGCACGGAGTTCATGCCATCGCTCTATGAGGGAGAGTTGCTGTATATGCCGACCACCCTACCGGGCATCTCTATCGACAAAGCCAAAGAGGTGCTGGCCCAGACCAACCGGTTGATTCGCACCGTTCCGGAGGTCGAGCGGGTTTTCGGCAAAGTGGGACGGGCTGATACCGCCACCGATCCGGCTCCGATCTCCATGATCGAGAGCTGGATAAAATTAAAGCCCAAGCAGAGCTGGCGTCTCGGAATGGAAGTCGAGCAGTTGATCAAGGAGCTGGATAAACGCGTTCGTCTGCCGGGATTGGTCAACAGTTGGGGGTACCCCATCAAAATCCGTATGGATATGATTTCCACCGGCATTCGCACCCCGGTGGGAATCAAGATATCCGGGCCGGATCTGGATGAGATTGGTCGCATAGCCCTGGAAATTGAAGCGGCTGTCAAGGAGGTAGAAGGAACCCGAAGCGCCTTTGCCGATCGGGTTTCCGGCGGTAAATATCTGGAGATCAGCCCCCAACGCAACGAACTGGCCCGGCGCAATATCGATCTCGGCGTTTTTCAATCCATCATCCAAACCGCCATCGGCGGCATGAAGGTCGCCGAAAGTGTCCAAGGGCGGGAGAGGTACAACATCATCATGCGCTATGATCGACCTTTCCGGGAATCCGAACAGGATCTGGCTGACATTCTGGTCCCGACACCGGCCGGTATGCATATTCCCCTGGGCGAGTTAGCGACCATACAGTTTAGCGAAGGTCCGCCCATGATCAAATCCGAGGATGCCCGGTTAACCGGATGGGTTTTTGTCGATATCGCCGGTCGGGATATCGGCAGTTATGTGGATGATGCCCGAAACCACGTGACCAATGCCGTCACCTTGCCAACCGGATACGCCGTCACCTGGTCTGGTCAATATGAGCAGATGATCAAAGCCAGGGAACGACTTAAAATTGCCATTCCTTCCGCCGTCGCCATCATCCTGGTTTTACTCATGATCCATTTTGGCCGAACGGACAGAACCATCATGGTCATGACATCCCTACCTTTCGGTCTGATCGGTGGATTATGGTCCCTCTATCTTGCCGGTTACAACATGTCGGTTGCCGTAGCGGTCGGATTCATTGCATTGGGGGGGATTGCCGTCGAAACAGCGGTTGTCATGCTTTTATATATCGATCAACAGGTTCGGGAAAACCGGCCAAAAACGGCTGAGGATCTGTTTTCAACCGTCATGGCCGGTGCCGCCATGCGGGTACGTCCAAAATTAATGACCGTCTCGGTAATCATCGCCGGTCTTCTGCCTATATTTTTTACCGACGGCCCAGGCTCTGATGTCATGCGGCGTATCGCCCTGCCCATGATCGGTGGAATGGTCAGTACAACAATCATGACATTGATTGTCATTCCTGTTATATACTACATCTGGGAGGTTCGTTTTTTAAGCGCTAAATCAGACACTTCCAATTCGACTTAAAAAATATCACGCTCATTATACAATAATGGAGAAAAACTATGTATCACACTCTATTCCTCGCCATTGCCTTTGTATTATCCCTTACGGTCCAATCCAACAGCGTCTGGGCTGATTCTCACGGTTTTGGATCCCACGACATGCAACACAGCGGCATGAACCATAGCGACCACCAGATGCCCACAGCAAAGATGGACCACACTGGCAATCCAGCCGAAATGGCAATGCCCATGAATCAAGCGGACGCCATGGGAACGATCCAGTCAATCAATAGTGAAGGAAACATGGTCAGCCTGTCTCACGATCCGATTCCAGCACTGGGATGGCCAGCCATGACCATGGATCTACCGGTGACCAAACGGGTCGATCTGTCTCAATTCAAAACGGGAGAAACCGTCCATTTCACCCTGAAAAAAGGCCGGGACAACCAATTTAGAATTATTTCCATGATGCCGTCACACTGACAATCTCATCAATCAATCGATTCAGAACCGTTTGGAATCGTAAAAAACAAGAAAGACGTTCAACTGCCGAATTTAGGCTCAAGTTATTTATTGCCCGAATAGTCGTTTTTTCGTTGGCGGGCTTATATAAATATGCGGTTGCAAAATGGGCATATTAACTGCATACTTATTCCTTGATTATAATGCGACCAGATTACCAAATAGAACGCTTTCGAGCCTCTATTTCTGATACACGTACTTGAGCAATAGACATGACGAAGCCTGACAAAAAGATAATCCTATTGGTGGATGACACACCGGACAATATTGACGTGTTAAGTGGTCTTCTTGCCAAGGAGTATAAGATCAAGGTTGCCTTAAACGGAGAACGGGCTTTAAAAATTGCCGCATCCACACCACAACCGGACCTTATTTTACTGGACATCATGATGCCTGTCATGGATGGTTTGGAGGTGTGTAACCGGTTAAAGGCCAACCCAAACACACAAGACATACCGGTTATTTTTGTGACAGCCAAGTCTGAATCAGAAGACGAAAAAGCTGGGTTTGACATCGGTGCCGTTGATTATATCTCAAAACCCATCAAGCCAAGCGTCGTTCAGGCACGTGTTCGAACTCAATTGGATTTAAGTACGGCGCGCCGAGAGGCCGAACGGTTGCTTCTGGAAAACCGGGAGATGTTGGATCAGACCCTCGTTGGCGCCATGCGGGTCATTTCCGACCTGCTATCCTGGGCAAATCCCGCCGCATTTTTGCGGGCGGCCCGTCTGCGCGTGTTCATGGAGGGGATGGTCGAAGAACTGAAGATCCCACGTGAAATGGGCTGGCAATTAAACCTGTCGGCAACCTTATCACAAATTGGACTGGTCGCCTTGCCAGCCGAAGAGATGAACCGTTACGCAACCGGACAAGGGGTCTCCATCAAATTCTTGAGTGCCTTCAAAGCACAGGCCGAAATTGGCGGACGTGCGCTTCAGAAGGTTCCTCGCATGGAGTCCATTGCAAAAGTCATTGAAGACCAACTGAAACCCATGCCTGAAAAAGGGCAATACCCAGAAGAGATTACCCAGCGGGATGTCTACACCTTAGGCAGACAATTGTTAAGGGTTTTGATCGATTTCGACCATAAACTGTTGGGAGAAAAATCATCGGTTGCCCTGACATCCATGGCAAACAGCCCGCACTACGACAGCGAGATGATCAAGGCGCTGAACAACGTCATCAAAAACATGGAGTGGATTCCTTGTGCGTTATCCATGCACAAGCTAACCCCCGGAATGGTTCTGGACGAATCGACAGACGACGACACCCTTTCATTTGGGGCGACCCTCACGACACAATCCATAGACCGGTTGAAAACCGTCTTTAAAAAAGAGGCTCACTTCAGACTGTTTCGGGTCAAGGTTCCGTTCAAAGTGGATGCCCAAGGAAACCTGCCCTCCATCAAACAACTCCAGGAGCCCACCCCGGACCCAAGCAACGAACAACCGACTAATAAAAAAGCACAACTGGATAAGAACGCCGTCAAACCACTCATCAAAGAGATCCACGCCTACCTGAAGGATGACGACCCGGCGGCAAAAGGGCTTGTCACAACCTTACAGGAATTAGTCGAAGGAACCGAAATCGAGGGTAAACTCGCCCGCATCCAAGAATCGGTAAGCTATTATGACTTCCCCGAGGCTTTGGAACTGGTAGAAGAGTTGGCCAACTCAATCCAGATTCAATTGGATTAGAGCCGCAAAAAAATCATCCATTTCATCCCTGTGCGTAACGACAACTGCCATTCCCAGGTTAAACCTTGGGTTAATCCTCACTCGACAATCGGTTCTTTGCCTTGTCGTTTTTGGCTAAGAAAAGAGCCAAACTTTTTGTCTGTGTTCAGGATGTGGTTGACAAGCCAATCATTGAGAAAATGGAGAAGATCACCGGCGGCTATTGGTGTGCCTAATTGAAGTCCTTCACGAACGGCTACCACTTTGGCTGAGAAGGAGCGGTGTTGTGACAAATGGGTTTTCGCCATCTCTTCATCAAACTCTTTATAGTTGAATTCATGCATGAGTTCTTCTTCTGTTTCGAAGTGATATAAGGCATAACTCAACAAGTTCTGGGTAACATCCTGTAAAGTCTCCAGACTTTGATCCAGTGCCAGTTTTTCTGAGGCTTCGTTCAGGGTGTGGACGAGAATCATGTGCTGCTCATCAATTTCCGTGACGCCGGTCGCATAGTTATCGTTCCAGACCAATATAGGAGCTGCTGTTGTCATTTAACCATTCCTTATCTTGAATAAAATAGACCAAACTTATTGAGAAAACCCTTTATTGACGACAATCATGTTTCTAAAACGTTGAATGGCGGTAATCAGTTTATCACTGGCTGTTTTGAACCGATCAAATTCAGCCGTTGAAGAGACCTTCTCATCCGCATTTTTTGTGATCAATTCTGCCCCAAGGTAGTGAACATTTTGATGCAGAAGATCCAACTCATGAAACTCTGGCAACTCACCAAAAACCTGAGCACCCTCGCCACGGTACCATTCGGTTATCCTATCGTTATCATATCCATGTGGGGCTTGCTCCGATGATCCATTGTTCGGACGTGTACAATATTTCATCACCTTCTCAGACCAATATCGATGGGTAACCTCCATCAGAAGAAGATTAAAGCTTTGTCTGGAAGGATACTGTTCTTGGGCGGTCAACCAAAGAGGGTTTTTATGGAAATCATGAATCCATTGCGGCAGCTTTGAGGCGGGCATGGGCCGGGCTATACCATAACCCTGCATCACCTCGCAGCCCATTCCAAGCAGGCTCAGAATTTGGTCGATTCCCTGCACACCTTCAGCGACCACCCGGCATTGAAAGGCTTCGGATAATCCGATAATACCCTGAACAATGGCAAGATCTCCTGGGTCGGACAACATTTCACGAATAAAACTTTGATCGATTTTCAGGGTATTGGCTGAGAGATGCTTGAGATGAGAGAGTGTGGAAAACCCGGTTCCAAAATCATCCAGAGCAAAGGAGATACCGCGGGCTTTAAAGATATTGATCAGCTCTCCAATTAACTTCATATCTTCCAAAACAGCGGTTTCCAGAATTTCAATCTCCACTTTTTTCAATAACTGGGCCGGATATTTTTCAAACAATTGATTGAGTCGTTCTTCAAAGTTACCTCTTAACAACTGACGGGCGGAGATGTTGATGCCGATTGTCAGGTCCAGCCCCTCTTTTTCCCAACTTTGCAACTGTTTAAGAGCGGTTTCAATCACCCAGTTGCCCAGATCGATGATAATATCGTCCTGTTCAATCAGGGTCAGAAACTCCGCAGGAGTTCGGATTCCGAGTACGGGATGGTGCCAACGGATCAAAGCCTCAACCCCATGGACAACTCCCCGCAAGCAATCCACCTGCGGTTGAAAATACAGTTCAAATTGATCGGCCAACAAGGCCTTGGCAATGCGGTTCATGGTGTTGCGATTGGCCCGGTGACGGGATTCCAGGGTCGGATTAAAAATATGATAATCATTTTTACCCTGGGTCTTGGCCTGATACATCGCCTGATCGGCATGACGGAGAAGTTGCTCATCAATGGCCAGATCATTTGGAAAAAAAGTGACGCCAATACTTGCTGTGACCTGTACCACCTGGTTTTCGATGGAAAAGGGTTGAGCAATCATGTCCAAAACCCTTTTCAGAATCAAATCCCCTTCACTTTCCGTTTTCATCCCGCCAATCAACAAAACAAACTCATCCCCCCCCAGGCGAATGGCCGAGTCCTCCGATCGCAATGTTTTGAGCAGGCGTCGTGCAATTTCGACGAGTAGATGGTCACCGGCTTCGTGTCCGAGCGAGTCATTGACCGGTTTAAAACCATCCAGGTCCATCATGCAGACAGCCAACACCTCTTTACGGCGCTTGCTGTGAGCCAGAGCCTGGGTCAGTCGATCCGCCAACACACTCCGATTGGGCAGTCCGGTCAGATTATCAAAATGGGCACGCTGTTCGAGTAGGCGGCTTTTCTCCAATATTGAGCTGATATCATGAGAAATGCTTAGAATAAGGGGTTCTTTTCCATTATTAAAGAAGACCGGATAAGCGCTGAGTCGAAGCCAAATGGGCTGGTCCAAGGTGACTTGGACAACGGTATGGGCAGAGGGTTTTCCCGTTTTGATCACGATACTGACTGGAAACTGATTGTTCAGGAAGATGGTCCGGTTTTCATCGTGACAGCGACTGACAAAGGTCGCGGTAGAAATGGACGGGCTATCATCCATTTTTCCAAAATGCTTCTGGGTAGAAGGGTTGGCATACAACAGGTTACCGGATTGATCCCAAATTTGAACACCCTCTTCGAGTAGTGAAAAAAATTCAGGGTCCAGGCCATCCATATTTTCAATGTTACGAAGAATAGTGTTGTGTGTAGATGTCATCTTTCCGTCTCAATCACAGCAGGCCCGGTTTTTTTTATAATTTTCGTATAAATTTTTTAAAGTCTTCCATAAAACAACAGGTTACTACATCCAGACATCTTACCGAAAAGAGATAAACCGACAAAAAGAAAAAAATCCCGGGCGAACTATGGAGCCGGCAGGGGGATCAATTTGACTCGACCACTCCACTCTTTAGTCTTCACATCCACCGATACGGTGGCCGTTTCATAGCCCGGATGGGAGATGGTTAGCTGATATTGTCCCAATCCCAGATACATCCCCGGCTTATAGACCAAACCCTTCTCTTCAAATTCAATCGTTGCCCCTTCAGGAATGGTATCCATCCAAAACCGCGCCCCTTCGGTTGACAAGCGAAGCATCACCTGGTGGGTTTCATCACCAATAACAGTAATTTCCATCTCTTTTTTGCCAAAACCAGGTAGAACCACGCCGACTTTGTGGGAACCAATGGCAACCCCTTCCACCCGAGCCGGAGTATGGCCGGAGGGAACACCATCCAACATCCATTGGGCACCGGACGGTTCGCTGCGCACCTCCAGAGTACCGGTTTCGGATACACGACCTCGCAATGCTCGGGATAGAATCAAACTGACCCGGTTTTTTTCATTGGCAACAATGGTAACCGATTTCCCCCAGGATCGATAGCCAGGGAACCTGGCTCGAACTTGGACCAGACCGGGACGCAGACCTTCCAGCAATAAAGGAGCGTGACCAACAACCTGATTATTGATGAGAACTTCGGCTCCACGAGGAATAACCCTGATAGAGAGGGAGCCGCTTGCGCTTTCATCAGCAGCCAGGGAACAAGCCGGAGTGATTTGTAATAAAACCAGAAAAACCACCCCAATACCCAGCCCCCGCCAACCGTTTATCAAACCACCCCTTCTCATACAATTTACCTGTGAAAAAATGTCATGTATCCACACAAAAAACAAAAAAACCAGTCGAAATAAAAAACCAAAATCAATAAGTTGCGTCAGAGATGCGGCAACAACCACACGTTTTTTGGTTATCCTAGATTCGGCAACTGGGCGTGCATTAATGGTGCAACATATTGGTTTATCCGGTGAATCAGGAAAATCGAAGCCAACTTATTGGTGATGAGACTTTTTCCTGATTTACCCGGTGAATCAATAGGTTGTGTCAGTGATGTGCGAACAACTGCGGAATCTAAGATTATATGCCAAGGCTAATCTATTTTTACACAAATAGCAATTGATCTCATTTTGTAAGAAAGGTGATTTTGATCGCCCAGAATACTCCAGACAAACCAATGGTCTGCGCCATACATGACTGATAGTGGCTGCTGAGCCAGAAGACAAGAAAAAAAGATGATTTATTTATTCCGTGGTCCTTATTGTGGTATCAAAATCAATCGGAAGCCCAGATCATTATAGACAAAATCCGGCTCATTGTAAGAACGAAGGGATGAACGCAGCAGAGTTGGCGGCTCACTCCACCCCCCACCTCTAAAAACGTGAGAACTGCCACGGTCTGGTCCACTGGGATTGTTATCCGGGCTATTGGCATAATAGTCTGAACCATATCGATCCTCTACCCACTCTCTGACATTGCCTGCCATATCAAAGAGGCCAAAATAGTTAGCTCCAAAACGCCCGACCGTCGTCGTTCCCGTATCGTCACACGCTTTATTATCATCAAATTGTGCGCCATTGATGGCTTTACTGACACAAACCGGCTTATCATCTCCCCAGGGATAGAGAGTTTGCGCTCCGCCCAGGCTGGCAAACTCCCACTCAGCCTCCGTCGGAAGGCGAAATTGCTGCCCCCCTTTTTCATTTAATTTTTTAATGAATTTATTAACTTCAATCCAAGATACCTGTTCAACAGGATAGGCGTCGCCCCGCTGATGGCGAGAAGGGTTTTTTCCCATGACAGCCACCCACTCCCCTTGAGTTATCTCATATCTGCCTATCCAGAACGTGTCCAAACAGACCGTGTGCTCCGGCCTTTCATCCTGATCACCTCGATCATTACCCATAACAAAACAGTCGGCATGAATCAGACTGAATCGATGTTTAAAAAACACCGATTCAAATCGGCCAAATTCCATTAAATAATATTTTTTGTTTTGTGATAAAATATAGAGGTGATCGACTTTGCCATCCGGGGTAAAATCGATATAAAAATGGTGTTCAGAAGCCCGGTTATAGAGTTTTCTTGCCTCTTCACGTGACAGGTAGAGAAAACTCTCTTCTTGATCGATCAAACCCTCAGACCACTCCCTCGGACTGATTTTGACCGGAAACTGACCGGATTGATGGTCATATTGTTCTTTTAGCAGCCAGACCTTTCCCGCTGAAAAGATCGGGTTTCCAGCCATTTTATTAAATTGCAACAACTTAGCCGTTCGATTCCGTTTAAATGCCAAGAGACGTTCTTGATACTCCTCATTACTCTCAAAGGAGTCCTGTGCAGGGAGGCTTTTATCCAAAAAATCCAGAACCGGTGCGCCCTCACTGCTGGCTATACTGGAAGTTGGAATCAACAGCATGGATTTACTCAGTCGACTTCCCTCTTTCAGATCCAGACTGAACTGAATGGTCTGAAACCCCTCTTTTTTCAACTCAAATCGCCTTAATCCAGCCGGAAGAATCACCTCAATCGGAGTCGATTCAGGCATCACTTCGCCGTCAATGGTAACCCGAGAGCCGGGGGGATCGGAAATCAAGACGACTCGCCCCTCACCGGCATAACTTAAAGAAAGGGGCTGAAACAAGAAGATCATCCCGGAAAAAATCCATAACAAAATCAGCTTACAACTCAAACCATCCCAGCCTGATTGAGATCCAGATTGTCTTTTTTGCATCATTTTTCTACCACATTTTCAATTTTAGTAATCTTATGATTGATTTTTTCTACGGCCCTGATTGCCCCAGATTCCAATCGTCATCATTATCCCCACGCCCCTGGTTAACCAAGCAAGTAAAATACCAAGTGATCGTCCTGGAAGAATAACCGACCTCAATTGACGGGTTGGCTGAAAATTTGGTCCACAAAAGACCCGACAGAAGCTGTCGGCACGCACCGGAAAACTCTGTTTTTAGGATGATTGGTATACGGGGAATCTTGGGTATAGAAAGAAAAAACTGGAAGATTGGGGTGTCCGAGTCTCTGGTCAACCTAGAAACGGCCGTTTCCAAGTTAAAACGATCCGTTTGTGCTGGCCCCTACCCCTTTTATATTAGGTCCGCAGAAAAAATAAATTATCCGGATTGCGCAGGATTTTGGTTCACCAGATGATTTATTTTTTCCGCGGCCCTTAGCGTTGAACCGAATCCACTTTCTCAGTAAAATGGCCGCCATCTGCGCTTTCGACAGAGTGGCTCAAGCCATACGTAACCATATAGGGGATTGTATAATTACGTTTATTGGCGATGCGCACATCAAACTCGCCCCGCCTGGACTCCTGCTTCCAGATAATACGATAGTTGACCGATCTTTTTCGTGCCACGCTAAAGCTTAACCGAACCCGCCGAGTCAATTGGCTGCCCATGCGAACCCCCAAACTCCGGGATAACTCACCAGAGGCTTTTGACTCCAATACCTTCCATAGACTGGTTCTGATAGAACTGCCCACCTCCCGACTGCGTTCGATATCCAGACTGATCGTGGCGGATCGAATAAACTCATGATCGCAGGATAATTTTTCAACACCAAACCGATTATCCAGGGGAACCTCTTCAATGGCCAGAATCAAGGTTTCATCCCGCAAAATGCGCTCTTTGACAATCTCTACACCGACCTCTCGCCCAAATGAGCCGGACAACTTTCCCAGCCGCAACCCATCCCGTGAAAAGTTGGCAATTTTTTTCCCAATCACAACACCCAGAGCCGCTGAGAGACCGGCAGGAATCAGCAGTGGTAACATGATGACGTGCCTTTAATAAAAATTTTGATTCTTATTTTCCACATTCTAGCAGTTTCAAACATCTATGCTTTTAAATACTAAACAATGGTAAATATAGTGGGTTTTGTTTATAAAATCACAAAAGATCACTCCTCAGTATTGAATGGAGAGCAAACGATCTTTTTGTGTCTGAATAACACATTATCTTAATAGATATTTTTTTAATAGAGTTTTTTTGCAATTCCACTCAATCTATATTATTGTTTGCGGGTTAAGAAAAAAAACTATTTGCGAATAATTATTGTTTGCAACAAAACAGAGTAACACACTTACTATAAAACGATTGGGGAGTAATGAGATGGCCGCTTCTGAAGCGATTCTATTTAAAATCAGTGGGGCACAACAAACAGCACAGTTGGCTGCCCTAGAGGGGAAAGCCTTCACTGTTGGTAAAGTGTCTGCGGCTGGAAATACTGGAATCTCCAAATGGTTATTTCTCAACCCAACCGACCCGGCAGCGGCAGCCAAAGGTTCGGTCGCCCTTAAAATCGAGGGAACCCGTCAAATTTCTCAGCTTTCCGGGTTGGCCGGAAAAACCGTCACGGTCGGTAAAACACCGGCAACATTGGGCGGAACCGGTAAATGGTTGCTTCTCAACAGTGGAAAAGGAGCCGTTGTCAAAGGAGCGGCTGTCGCCGGAACTGGCGTAGCTGCCGGTGGAGCGGTTAAAGGCGCCTCTTTATCTGAAATGATCCTGGTTAAGGCCGAAGGTGGCCGTCAAGCGGTTGATGCGTCAACCATGGCTGGTAAAACATTCACCGTCATGAAGCAACCGATGATGGGTGGAATAAAAACCTCTAACTGGATGTTTCTTAAACCGGCCTCTGGTGCAGGAGCTGCCGGAGAAAAAATCATCGCTCTTCAAGTTCAAGGCGGAACAGGGACGACCAGTGTTTCATCCCTGGTCGGAAAAAGCTTTACCGTCAGCAAAGCACCGATGGCTGCTGGAGCCGCTGGCCCACAATGGTTGGCATTCAAGCCGGTAGCTGGCGGCATGGCCTCCAAGGGAGCCGTTGCTTCTACTGTTGCCTTCAAGGGAGCCGGTGGTGGTGCCGGTGGTGGCGCTTGTCTGAATGCAACCCCCGTTGCTTTGAATGGTAATGCCGCAGGTGCGGTTGCACAAAATTCCACAACTCTGAGCAAGGTCGGCGCAGGTACGGCGGCTGGCAAATCGGCCACGGTTGCTAAAACAGTCGGCGGCGGCACCATCTGGAAAGGAACCGGTTTAAGCCTTGGCCTGGGTTTGGGGCTGGGCGCTTGGGGTCCTCTGCTTCTCGTCGGCGCGGCAGCGTTTGGAGTCGGCGTCTACGGTTACATGAAAAACAATAAATCAGACGAAGAACAGACCGGCGGAGAGCTGGCCGAACTATCCCTGGAGGGATAAGTCTATCGGCGCTTGAACCCGATATTGTTTCCGAGGCTAAAAAAGACCGAGCACAAAAAAGGCACCTTATAATCAAGGTGCCTTTTTTGTGCTCGGTCTTTTTTAGCTCTAGCGGATGACCAACGGCGTCAGAAAAACCTGAACCGTTCCGACATGCTCCAACTCTTGAGAGATCTTTTGCGTCAGGACTTCGACAATCAAATCACCCTCATAAACCTTCAATGTCTCATCCACTTCGATATTAATCTCCACATGCAACTCCTCGCCAATGGTTCGGGCGCGCATGTAGGAGATTCCCAGGATACCGGCCACCTTACGAGCGGCCCGATAGACCCCTTGCAGATCCTCCATCTCTGGGGACGCATCCATCAAACCATCAATGGAGTCGTTAATCAACTCCAATCCGATGCGAATGACCATAAGTGACACACCCAGGGCAGCCAGAGCGTCGGCAATGGGAAAGCTAAAGGTGGCGAAGGCAATGCCGACAAATACGGCCGTGGACGAATAGGCATCCGAGCGGTTATCCCAGGCGTTGGCCAGAATGGCCGGACTGTTGTTCTCTTTACCGACACAGCTTTGATAGCGAAACATGAACTCGTTGCACAAAATAGAGACCGCTGCCCCCAACAGGGCAATTTTATCCGGCGCCACATAGTGACCGGCAACGATATTTTTGATGGCGCCGATCATGATGAAAAACGAGCCGGTCAGAAGAATCAACCCAACGATGGCCGAGGAGATGAATTGAATTTTTCCGTGACCGTAGGCGTGATTTTCGTCAGCGGGTTTGCTGGAGATTCTCAGGCTGACCATGGTTACCGAGCTGGCAATGACGTCGGCTGACGAGTGAAAAGAGTCCGCTACCAAAGCGGCACTGCCACTCAAAGCGCCCAAGACGCCTTTGAATATAACCAGAAAAATATTGACAAAGATGGAGTACCAGGTCACCTCCGTCTTACAGGCTCTACAGTGGTCGAATTTCATTTATTATCAGCCGATTCCTGTTTTATTTCTAATGGTTTACTGTCGATTGATTTTTCCTGCGCCACAGGCGGTTTTTCAGAAACGGGCTGTGGCTTATCCACCATCCCGACCGGCAACAACCGACTGAATCGATGAGTGGAAACATCCGGCATTTTGAACGCTTCGGCATTCATACCGCCACCGATACTGAAGTAGTTGTAGCGCTCAAACCCAGTCACATTAGCCAAGACATACCAAGGAAAGGAGGAGATCAGGGTGTTGTAAATTCTGACCTCTTCGTTAAACTCATCCCGTCGCATCGCAATCCGGTTCTCTATTTCGACCAGCTTATCCATCAGTTGCTGATAGGTAACAGAAGAACGAATTTCGGGATATTGTTCAACCACCGCCAACAGCCTCGCCATAGCCGGCACACCATTTAAACCGGACATCAACTCAGTGGATAGTTTAGAATTTGCAACTATTGAAGGGTCAACCGGACCTTCAGGTGCGGTATCGGCCGATCCAGAAAGCGAGCCATCTTGAGCAAGGGAGGGTTGAGCAGCCGTCCCTTGTCGGGGCGGGGCCACCGGACCTTGGTTTTGCATGCCCTTGCCAATGTTCGACCGAACATCCGCCACATGGCGAAACACCTCTTGCTCCAACGCCGATTGGTTTAATGTCAGGTTGATCAAATTTTCAAACAGATTGGACCGACGCTGTAACACATCCTCAACATGACCGTTGGCTGACAGCACACGCTCTTCCAAAGTCACAAACCGGTTAAAATTATAGAGCGTTGTCACGCCAAAAATAATGATGGAAATGAAAGAGAGACTGACGATAAGTGATTTGGCTTTGATGGGAGGCAACCGGAACCGTTTGCTTTCGAACTCCTCCTTGTAGAGTTCGCGCATCAGGCGTTTCATCCGCCTCATTCGTTCACTATTCTCTGGATCTGGACCCAACTCATCCAGTCTAAAGGTATCTTTTCCCGCCACGATTATTCATCTCCAACAAAATGATCTAAACGGTCATTCTCCAACTGTTTGGCCTTTTTAAAATATGCCACCGCTTTTTCACGGTCTCCACCCCGTTCATAGGCATAACCAAGCAAACGGCACACTTTGACATTTTTCGGATCAATTTCCAAGGCATTTTCAAAAGAACGGGCAGCTTCCGGGTACTCCTCCAGGTTATCCAATGATACCCCCAGGCGATAATGAAGTTCAAACTTATTTGGAAAGTTTTGAAGGGCCTTCGCCAACTTCTCCACCGCTTTGACATCATCGCCCTGATGACTATAGGCCAAGGCCAGCTTTTCATCCAGATCCAGAGCACAGCCATGAGCCTGGGCCTGTTCCAATAAAACAACCGCCTTCTCCAATTTCTTCATCTCAAGATAACACAGGCCCAGCCGAGCCTTCACCTCGCCAACTTCGGGATGACTATCTAAAATCGACTCAAAATATTGGGCAGCCCGCCGAATATGGCCGACATTGAAATAATGAACCCCACGCTCCATATAATAGTGGTTGCGCGACTTGTCATCCAAGGTGACTGAAGAGAGGTAACCCTCAATAGCAGAAGCGGAAATGCGGCGCAAAACATTCATTCCGGCATAGAAATAAAAACCCACTTTTTTAGACGCCAAAGCAGGGGTACTATTTTTTTTCTGCGATACCGGTTTTACAGGGCGCTTTTTGGGGGAACGGTGTGGAGCCTTATCCCTTCGTGAACGTCTTGGCGGGTTGGGTTTTGTATGCTCCTGACCCAACTTATCCCAACTCTGATCAGAATCCGTAGAATTAGAGAGGCGCATGGGTTCCGATTGATTAGCCGGGGATTCGTCCAACGTCAACTCATCCAACGTCAACTCATCCAACGGGTTAAACTCTCTAACTCGCTTTACAACGGAAATCCCGATTGCGCTTTCCAACGCCCTTTCGGATGCTCGTTGCGACCTATCTTCAAAGACCAGATCGGATATTAATTCTTCTACCGGTTCCGGTTGTTCTGCGGGTTCTGCTTCCGGCTCAGGTTCCGGTTGTTCTGTCAGTTCCGCTTCCGGTTGTTCTGTCGGTTCCGCTTCCGGTTGTACTGTCGGTTCCGCTTCCGGTTGTACTGTCGGTTCCGCTTCCGGTTGTTCTGTCGGTTCCGCTTCCGGTTCAGGTTGCGGTTGTTCTGTCGGTTCCGCTTCCGGTTCCAGTTGTACTGGGGATTCCGCTTCCGCTTCCGGTTGTTCTGTCGGTTCCGCTTCCAGTGTGGGTTGCGACTCTTGTCCAGATCGAACGACTAATGGGGATTCTGACTCCATTATTGACTTAATCTCAAGTCCAGGACCGTCCCCCTTTTTCCCTTGATCCAGGTGGGGAGAAAGCCGGATCACTTCTAAAGGATCTGGCGCTGGGTTTTTGGCTATGGCCTCAGTCGACTGGTCAAACTCTTCAACCCTAGAAACGGCGGTTGGCGGTGCGTGCACGGTGCAATCCATTAATTGATCTGGTGAAACAGAAGAGGTCGCCGTCACCTTGGTGGTGACTTGATATTCTCCTTTTTTTTCTGGTAAATCAATAAGTTGATCTAGGTTCGCGCCGCCAGTCGCCGTTTCTAGGGTTAACTCCACCGCTTCAGGTCGCTCTTCGATCTGCTGGTGAATAACAATATCCGGTTGCACCCGCTGTAGGTCCGCCAGCTCCTGATCCGCCTTGCGCTTTTCTGGGCGTTTGACCGCATTACCAGAGAACGATGCAGCCTTAGCGGTTTTTGGAGACGGAACTTTTTCTAAAAGAGGCGAATCCTCCAGAAAACAGATATCCGGAGAAAAATCAGGAGTATTATCGGTATCGAACCGGTCAAAAGTCAGATTGGAATGATTCAAGGCGTTTAAAAGATGATCGGTTTTGGCCAGGCGCGACATCCACTGCTGATCGTTAAAGTCGACCGGTTGATCCGATATCGGAGCCTGCTGCAATGGTACAGAGTCTGACACCTCCACCATTTGCCTTTCAGAAACCTCGTCTTCAACAGAGGCGACCGAATCACTGATCAAGCCGCTGCCACGAGTTGATGAGTACCATTTTTGTTCAGAAGGCTCAGTATGGGATCGATCACCGTCTTGACGATGAGCCTCCTCCAAGTAGTGAGTATGGGCCAGATCTTTATATTGGCCGGGGTCTGGAAGAGCAGGCCCCCCTTGTTCCGTTCCAATAGCCGCCTCAACCTCCTCTCCCCAAGGGTTGATCTGAGTTAGTAAAGCACGGCGCGGTGCTAGTGGTTTACCTTCAGGTGGAACAAAAATGTCGTAAGCTGGCTGATCGTCCTGAGGGATGGTCAGAGACTCCAATCCGTACACGTCTCCAGTTGAAAATGGGTGCGGATGATGAATGGCTTTTTTGTCAGTCAAAGACATTGCATTTCTCGTTTGTTCATCGCTAAAACAAAGCCATTCTGAGTTTAATAACTTTCACTTTAACTAAAAAGAGCATTGCTAGCCAAACTATCTAAAAAAAATCCCTTTTTCAGGTTAGAAGTCTAGCAAAAAATTGGGCAATTATGCCGGTAACCAGCGAGCAACAGCCGAATTTAAGAATATGGATCCGATTATTGTCGGAAGGAAGGTGAAGATTGAAAGTCAATTTTACTGACTCCCTCCAACTCCTGTTGATGATCCCGTAAGAGGTGGAATCCCCAAGCAAAAGTGGAAACAATAGCCAGGACAAGAACAATAGAAGGAAACTTCCAACCTTGCCGGCAAAAAGGAATATTGACTTTTTTTTGTTTATAATCAGTCATATTAAGGAGCAATCAAAAAATTTTAGAGAGAAAAGAAGCCTAAAAAGCATCAAAGCGAAAACAACGCAGAACAAAACAGTGGCCAAAAAAGGCACCACCACTAAACTGGCTCCCGACCCAATTTTTCCTCCTTGTCGATCTGGGTCAGCAATTCGATATCGTCTTGTATCTGCTCCATTTCAGGAACCGAGCCGGGCCGAGAGATAAAATGGACTCCGATATCGCCGACATGGGCAACATGGGTCGCCAATTTTTCTTCAACACGGCGGCTGATTATTTTGGCCGAGCCGACTGACAGGTCCGGGTTGACGCTGATGGTCATATCGATCCACAATTCCTGACCGACATAGCGAGTCCGTACCTGCTCGACCGACTCAACACCGGAACACCCCAGGGCTGTGTTTTTAATCAGCTTGACCGTTTTAGTGGGTGCTACCGTATCCATCAATCCCTGGAAAGCCCCCCAAAACACCTCTCCACCCAGATAGAGCAAAAAGAGGGCTCCGCCCAAGGCGACCACAGTATCCAACCAAGGCATATTCAGGTATTGCCCCCCAACCACGCCCAAAGCAACAGCGACAGAAGAAAACCCGTCGGTTCTGTGGTGAGTCGACAAAGTACCGACAATGGGGCTGTTTATTTCGATGGAGACGCAACGGGTAAAGTGATGCAAAAAAATATTGACCGCAACCGAAACCAAGGCGGTCCATAGAGCGATTAAGTGGGGGGCTGCAAACACCCCTTCCAGAAGAGATTCGGCTGAATAGTAAAAAAGCCAGGCCGTCAAAGCCATCAGAATGAGACTGATCGCCAAGGCCAGAATAAATTCGGCTTTTCCGTGACCAAATGGGTGCTCCTGATCAATGGGCTGCCGTGACACTTTCAAACCGATGACAATTAAAGCTGACGTAACCACATCCTTAGCAGAATAAAGAGCGTCTGCCATCAATGCAAAGGAGCCAGAGACGATGCCGATAAACAGCTTGAGAGTCGCCATGGCCAAATTGACGGCCAGACCGATCCAACCAACTGTTTCGTTACAGACAACACATTGAGAATACCGCATAACTGAATTATCGAATCCTACTGGTTAGTGTTAATCCTAAATATGGCCGTTTAACAAGCGTGCATGGCGCAAAAGTTTGCCTGGTGAGTCAATAGGTTGTACCGATTATCTGCAGAAAACTGCCAAATCCAGGTTAAAAGATCTTGTGAAAGATACCGGCTAAAAATTGTACTCGTCGTCATCCTTTTTTGGCGCACTGCGCACCAGAACCGTAAAGATGGCCAAGGCAAAACCACTGATAAACGCACCGGCAATAGCCAAAATCATTGGCATTTCAACAGGCTCTCCAAAGACAAGGCGGACCTCTACCTCATGCATATTTTGTGAGGCAAAAATCAATAAAAATAGTGCGAAAATCAGAGAAAAAACAAGCCTGATCACACCTATTTCCCTCTCTTTTCCAAGTTATTTAAGCTGCCATTCATGAGCAAAAAGGTCCAAATTGATTTACAGTTTTTCCGCGAATTTATGGATGACCGGCAACTTCCAGGCCCGGCCCAATAATACCGAGATCAGACCCGCAACCGACAGCATAAAACAGAGCAAGCTGGAGACTTGAAAGACCAGTCGACCAGCAATAGGAATCGCCAGGGCAAAAACCGCTAACACCTCCCAAATCCAGATAATCAATCCCTGCTTGGAGTGAAACCGAACGTACGGATCACGACGATTGACAATCAGGGGAACCAGAGACAATATCCCCAGATAGCTCATGGCCGCCATCACTTGAGAGCCAACGTCCGATTCTCTTTTTACCATGCCAAAAATATTCATTTTTCTTCCTATATTCTTTTTTTATTATTATGTAAGGGTGCTCGGTCAAACGCACCTTAAAAGTCTCAATACATGGTTGCAATCTCTATGAGCCGATGACATCCCCAACCTGGGTCCAATAATCCGGCGGCAGCTCGGTTGCCAACTTTAAAGCCCCGGCCGCTCCGGCGAAATCCGGATCTGCGACACGAATCACATCCACCTCTCCGTGCTCCTTGAGGTGCTCAACCAAGGCTTTTTTCAAACCGACGATCTGCCCACCACCACCAGCCAAAATAATGTTTTTCAGTGCCTCTTCCTGATCTTCCGGATCGAAAACCGTTATGAGGTTCTCCACACTTTCGAGAATATCCGGCAAGATCGTCTCGCAGGCAAAGCGTATTTCTTGAGATAGGTCGTGGGCTTTTGGCCGTCCATTGGAGCGTAGCGTGACGATAGAGTCTCGATTGATTTCGCCCACATGACCATACTGCTCCTTTATTTTCCTAGCCAAGATCGGGGTAATCTGTACCTCCGGGTAGGATTCTGCAATGGCCTCGACAAGAATGCTATCGACATGATTTCCAGCCTTCAGGAGAGTGATCTGATCCTCGGGGCTGGGAACGGTTCCCTTCATGGCACAGATATCCACCGTACCGGCCCCGATGTCGATGATGATGGCGTTGGTCAGCCGATTGAGACCATAGGCCACCATAAACGGTTCGGAGACAACCATGGAGAGGTCCATAAGCTCGTCGGCTATTTTAAGAAGCTGGCCCTTGTTGGTAACCGAAGCCCGGGCCGGCACGCCCAAAATGCCACATACCCGCCGATTATTATTCGGGTTGACGAGAGAAATAACATGCTCCAACAGCTCTTTTGCCGCTTTGGTCTCTCGATCGCTGGATTCCTTTAAAACACCATCCTCCAAAGGATAATGGAGATTCATGTAGGATCTTTTTTCCAACGCTTCCTGACCAATGATTTTGGTATTGTTGAGCAACCGAACCCCAATAATGTCTTTGGGGTAGCCAACAACCGAACGGACCAACTCCTTGCCGCCCTCATTGGAAAGAACCGCTGTCTGCGAGGTTCCCAGATCAATTCCCAAAAAAAGGGGTTTAGAACGATCAAGCCTATTCATTTCGACACCTCCCCAGTCAGTTTATCCTGGATTCGGCAGTTGGACGTGGGCAAATGAAACAACCGATTGTTTTTTATGATTATAGATCAAATCAATCGGCTGTGCCAGCGGCGTACGGACAACTGCCGAACCTGGGTTAATCTATTTCTCTTTGCTCAACGATTGGTCGGTCAACAGCGCAACGACCGGAGCCTGCTCGGATTTTTCATCCCCCTGCTCCTTTTTGATGACACCGGTTACAGTCTCGTAGATACAGACTGCAGTGCCTCCAAAACAACCCACCGTTCCGACGACAATCTCTGCGCCTCCTTTTAGCACAGTACTAAAACCTCCTACCACGGATTTTAGACCGTCCGGGACGCTTTTTCCCAAATCCAGAAGTGGATTACTTGTGCGAGGCTTGTTTTGTTGGGCTGATTTGGCTGTCGACTCAGAAGCACCAATCCCGGTAATCCGGTCGACTCCCCGTCCGAGAACCGCTTGGGTCGTCTTGCCAGTTTTAACAAAACCACCAACCATGTCCCCTAACGCATTGACGATACCGGCCGTCACACTTTCGACCGGTATCTCTTCCATCACTTGATGGAGCATCAGTTCGCTACTTTTCGGCTCTGACGCTGATTCAGACTTGGTTGCGCTGACTTTTTTTCTGCTGGATCGAGCCGCCATTGGTTTTTTTTCCGACCGCGGTAACTCTTTCTTTTTTTCCGAGCTATCTGTCGACTCGTTCAAGTCTGACCGGGCCGCCGCAGCTCCCTGTACAGGCTTGGTCTCTTTCGCTTTTGATGAGGCGACCTGTTTGACTTTCGCAGCCGCCTTAGACGGGGCAATCTGTTCCTCTTTCTCTTTAGATGAGGATGTACCACTCTTGCTTGAATCGGCCAACACTGGATGGATGTCGTTCCATTTGGAGCGGCTGGCTTTCGCTTGAGCATCCGAAGAAGATGCGGCCTTTTTCCGAACAACCGGCGCTTTCCGAGAAGAGGAGGTCGTCGAAACTTTGGCGGATTTGCTTGCCGTTTTTTTACGTGGCACCTTTGTAGACGTCGGGGTGCTCTTCTTGCTCTCGGCAGATTGATCAGATACCGCTTTCTCTTGAGGATCTGTCGTTTTGGATTCAGCCATTCTTCTCCCCCTTGCTTTTAAACCGTACAGTACAAAGTATAATTCGCATCAGTCACATTATTTGAATAAACAAAACATAAACCTAAATTCGGCAGTTGAACTTGCACCAGCCGCATACGTTCAACCGCCGGATTTAGGATAAAAAACTATTGCAAAACTGTAAACAGACGCTCGCCACCCCGTTTAAGCTCCAATAAGACGCCGCTTTGGCCGTTGACTGACTTAATGGCCGCATCCAATTCTACAGCGGTGGGTACCGGCTGACCATTGATGGCAACAATCAAATCACCTGGTTTCAAGCCTGCTTTTTGTGCCGAAGTCCCGGCCTTGATATCCCCGACCATCGCCCCTCGATTTTGACCACGCTGTTGGTTGGCCCGTTTTGGCGCCGGCGTCGGAGTCAACTCCATTCCCATCCAATCAAATTCAGTTCGCAGCGCAGCCGGAAGCCCTGGGGGTGTTTTTTTATTCGTTTGAGCCCGCCCCCCTGCGCCAGCCCTTTGAGTCGGACCGGGCATTCCCTCACCCGGACCGGCAAAGCGGGCCTGGGGTTGTTGTCGGGCCACCGATACCGCACCGGGTCGATCAATCAGAAGAACCAGATCCTGCCGGTCGCCATCTCTGACAATAGAGGCTCGGACAGTATTGCCCGGCTCTTGTCCGGCCAAAAACTGATTGAAGGCCTCGACACTGACCACTCGACGGCCATCCAGTTTAAAAAGAACGTCGTTAATCTGAAACCCAGCCAAATCAAAGGCCAGCCCCGGCTGAATGGCCAGAACCTGAACCCCACCGGGCACGGGCAGATTGTTTTGAGTGGGATCGACTGTTTGCAAGGTGGCTCCGACGCCACTGTTTTCCACTGGGATCGATGCGGCAACCGGCAAACCAAAGGCCCCCAATGGAGCGGTAGAATAAGGACTGAAGAGGCCGGGGCTTTGTCCCTGATCCCCCATACCCAACGCAACCGTTTGGGGTGCTGGAAGAATTTGATGACATGCTTCACAGGGGCCACGGTCACCATGGGGCATGATCGCATCGGCCAAAATGGGCGGGGCTCCGTTATTGACGGCAGCGATTGGTTGAGTGGTCGGAAGAATTTCGTGACAGGATTCGCACGGCCCACGGTCGCCGTGTGGCATAATGGCATTGGCCATAATAGGAGGCGCTCCACCGCCACCGGCAACAACGGCCATTCCGGGCAGAGCCTGATTGACCCGCATCGGGTCAACTTTCGGCAAGCGAATCAGCTCTTCCATGAACTCTTTGGCCATTTTCATGGGAATGGCAAACCCCACCCCGGAAAAAGCACTGGTTGTGGTATAAATAGCGGTATTGATTCCGATTATACGCCCACTCTGGTCGACAAGAGGTCCACCGGAGTTTCCCCGGTTGATGGCAGCATCCGTTTGCAACAGGCCTCGATGCAGGGTTCCGCCAATATTAACCATTTTATTTTTACCAGAGATAATCCCTTTGCTAACGGTTTGGTCCAATCCAAATGGACTGCCAATGGCAATAACCGAGTCACCGACCTGCATGGCATCACTGCTACCCAAGGCCGCCGGGGGAAGATTTCGTTGCGGTGTTATTTTTAAAAGAGCCAGATCCCGCCTCTCATCCCGGCCAATAATATCGGCAAAATAGTGCTTGGTGCCGAGATCGTTGAAGACGGTCACACTGACGTGTTTCGCCGACTCAATCACATGAAAATTGGTTAAAATATGCCCCTCTGCGGTGACAATAACGCCGGAGCCGATGCTCTCCTGAGAGATGCCGCTTTGTGGGCGAGCAAACGTCATCCCGGTTTGACCGTTGGGGTCCGGTGGGCCTTGGATTGCCGGCAGTGATGTTGCAGCCATGGTCGCACTGACATTGACAACGCTGGGCATGATGGAACGAACAACCTCAGCAAAGGTTCGAACAGCTGTCGGGGCCTGCTGTTGGGGCATCTGGGCGGCTACCGGTTGAGCTAAATTCATCAGGGGTTGGTTTTGTTGAGCCATCACCCCTGGCGTACCAGAACCACCTGGCTGGCTGACGGAAACCGGGGTTGGATTGCGTTTGGAATAGTGCTCGACAAACCAATAGCTCCCGATCATGACCAATACGGCAATCAAGCCAGTCAGATAGAGGTATTTATGATAAACTTTGCCGCAGAATACATCAGATTTTGAAATCATGAACGATCACTCTTCAATAAATCGATACATCTATAATTTTGCCCTTAAATCGGTGATGTCCAGTCGTCTGCAGAGATTTAAGGTTCTCTTGCACCTAAACGACCAAGGAAAAAACAAGGAACGGATCAAATGTATTAAAACACTGTTTCCTTTTCCGCTGCCCTTACAACCACCTGTTTTCGACCTAAAGCTCGTCGGAGTCTTGGACGGGTATCCTGTTCTCCCGCATCCGGGTTACACCGGCTCCAATGGCGACCAGACCAAGAAGAATCAGACAGATTGGCACAAGACCACGCAACAGTTCAACGATTGACCACCACCAAACAGAAACACCCCATAGTCCCAGGGCCAGGGAAACCAATCCAAAAATTATGTTGGCCATTATCGATATCCTTGTAGAATTGGTATCCCCATCGGGAAATATTTTTTTCTGAGATCAATCCAAATAAATCATGAAAACTCGGTATAACGTATGAGGTATACACTGATTATGCAAAAACATCTAAGAAGAAAAGAGCGATTTTGCCAATTTTTTTTGCAGATTCTGACCAGGAAAAGTGTAGGAGGTTTGGAACGGTAACCCATTTTTCCAAGCTGAAATTACCGGCACCAGCGACATCAAGTTTTTACAAAAAAGATACATATTCGAGACAAACAAAGGCCGTCGACACGAAACATCACCTATAACTGCTTGAATCTATTTTTTTTTTTTTTTTTTGAGCCCAATATTGACAGCAGCAATCATAACAAGAATCATTTCTATTTACGTGATTTTATTGCATTTTTTCCCTGAATTCTACGAAAAATTCATTGATTTTAGAATCCAAACCATGCTAAAAACCATTAATATTCGGAAAGAGTTTTTAGCTGTCCTTATTTAGATAATACAGCATCAACAATTCCAAATGTGACTGCTGTCAGTTGGCGTTGGAATGGCTCATATGCACATTTTAACCTTGTGCTTATGGCCGGTTTACTAGACTGATTTAATTTTTTACATCAATATTAGACATCATTTTTGCAATACTTAATCATAGGGGTGGCAATACAATGGCTGTAGCAACCAATCCAACAATTCCTGGCATGGCAAAGGGCATGATTCTTCAAGAGGCTGAATGGCAAGCACCGAAAGCGGCCGCAGCCAAAGGGGCGGCTGGCAAGGGTACGGCTGGCAAGGCGGTTATAGCCAAGGGAGCTGCGGTTCCCGGTCAGGCCGGCACCACCATCAAGGGAGCCGCCGTTGTTCCCGGCCAGGCTGGAGCTGGCAAAGGGGCGGCCATGAAGGCAGCCGAGTGGGAAGCGCCCGAGGTGGCCAAAGCGGCGAAAGCCGGTAAAGTGGCTGGCGCAAAAGGCGCGGCAGGTAAAGGGATGGCCGCTAACGGAGCGACAACGGCCAAAGGGGCTGCTGCCAAAGGGGCTGCTGTAAAAGGGGTTGCTGGCAGTACTGGCGCAACGGGACAGGCCATGGCTGGAAAAACCGCTGCATCAGCGGGAGCCGGCACAGCAGCCGCATCCGGAAGCGCAGCCAAAGGAGCGGCTGCCAGTGGAACGATTTGGTCTGGGACGGGTCCAAGCTTGGGCTTGGGACTGGGACTGGGTGCCTGGGGTCCAGTACTGGTTGTCGGGTGTGTGGCAGCCGTTGGAGTCGGCATATACAGCTACATAAAAAACAAGAATGGGATTTCCGCCGATTTGGAAGAGGCGATCTAGTAAAGGGAACGACTGACAATGCCAAACACATCATGGATGTTAAAAAGAAGCCGTACCACCCGATCCCGACTATTGGCACTCTTTAGCTATTTAGGGGTTCTCTGCCTGGTTCCCCTGATTTTCAACAAGGACGACGAGTATGTCAACTTCCATGCTCGTCAGGGTTTGGTCCTCTGGATCTGGGGCGTACTCTCTATTTTCAGTCTTCACATCCCGGTTGCCGGCGCTTTTTTCTTCAGCTTTTCTGTTCTGGTTATCGCTATGTTTGCGGCCATCGGAATCGTTTCGGTCGTTTTGACCCGAGCTTGGCGTCTACCGGTCATCGGTATGATCGCTTCTAGACTGTAATTTTGTAAATCGGCTTTCGTGCACACTATAAAAAAGGGCCACCTAATCTGTGGTCCTTTTTTTGTGCGCCTGAATTCCACCAGAAAAGAGTTTCAGAATCTTGCGCCATAACCGCCTGCCCCATTTCAGGCAAGCATTGGACTTGCCTGGCCGCATAAACAGGCATATATTGAACCTGGATTCAGTTTTTTTAACCGGACGCCCGACCACCAAACCCATGTTGGAGCTCAAGAAATATTAAAACATCCAGTTTGAACAGGTTTAGTTTAGTCTGTTGTATACGGAAGAACGACGGTTCATCAAGCCAACAGTCGCACACGATGAACCGTTCATTTTTTACAGCTCCTCTTTGTGATAACGCTTTGCCCACCGCTACAAAAACGGGCCAGGACGGAAAGTAACACTCTTGAATATTGCCGAATGGATTATGGCGGCTGGTATTGCTTTCGGTATCAGCCTTTTGATGTTCTCCATCGTGAAGGACGATCCTTGGAACGACCATGTCTACGATCTGGCTCCGCCCATCTCGGCGGGCGTCCCCTCCCCCCACCGGGCTGGTCGTCAAAAAATGGTCTGTTCCAGTTGTCATGAAATCATCAATCCAACTCTGTCCGGCCGCGCTCAGGTTATTCCTCCTATTGTCAGCGGCGCACCCAATCCTCATACAGATGGGCGGGGAAAGCAGCTCTGTTCTCACTGTCATAAAATCATATCACCGAGAAAAATAGCCAAAACCATCGCCGTGGCTCAGCGAATACCGGTTCTTTCCGCCATGGCCGCCTCCCCAACCCTGGACCCGGAATGGCACGAAAAATTTCATCTGACCCGTTTTCAGGGCAAGGTTATTCGAGTGGTCGAAAAAACGGCCCAATCCGGACGGGAGAACCTTAATATTCTGATCGACGATAGCATCAATAAACCGGCGTGGTACAATCTGGCCCCCCCCTGGTTTCTCAAAAAAGAGGGCTGTACCGTGCAAACCGGTTTTTTTGTCAAAGGAACCGCCTACAAAGAGATTGGAGTTCAAACCCCGCAGATCCAGTACGTCAAGACACTTTCCGTCAACGGACAGTTTTGTGATCTACGCAACACCCATATGAACGGACTCTGGGAACCGGGTGTTACCATGACTCTGGATGAAGAGTAAGAGCTTGTGATAATCAGATGAACGATCAACACGACATAAAAAAACCGGATGTGCTGGATCGAAAGCATTGGAACACTTTTTATCTACTCTCAGCCATCAGTACCCTGGTGATCTCACTCACGGTAGCTCTGCAACCGTTATTTTTGGATGAGGTGATCGTCATTCCCTACGAAGAAGAGGGCACCATCAACGCCCATCTTCAAGTGGTTACCCAGATCATCAGTTTAGGGCTGATTTTTTTGTTGGGGCTGCCCTGGAGCCGACAAAGACGGGTAAAATCCCTCTACTATGGGTTTGCTCTGGCGGCCATTGGCGCTGTTTTAATCCCTTTGAGCAAAAATATTGAGGTTGTCCTCGGTTTTAGCAGCCTGACATTCTACTACATGATGCGCTCCCTTGTCTCTCTAGGAACCGACTCGGTTCAGATGCAGCTTTCCACCTTGGGCGGCGATGCGACTCTCCACCAAAAAAAGCCGATTTTACTGCCGAACCTGATCACCATGATGGCCCTGGGCAGCACGGTGATCTGTGCCATTTTGATGCAAATTCCACAATCGGTTG
>JADFYU010000021.1 GCA_015232865.1 Magnetococcales bacterium
ATGAGACTTTTTTCTAGTTTGCCAGGTGAATCAAGAGGTTGTGCCGATTGCGTGCGTACAACTGCCGGATCTAGGTTGATGTGCTGTATCGGTTTGAAGCTGGGATTTGCCGGTCATCCTCCTCTCCGGTGGACTGCGGGCGGTCCATGTCCCGGCTAAATGTTTAATCTGAAAACTTGAATTGACAGAGGATTCAACAAATGTCCAACATTATTTTCGGGTTGGTTGCGCTGGCACTGGGTTTGTGGGGCGTTTCCGTTTGGTGGTGGTCCATCGTCGAGCTTTTGCGTGGTTTGGTTCCTATTGCGCTGATTCTTTTGGGGTTGGTTGCTTTGGGGGCCGGTGTGACCAGAATGCGGGAAACGCCACCCAGTCGTGCAGGTAGCGAAGAGTTTGGTGATGAAGTCGTCTCGATGGAAGAGTAGAATCCCATGATTCCCAAGTCAGAAGCCCATTGCGGCAAAGTCTATCATAAATACCTCTATCTGGTCGGCATAACGGCTGTTTTGGTCATGGTCGGCAGCTATTGGTATATCGAATACTACGGTAAGCAGAACCCGAGCATGGATCAGGTGGCCCTGGCGCAGTCGGGTGGCGTGCGCAACCATCGGGCACCCAATCCGACCTCCAATACTCCGGGACTCTCACCGTTTAGTACTCAACAGCCGCAGGCCATGACCTTCAGCCCGCAGGCGCAACAGATTGCAGCGCCAGCCATTGATCCACTGGAGCCGGTGGCTGCCAGCACGTTTGCTGCCGTCGTTCGTTCCATCATGCCCAGTGTGGTCAACGTCAGCGCCACGAATGCCAAAAATCCGGTACAGACCAATGCGGATGCGCCGGGTGCCCCTCAGGCCGGATTGAAATTTGCCCACCCGTTCAGCGGTATTGCCCAGGAGAGTATCGGCTCCGGCATCATCGTCACCAAAGATGGCTATGTTCTGACCAATTTTCACGTAATCGAACAGGCCCGGCACATCAGTGTGACCGTCTTTAACAGTCTGGGCACCAAACGCTATTTTGCCGATGTCATCGGTCAGGATGAGACACGGGATCTGGCCTTGCTCAAAATCACGCCGGAGCGTTCGTTGTACCCGGCGGCTCTGGGCAACAGCGATCGTGTTCAGGTCGGTGATTCCGTCATCGCCATCGGCAGTCCCTTTGGGCTGGATCAGACGGTGAGCAAGGGTATTCTTTCGGGCAGAAACAAGGTGGTCAATATTGGTGGAAACATCCACAAGGGCTTGATGCAGACCGATGCCGCCATCAACCGGGGCAATTCCGGTGGTCCCCTGGTTGATCAGACCGGCAGCGTCATTGGAATCAATACCGCTATTTACACGACAACCAGTGCTTTTTCCGGTGTCGGCTTTGCCGTTCCCATGAATATGGCACGGGATTTTTTGGATGATTTCATTCAGGTCCCCAATGTCAAGCCCGACCTCAAGCGCGGTGCTGTACGGGGGGTTGCGGTCGCTGCACCCAACGGCGCCCCGCCGATTATGGCCAATGCGATCATGCCTCATGGCGATCGGGGACCGTGTGAATCCTGCCACGAAATTTTACCGTCCACACAACCTGTTGCTGCGGTCAACAACGGCGCCCCACCGATTATGGCCAATGCGATCATGCCCCATGGCGATCGGGGACCGTGTGAATCCTGCCACGAAATTTTACCGTCCACACAGCCAATCCGGTTTGGTCTTGGACCCAACGGTGATGGTCGTCATGGTCCGGGCCATCTCAACCAGTTTGCCTTTTCTCCCGGTGGAGCCATCGGATTGCCGGCAGCCATGGCAACCAATATTGCCAGTTCCCTGGGTTTTTCTCTGTCGCCCTTGGATCAAGCCAATGCCCAGCGTCTCAACTCTCCGGTTCCAGGTGGTATTTTGGTCGTTGACGTTGGAATCGGCTCCGCTGCCGAACGTTCTGGATTTCTGTCTGATGATATCATCTTCAAACTCGACGGTCGTCGTCTGAGTCAACTCGATTTGTTTGAAGCCTCTCTGGCCAATTTTGATCCCGGTGAAATGGTCCGTATCTCCATTGTTCGGGAAGGGCAGCGGATGGATTTGAATCTGCCTATCGAACGTCCCGGTGTACAAACCGTGGCGCTACAACAGCCTCAACAGATGACCTTTGCCGGGGCGGGTGCTGAAACCGGGAATCTCTCTCCTCCTGCTCAACAACAAATGGTCGTGAACCCAGCTAACGAACCGCCGCCGGTTCCAGCCAAGCAAGGGGGGATGGCGCCGGCCAGAACGGAGTTTGAGTGGATGGGCATGGAGATGACTCCGATATCTCCGGGTCAAGGAGCCAAGACCGCAGCGAATCCGCAAGGGAAGGCGACCAACACACCGCTCAAGAGAGGGGCGTTGGTCGCTGACGTTGATGTTGGCTCGGCCGCTCAGCGGGCAGGTATCAAACGGAACGACGTTCTGGTTGCCATCAACGGTCACGTTGTCGATACGGCCGGCGCCTTGGATAAGCAGATCAAGGCGGCGACCGGCCAGGCGGGTGTTTTGTTGGAAATTGATCGGTCCGGGCAGCGCATGTTTACGGTTCTCCAATAACTTCGGAACTGTAAATTTTATTTGCAGTTCTTCAGGCGGCAATTTTGAGGGATGTCAGCCATTCAATCGAGGAGTCATTATGTCAACAGGGAATGATAGTTCCAGCCCGCTCTATCTGGGGATAGATCTAGGAACCTCTCAAACGGCGATCATGTCCAACCGAGGGGCGCAATCTTTGGTTCGGTCCGTTGTCGGTTATCCAAAGGATATCATCGGAATCCGTCTGCTCAACGATACCCGCCTGGTTGGTCAGGAGGCCATCGATAAACGCTCCTACATGAATTTACACTATCCTTTGGAAGACGGTGTTCTCAAAGAGGCCAGCGATCGGCAGACCAAAGCGGCTAAAGAGTTGCTTGAATATGCCATTAAACAGGTACAGCCCAAAACCGGTGAGCAGATCTCAGCCATTCTCGGCGTTCCGGCCCGTGCGTCTGTCAACAATAAAAACCAACTCTTGAGAATCGCACACGAGTTGGTCGATTTTGCCGTTGTCGTTTCAGAACCGTTTATGGTGGCGTATGGATTGGGTCGTCTGACCAATGCCATCATCATCGATATCGGAGCTGGAACCATCGATCTGTGCGCCATGAAGGGGACGGTTCCGGCTCCGGAAGATCAGATCACCTTGCTCAAGGCGGGGAACTATGTCGATGAGCTGTTGACCTCCTCCATGGAGGAGTCCTATCCCCATGTCCAGGTCAATCAGCTGATAGCCAAAAAGATCAAGGAAAAGCACGGCTATGTTGGTGAGTCAACTTCGGAAATGATTGTATCGGTGCGCTCTGAAGGCCGTCCTGTTTCGGTAGATTTAAGTCGGGAGATCCGCTTGGCTTGTGAGGCCATCCTCCCGGATATTCTGGAGAGTTTAGAGGAGTTGGTCACTCATTTTGATCCGGAAGATCAGGAAGAGGCGCTGAAAAATATCATCATTGCCGGGGGGGGGAGTCGGATTGCCGGTTTGCCGCAGGCTCTGATGAACCATCTGGCCGGTCACGGCGAGGTTCATGTCACCTGTGTCGCGGACCCACAATTTGCCGGTGCTGCCGGTGCTTTGAAATTGGCAACGGAGTTGCCGCAAGAGTATTGGTCCCAGGTCGGTGACGTGATCGGTTCCTGAGGGTTTTAGCGAAACAATTCCGATATTGGACGGATTGAATTGAATGTCAGAAAAGGTGAGGGAAGAAGAATGGATATTCCAGGCGTCGTAAAAAGAGAATCCGGTCTGTTGTCTTGGTCGCTGGCTGCGATCAGTTATTTGGGTATTTTGGCTTTGGTGCCCCTGTTGATCAACCGCCGTGATCCTTATGTCCAGTTTCATGCACGGCAGGGTTTGGTCTTGTGGATTTGGGAGGTTTTGGCTGTTTTCAGCCTGGCCGTTCCGGTGGTCGGACGAATTTTTTTCCAAACCTCCAGCTTGATCTGTTTCATTTTGTCGGCCATCGGTTTGATCTCCGTTTTACTTGGGCGTGCCTGGCGTCTGCCCTTGGTTGGTCAGTGGGCGGACAAGCTTTAACCCGGATTCGGCCGTTGTCTGTACGAACTGGATACGACCTCTTGATTTTTCGGCTCTCTCAGAAAAAATCCATCAGCGGCAAGATGGATTTTTTCTGAGTGACCAGATAAGGCCATATTTCGCACCCGCCAACCGAATCCAGGTTTGCAGGGTTAATCGTTGTTAGAACGTGAATAGTCGAGGGAATACGGTATGGTCAGGCTAGTTGTTTCCCTGATTTTCGCAATTTTTATTTTGATTTTTTCATCCCAGAACATGCATGGGGTTGAAGTACGTTTTGTCTTTGGCGAGCCGGTCGAGATGCCCATGGTATTGGCGGTGGCCGGGGCCTTTGTTTGTGGATTTGCTTTGGCCATTTTTACGGTGATCCTGCGCACCAAGAAAAAACGGGATGACGACGACTTCGACTATTAGTCCTGGTCATTTGTCATATACGATTTAGCCCGAAATCCTGTCGGTGGTTTGTTCGACAAAAAGTTTTTTTCGGTTTTCAAGGGCCGTGAAGGAGATTGATGGTCTGATTGTTTCGGGTTTTGTATCACCGGATATTTAAAAAAGCATGCAGACTCAATTGTTTGTCATTTTTTTGAAATAGCAGGTTGGCCAAAAGAGAAACAAGGTGGATGATTGATTTTCTCTGCGACTCTCACTCTTGATTTGGTTTGGATATCGTTTATTTCTTATGAGATATTCTCAGTGCGTCGTTTGTAACGAAACCGTTGGTTGGATTGGCTTGATGGCCAATCTGACTCTATCGACTCTCAAGCTCTTTGTCGGCGTGATTTCCGGTTCCCATGCGCTTTTGGCGGATGCACTCTATTCAGCCAAGGATGTGGTCACTTCGGTTTTGATCATCATAGGCCTGAAGGTTTCAAAACAGCCGATTGACCAGGAGCATCCGTTTGGTCACGGAAAAATTGAATTTATTTTGGCTCTGGTGGTCAGCATCGTGCTCATGGGCTTGACCGGGGTGCTGTTTTATTATGCTTCGGTCACGCTCTTGGAGGGGATTCATACCGCTCCGCATCTCATCGCCCTTTGGACGGCGTTATTATCGGTTGCGGTCAATATTTTTCTCTTTAAATATACCCGCTGTGTGGCGATTGAGATCAATAGCCCGGTGGTCGGTATTCTTTCTTCCCACCACAAGGCTGACGGGCTCTCTTCAGTGGCGGTGGCTTTGGGCATTATCGGCTCGCACTATTTGGGCATGCCCTGGCTGGATACCGTCGTTGCTCTTGGAGAGACGCTCCACCTGATCTATATGGGTGGTGAGATCTTCTGGAGCGCATTCAGCGGTTTGATGGATAAATCGGCACCCAAGGAGACCGTCACAAAAATTCGAACACTGGCTTTGGATTGTTCCGGAGTACAGACGGTCGAATTGATTCGTACCCGGTTGGTTGGTCAAGAGTTGTGGGTTGACATGACCATCGGCGTCGATCCTGAGTTGTCTGTCGGTTCAGCCAAGGTCATCAGCCGACGGGTTGAGGAGCAGTTGGCTTCGCATATTCCGCATATTGGTGATATCGGCGTGCATTTTCGCTCGATTCCCGGATCGGTTCCCGAAATGGATCAACTGCAAAAAGAGATACGGCTGCTTTCGGACAGGGAGGAAAAAGATGCGGAAGATAAGTTGGTTTAATCCGGGTCTGGCCACCAGGGTATCCGGTGCGTAGTACCTGGAGATGGCTATCGGCACGCAAGGCCAAACACGGCCTCCAGGCTGAAGAGTCATCTTGCGGTCGTCTTCTGGAATATTTTCCACTGTGGCTAATGAGTGGGTCTGGTGGGGCGGCTCCATGGGACCGGGACGATGGCACGACAATGAACACTTTTCTGATCAGTCAAAAGATATGACAAATTATAAACGAAAAAAGGTAAACGTTCCATTTTGCCGGCAGGGTTGGAAATTTCCATCTGTCATTCTGATCCTGGCCATACTTTCGACCTTTGCCTGGGGTTTCCATCTTTTGCGGGACCATCGCGCGGAATTGGATGGGGTGAGCAAGATTGATCTGCAATCTAACCGTTCAATTCTGCCTGGTGCCTCGTCGCTACCCGTTGTCGGAGGCGGTGGTAGCCCGATGGATACAGTCGTCCGAGCCTCTCTGGTCAACATTGCCGGAATTGAGCGTGCGGCCAACGGTGGCAATGGCCGCTTCGTTTCCCGAGGCTCAGGGGTCATTATCACCCCCAATGGCCATATCGCCACCGCCAATCACCTGCTGGATGGTCTCAAGGAGATTCTGGTTCGGATACAGACGCCCAGCGGTCCCAGACAATATTCCGCTCAATTGCTCAAAGCGGTTTCCAAACATGATCTGGCGGTTTTGAAAGTGGTCTCCCGCGATCTTTTTCCGCATTTGATTCCCGGCGATTCCCGATCCTTGTCCCCGGGAGATCCCGTCACCGCCTGGGGAGACCCGGATGGCGCATCGGCGATTCGCAGAACCGGGATGGTCAGCGGTTTGTCTTCTCCCACCTCGGTTACCATCGGGACTAAAATCTTGAGCAGCCTGATTCCGACCAACGCGGTCTATCATTGGACCCAGGGAGGTGGGCCGCTGGTTAATGATCGGGGCCGCTTGCTGGGGGTGAATCTGGCCGTTCAATCTTCAACGGGGGGCGTGACCGGCTTTGCCATTCCGGTTCATGTGCTCTTTACCCATTTTCAAGACGTGGTGAACTTTCCCGTTCCGCTTCCCGTAGCGCAAAACCCGGTTGTCGGTCAGATTGCTCCGGCCGCAGCTCCGGTTTTTCTTCCCGCAGACAGTCAGGCCAGAGCCCTTTCTGTCGTGGGTGCCAGTTCCATGGTGCCTACGACAGAGAGGGTTCAAAGCCGCTCTCGTCGTCCTTCCGACGATTGGTGGGATCGGGCAAAATCCATATTGAATCTTAACGTTGGCCTGCAAGTTCCCTCGCTGTCGGACCCGAGCCTTGGCAACCTGATTCCCAAGGAGAACACGGCCCATATCGAGACCCAGCGTATTTTGGGTTATCCGTTGCGAACCTTCCTGGGGCTTTTGATCCTTGGTTTTGTCTCCGGCGTTACGGGCGGCATGATGACCATGGGCGGTGGAATCATCAAGGTCATCGGCTTGATGACCTTCTTCGAATATGGTCTGTTGTTGGTGCGTCCGGTTGCCTATATCACCAATATTTTCATGTATGGTGCGGCGGCTTTGCGCTACAGACGGGATAACCTGTTTGATTGGGAGACCGTTCGCCCCATGGTTCCCTGGGCCATGTTCGGGGTGGTGCTGGGATATTTTATCGGCAATATTCTCAATTCCACCATCATTCATTATCTCCTGGGGGGATTTGCCTTTTTGCTTGGCCTGAAAATGTTGGTGGAGCTTTCTGAAACCAGACAAAGCAGTCGCGGATTGAGCTGGCTTCAGTATTATTTTGGCAGCGGACAGGAGGAGGGGCTGGCAAAACGCCATCACAACAGGCCCGCACATTTCATACGCGACGGCATTCTCGGTCTGCCCATGGGTATCATCAGTGGTATTCTGGGCATTACCGGCGGTGTGGTTGAAGTACCGCTCCAGCGCTATGTTGCAGGCGTTCCCCTCAGAAACGCCATTGCCAACAGTGCGGTGCTGGTCTTTTTTGCCTCTGTAGTCGGCTCGATCGTGGCCTTGAGTCATGGCATTCACTCTGGCAGCTTTTCTTTGGATACTCCTCTGATGATGGCCATCATACTGATTCCCGGTGCCTATATCGGCGGGCTGACCGGCGCTTGGTTGACCACGGTGGTCTCTCTGAACATTCTGCGTTGGTTGTATGCGATCCTGATGTTTGCCGTTGCGATTAAAATGGTACTGTCATGAGATTTAACGGCAACAGCATTGTCACGTTGGGCCTGCTACTTTTGGTGGTGGTGTTTGGTTTTGGCCTATTCTCTTCTCCCGACTATTCACAACTTCCTGTTTCTACCGGGGCCAGCACTCGGACGGCCCCTGGATTGGCCGGGGTGTCGGGTGTATCCGGTGTTGAGGCGATCCCGGTGGCTCTACAACCGATGCCGTTGGGCATGGGCCGTGTTGAGAGCAAGGGGGGGGCTTTTACCGATCCGGCCATTCAACTCTCCGAAGGTCACTGGCAAGGGATGGAGGCACTGCCTCTTTCGGCAGAACTCAAGAAAAAGCTGAAACTGCCGAGTAGATTAAAAGGGTTGCTTATCGACGAGGTTACTCTCTATGCCGCAACCTCCGGGATGAGAGCGGGGGATGTGCTGATTGCGGTCAACAGTCGGCCGGTGCTGACCCTCGAAGATCTGGTCAGAGAGACCAAGCGACTTCAAGCCCGACAGACGGCCAGCTTGACGGTTTATCGGAATGGGGATTGGAAAACATTTACATTGGCGGTACCGGAGGGAGATAATCTTGGTTTTGCCCAGGTTGAAACGGCTCCGCTCATTCTGCCGGGAGCCATGCGTCCCCATCCCTATCGTGGACCATGTACCCAGTGCCATGCCATCGGCGTGTTGGGAAAACCGAGAATGCCGGACCCGGATGGCATTTTATTGCCACCACCCCCGATTTCGGCCAATGCAACCATGCCCCACCAAGATCGAGGCCCCTGTCAGGTCTGTCATAAAATTGTTAACTAGCGGTTGATCGCAACCGCCTTGATCAGGAGACGGAAATCCGTTTTGTAGGTAAAATATGAATATTTTAGATGAGTTTGGATTCTTTCTTCATGCGAGCCGTCAGGTAATCAAAAAGGTTACCCTCTCTTCCATCAATGGCTTTAATTCTCTTTTCAGCCTGGATGCGGGTGTGCGCAGCCATTTTTATTTGGACAAGGGGATTCAATATACCAAGCGTGGGCGATATCATCAGGCGGCCCCTATGTTGGAGGAGGTTGTAGCCGACAATCCCCAAGAAAAGGATGCTTTGTTTCACCTCGGATTTTGTTATCTCAAACTGGATGAGACTGAAAAGGGAATTGAACTTCTGGAACGGGCGGAAACCCTGGGAACGATGAGTTCACAACTCTATTCCATTCTGGGTATGGCCTATTTGCAAACCAAGGAGTATGCCAAGGCGGTGGCGATTCTGGAAAAAGCGTTGCAGACTGACGCAGATAACTACAATTTGAACTATCGTTTGGGTGTCGCCCTGGATAATCTCAAGGAGTACGATCGGGCCATCAAGGTATTTACCCAGGCCATAGCGCTTCGTCCCGAGGAAGCCAAGGCGTATCAGGCTGTCGGTTTTGTCTATGAGCAGTTGGGTGACCATGAATCGGCCATTCTACATTTTAAGAAAGCCGCTCAACTGGAAGATCGCAAAGGGGAGTTGTAGCGTTTTAGACCTGGAATGGATAGCTGATGCGTCACGGTCTGATTCAGGTCGAACAAAAAAGACCAACTGTTTTTTCCAGGATGATGGATTGTTCGAGTCGTTGGTTTGAGGATGGGTGAACGTGGCATCTAAAGAGACATTTCGGTTGGATGAGTTGGGGCCTGATCCTGAAAACAGCGAGCGAATGCGCCGTATGAAGCGGCTGATGCGCGAACTCTATAAGGATGAGTTTGAGAGTCAACGGTTTCGATTGCCACCCATCAAGGGGAAATCCCTGATCGTCATGCTTTCGTTTGTTTCAATCATTATTTTTGGCGTGACAACCCTATACAACTTCAACCGATTTGTTACCTTGGAGGAGCGGGTTCTTTCGGCCAACGGTCACATCGAAGATGTTTTGCAGCGGCGGGTCAATCTGTTTAACAACCTGATCAATCTGACCCTCAACCAGTCGGCTCTGGAGCAAGAGGTTTTTCGCCATGTTGCCGATGTTCGTTCATCAATTGGAGCGGGGTTGAATCAAAGGTCCGTTCATCAAGGTCAGACGATGGCACAGACCGGAACTTTCGGTGGAGCGGAGGCCGGTTTGCTCTCCGCAGCGGCGCAGCCGATTGCCCAATTGGCCGGGCTTCCATCCATGGCGCAGTTGTTGGCGGTGGTCGAACAGTACCCGGAGATTCGCTCTTCGGTTACTTATCAGCAACTGATGGACAAGTTGGTTGAGGTTGAAAATCGGATTGCCAAACGTCGGGATGAATTTAATGAAGAGGTGCGGGTTTACAACACCCTGATCTCCTCTTTTCCCTGGTATGTGTTGGCCAATGTGACCGGATTTGAACGGTATAAATATTTTTCGCTGGGGGGTGGGATGAATACCGAAAAATATGCCATGCCGGAGGTTTCAACCCTCAGCTTCAAGCGGCTTTTACCGATTGGGTCCGGGGCTGTCAGAGAGGAAAAAACTGGATCATCAACCCAGAATCAGATTGGATCGGTTGAAAAATAATGAAATTTGACCATTGCAGAGCCTGTAAGACGGAGGTGACCTGGTACTCCATCTTTGTTAATGTTTTTCTGGTTATATTCAAAGGCCTCTTGGGTGCTTTGAGTGGCAGTGCCGCTTTGGTGGCGGACTCTTTCCACTCGTCGGCCGACGTGATTGCCAGTTCGGTAACCATGATCAGCCTGAAAATATCCAGCAAACCCGCTGACGAGAATCACTCCTACGGTCATGGAAAAATTCAATTCATCTCCTCGGCCATCGTCGGCTTGATACTTCTGACCGGTTCGATTTTCATCATGATCGGAGCCATCAAAAACATCGTTGCCGGTCACTACGAGGCCCCGGATAAAATTGCCCTGTTGGGGGCGGCGGTCTCCATTTTATGCAATGAGTTCATGTTTCGCTATCAAAGCTGTGTCGGCAAGGAGAACAACAGTCCAGCCATTTTGGCCAATGCCTGGGATAACCGCTCGGACGCCTATTCGTCCATGGCCGTGTTTGTCGGTATCGCCTTCGCCACTTTTGGTTTTCCCATAGCCGACGCTTTGGCTGCCCTGGGTGTGTCGCTCATGGTCATTCGCATCGGATTGGAGTTGATTAACGACTCCATTGATGGTTTGATGGATGCGTCCCCGGAGATGGAGGATCTGCAAGGGATCTATCGTGCTGCGCGTAAGGTGGCTGGTATCCTGGGAATCTCCTATATGCGTGCCCGAACCATCGGTGAGGAGTTGCATGTGGAGATTAATATCGAGGTGGATGAGACGTTGAAGGTTTATGAGGGTGATTTGATTGTCGAAGTCCTGACGCAAAAGATCTCTCAGGAGTTGGAGCATGTCGGAACGGTTCAGGTATTCCTGACGCCGTTGGTCATTCGGTAGATTTTCTTCAACAGGATTCGCATGATGGTGCAACATCCTGGTTTTAGCTGAATCAAAAAGATTGTGCCGAAGATGGTGCGAACAACGGCCGAATCCGGGTTTTAATGATCAAGATATAAATTATTCAAAATATTTTAGGAGGTGAAATATGCCCGTAGGTAATATTCAAGTCGATCTGGTTGCTGGAGAGAGTATCAAAATTCTTGGTCCGGGAACCATGTATTTTCAAGCGCCGGGCGCAGCACAGGCCGCTGGAGGTATCGGTAAGGGTGCGACGACCACCACCGCTGTTGCCAATGGCACAAAACTGGCGACGGCAACATCGGCAGCCAAAAGCAGTGCGGTTGCTGGGGGCACCATTTGGACCGGAAAAGGTTTGAGCTTGGGGTTGGGGCTGGGCTTGGGTGCCTGGGGTCCGGTCTTGGTTGTCGCCGCCGCCGCCGGTGGATATGCCTATTATCGCCGCAGACAATCGGCAAAGTGGTGGCCATTCTAGGTTTTCCCAAGACCTTTTGCCCGGTTACGGTGTTAAACCGAGATTCGGCAGTTGTTCTGGTGCAATTGGCACAACCGCTCGATTCACCTGTCAAGCGGTTGCACCGTTTACGCACGACCAACTGCCGAACCTGGGTTGAAAAGTTATGAAAGGGTTGTTATTGCTATGGGTCCAGGGAGATAATCTCCCTGGTGGGGTCTGAGGCAAAGCCCCGAAAGAGGCTTGAAGAAAACGACGCATTCCGAGATGAGCGTGGTTTACCAACTGAATTTGGGGTTTTATTGGCATGATGACGGTGGGAGATTTAGAATGAAACTGGAGGAGGGGATTGGACTGATTGCGGTTATCTTTATCCTGAGTTTGGTGGTTGCGGCGGTAATGCCGGATGACCTCTGGGAGGGCGAGTCTCTGGAGTCCAAAATGCGTAGTACCCTTCACAGTGGGCCGGGCGTCACTCCCGCCAGCAACGCTTGGGCAGCCGGACCGTTGCAGGGGGTTGCCGTTGCGGCGGTTACGCCGACTCAACAAATGACCGTGGCTCCCAACTCAAATTTCGTTACCGACCCGGCTTTGGATCGCACGACGGTTCCACAACCGGGATTGATTCCGTTTTCCCAGGCTCCCAGAGTGAATTTTTCCGGCACGATTCAGCAGATCACCGAGTTGCAAAAACAGGACGGTCAGATTCACATCTGGTTGACGGATAGCACCACCGGTATTGATCAGAGAATCTCTGTGGCTCCCTCTTGGTTCCTGAAATATACCGGTTGTACGTTGCTACATGATATGGCGATTTCGGGCACCGGGTTTCAGTTTGACAAGACTCTAGGCAAAAACGCCCTGATCTATGCCAAAAAAATCGTTATCAACCGTCGCCCATGTCACCTTCGTAACGATGAGGGTTTTGCGCTCTGGTCCAACAAACTACGGTAGGCGGAATGAAGAGACCTCGGGGATTCAGAAGGAAAAAATTCAGTGTATTTGGTGGGGCTCTGGTCTTGCTGGTGGTATTGGTCGCCGGCTTGGTCGGAAAGGAGCGTTATGGCCACCTGTTGGATAAATGGGCTGATGCGGGTAAGGTTTCCAGGCAGGTCCAAGGGGAAATATTTGGCTCGATGCCGGCTCCAACCCAGCCGGCTCTGAACGAACCCATCGTTAAAATAGTCAAACCGGAACAGCTGACAAGGAAGATGGTTGTCAAGCGGATTCCCCGTCTGACTCCCGGCAAAAAAATGCCCCACCCCTACTGGGGACCGTGTACCAAATGCCATCTGATCAAAGGCGGCGCTCCAGCCGGTAGCCAGCCCATTACGCCGGTCGGAAAGGCCTGGGAGAAGGCCTCCGCCAACATCATGAAGGTTGGCCCACCGATCCTGCCCGACACCACCCGCAACCACCCCCCATGCGGGCGCTGTATCAAATGTCACGATATTGTTATTGAGGTGCCTATTTAGAACGGAAGTATTGAGGAGGTGCCTGTTTAGAGCGGAAGTCCGGTACGGGAGGGAACCTGGTCATATTGGTCTGGCCCGCACCTGAACCAATGAGTAGCACAAATCTATCCACGGCCATCTATTGAATCTGGGATCATCCACCAGCCGTTGCAGCCTGTCCCGATTCGGGGCAGGCTGCAACGGTTTTGGAAATGTCTAGGCGTTTAACGGAACCTCTTCCAGATCACTGTCGTCCATGCTTTTACTGGGGTTGTTTCTCATATATCCGTAGACACCGACACCAAATGCAGCGGCACCGACCAGAAGGAGCGGACCCCAGGCGCCGAGTCCCAAGCCAAGTCCAAGACTCAAGCCTGTGCCTTTCCAGATGGTTCCACCCGCAACGGCTTTGGCGGTGGTGCCTGTGGAAGATGCGCTGCCAATGGCCTTGGCTGTGCTGGTTGCTGCCATGGATTTGCTGGCTGCACCGGTGGTTCCAACAGTCGCTGCTTTTCCGGCAGCGCTGATTTTTCCGGTGGTTCCAACTGTTGCTGCTTTTCCAGCGGTTCCGGCTTTCGCCACGGTCAAACCAGTTTTGCTCTGGACTGCGGCCCCGGAGGCGATGGCCCCTTTGGTTGCCATGCTGCCGGTTATTGGTTTGAAGGCGAGCCATTGATGACCGCCGTTCACGGCTCCAGTTGCAATCGGAGCCTTGGTGACGGTATAGCTTTTGCCAACCATGGAAGTGACGGAAGTTGTTCCGGTTCCCCCCTGAACATTGATGGCGAGAATTTTCTCACCGGCGGCTCCCATACCGGAGGTTGGTTTGAGGAAAACCCAGTTGGCCGGGTTGGTTCCAGCCATGGCCGGTGGTTTCATGACGGTAAAAGATTTACCGGCAAGAGAGGCCGTATCAACCGCCATCCGACCACCTTCGGCTTTTACCAGGATCATTTTGGTAGCCGCTGTTGCGTTCCCTTTGGCGGCAACCGTGGTGGCAGCTGCACTGGTACCGGCTCCTGTAGCCACGGCCGCTCCTTTACCGGAGTTAAGCAACAGCCAGTGACCCGTTCCGCCCAAGGTGGAAGGGCTTTGACCGACAGTAACGGTTTTGCCAACCAGGCTAGAAAGTTGGGAGACCTGCCTGGTTCCTTCTATCTTGAGTGCAACCGATCCTTTGCCGGCGGTGGTCGGATTGAGAAACATCCAGTTGGATAATCCGCCATTTCCTGCACCAGCAACCTTACCGATCGTAAAGGTTTTTCCTTCCAAGCCAGCCAACTGAGCAGTCTGGTTCATGCCATTGATTTTAAATAATGCGGTCTCAGGAACGGCCATTGTATCGATTCCCCTCCAGTTAAAGTGGTTCTCTAGTGAAACATGCTAGGTAACGGATGTGGTTTTTATTGATGTTCATCTCTTCTCATACTAAAGAAAAGTGGCTCATATTGCAAAATAAAACCGGTTGGAGTACCCTATCCCGGAATTGGGGTGGTTGAATGGTATGAGGAGGTGTTCCGGGTCGATTTTTTTTATCTATAAAAATCCAATTGCCATAATCCAGATTTTCAGTTTCATAACATCTTGTTAATAGGGACTTATTTATGCTTCCGTTGCTGATTCCCATTACCCTTTCCGCCGCTTTAGGTGCATTCCTGGGAAATAAGGCGGCCAGGCAATTGAGCAAGGCTGGGGATGGTCAATTTTTTTTGGCTGGTTTAGACACCCCACCCTCTTTTAAAATTGTTCGTGAAAGCCTCATCAAGGATGAGCCGTTGGTCTTGGCCGAGGAAGAGATTCCCCTGGACAATCTTCACGGAAGCAGCGTGCTTAATAGCGAGCATGAGTTTATACGTACGGCCACCATCTCCATGGAGGTTGATCGGGGCCGAGAGGTCGGTACCGCATTGAATGCCAGTTTTTGGAAAGCGTTTCAGGCCAGAGCTTCCGGAGAGTTGTCCAACAGTTTGGGGTTGAAAATTGGTAGCCAGTTGACCCGGCGGGTTCGTCTGCGCTTTTCCGTCTCTCCACAGAAAATGGTCCGATATCGCATCCTCTGGAAGCAGACTTCCCGACGCGGTGAGTTTGAGGTGGTGATGGGAGGAAAGCGACGCTACACCATACCCTATATGGTGACCTACGGTTTGAGCCATTCCGTAGTCAGTCTTTCCGGTCAGGAGAGTCCGGCCCCGGAGGTTTTGGTCAGTGGTGAGTCGATCACCGATGAGAATAGCGAATAAACCGGACGGTTTGTCAAACAGGATTGTTTTGTTGGACAGTGAGCGGAAAACGGTTTGAATCTTGGCTGGTTGTCTGTAGATAAAACGGCGTGGGGCAGAAGGGTGTCTGGGTTGCGGGATCTTATTGACACTCGCCCCGGTCTACTTTTCCCATCCATTGTTTGACAAGAAGCAGGGCACCAACAGAAAGCAGGGCAAAACCAATAACCGGTCCGGTTGCACTCATGGCCGATCCCAGCTTTAGAGCGCCAATGGAGCCGGCATGACTGCTGCCGAACTGGACGCTGGCCATTTTTGAAACCGTCACGGTTTTAGCGGCGGATATCTTGACCAGACCGGGTCCGTTCAGAACAATAGACTGATCAACGGCCAAATCGGTCACAATTTTACTTGGCACAGGCATCTCCTCTGCTGATTTTGATGAAACGTTTGGATTTTATTCGTGTCGAAAGCCACATTCCATCCACACTGTCATTTTAACACGGTTTCTTCATTTTACAAATTATATGTCTTGAACAGTCCATTTATTGCCAGATAAGGCGCGGCAAAGTGGTTTGTGCCAAGAGTCTGGGTTGGTTGTGGGGGGTGGCCCCCTGGTCAATTGAAGGTGTTTGCCAAGGGGGGCGGAAAAACGGCCAAATGTTGATCAGATAGTCTTGTTGGTGGTGGACGGTTGGTGTTCCGCTTGCAGGATGTCGGGCCGGTTGGTCAGTTGAACCAGTTCCTCCTGCGCCAATTGCAATCCTTGAGCGGCGGCGGCACTGAACCAATGAAAGGCTTTCTGTAGATCTTTATCTACGCCTCGACCCTGGGCATGCATGAGGCCAACCATATATTGGGCATAGGCATGGTTGTCCGGTGTGATTTTTTTGAACCAATCCAGAGCTTTCCGATCATCGACCGGAGCACCTTTCCCATGATAGTAGATCAGTCCCAATTTCAACTGACACCAGGCGAGCATTTCGGAAGATAGGCCGCTTTGTCCTTTTTCTTCCGGTTCAACCGCCTCCAGGAACCAGTGCAGGGCCTCTTGGTCGTTTTGTTGAACACCAATCCCTTTTTGATAGAGGTCGCCAAGATTGAATTGAGCCAATTTGTTTCCACCTCGGGCCGCCTTATTGAACCAATTAAAAGCAGATTTCGGACTGTAATATTCCATGTCCCGGCGAAGATGCAGGGTGCCGAGAGCGGCTTGGGCACGCAAGTCTCCAGATTCGGCCAGCTTTAGATAGGCGGAAAAGAAGGGGTCGTTGGCTGCTGATTGTTGTTTGGCCTGCTCTCCCGACGGCTGGGTTTTGGCTTCACTTTTGTTCCGGTTGGCCGGATCATTCTGGGCCTGGACCGGTCCGCTCAGAATCAGGCTGAGAGCCGTTAGGAGTAACAAGGGGGAAAACCGCATTTTAACCATGGTGTCATATCCCTTTTTTGACGGTTGAAAATAAAATACCAATTCCGTAATATAATGTAATCATTAAGATTAACTAACGGATGGCGCCGTGAGATTTAAAAAATCCTGGTGCCTACAATGGAATTAAAGCAACAATCAAACCAAGTTTCGTTATAAAGGGATAATGTTGGCCAGGGCCGAGTTTGGGTTGGAATAGGGTTTTGCGGTGTTGAGGCAGGAAAAAGCGGGTTATTCGGAGATGTTGACCAGTCGATCCAGCTCCATTTCAACGGAATTGATGCCTTCAATGGCGCGCTGACGTTGTTTGAAAAGGGTGTCGGCAATACGCATGGCAGCCATCAGGGCCAGCCGGTCATGAGCACTGGACCCGCCCTGTTGGATCAACTCTTTCATGACGGAATCCACATAGCCAGCCACTTCCTGAAGATACTCTTTTTCTTTGCTGGTGCTGGCTTTAAGGCGCAATAAGCGGCCGCAAATATTCACTTCGATCGTTTCAGACATGACATCTCACCACCAATGACCTGTTTGTTTTTGAGCGCGACCTTTTTGCTGAGGGGGGCGTTTCTTACAACGTTTGCCTGATTCTATCCCAATTCAACATGCGAAACCAGCCCCACTATTGGTCGGGAAACCGTCTGCCAAAGAAAAAAGTTGGGAAAGTGGACGTAGTCGAACAATGGCTTGCGATTCTTTGATGTTTATGCAAATAATGGGAATATATTGGTATATTACTGTTTGACCCAGATTCGGACATAAGTCTTGTAATAATTTAGGAGTCGGTAGCGGATGCAATTTGGGATGCAGGTCGTGGAGATCCGTTTTTTTACAAGCTCTCAACCCAAAATCTTCGAAATCTCGATGGAGAGGTGTTCATGCTAGATTGGATACTCAGCGTAGTCAGTCATCCGTTGGCACCTTGGTTGTCAGCCGGCTTGATTCTCCTCTGGGGGCTGGCCTCTTGGTTTAATTTTCGTTCCAAAATAATGCCCGTCCAACTGGCCGTCCGTGACGCATCTCAATTGGTGGAAGGGTGCTTTGACGCCCGAAATTTCACTGAATCCTTTCGGGAAATAGAGGGTGAAATTCTATCCATCAACGAACTGAAGCGGCCTTGGGAACGGTTTTGTCAGACCTTGATTCACCCGGTTGACGGGAATATTCTGGCGATCCACACCCCGGAACTGTTTTTCAACCTGGATACGGTGATTCCTCCTGAGGTGGATCTGCGTCACTACCGTCTGGTTCCCAGTTATCTGATCGGGGTTGGGCTGGTGGTTACGTTTAGCGGATTTTTTGCGGCCTTCTATTTTATTTATCAGGGGTTTTCCACCCAGGATGCTGGAACCGTCAATGCCGCTTTGCAGGGGTTGTTAAGCACGGCCACGGTGAAATTCTCCGCCTCGATTGCCGGTCTTTTTGCCGGATTGTTCTTTTCGTGGCAGGAAAAACGCCGTCTTTTTATGTTGACCAATCAGGTTGACAATTTTTGCACCCAACTCTCCGATAGAATCGTCTGGGTCACCGAGGATCAGCTACAGCAGCGCCAAGAGCGGGAAGAGCGGAATCGTCACGAGGCGGCAGAGCAGTTGCGGCGCCAGTTTGTCACATTGGCCGACGAGTTGGTCGGCAAAGTCAACAGTGAACTGGATCGCTCGGTACACGGGTTTGTCACGGCCAACGAGCAAAGCACCGCACAGTTGCAAGGATTGATCCAGGAGAGTGAACAGAGGATTCGAACCCAAGGGCTCGAGCCGGTTGCCGAGGCTGTAAAAGCGGAAGTTTCTCAAGTGCTTTCCCTGCTTGAAAGTGACCGTTTTCTGGTGCCGGTATTGGAGCGGATCCGCTCTGAATCCAGCCAGCGCGCCGCCGACTCCGAGACGTTGATGCGGACGTTGTTCACTGAAATGGGCGAAAAACTGAATCAACCGGCGTTTGTCGAGCCGATGATGGCCCGTTTGTCGGAAGAGGTGGCCCGGATCGTCGAATTGTTGCGTGCAGACCGCTTCTTCGAGCCGGTGACAGACTTTTTGGAGCAGAGTCAAAGCCAGCATTTCACTCATTTCAAACAGTTGTTTTTACAGCGGATGGATGAGATCAGCCAGGGTGTTGCCCGACAGGGTGTGCTGGACCCGATTGTTGCCGTGGTAAAACAGGAGGTCAAACGGTTGGCCGACGGCCTGGAGGCTCATCGCCACCTGGAGCCGATCATGGCCGGGGTTCGATCGGAGGTGGCTGGTTTGGCGGTGGAGCAAAGGCTGCTGTTGGAGAATCTGTTTCAGCAACAGAGCCGGCTACTCTCCGCCGAAGAGAGTCAAGGTCGCAATCCACCTCAATCCCCGGTTGGCGGGGAGGGTGGTGATGGGCAGCAAACCGCTGTAGCGACGGCTGACGAACGCTCTGGTATTGCCCGGGATTTGGGGCGCGAGATTGGTCCGCTGCTTCAGGAGTTGAAAGGGGAGAGTGCCCGTTTGAATCAGGGCCAGCTGGAGATGGTCGCCGCCCTGAGTCGGCAATCGGAAACCTTGAGCAGTCAGTTGACCGAGATCGTCTCAACCGCCATCGATGGATTGCAGGCCTTCTTGCAGCAAGCCGATCCGACCAAGGCGCTGTTGTCGGCCATGGCGGCGGAGGGGAGGCGGCTCTCCGAGCTGTTGTTGCAAAAGCCGGAGTTGGAGCCGGCGGTTGAGATGGTCAAGCAGGAGACCCAGAGATTTTCTGATCAGTTGCAGGATTCCAAATGGTTGGAACCGAGTTTGGCTGCTCTTCAGGAGGAAATAGCCAAACTTTCCGACCAGCTTCGACAGCAGTTGGTCTTTGAGCCAGTGATGGATCTGATTCGGGAGAGTTCGACGCATTCCATCGAGACCCAGCGTCAACAGCTCCAAGATACATTCCTGGAGGTCGGTCGTCAGCAGGTCGGGCAACAAACCGATTTGAGTCCGGTTCTCGAAGCAATCAAGGGTGAAGGCGAGCGGGTAGCCGGTTTGATTTCGGATACCCAAGAGATGGCGGGCCGATTGAATCGGGAGCAGAGCGAGGCGATCAGCCAGGTGGCTTCCCGTCTGGTTGGCGAGATTTCCATGGAGCCGGTGTTGGCGGTGGTCAAAGCCGAGGGCGAGCGGGTAGCCGGTTTGATTTCGGATATTCAAGAGGTGGCGGGTCGGTTGAATCAGGAGCAGAACGAGGCGATCAGCCAGGCGGCCTCCCGTCTGGTTGGCGAGGTCTCCATGGAGCCGGTGTTGGCGGCGGTCAAAGCCGAGGGCGAGCGGACGGCTGGTTTGATTTCTGGAATCCAAGAGGCGGCCACTCAATTGAACCAGGAGCAGGGCGAGACCCTCATCCAGCTCACTTCAAAACTACAAGAAGCGTTCTCCATCGAGCCGATTTTAGCGGTCCTCAAGGGAGATGCAGAGCGGTTGTCCGAATCTCTCTTCGAGATCAAACAGATGGTCGAGCAGGAGGGGCAACAGTTTGCTGAAGGCCGGGATCTGGCTGTTATCGAGGCCATTTCTCAAGTGGGTGATCAAATCCACAACGCCCTTTCGGTCGATCGCCTGCTGGATCAAATCAAATGGGAAGGAGATCGAAGTTCGGCCAAAATTGAAGAGCTGGTTGATTTGGTGTTGAGTCAAGCGGCCCAATCCGAAGCGGTCGATGAATCTCTTAAAACGATTCTTGGGTCCCTGCAAATGCGCTTGGATGATCGTCCGCTGCTGGCGTCTTTGCAAGAGACGTTGGAGGGGGCATTGAGCGGTCTGTCCGACCGACCCCAGCAGCCGTATTCCCTGGACCCGGTTGTGCAGGTGCTGCAGAGCGAGAGCGAACGACTGTCCGAACAACAACAGGCCCAACTGAAGGACGGGTTGGCGGCTATTTCGAGTCAGATCGATCAGGCGATGGGTCAAGAGGTGCAGCATTTGCAGGTGGTTACCGACCAGCTCGGGCATTCGACCCGGAATCTGGATGATATTGCCGAAAGGCTGGATGCGACGACCGTGGAGGCGGTGGTATCGGCCATTCAAGAAATCTTTGATCGGCAATCGGAAAAGGATAAAGAGACCATCCGTCAATCCCTGGCTCCAGAGCCGTCGAAAGAAACGGTTTTGACGGATATTTTTCAGGGGCTGGCACGGAAGTCCGAAGAGTCGGCCCAGGAGGCGGACTCTCTGGAGTCGCTGCCGGAGTCTGAGCGGAACTCTTCGATTGTGGATGATCTGGATATCGAGATGGTGGATGTCAATCTGGCGAGTCTGTCCGGCCGCAATCGGGAACGATATTTCTTTGGTCTGCTCTCCAATATTGCCAGCCAACTACAAGACAGAACCGGTATTGAGACCGCCGCTCTAAAAGAGACCATCAATCAATTGATTGTGGATATTCGGACTGGAAGGGCCATTTCTGATCTGCCGATCGTCAAAGGGCTGGTCAAGCTGGGGGTGCAAATCGACAAGGTCAATCTTTCAGTCCTGGAGGCCAGTGCCCTCAAGGGTCTGGATGATGAGTTTTTGGGGCTGGCCAATTTTCTCCATGGTTATTTGGAAGATCCCGCTCCGGCGGTGACGACCAAATCCCTGACCCCGGCTGAGTTGCTGCCGACGTTGGACCCGACTCCCGAGCAGATGTCGGAAAAGATGGAGCAGTTGATGCGTTCTTTCGAGCATCAAAAAAAGAGCAAGATCGTCCAGAATAAAATTGCAGAATCCATTATAGCCGCCCGAACCACGTCGGATTCCAGGGAGGTGGCCTCTGAAATGAAAAAATTATTGGACTCCATGGATCAAAAAAGCAAAACCGTGCGAAAGGCACTGCCGGGCCGATCGGATGTAACGGACGACACGGCGTTGCTGGCCTCGGAGCAGCCGCTTTCAGACTTGGATATGGGATCGTTGCTAAAACATTACAAAAAGGAGGTGTTGCGGTGAGGCGGGGACTGTTTTTGGATGCCGATCTGGTCAGGTCCGGGTCAGTAACCAATCTGTCTATGTTTTTGGCCGTTTCTTGAAGGCAGGCGATGAACGTTTCGGATAATACGGAATCCTGGGTTGTCACTGAGCTGTTGGCGGGCGTCATCTTTTTGCTTGTCCTGCTGATCAGCGTGCCGTTGCTCATTGAACGTTCGGCTCTGCTTTCCGCTGGATCATTTTCCCTCCAGCCGACATCTTCACTTCCGGTAACGCAACAATCCGGCCCACACCAGTCCTCTGTTCCTCAATCGACAGTCCAGATTATCGGGCTGAAGCCAGTATCGGCTGCGATCAAAGCCATCGAAGCAAAGCTGGATCGACTGGAACAGGCTGACCCGCCCCCATCCCAACCACCGGCCACTCCCGCTCAAGGGGGTGTCGATTCCCTGCTCCAGAACCATTTGCAACGTATCGAGCAACAGTTCGATACGTTGGATCAGGGGGTGGTGGCGTTGTTGGAGGAGCAAAAAAAAAAGTTGGATGCCAAGCTTGAAAGCATGGACCACAAAGCAGCGAGCCTGATTGAGGATCAACCTGATGAGCTGACCCCTTTTGTGTCGGAGTTGATGCGAAAGGCCGATTATTATTCTCAAGAGCAGGAGATGAAAATTTCGCCGATTTTGAGAGAGCTGGATGAAAAAATGAGTCGCCTGTTGCAAGAGAGAGACAGTCAGCGCCTGCCTGCTCCGACGTTTCCGGTTGCTCAAGTCGATGACAATGAGTCGCAGACGATCGGGGCCGGTGACATGGCTATTCTCGAAGAGGCCCCCCCGGAAAAAGGGGCGGATGAGCAGACCTTGCGCCAGATTCAAGCGGCTCTGTCTCGATATCATATCGACTCGACTATCGATATTCGAATGGGTAGCGTGGTCTTGGCGCAGCCGTTGGACTTTGATCGGGGTCTGGCCTATCTCTACGAGAGTCAAATGGAGCGGTTGTCACAATTGGCCGATGCCTTGGTCGGAATCCTGCCCTGTTTTGTCGCCTCACCCGGCCCGGCCCTGGAAGCCTCCTGTCTGGAAGGTCGGGCGCCTGTCGGTTTGGATGCAATCCTGATCCGAAGCTTCTCTGCCGGAGGGAATGTCGGCACCATTCGGATCAATTATAACCTGAAACTGGCCAACACCCGGTCGGTTTTTATCATGAAAGGTCTGATAACCGCCCGTCCCGATCTGCTACAATTTGCCAACCGTCAAGGCAGTTCCCTGTTTGATGCTGTGGGTAAATTGGCACCGGTCGGAGACCGACGCTCCCGTCGTACCGAGCTGCATTTTATCATGGAGGAGTGAGGGGTTGACAGCAGGGTTTGATGGCACACTCGTATCAGGAGGATTATCGCAGATGTGAGAGCGGATGGGTTTGCAGAGGATGTGTAAAAAAAACACTCCTGACCCCTGTTTTTTTCGGTTTTAATGGTGTAGTCCATGAGAATGTGTCACAATAACGGTTTAAATCGAAATCACGGGCTTGCGAGCTGGGCAGAATTATTTTGGAGTGTTAAAAGTGACGCAGATCATATCATCAGAGCAGTCGGGTAATGAGTCTACCGACAAAAACTCAGCAGACGATGTTGGTCAATCGGCTTCGAAAACGAGAAAAAACAGTCCCATTCCTCTCAAGGGTATCGAGGCATTCAAAGAGGTCGCGGTCTCTTTGGCCAACGCGCAAAAGGTCTCGGCTGAACGCCAAGAGGGTGCGGACGAGGCTTCAGGAGAGGAGAGTAAAATCGATTCGCTTCCTGTTCCAGAGGTTTTTGAGTTGGAAGAGGGGCAACATTCAGATGCAGAGGAGGTGTTGTTGGCACCGCCTGCGGCTGGAACCCCTCTTGTGCAGCGGTCATCCCCGGTGGCCGTGGTTGATCCTTGGAACGACCACTCAGAAGCGGAGAAACCGCTTGTGGAGGATGGTACGTCTAAAAGCGACACCGATGACTCTCCTTTGGCCCATTTTATTCGTGGGAAAGTGGCAACCGGCGCGGTGACAACCGGCAAAATTATCAGGGCTTCCGGACGAAATGAGGCACTGACCGCCTCTCCCTTCCAAATCAGCACTTCGGTGGGTGCAGCGGTTCAAGCCAACGCGCTGCCCTCCCTGGCTGTGTTGGAACCTGCCTACTCCAGAGCGGCTTCCGATGGTTCGACTGCCGTAGCGACCGTTCGGACGTCTCGAAAAAGCCGATCTTCCCTCCCGGCAAAAGTGCCGTTTCAGGTCTTTGAAGAGTCTGCCGGTACGGTGAAACACCTCTCCGTGGTTCCGGCCCTGAAGGAGTCGGTTAAAAAAGGAGGTAAATCCCCTGTATCAGTCGCTAAATCAAAAACAGCCAATCCGTTGTCCAATAATCCGTTTGTCAAACGAGCTGAGGTTGGTGAAGGACTGAAACCTCTTCCCTGGAACAAAATTTCCCTGTCGGTGGTCTCCTCTCAGGCCGACGGGTCTGGCTCGTCAAATCCGGACCAATCTCCCTTGACTTCCAAGCCGAAGGGAGGCTCTGCCAAAAAATTTCGTGCCGCCGCTGAGAAGCCGTTGGCTCCGGAACCGACTCGGGGAACCCGCTCCAAAAAACAGGGTATTGACCAGTTTTTAAATGCCTCATTTTCAAAGGGTGGGCAAAATGATTTTTCCAAGCCCTATGAGATTGCCGCCAAACGTTCCGTGAAGGGTGGCGTGGAGCGTTGGGAGGTGCCGGTTGAGGGGTTGGGGGATGGTATTGTCAACACGCTGGGAGATGCGGTTGGCGGCATCGTCAATCTGGGCCGTAAAATTTTCCGTTTTGGCAAAAAAACAAAAAAAACGGGAGCAGTTCAGGGCCGCATCAGACCGATTCAACCGACTGCCGACACCCGGATTCAAAAAGTCAACCAGGGCCATGCAATCAAGGTCTACATGATCGGTCAGACCGTGTCTGGTGTCTATAACATTGTCACGGGTATCGGTCAGGTGGTAAAGGGTGGGGTGCAGATTTTGGTCGGTTTGGTCGGTTATGTTGGTGGCGTATTGGTCTTTCTTTCACTGAGCATATTTGAAGGACTGGGCATCCAGAACAAACTCAACGTGTCGTATCCGCTCATGATTCAAGAAAAAACAAAACAATTAGGTCGTTATTCAAACTCAAAATAACAGAGTATATAAGAGGATTTGAGATGGCAAATTCAGATGATCAAAGCAGAGCTCTTTTTTTAGGTATTGATCTGGGAACCTCCAGAACCACGGTCATGTCGAATCGCGGCACCAAGGAGGCGGTTCGATCCGTTGTCGGGTATCCCAAGGATATCATCGGGGTTAAACTGTTGGACCGTACCAGCATTGTCGGCGACGATGCGTTGGCCAAGCGTTCCTATGTCAATCTTCATTTTCCGTTGGAAGATGGAGTGCTCAAAGAGGCCAGCGAAAAAGATACCCAAGCGGCCCGTGAGTTGATTCAACACGTCATCTCTCTGGCCAACCCGCAACCGGGTGAAAAGATTTTCGGAATTGTCGGCGTTCCGGCTCGTGCATCGGTCTCCAACAAAAATCAGCTTTTGCGCATTACGGATGAGTTGATGGACTTTTCCATGGTCGTCTCAGAGCCGTTCATGGTGGCTTACGGTCTTAACAAATTGACCAACTCCATCATTATCGATCTGGGGGCTGGCACCATCGATATTTGTGCCATGAAAGGAACCATCCCCGGTCCTGAAGAGCAGATCACCCTGATGAAGGCGGGTAATCACATCGACAACTTCCTGGCCAATGCCATCAAGGAGTCTTATCCCGGCGTACAGATCACGCCGTTGTTGGCCCAGAAAATCAAGGATCAATACGGTTTTGTCGGAGAACCTACCCAGGATATCGTCGTCAATCTTCGCTCTGAGGGCAAGCCACAACCTCACGAGATCACCAAAGAGGTTCGGGCCGCTTGCGAGACCATCGTTTCCGATATCATCGAGAATGTCGAACAGTTGATCACCGTCTTTGATCCAGAGGATCAAGACGAAGCGGTTTCCAACATCATTCTGGCGGGTGGGGGTTCTCGTCTGATCGGTCTGGATGCGGTTTTGGTCAACAGTCTGCGAGATTATGGCCCGGTCAACGTGGTTCGCGTCTCCGATCCGATCTTCTCCGGATGTGCCGGTGCCCTGAAAATGGCCACGGAGCTGCCGGTCGATTATTGGAACCAGGTTGGAGATGTCATCGGCGGTTAATCGTTGCTGAACCGAATCCAGGTCGTCGTCGGTTGATCTGGATTCGGTCTTTCTCCGCCGCATCCGGGTTTACGAATAGGGGTCCAGGAAGATTATCTCCCTGGTGGGGTCCGGGGCAAAGCCCCGAAAGAGGTTTGACAAGCAAGATGTGCAAGTTATTCTTGCTACACTCCTTAGGTATAGATCATCTTATAGCGCAACTCGCTCAGAAGATTTTTAAACTCCTCCTTGATGTTGGTAATCTGCAATACCTTGGCATGAATCATATGCTTGTAAAACTCGTTGTCGGTGGCATTTTTCTCACGGGTTTTTTGTAGGATCAGCCGGGTCTCCTGGAGCTTTATTTTCAGCTCATCCCGCTCTTTGTTCAACTGTTCCCGCTCGCTATCCCGGTTGGAATGCTTCTGCTTGATCAACTCCAGCTCTCGTTTGGTCTGCTCATACAATTTTTTCGAATAGTCGAGCTGAGCGCGGGTATGTTCATAGATTTTCTTGGTGCTTTCACACTCTCTTTTCATGCTTTCAGAGAGTGATCTGACCCGCTTCAGCTCCCTTTCGAGTTGGTCATTTTTCTTGATGTCGGTAAAAATATTGTGCTGGGTTGGTCGGCCTTGTTGCGCCGGGTTTGAGCCATATGTTTTTTTGACCCAGGTCTGAATGAATACCCCTTGATCTTTGTGGAAGGGAATTTCCTGGGAAAAGCGGTAAATCAAACGGATGGCAACGACGTCTCCGTTATATAAGGAATCAAATTGCACATCCTCCAGATCCAGATCTCTTTTTTTCATGAACTGGTAGGCCTGCTCGATTGCAATGGTGCTCTCCTCGTGGGAACCGGAGGTGGCCATGTTGAGAATTTTAACGAGGGTTTTGTCCATATTTTCCTCTAGCGCAGCTTTTTCATGTCAATTATTTGATGGGGAAAAGCAAATCCAATCCATACCAACCGCTCCTAAACCCCGATTCGGCAGTTGTTCGCACTCAACCTGCTGATTCACCTGGAAAACGGTTGCACCTCTGAGAGACGGCCAGTTGCCCAATCCAGGCTGAAAGGCTTCAGACTCGGAATCCTGCAACTAACGAAAGCAAGAACTATACCGTTACCGAACGTTGGCGGTGGCATGTTGACCTTGGATTGATATGGGGGAGATGGGGTGGATTGCCGCTGTGTCACGCCATGGTGTCGGGGGGGGCAATTTCTTGCACCAGCCACACCCGTTCAACTGCCGAATTTGGATTGTCTGGGTCGGATGGTTGACAATGAGTCAGACGGCTTTTATGCTCCATGGTTCGTTGGATGCCCAATATGGGCATGATTGAACCGGTTGGTTGGTTCAATCAGACGGGAAGACTGGAGGTGCACCCGGTGCACCACAAGCCAGCGCTGCCCCCGCAACGGTGATCGAGTAGAAAAATATCGGTATGCCACTGCATTATCCAAAAATGTGGGAAGGCGATATTTTTATTTTGGTCCCTGACCAATTCCTCGTAAGCCCGGAGACCGATCCAATGAATTACCGTGTCGCGGTGGGCGGCAGGATCGGTTGTCTCAGAGGGATTTTTTAGGCCACTTCTCCCCCCCCCCCTCTCTCTATGACCTTTCCTGTTTTTTTTCTTCCTGGCCGAAAGCGACACTCCATCCATTGTATTGGTGCGGGCGAGCACCGAGGAGTGTTTTCATGTCTTCCATTGTAAAAATTTCTGCAAAAAAAAACCGGTTCCGTTTTACCTTCCCCCTGTGTGCATGCTCCTGGATCGTTTCGGTTGCGACCGCTCAGGCCGCTGAGGCATTGCCGACGATTGAGGATGTTCCCGTGGTGGTGACGGCGACCCGAACGCCGGTAAAAAGTCGTTCAAGTCTGGCTCCGGTGACGGTCATGACCCGGACCGATATGGAGGCGGCCCAGACTGACTCTCTGCCCGATTTGTTGCGTGGTCAACCGGGAATTGATGTGGTGCAAAACGGCGGACCGGGATCTCCGGCCAGTCTGTATATGCGCGGAACCAACTCGGGCCATGTATTGGTTCTGGTCAACGGCCGGAAGATGGGTTCGGCGACCCTGGGTCTGGTCTCCTGGCAAAACCTTCCGGTTTCCCAGATCGAGCGCATCGAGGTGGTGCGTGGACCCCGTTCAACCCTGTACGGTTCAGAGGCGATCGGGGGGGTGGTACAAATTTTTACTCGTGAACGAAGTGCCGGTCTGAATGTGGATGCCGAGGTGGGCTACGGTAGCTGGAATAGCAGGCAGGGTAGCCTGACCCTGTCCGGCGGTTCACAGCAGACCAACGGCACCGTTTCCGTAGCGGCCTTGGAGAGTGACGGCTATAACGCCAAGGGGATTTCCACCGCTTTTGGGGCGGCCAACGACCTGGATGACGACGGATTTCGCTCGCTCTCCTTTTCAGGCCGGATCGGCCACACTTTTTCTGGTGGAGCCACTCTGGAGGCGGATCTGTTTCGTTCCGAGTCAAAAAGCGAATATGACGCCACCTCCATTTTTGACACCAGCAACATTATCTACAGCAATCAGCAGAGCCTGGGATTGACGTTAACGGATCAACTCTTTCCCTGGTGGCGAGTGAGCGTGGCAGCTGGATTGAGTCGGGACGATACCGATAATTATACCGATTCCACCGCCGACAGTTTTTTTGATACCCACCGCACCACCGTCATGGTACAAAATGATCTGAAAATAAATGCGGACCATCTGCTCACCTTTGGTTTAGACTATATGAACGAGGGAATTTCCGCCTCTAGCAGTTATACGGTGTCGGATCGTGATGATTGGGCGATTTTTTCCCAATATCAGGGCCGTCATGAAAAATCCGACTGGGTGATGGGGGTTCGAGGTATTCATAACGAGCAGTTTGGTGCTTTTTATACCGGTGACCTGGAGCTGGGCTATCAATTGGATGACTCGTTGCGATTTCTGGCCAGCTATGGCACCGCCTTTAAAGCGCCGACCTTCAACGATCTCTATTTTCCCGTTACCGCTTTTGGCGGTGGCAATCCAGCATTGGAGCCGGAGGAGTCTGAAAGTCTGGAGTTAGGATTGGTTGGACGACATCAGAGCGTCGATTGGTCTTTGCGCGGATTCAGGACCGATATCAACGGGCTGATCAATTGGGAACCAGCCGCAGGAAATCCCTTTTTCTGGGCGCCGGTCAATGTCGGCAGTGCTCGAATCAGCGGTCTGGAGGTGGAGGCCCAACGGGGTTTTGGTCCGGTGGATCTGAGTACGGCCTTGACCCTGTTGGAGCCGGAAAATTTGAGCAGCGGCAAACGGTTGAACCGGCGTTCGACAACCACGGTCAACCTGGGCGTCGGTTATCATTTTCAGACTCTTCCCGCTCAGGTACAGGGGACACTGCTCTACCAGAGCGGTCGTTATGATGACGCGGCCAATACGGTTCGGGTGCCCGGTTATGGGCTGCTCGGCCTGACGGCCAGCTACGATCTGGATGAAGCGTGGCAGATTCGGTTGAAAGGGGAGAACCTGTTGGGTCGGGAATATCAGACCACCATGGCCACATCGACCCCTTATCATGCGCCGGGGCGGAATATATTTTTATCGCTGGTCTGGCGGTATAGCGAATAGGCTGGGGAGGGAGCGTGGTGGCGTACCGTCAATCGGGATGGCGTTCGGCTGAAAAAGGGGCCATGGTCGCCCTGATGATCTCGATTCTGATTCATGGAGCCGGAGTCGGTTTTTCGGCATGGATCAATCCTACGCTCCCGCTTCAGGGCGGCTCCGCAGGTCGTGCGGCCAAGCCATTGACGGTCACACTGGTTTCGGCCCCAGATGCCTTGGACAGTGAGCGAAGCCGTGTCAAACAATGGACAACCCCGGTCTTGCCACATCAACCGGCGGCCTCGATCAATCCGCAGCCAACAAAACCCGCTCTCGCCACTCAATCATCCCCGATCAAACGGATTGTTCGTCAATCCCTACCTCGGAGGGACCGCCCGGTTCGGCTCAATCCCGTGGATTTGGCGCAAAATAGCGTTTTTCAAAATTCATCTTCCAGCCCAAGTGGCCCGGTGCTAGCCGCCCCCGTCCTGGCCGATGCCGTTAGCGGAATGCCGGAAAAAAAAGCGACGGCCATTACCCTTGATTCGGCAACAAAAGAGAGGCCAACGGTGGGTTTGGCCAGCCGGGGCAGAGAGTCCCAGGTCAGCCCGGATCTGCCGGGAAGCCTGCAAAAATCTGGATTGGCTGGGTCGTCAGCGTTATTGAAATTATCGCTTTCCCGGCTTGTTGCCAAACAGTTTACCTACCCGACTCTGGCCAGAAGACGCGGTTGGCAGGGGCGGGTGGTGGTGGCGGTTCGGGTCGAGCGTTCCGGTCTGCTTTCGCAGGTGGAGGTGGTGGAGAGTTCCGGTTTTGGCGTTTTGGATCAATCCGCAGCCCGGACCGTCAGCCGATTGGTTCGGATTCCAAGCGCCTTGGCGGCCACCTTGACCGGCCCGATTCAACTTCATCTACCGATCATTTTCCAGTTGGAGGGGTAGACCATGAGCCATGATCCCAACCGGAGACGGCCCGTTCTTCTTTTCTGGTTGTTCTTCCTGCTGGCCGCCGGTGGTTTTGCCTACTCCGTTCAGGCCGGCTCCATCGCCCTGGCCTGGAGCCAACTGTTTCAAGCCTTGACCGGTAACGGCGATCCATTTTTTGAAAACCTGCTTTGGAAACTTCGATTGCCGCGCATTGCCAACGGATTTTTAACCGGCGGCTCCCTGGCTCTATCCGGGGCGTTGATGCAGGTGCTGTTACATAACCCTCTGGCCGATCCCTATATTCTGGGTGTCTCGGGGGGGGCGGCGGCGGTCTCCCTGATCTTGATCATGTTTGGCTTGGAGGGGATCAGCCTGAATATCGGTGCTTTTGGCGGGGCGATGTTCTCCATGGTCCTGGTCTTTTATCTGGCTCGCGGCCCACTGGGTCGCACGCCGGCCCGGATGTTGTTGACCGGCGTGGTGACGGCGGCCGGATGGGGGGCGTTGATCAGTTTTTTGTTGGCGGTCAGTTCCGATCAAAACTTACGCGGGATGGTCTTCTGGCTGATGGGCAATGTCACCACCGCCAACTCCACCTGGCCGGTGTTTCTGTTTTTACTGGTCGGTTTGATTCTGGTCTGGCCCTTGAGCCGTTCTCTGGATCTATTGGCGCGGGATAGTCAGCGGGCGGCCGGATTGGGGGTGGCGGTCGGCTTGGTGCGGGTGCGGGTTTTTCTGGCGGCCTCTCTGTTGACAGCCGGAGCGGTCATGACCTCGGGCACCATCGGTTTTGTCGGTCTGGTCACGCCACACCTGTTGCGATTGATGGGGTTTCGTCAGCACCGCTATCTGCTGCCGATCTCCGTGTTGGTTGGTGGAACACTGGTGATGGTGGCCGATACCGTCGCTCGAACCGTCATCGCCCCGCAACAGCTCCCGGTTGGAGTGATTACGGCCATGGTCGGCGTGCCGCTTTTTTTGATACTCCTGCGAAGCAGTCGGTATTAAAACCGGATCTAGGTTAAACGATAGGGGTGGGAATCCATGATATTGCGGGCGGAAAATCTGACGGTCGAGGTGGCGGGAAAGCGAGTCGTCGAGGGGTTGAATCTCACCCTTTCTCCCGGTCAAAGTTGGGCGGTTCTGGGTCGGAACGGTGTTGGAAAAAGCACCTTGATTCATACCCTGGCCGGTTTGCGCAAGCCCCAGGCCGGACGGTTGTGGTTGGGGGAAGAGCTAATGGAAAATCTCTCCCGACGTCAGATCGCCCAATCATTGGGGGTGCTTTTTCAGCAGGAGGCGACCCCATTTCCGGCGACTGTTCTGGAGACGGTTCTCAGTGGTCGTTTTCCACACCTTTCACAATGGCAGCAAGAGGGGTGGGCCGACTATGAGCGGGTTGAGTCGGCTTTGGCGTTGGTCGAGTTGAGCGGATTGGAGCAGCGCCGTTCCGATACCCTTTCCGGCGGCGAGCGGCGGCGACAGGATCTGGCGGTTTTGTTGGTGCAAGATCCCACCCTGTTTTTGTTGGATGAGCCGGTCAACCATCTGGATCTGCACTATCAGATCCACCTGCTTTCCCAGTTACGGAGTCTGACCCGTCGCAGCCATAAAACCCTCTTCATGGCCCTCCATGAGATGAATCTGGTCAGCCATTTTTGTGACCATTGCTTGTTGCTTTATGGTTCAGGCCGCCATGAGCAAGGGGCGGTTGAAGCGGTGATTGATGCTCAGCGGCTCTCTGAGTTGTTCGGCCATCCGGTTCGGCTCCTCTGTCAGGGTCAGCACCGCTATTGGCTGCCCGATTATGAAAATTTTGTTGGAACGGAGGCGGAATGAAAGAGTTCGGGAAGAGGTTGGTCGGCTGGCTGTCCGCCCTGGTGCTGTTACTGCCGGCTTTTTCTGCCGCCCCTGTTGCGGCCGAAGGGATTGTTGTCCAGGATGTTCGGGGTCGCACGGTGCGCATCGATAAACCGGCCCAGCGCATCGTCAGCCTCTCTCCCCATGCGACGGAGATGCTATTTGCTGCCCAGGCTGGCAGCCGGATCGTCGGCACGGTCGATTTCAGTAACCATCCGCCGGCGGCCAGATCCATTGTCCGGGTCGGTGGCTATCATCAGTTGGACCTGGAAAAAATATATGGTTTGAAACCGGATTTGATTATCGCCTGGGCGGGTGGAAATGCCAGGCATGAGGTGCAGTCGTTGATGGATTTGCACATTCCGGTCTTTGTTTCAGAGCCGCATCGGGTGATGGATATTTTGACCGAAATTGAAAAAATCTCACAACTGACCGGCACCCGGGAGCGGACCGGCCCGGTATTGGATCAGTTGGCCAGAAGATGGTCCGACTTGAAAAAAGAGCCGGACCGGCATCGGCCGATACGGGTTTTTTATCAGTTGTGGAATGCTCCGATGATGACCGTCAACCGCCAGCACATCATTTCGGATTTGATTCGGCAGTGTGGCGGCGAGAATATTTTTTCCGAGTTGCCGGCCCTGATCCCAAAAATAGGCCAGGAGGCGGTCATCGAGGCGGACCCTGATGTAATCATCGCCAGTGGCATGAGTCAGGAACGGCCGGAATGGTTGGATCAGTGGCGGCAATGGTCGGCGTTGCAGGCGGTGCGATCAAAACAGCTCTTTTTTATTCCACCCGACCTGATCCAGCGCCACTCCCCACGTATTTTAGAAGGGGCGCAGATCCTCTGTGACCTGTTGGAACAGGTTCGCCGAAAAAGAGCGGCCGTTCAGTCTGGAAACGGAGATTCCGGTTAAACCTTGATTTGGCAGTTGTCGGTACGAACCTGGTACAACTCATTGATTCACCATGCAAACCAATATCTTCCACCAGCCACACCCGTTCAACTGCCGCATTTAGGATAATGCCCGTCCAACGGCCGAATAGGGGTTAGAGCTTGACCGGTGCCGTTTCCTCTTTTTCCGGCACCATTTTTTCTGTTTCCGGCTCTTTTGTACTTTCCGTTATTTCACTGCTGATCTCCTTGGCTTTTTCCCAGCCTTTCCCGCTATATTCCTTGGTCTTTTCCCATCCTTCACCGCTGACCTCTTTGGTCTTTTCCCATCCTTCACCGCTGACCTCTTTGGTCTTTTCCCACCCTTCACCGCTGACCTCTTTGGTCTTTTCCCAGCTTTTGCTGCCAAGCTCCTTGGTCTGTTCCCAGAATCCTTTTTCCTTGGTGTTCGGAGCATCATCCGCTTGTGCTCCGAGTGGCGCGCCGACCAGCAATAATGCAGACAGTATGATTGTGTGAAATGTGTTCAATTTTTTCTCCAATAAATCATGATTACAAGTTAAACAAGTTCTGGTCGTTGGGCGTGTGCGAAGGGGGCAACCGTTCAACGGCCAAATTCAGACTAAGGAGCTGCTTGTTTCCAGCTTATTGAGTACCGGATACGGCTCAAAAGTTCCGTATCATTCTAAATTAGGTCGGTGTCCGCCCATCATTGGCACCATTCCTGAGGAGAGTCCTGATGAAAGCCGGGAATTTCACGGTCGCAAAAAAGGGGACAGAAAGATTTTTATTTGGACTCAATTGTTCTATAATGCTTGACTCGACACATTTGGATCGATGTGGCTAGCTCAACCTGCTGATTTTTTTGATAAAAAAATCAAGACCAGAATATAGAGAACAACATGACATCCAATAAACCTCCCCACCACCTGGAAGACCAACTGGCGAACACCATTGAGCGATTCAAAGAGGATATTTGGGGGAAACTGACTGAGATCAAGGTTCCCCATCTTCATGATCAGCACTGCCGTCTGGTTGAATATTTGATTGATGTTTTCGAGATCATGGAGCGTCTCAAGCTCGATAAAGTCAGTCAAGCGGAGAAAGAGCAGCTCGGTGAGGTTTTAGACCATATTCAAGATTACGTCGTCCTCCATCTGCGGGAGGAAGAGGCGTTCATGGATCGGATCAAGTTTCCTGGCTCGGCGAAGCATAAAATCTCTCACGACAAATTTACCAATAAATTTCTGGAGATCCGCGCCCACATAGAAAAAGCGGGAATCGGGCATGTCAACGATCTGTTTTTCTTCATTTATAGCTGGTTGTTCGAGCACATCAACTCTCAGGACACCATCTATTCAGAATTCTATGTCCAGATGCCCCTGGCCAAAGATTTTCCATCCAAGGATCATCTGCTTGACACCATCATGGCTTCGGCTGCGGACGGTATTGTCATCATTGACGACAAAGGGGTGATCATCACCTTCAATGCAGCGGCCGAAGTGCTGTTCAACTATGATGCGGCCGAGATGATCGGCCAGAACATCTCCACCCTCATGCCTTCGCCCCATTGTGACGACCACGATCATTATATTCAGAGCTACCTGCAAGAGAGAGAGAGACGAAAATTACGCAGTAGCCGGGAAGTGGTCGGCTTGAGGCGGGACGGCAGCACTTTTCCGATTGAACTTTCCATCAGCGAGTTTCAGGGTGAGGGACGGATTTATTTCACCGGGATTTTGCACGACATCACCCAGCGCAAGATTCAGGAGCAGGAGATCATCAAATCCAGGGATCAACTGGAGCGTCGGGTTTTGGAGCGGACGGAGCAGATCAACCTGGCCAACCTTCAGCTTCAGGAGAAAATTGCCGCCAACGAACAAGCCAACGCTAAAATCCAGTTGGCGGCCAAGGTGTTTGAAAGTGCTGGCGAAGCGATATTGATCACCGAGACCAACGGCAACATTATTTCGGTCAATCAAGCCTACCTGGATATTACCGGCTTTACCCAGGAGGAGATCATTGGAAAAAATCCCAGGGTTGCCAAATCGGGCCGACACGACAAAGATTTTTACAAGTCCCTCTGGGAAGAGTTGAAAACCAAGGGCAAATGGAAGGGCGAAATTTGGGATCGTCGTAAGAATGGTCAGATCTACCCAAAATGGCTGACCATCACCGAGGTCAGAACGCCTGAAGGGGAGTTGAAAAACTATGTGGGAATTTTTACCGACATCACCAACGTCAAAGAGACCGAGCGCAAGCTGGAAGAGTTGGCCTATTACGACGCCTTGACCCAACTGCCCAACCGCAAGCTGTTTCATATCCGCCTCAACCACGACGTCGAGACCTCCAAGCGGAGCAAACATTCCCTGGCCCTGTTGTTCATCGATCTGGATAAATTCAAGCATGTCAATGACACTCTGGGCCATGGAGCCGGTGACGATCTGCTGATCCAGGTTTCCGAACGTCTGAAAAAAACCATTCGCAATGCCGATACCGTCGCCCGGCTCGGTGGTGACGAATTTACCATCATTTTGACCAACGTGGTCAAAGAGGAAAATGTCTCCTTTGTCTGTGAAAACATCATCAGGAGTCTCAGCCAGCCGTTCGATCTGTCCGGGCAGGAGGCCTCCATCGGGGCCAGCATCGGTATCAGCATGTTTCCCCAAGACGGTCAAGATACCGAAACCTTGATCAAACATGCCGATATCGCCATGTATCAGGCCAAAAACAGCGGTCGTGGCGTGTATAAATTTTTCATGCCAGAGATGAACGCTTTGATCAAACATTTGACCCAGATGGAAAAAAATCTGAGAACGGCCTTGGAAGAGCAGCAGTTCCGGGTTTTTTATCAACCCAAAGTTGACTGCCTCAATCGAGAGATCATCGGCATGGAGGCACTGGTTCGTTGGCAGCACCCGGAGTATGGGGTCGTTGCGCCCAACGAGTTTATTCCGTTGGCCGAAGATACCAGTTTGATTGTGCCCATTGGGGCTTTTGTATTGAAAATGGCCTGTCTGGATACGGTCAGATTATCCAAAAACAAGTCGGTTCCGCTGAAGGTCGCCGTCAACCTTTCGCCTCGTCAGTTCAAAAACGCTGACGAATTGATAAAAATGATTGAGTCCACAATCCGGGAGACGGCAATGGACCCAAGCAAGCTGGAGCTGGAGATCACCGAGAGCATGGTCATGGGGAATGTTGATCAGACCATACTGACCTTGAAAAAGCTGCGAGATATGGGCGTATCCATTGCCATGGATGATTTTGGCACCGGTTACTCCTCTTTGAGTTATCTTAAAAAACTGCCCATCAGCACTCTGAAGATCGATCGAGCCTTCATTCGGGATTTGCCCGAATCCGAAGATGATGCCGCCATTGCCTCGGCGATCATCTCCATGGCTCAAAACCTAAACCTGGGGCTGGTGGCTGAGGGAATCGAGAACAGAGAGCAGCTGCAATTTCTCCAGCATCGGGGCTGCTTCATCATTCAGGGATTTTATTACAGCCCGCCGCTGCCTTGCGATCAATTCGAACAGTTCATCGACGACTGGAACAATCCATAAACGGACCAGGATCAAAGATTTGGCTGTTGTCCGTACCCAGCCGGAACAACCCCTTGATTCCCCAGGCAAAACAGTAGAAGATCCGATTACCGATCAGGTGACGGCGGCTTTTCCTGTTTCACCGCACAGTCAATGGATTGCGCCGTGCACGCACCGCCATGATTCTACCGTGATCACTGCTCTAACATGGGATGAATAGGGAATGTTCAGATGAATTTGCAAAAGTTCATTGTCATGCAGGCTCGGTGGGTGGTGGTTTTATCCATTCTCATTCTTTCTCTGCCGGCCTCCTACGCCATCGTCACCTCCTATGAGGCCTTGATTTTTTCAGAAAAGAAAACGGAACTGGACAAACAGGCCCAGAGGCAATCCGTCGCCATCCATGATTTGACCGTCAATGGCACCGTCATGGGTGGGGCCATTCTGGTTGGCGTGATGGACGAGACGATTAAACGGGTGGCGTTGGGTCAGTTGTTGCCGGACGACCCATTGGCACTGGAGACGTTGTCTGTACTGGTCAAAGAGTACAAAGCCGGCAACGCCTTTGTCGTCAATAAAGAGGGATTTATCGTAGCCTACAAGCGAGATGACAGCAATAAGTCCGGGGTTGGCACCGATGTCAATTTTCGTCCCTATTTTAAGCAAGGGATAAAGGGGCTGCCCAATGTTTACGCGGCGGTGGGCACCTCAACGGGAAAACGAGGGCTTTATTTTGCCGCTCCCATTCACGAAAAAGCTTTTTCTGATTCCAAAATCATCGGTGTGATTGTCATCAAGATCAAGCCGGACAGACTGGATATGCTTCTGGCCCAACAGGAGGGGCTGGCCCTGCTGCTCTCTCCACAAAAGGTGGTCTATGCCGCCGGTCAGACAGAACATCGGTTTTCGGTCGCTCGAACCATTACGCCGGCCTTGACGGGAGAACTGAACCAATACAAGCAGTTTGGCAAAATGTTTATCAATAATCCGCCCAAATCCCTCGGTTTTGAGTTGGGCAACGATCTGGTTACTCTTGACGACCGTTCCTACGCGATTGCTTCTCAATCGGTCAAATGGAACGACCCCTTGGGAGATTGGACTCTGGTTCTGTTGTCTGATCGGGAAAAATGGCTTTCCAGGCAAGCGTTCTATAGTTTGACCGGAGGTGTTTTCGTTCTGATCCTGATCGTGCTTTCCATCGGATATCTTGCGATCAAGGGACGATATTACAATCAGCTATTCGGTGCGGAACTGGTTGAAAAGCAGGAGCAGTTAGCCAGGAAGAGTGAACTGTTGGAGGCGGTGTTGAACAGTATTCTTCAGGGCTTGGTTGCTTATGATAAAGACTTGAAACTGGTTGTTTGTAATAAAAACTTTCAAATAATGCGGGGTGTTCCTGATGAATATGCCCGGCCAGGCGTCTCCTTCAAAGATTGGATGAGGTACGATATCAGCCAAAATGAATTTCTTGAAGGTTCTTCAGAAGATCATTTGGATTATCTGGTTGAGCAGGCCAGATCCTTTACCCATCACAAGTTTGAACGAACCCGGTCCAACGGCACCATCATGGAGGTCGAGGGTGGGCCGCTGCCCAACGGCGGGTTTGTCAGCACGTTCTCTGACATTACCAATCGTAAATTATTGGAGGCCCAGCGGGATGAGGCGTTGGACGTCATCCAGGGCAGCATTCAATACGCCAGTCGCATTCAACGCTCCATATTGCCAAGCCCCGAGGTGATGTCGGGTTTTCAAGAGAATGGCTTTGTTCTCTGGGAGCCACGCGATGTGGTTGGGGGTGATATTTTTTGGTTGAAATCCTGGGCGGAGGGGCGGTTGATTATCTTGGGCGATTGTACGGGTCATGGCGTACCGGGTGCGTTCATGACCCTGATTGCCAATGGCGCCCTGGATCAGGCCATGGCCCAATCCAGCATCGGTGATTGCGGGGGGTTGACCGGCACCATGCACCAGATTATCCAACTGGCTCTGAGACAGGATGGCGTGGATGGGGATTCCGACGACGGCCTGGAGTTGGGGGTTTGTTATGTGCCTTCCTCGGAGAGTCAACCGTTGGTTTTTGCCGGAGGTCGGTTCTCCTTGTTCATACAGAGAGCGGATAGAGCGGAGATCGCCGAGATCAAAGGGGATAAAAAAGGCATTGGCTACCGTGGGCTTCCCCTTGACAGCCTCTATACCAATTTTCAGGTGAAGAGGCGGTCCGGTAATCGGTACTTCATGATATCAGACGGCATTACCGATCAGGTGGGCGGGAGCAAAAAACGTGGATTCGGCAAGCAGCGCTTTAAACAGTGCTTGGTGGAAATGGCGGACATTCCCTTGCCGCAAGTCGGAGAGCGGTTGTTTAAGGTGCTCAAAGGATATCAGGGTGCTGAGAAAAGGCGAGACGATATTTCGGCGATCGGTTTTTCACTGGATTGATAAACTCCGGTTTTGTCGTTTCCCCGCTGCACTCAGGCTTTGATCCGCCAGCCGCGCCTGACCAGACGTACGGCCAGGATAAAGAGGCCGCTCAGGACCCCGACGGTTGCCAGCGTCGAAAACAGCGGAGTGGTCTGGCCGACGTTGGTCATGGAAAAACGCAGTAGATCCACCAGATAAAAAATGGGATTGAACCGGGCGACGATCTGCCAGTTGTCAGGCAGCATGGAGATGGAGAAGAAGACGCCGCCAAAATAGACCATGGGGGTCAGGATAAAGTTGCTGATGACTGAAATGTTATCAAAACCTTTGGCCCAGAGGCCGGCAATAAATCCGATCAAGCCAAAAATGGCCGAAATCATCAGGGCGGCCAGCACAAACAGCAGCGGATGGGCGACTCCATAAGAGAAGAAAAGCCGGGCCACCACCAGAATGACCCCTCCGACCAAGACCCCTCGGATGATGGCGGCGCCGGTAAAGGACAAAACCACCTGAAAGGGGGTTAACGGGAGTGCCAACAGGTCGGCATCCAGCATACCGATATAGCGCATTTGCACCAGGGACGAACTGGTATTCTGGTAAGAATGTTGAATCATGCCCATGGCGGCCAGACCGGGAATCAGGAAGAGCAGATAGGGCACGCCATCGGTGGGACCGATTCGGGAACCCAGGGCGCCGCCGAAGACGATACAATAGAGAAGGGCGGAAATCAGCGGCGCACCGACCGTCTGTCCCCAGACTCTGAGAAAACGGAAACTCTCCCGTTTGAATAGCGCCCAGCATCCGTACCAATTCATCATGATTTTGCCGTCAGTTTGAGAAAAACATCTTCCAGGCTTGCCGGTTCGATTCGAACGTCAATCACCTGGGCGGAGTTGTGGGAGAGCCATGCAAAAATTTCCCGAGCCGAATCGGTTTTAAACGCCCCTTCGACCCAGAGTTGATCGTTGCGTCGTTGAATGGAGCCTAAAACCGCAGGCAGGGTCAGTTGGTCGTCGGTCAACTGAATTTCAAAGCGTCTGGTACCGAATGATTTCAGCAACTGTTGTGTGTGGTCGCAGGCGATCACCGAACCGTCCCCCATGATGGCGACCCGATCCGCCAACATTTGGGCCTCTTCAATGTAATGGGTGGTTAAAATAATGGTCGTTCCTCCCAGGTGAAGCTCCCGAATAAATTCCCATAAAGAGTGACGAAGAGAGACGTCGACCCCGGCGGTCGGTTCATCGAGAATTAAAACTTTCGGCTGATGCACCAGAGCTTTGGCGATGGTCAGACGACGTTTCATCCCGCCGGATAGAGTCTTGCTGTTGCGGTTGGCAAAGGGCGTCAGGTGCAGTTTTTCCAACAGATGGTCGATCCAGACCCGGTTGTCGGCGATGCCATAATATCCAGAGTGGTTGATCAAAATCTCCCGGACCGTAAAAAAGGAGTCCAGAGCCACCTCCTGAGGAGTGTAGCCCAGCAACAGCTTGGCCTGCTGCGGGTACTGGTCGATGCAGTGGTCAAAGACCGTAACCGAGCCGGAGCTTTTGCTGACAACCTGGGCTGCAATGTTGATCAAGGTCGATTTTCCGGCACCGTTGGGGCCGAGAATGGAAAAAAACTCCCCTTCATCAATGGTCAGGTCAATATTTTTCAGTGCCTGAACGCCATTGCCAAATTGCTTGTTCAGGTCGGATATGTTGAGTGCAGAGGCCATGGGAAAAACGGCTCCGATAGATGATTGGGAAAAACCGCCAGGTGAATCAAGAGGTTGTACCGATTGCGTGCTTACAACTGCCGAATGTAGGATCATACTCCAAAATACCATTATATCGTGAATTTCACATTTTTCAAGTCGTCCAGCCGTCAGCCTAAACTCGGCAGTTGAATGGATGTATATGGTGTAACATATCGATTATATTATATAAACCACACACGTTCAACGAACGAATGGAGGGTTGCAGAGACCCGGTGCATTAGTTGGATTTGTCCTGCTATAGGAATTTATGTTTTGACTTTTTAGATTATCATAATATTCTAATATTAAGTATATTTAATATTTATTCAAACAACCAGCATGGGAGAGATAATAATGAAGCTTGAATCTGTCGTCGCTATTTTTGCAATTATTTTCATGTTCTCAACTTTGATTGCCATGCCGTTTATTTTCGGCGGGGGTTGACGCGTCTATCTCTGTTGAATCACGATAGGGTGGATAAAAGTATGTAAAACAGGTCGTGGTTTTACAAAGAGCAGGTGTCGATTATTAAATTTTAGGAGGCAAACGTTTCATGATCATTGGCATTCCAAAGGAGGTCCACGAGGGGGAGCGACGTGTTGCAGCCACCCCTGACTCAGTGGGACGATTTAAAAAATTGGGCTACGATGTTGTCATCGAGGCCGGTTGTGGATTGGCAGCCAGTTGTTCGGATGAGGCCTATCAGGAGATGGGGGCGGAGGTGGTCTCCGATGCCAAATCTTTGTGGGGCAAGGCGGATATCGTCATCAAGGTTCGCGGGCCGGAACCCCATCCGGTGGCGGCCATGCACGAGGCGGACATGCTGCGGGATGGTGCAACCCTGATCAGCCTGTTCTGGCCGGCTCAAAATAAAGAGCTGTTGGAAAAGATGGCGACGCGCAATGTCAATGTCATCGCTTTGGATAGCGTGCCGAGAATTTCCCGCGCCCAAAAGATGGACGTGCTCTCTTCCATGGCCAACATTGCCGGATATCGGGCTGTGGTGGAAGCCGCCAACCATTTTGGTCGATTTTTTACCGGGCAGATTACTGCGGCTGGTAAAGTACCTCCAGCCAAGGTGATGGTCATCGGTGCCGGTGTGGCCGGATTGGCGGCCATCGGTGCGGCCAACTCTCTGGGAGCCATCGTTCGAGCTTATGACGTTCGCCCCGAGGTCAAAGAGCAGGTCGAATCCATGGGGGCCGAATACCTGGATCTGGATTATGAAGAGCAGGAGTCGGTCAGCACAGATGGTTATGCCAAGGAGCAATCGGAGGCTAAAAACAAAGCCATCCAGGCGATGTTCGCCAAACAGGCCATGGATGTGGATATCATCATCACAACCGCCTTGATTCCAGGTCGTCCGGCTCCGCGCCTGATTACCTCGGGTATGGTGGAGTCCATGCGTGACGGTTCGGTCATTGTTGACCTTGCCGCAGAAAACGGGGGAAACTGTGAGCTGACCGAGCCGGGTCAGGTGGTGGTCAAGCACGGCGTCACTCTGGTCGGACATACCGATCTGCCCAGCCGACTTTCAGCCCAATCCAGTCAACTGTTCGGCACCAACATGGCCCATCTGTTGTCGGACATGACCCCGGAAAAGGATGGCAATCTGACCATCAACTTTGACGATGACGCGGTGCGGGGGGCGACCATCATCAAGGATGGCGGCATAACCTGGCCACCTCCGCCCATTCAGGTTTCTGCTGCACCGGCAGCCAAACCGGCGGCACCGGCTCCGGTTGCGCCGAAGGCCACTCCGGAGCAGTTGGAAGCCAAGAAAAACAAGACCATCTTTAGCTTGTTGGCGGTGGGTGGTGCCCTGTTTGCCTGGTTGGGAATGAATGCACCGGCTGAGTTTGTTGCCCATTTTTCTGTATTTGTGTTGGCTATCTTTGTCGGTTATATGGTGGTTTGGAGCGTCTCACCGGCTCTGCATACGCCGTTAATGAGTGTGACCAACGCCATTTCCGGAATCATCGTCATCGGAGCACTGTTGCAAATTTCAAGCGCTGACTCGACGGTCATGTGGCTGGCTGCGGTGGCTATTCTTATTGCCTGCATCAACATCTTTGGGGGATTCTTGGTCACCCAGCGGATGTTGAAGATGTTTATACGTTAGGGGGCTACAGACATGTCTATAGAACTTTCGTCCATGGCCTACCTGGGAGCGGCCGTCCTGTTTATTCTCAGCTTGGGTGGTTTGAGCCATCCCTCTTCTTCACGCCGAGGCAATCAGGTGGGCATCATCGGTATGATTCTGGCCATGGTGGTCTGCATCTCCAACGTGACCGGCAACTGGGGCATTCTCGTCGGTTCCGTGGTTATCGGTGGCGGAATCGGAGCCTATCTGGCCGCTCGCGTTCAGATGACCGAGATGCCGGAGTTGGTGGCCGTCCTGCACAGCTTCGTCGGTTTGGCTGCCGTATTGGTGGGGTATGCCAGTTTCGTTGACCCGGAAACAGCGGCTAAATTTGCCACCATTGATCACACCGCCAAGGCCATTCATGAGGTGGAGATCTTTTTGGGCGTCTTCATCGGTGCCATCACCTTTACCGGTTCCATCACCGCATTCGGCAAGTTGCGGGGTAGCATCACTTCCAAACCATTGATGTTGCCAGCTCGTCACTGGCTCAACCTGGGTGCCATACTTTTTTCCATCTACCTGGGTGGTCAATTCATGAATGCGCCGGATATCGACGCTGGAATGTTGCCACTGCTTTTGATGACTGTGGTGGCTTTTTTGGTCGGTGTTCATATGGTCATGGCCATCGGTGGTGCCGATATGCCGGTGGTCGTCTCCATGCTCAACAGCTATTCCGGTTGGGCCGCTGCGGCAACCGGTTTCATGCTGGGTAACGATCTTCTGATCATCACCGGAGCCTTGGTCGGTTCCTCCGGTGCCATTCTTTCCTATATCATGTGTGCCGCCATGAACCGTTCGTTCATCAGCGTCATAGCCGGTGGCTTTGGCACTTCGGGCGGCGCTGTCTCGACCTATGAAGGGGAGATTACCGAAATCTCCGCAGCCGACACGGCGGCCCTGATGGCCGATGCCAAAGAGGTCATCATTATTCCCGGCTATGGCATGGCGGTAGCCCAGGCTCAACACACCGTCAACGAGATCACCAAACTGTTGCGGGAAAAAGGGGTCAACGTTCGTTTCGGCATTCATCCGGTGGCCGGCCGTCTGCCGGGCCATATGAACGTCCTGTTGGCTGAAGCGCGGGTTCCCTACGACATTGTTCTGGAAATGGATGAACTCAACGACGATTTTCCGGACACCGACGTTGCCCTGATTATCGGTGCCAACGACATCGTCAACCCTTCAGCTCAAACCGATCCCAACAGCCCCATCGCCGGGATGCCGGTTTTGGAGTGTTGGAAAGCCAAAACCAGTATCGTCATGAAGCGTTCCATGGCCAGTGGTTATGCGGGTGTGGATAATCCGCTCTTCTTCCACGACAATAACAGAATGTTGTTCGGAGATGCCAAAGCCAGTGTGGACGGCATTTTGGAGGCTTTGCGTAACGGATGATCGGCCAGCCGACAGTTTGATGTTTCTAGGTTAAAACGCCGGATGAGACTGGATCATCCGGCGTTTTTTTTACCCCGGATTCGGTCCGGGTGTGGTATGGGTGACTATGATGGAAACCAATGATCCGCAAATTGTCATTACCGCCTGTGGTCGGCAACTTTTGCGTTGCTCGACACGTTCGGTAAATGATTTTCCCGACTGTGATGAGGCGATGGCCGCTCGTTGCAGTCCTGAGCTCAACGCCTTGATCCAACTCTATGACGGGGATTGGCACGCCTGCCCGGATAAACACACCTTGCTGTTTTCGGATACGCCGGAAGACCGTCTGGCGGTTGAGAGTATCGCTGCCTGGCTGAAAAAGCGCGGACAATTTGTCGAATTGTTGCCTCTGGCCGGTTTGGAGCAGGGTGGTGCCAGAGCGTTGGATAACGCCATGAAAACGTTTGCCAACTGGTGTGGCCGTTCTTTGGCCAACTATCGTTTGCACGAGTTCAGGATTCTTTTCAACCCCGCCGGTGGTTCCCGTCTGCTCGATGGGATTCTTCAAACCCTGGCCCCCTTCTATGCGACGGAAAGTATCTATCTGATGGAAGACGGTCAAGAGCTGGCTCATCTGATTCTGCCCGGTATCAAAGCCAAAGGCGGGGTGCTGCTTGATCGTCATCTCCCCTCCTTTCGACGGGCATCCGTGGGTTTATCCCTCTCCGACGGTTCCGCCTCAAGTCGGCTGTTCGGAGAGGACGGTTTGACCTTTTTTGGAGAGTTGCTCTGGGATCACAACTGGCGGGAGCTGTACGGAGAGAGATTGCTGGAGGCGATCTCTCCACTCGTGCGGTTTTCGGAGCCGTTTCGCAACGATGCCGGAGAGTTAGAGCGGGATCGGCTGATCGTGCTCAATGAACGGATGGATCAACTGGCCGCCCACCTGGAGAGTCAGGGGCGTCTCACCTTTCCGGTCTTGGCCTTTCGGCCTCTACCGGAACAAAAACGCACTCCCCCGAGCACCCATAGCGGACGCGGTTGGACGGACAACAAAATCTGGCAATTCGAAGGCCACTTTGAAGAGGAGTTGTTTGTCGTCGATCGTCTGGCCTACGAATGATCCTAGAAACGGGTCAATCCCGAATGGTCAGGCTCTCTTTGGTCGCCTGCCCGTTTTGAATCCGATATCCTTCAATCTCCAGGCAACCTTGGATGCTCATGGAGACGATGAGATAGAGGGCGTCGGGGTATTGGGATTGGGAAAGGTCAAGTGCGGAGGGAATCGGTGGTGTGGTCGGGTGGCTGTGATAGATGGCCAGAACCGATCTGTCGGTCTCTCGAAGTTGTTTGAACAGTTGAAGCTGCTGATTGGGATCGGCCAGAAAGCGGGTTGTCTGCTCCAGGCTGTTTGTCAGCGGATGCCAGCCGGTGATCTCCCGGCCTTGGCCGGAGAGAATACCCACACACTCTTGTGGCGCGGTGCGTTGGGCGTGGCCGAGGATTTTATTGATGATGACGCGAGGGATGACCCACATAAAAATGCTCCGTACGGTGCTTGGAAATAAAAGATGAATCACCCATTCGTAAAAACCGGAAAGGGATGGTTGTTTGTATTTTTCAGCCATGACCCTGGAAACGTCGGTGGTCGGCATGCCGCTGATACGACCTCTGTTTGGTCAACCGCCGTTTTCAGGATATCCGGCGGAATGTTTTCGTCTATTCAAAAAAAATTCTCTCAATTTGGACCAAACCTTGCTAGTATTCTGAAAGGTAAACGTTTATACAACAGCTTTACTGTCAACAGATCCTCGGCTGCCGAATCTGGGTTTTCGGTTCCGAATGACACCGGGGTTTCTGTTTCTCCCAGGATCTGGTTGCGGTGTTTGATTAATAAATTTTAATGTTATCAGTGCTTTTCGTACGATTTCCAGCGAAGCGTATGGCAAGCGGCCCAACAACGTCGTTACCTCAGGCTTACTTTTATATCGGTATGAAGGCTTATCTGCAACGGCTCAATCCATCTTCCGGCGAGGTCTGGTTCTACAGCATCCAAATTCAGAGGGATCTGATGGGCCGCTGGCAGGTGATTCGTGAGTGGGGACGCAGCGGTTCTCCGGGAACGGTGCGTTTTATGCCTTACGACGCCTTCTACGATGCCCAGGAATCGTTGCAGACCCTCGTTGAAGAGCTTTCCGAAAAGGGTTATCAGGTTGTTCACAGTGAAGGGCCAAATCCGAGAGATGCGGCATTTTTTCAATAATCCAGGATAAAAAAATAGGAATAGGTTTATGTCCATCATCCACCAAATCATGGCGACCGGCCCCCTGGAGGTAAACTGTCAAATTATCGGCAGCAAAGAGCAAGGGGAGGCCATTGTTGTTGATCCAGGTGGGGATGGGGATCGAATTTTGGCCCGATTGGAAAAATTGGGATTAAAACTGACCCATATCATCAACACCCACGGTCACTTTGACCATATCGGCGGTGTTGCCGAGTTGAAGGCGGCCACCGGGTGTGCGTTCTGGATTCATAAAAAGGATCTGCCCCTGGTCGAAAGTGCGGCCAAACATGCCAGCTCCTGGGGATTGCCCTTCGGGCCGGTGCCCAAAGTGGATAAATTTATAGAGGGGGGAGAAAAGATAGCCGTGGCCGGTATTGACCTGGAGGTGATCCATACCCCCGGTCATACCCAGGGCGGCGTCTGCCTGCGCTGGAATGACCAAATCGCCGTCGGTGACACCCTGTTTGCCGGCTCGGTCGGTCGAACCGATCTGCCGGGTGGCGACACCAATCAGTTGATCCGCTCCATCAAAGAGGTTTTGCTGCCCCTGGGAGACCATCTGCGCTGTCATCCCGGTCACGGCCCTTCGACCACGTTGGGACGAGAGAGGCTGAGCAACCCCTTTTTGGGCGGGGGCGGGCTTTTTTAAACGAGAAACGGCAGTTGTCGGCACGCACCGCCGATCGACGTTTTTTAGGTTTAACCTCTTAGCCGACCTTCGATTCGTCCCCTTTCAACGCCGTCAGAAGGGCGTTGATCTCTTGTTTCAGATTCCCTGTCTCATCTGGTTTCCCTGGTTCGAGTTGCGGCTGCCTGGCCCGTTCAAACAGTTTTTCCATGGCTGCTTGGGGAGATGCCAGTTTTTGCTCTCGCTGAAACGCGACCAGTTTTTGAAACGTTTCCTGGCTGAGGGTCCGTTCCACCCCATCCAACAGTTGCCGAATGGCCAGCTCCATGGACCCTTTTCCCTCGCCGAACTGTGTTTCTCGATAGTGCAAAAGCCGATCTCTGGATTTTTCGGACAGCAGAATCTCGGTGGCGGCTTTTTTGGATTCAAAGGCTTCCTTGCGGTTGACGGTATCGAACATTTTCTGCCGGGTTTCCGGTTTAAGGTGCCGGTTGATCCAATGGGTCAGATCCTGGATGGCCTGACCTTGAGGATCGGGTTTCAGGGGGATTTCCTGGAGGGTCTCCAGAGGCCAGTCGGCAAACTGCCAACGGCCCGATTCCACTTCGATGAGGATGTAGGTCCAGATCTGGTCAAAATTTTCCAGGGTGACGGTCTCAGTCTTGGGTGAAATCGGACCGATGCTCGGTACTCTGATTGCTTGATCTGTCATAATACCTCCACCAAAAAAAGTCCGGTTTTAGCAGGTCTGAATTCAGCCGTAGTTCCCATGATGCTGGCACAACCTTTAATTTGCCAGGCAAACCTGAAAATCAAACGGCAGCACCGCCATGGCACGGCCAACGGCCTTTTCTAGAAACTATAAAGAGGGTCACTGGTCCACCTCCGTGGTAAAAATAAGGTGTTAAGATTCATTTACACCACTGAG
>JADFYU010000022.1 GCA_015232865.1 Magnetococcales bacterium
TTAGCATGAATAATACCGAGCTGTTAACCTATCTTGCAAAGAAAAAAAAAAAGACAACGGAATCCCTTCACCTTTTGTTAAATGGGTTCATTCCATAGAGTCCGATTGGTCAGAAAAATGTTCACCTATTCTAAGTTGGGACAGCCACTGCATGAGCAGCACAACCATTCCCCCATCACAGACCCGAAGCGGGCCGGGTAGAGTGAAAAAAAACAAATCCGGCTCGGTGGATAAAACAAACGGCTGCACCATTAATGCACGCCCAACTGCCGAATCTAGGGTAAAGAGACCAACGACCGAAGATTGGTTTTCCAAAACCAGGCGACAACATCAGCTTGACCGTTTGCTTGGGGAGTTTTTGGTTCTCCATACCGAAGCAATGGCGTCAGTCAAGGAAGAGGTGCAGGACCCCATCAAGCAGGTTGAAGCCTTGACCCGACTCTCGCAGGCATTGGATCGCACCGTGAACGCCCTTGTCAAGGCCACCCCGCCACCGCCCTGTTTAACTATCGCCAGAGATGTGCTACAAAAACAGGTCGTATTTGTCGAAAGACGATTTCCCCAGCATGCGCAAGCTCTACTGGCTATTCTGGAACCGTTCGGCGAGGAATTAATCAAAATCTATGATGAGTGAATGGGGGGCTTGGAATTAATATGATGAACATAACCTTGATTGCCTGTAATAAAGATCGGACAACCGGAAAACCCTCCTGTGCCGGGCGGGGCAGCGAAGCCCTGATAACCCAACTCGAAGAGGCGATCAATAAGGCCGATCTGCCGGTATCTGTCGATCGGGTTCGTTGCCTGGGAGAGTGTCTCAAAGGTCCGAACATGCGGATTGCGCCGGGTGGAAGTTTTTACTATGGCGTCAGCGAAGAGACTTTACCGACGATCCTGGCCGACCTGAAAGCGGCTTTGGAAAAATCGGCGATTGCACCAGCCCCCTGAATTCGGCCTTTTTCCCCGCACCATTTCCCCATATTGGCGAGGAGACTTTTTCTGGTTTGCCAGGTAAATCAGGAGATTGTGCCGATTGTGTGCGGACAACAGCCGACTATAGAATTACAGTTCACCGGATGATTCGCACTGGGGCATAACCGCTGCCCGGCTCTTTGAAGCTGGTCACCTGGCCCTGATAAATCCGGGAACTGACGCCGAGCACCTTCTGGCCGTAAACAAACAGCCGTAGATCGGTTTTCATTGGCTTGTCTGCCCAGGGCGTTGGGGTGAGAGAGGGCAAAACCAGCTCTTGTAAAAGGGTCTTCTCGGCGGTCAGGGAGGCAAAGCGGGTGCGGCTGATGCTTTTTCCCAGGGTAACGCCACGACTGCCAAAAGAGTCCACCGGTTTGATGACCCAACGGCGCCGCTCTTGCCAGACTTCGGAAGGGTTGCGCTGGGAGAGCAGTTGACAGGTTGGAATGGTCTCCAAAAGGGTTTTAATCGTTTTCAGGGGCAGCCCCAGTTTTTTGAGGGTTTCTTCATGGCTCCAAATCAACAGGCGGCGTTTATCCGCCAGCAACCCGTAACTTCTGGGGTTGGGGGTGAGACAGACCCGTCCCGCCAGATAAGCGGCCCGCAATCCGGCCATGGCCTCGGTTTCCAGATAGAAGTCACAGTGGCGGTTGTAGATCAGATCCACCGCTTTTCCCGCCAAAAACACCCCATCAGCCCCCGATTGCAACGCCTCTGGTGCCACCACCTGAGCGTCGACCCCCCAAGCCTGAAAGAGCCGGGCATATTCGAGCATTTCCGGGTAGAGGTACTGTTTTTCCGGTTCGCTGTCCAAAACAACAATCCGCTTGGGTTTGTTAAGAGTACCACGGCTGTATTTTTCCATCTCCTGTGTAAAAGTGGAGAGCAGGAGTTGAACCGGGCGCTGATTGAGTTTTGGAGCCTGATCCCGATGGGATTGCCAGGCCAGCAGGGCGCCACCAGCATTGGTGTTGACCTCGATGAGTTGTGGCCCCTGAGGGGTCAGGTGAAAATCATAGCCCATCATGACGGAATCGTGGCCGGGGTCGTGTTGAGCGGATTCGGGTAGGTGCGGAGTGACCAGGGCCACGTATTCGGGCTGCTTATGGAGTTGGTAGAGGGTTTCTACCAGGCGAATCATTTTTTTTAAGTCTCTGGCCGGTAAATCTACCGGGCAATCTTTGGCGTTGGGAGTCGCTTCAATCATGAGGACCTCATTGTAAATAAAGAGAGCGGGCGTGGTGATTGGCTGCCCGAATGGAGACCAGAACCCCCAACCCGGCAACTGCCGACATGATGGCAAAAAGCGGTTCTGCACCGGTCTTTTCGAAGAGAAATCCGGAACTCAGCAGGCCGATCCCCCCCCCCCACCCCGAAGGAGAGGGCCGAATACCAAGCTTGAGCCGTAGCGCGGGTGCCGTGGGGGGCCATTTCAAAGACCCGTTGTACCGAGGCGACATGGAAGGCGCCGAATGTGGCGCCATGGAGCAGTTGACCGATAATCAGCAGAGGCCAGTAGAGGGTCAACGCATAGATACCCCAGCGCAGGCTGGCCAATATCAACGATCCGGTCAGGATGGCGGAAAGACCGAACCGAAGCAACAGCGGACGTGTGCGCATCATGAATGCCACCTCCGCCAACACACCGAGAGACCAAAGCAGGCCGATGGCTGTTTTGGAAAAGCCGTTTTGATGCAGATGGATGGACATAAAACCATAATAGGCTCCATGGGAGAGCTGCATCAAGAGGGTGGTCAGATAAAACCAGCGTACCTCCGGTCTCCGAAATAGCCGACGGGCGCCTGGCTCAATCTGCTGGGGGTGGGTTTCGCCTTGGGGCAGAAAAAGCGAGAGGATGCCGCCCATCAATAAAAGCAAAACCAGGATGCCGGGAACCATCCCCAGCCCCCAATAATCGGTAATCTGGCCCATGGCTAGGGAGAGCAGGATGAATCCCCAGGAGCCCCAGAGTCGAACCCGCCCGTAATCGGCGTTATGTCGTGTCACCACCTCCAAGGTGGTCACCTCAACCAGAGCCAGAGGGCCGGTATGAAAAAAACTGTAGATACCGGTTGCAATCAGGAGTAGAGAGAGGGTTGTACCGAAGAGAAACATCGAGGCGGTAACAGCGGCGGCAAAGGAGGTGAAGACGATCACCCGATGTCGGGAACCCCGGTCGGCCAATCCGCCCCAAATCGGTGGAGCCAAGACCTTGATGCCCAGAGCCAGAGCGGTCAGTAAGCCGATGGCCTCGGCATTGTGGCCCAGGTGAGACATGTAGAGAGGCCAAAAGGGAATCCAGACCCCTAAAACGGCAAAATAACAGGCATAAAAGCCAGAGAGGGTCCAGTAGGTTCCAGTTGTCAAATTCTTGAGTCTTGCCGAGGGGTTGATTATTAGTGATTAGAGTGATGTGTATACACAATCCAGTCTTACCCAGATTCGGCAGTTATCCGTACGCAATCGGTACAACCTCTTGATTAACCAAGTAAACTGTTGGACCACTTATGCACAACCAACGGCCAAATCTGGGTTAAAAATCGTCCTTTCCGGTAGAATTGTCAAGCTGTGAGGGTGAATTTACAGTATTTTTCCAGATAAACCAATAAGTTGTTTTGTTTTTTTTCGGCTGGGACTCAAAATTAGGATTGCTTGTTGTTTTTCGGTGTTTGTTCTATTCTGACCGGATATGGGTAATCAATAAATCCGGACGATGGAGGGACTCATGCAAAAAAGAGTGTTGGGTATTCTGCTGGTGGTCGGGATAATGCTGGTGGCCGGGCGAACATCAACGGCGGCCGAGGTGGCCGATGAGATGGGGACCGTTTTTGAGGCCAGAACCTTGTGCCGGAAAGCCATGATCACCCTTTATAAAATCGGCTCCGAACAGGCTTTTAAACAGTTTTCTGACCCGAACGGCGGATTTTTGGAGAAAGATCTCTATGTTTTCTGCATGGATAAGGACGGCGTCATGCTATCCCATGCCGAAAATCCGGAGCTGGTCGGACAAAACATGATCAATTTCAACCAGTATGGCGAGCCACTCTTCCAAGAAATGGTCAATCTCGCTCGGACCACACGAGAGGGGTGGATCAGTTATCATTGGCCCTATCCCGGCACCGGAGAGGTGCGAGAAAAACTGAGCTATATCATCGCTCACCCTTCCGGTTTTTTCTGTGGGGTGGGGGCGTATAAAGAGCTGGAAAACCAATAAATCAATCCCGGTTATTTCTAAAAAATCTGGGCAACAGAGCGTTTATTCCTGGAAAAACGGATTAAAGAGAATCGCATGGAATCTTTGGAGCAAAAAAAGCTGTTTCTAATCGATGGCTCTGGCTACATTTATCGGGCTTTCTACGCCATTCGCAATATGTCTCGCCGGGATGGCTTTCCCACCAATGCCCTGTTTGGCTTCGTCAAAATGTTGCAAAAAGTGGTTCTGGAGCACAAACCGGATTATCTGGCTCTGGTCTTCGACGAAAAAGGGCCGACCTTTCGCAACGATCTGGATGTCAACTATAAGGCCAATCGAAAACCCATGCCGGACGAGTTGCAGGCGCAGGTGCCGCTGATTCGTCAGGCGGTGTCGGCATTCAACATCCCCATTTTTTCCCTGCCTGGATATGAGGCTGACGATATTCTCGGAACCCTGTCCCATGCCGGTGAGCAGGCCGGTATGTCGGTGGTTGTCGTCTCCGGCGACAAGGATATGATGCAGTTGGTGAGTCCCAGTGTTTCCCTGTTGGATACCGGTAAGGATCAATGGTTTCAAGCGGCGGAAGTTCAAGAAAAATGGGGGGTGCCCCCAGAAAAAGTGACCCAGGTGATGGCCTTGACCGGCGATACCTCGGATAACATTCCCGGTGTACCGAAAATCGGCATAAAAACCGCCATTCAACTGATTAACGAATTTGGTGACCTGGAGACCCTTTTGGCCCAGGCCCATACTATCAAGCAGACCATGCGGCGCAATAACCTCATCGAGTTTGCCGATCAAGCCCGGCTTTCCATGCAGTTGGTAACCATTGATCGTCAGGTTCCGGTTGATTGTGATCTGACTCGGCTGAAACGGGCGAAGCCGGATAAAGTGGCGTTGAAAGCCCTCTACACCGAGATGGAATTTACTTCCTTGCTCAGACAGTTGGAGCAGGCCGAAGCGAGTGCCTCTTCGCCATCGAACGGGACGGCCAGTTCATCCTCAGCGTTGGATGATGAGGCGGCCTGCCAACAGGAAGAACCAGCCGTCCAATCCCTGGACTATCGAATTTTGGTCACGGAAGGCGCTTTTCGTGGATTTCTGGCTGAACTTCAAAGTAAAAAACGGTTTAGTTTTGATACGGAGACAACCGGAACAGATCCGGTGCGGGCAGAGTTGGTCGGCTTGTCCTTCTCCTGGAAAACCGGTCAGGCCACCTATCTGCCGGTGGCCCATACCAAAGAGGCTGCCCCCAACGGACAGCTCAATCGAGATCGGGTTTTGGCGGCACTTAAACCCATCCTGGAAGATCCCGGCCGGGCTAAAACCGGCCAAAACATAAAATATGAGTATGTGGTACTACTAAAATATGGCATCCGTCTGGCCGGCATGGATCGGGATCCCATGCTTTTTTCACACCTGATTTACGGCAATGTTCGCCGCCATAATCTGGATGCCATCGCTTTGGACGAGTTGGGTCGCACCACCATCACCTTCAAAGAGGTGGCCGGGATCGGAAAAAAACAGGTTTGTTTCAACGAGGTCTCACTGGAAAAGGCCGGACCTTATGCCTGTGAGGATGCTGAGGTGACCTGGCAGGCCGCAGAACGAATGGAGCCGACCTTGGTGGCCATGGAGTCGGTTTGGCAACTGTATCAGCAGGTAGAACGCCCTCTTATTGCGGTTTTAGGGGATATGGAGCAGGCCGGAGTCTTGATCGACAGACCGCTTCTAAAACAGATGTCTGAGGGGTTTACCAAACGTCGGCAGGTGTTGGTCGAGCAGATTCATGGTTTGGCCGGAGAGACGTTCAACGTCAACTCCACCCAACAGTTGGGCCATATTCTATTTGAAAAAATGGGCCTGAAAGGGGGCAAAAAAACCAAGACCGGTTTTTCTACCGATGTGACGGTTTTGACCAAACTGGCTGATAAGGGTCATGAGTTGCCGATCAAATTGCTGGAATACCGATCTCTGACCAAACTGCAATCCACCTACACCGACGCCCTACAAGAGCTGATCAATCCCGAAACCGGTCGGGTACATACCAGCTATAATCAGGGGGTGGCCTTAACTGGTCGCCTCTCCTCCTCCGAGCCTAACTTACAAAATATTCCCATTCGTACCGAAGAGGGCCGTGCCATCCGTCAGGCTTTCATCGCCCCGGAGGGGTGGCTGTTGCTGGCGGCAGACTACAGCCAGATCGAGCTGCGTCTGCTGGCGCACATGGGGCAGGTCCCCCGGTTGATGGAGGCGTTTGCCCAGGATCAGGATATTCACTCGGCAACGGCGGCAGAACTTTTTGGTGCGTCTCTGTTTGGGGTGGACCCCGAACAGAGACGCATGGCCAAAACCATCAACTTTGGTTTGGTCTACGGCATGAGCGAATATGGTCTGGCCAAACGGTTGGGCATCTCCAACAGGGAAGCTCGCGACTATATGAGCCTCTATTTTAAACGATATGACGGGGTGCGCAGCTATATGGACAGCAATGTTCAGTTTGCCCAGACCCATGGTTATGTCGAGAGTATCGGTGGTCGGCGCTGTTTTATACGAGATATCGAAAATAGCAACCGCAATCTCCGGGAGCTGGCCGAGCGCACCGCCATCAATGCGCCCTTGCAAGGATCGGCTGCCGATTTGATCAAAATGGCCATGATTCGTCTCCACCGAACCCTCCGCGAGAACAACAGCCGAAGTCGGATGATCTTGCAGGTTCATGACGAGTTGGTATTGGAGGTGCCCAAGGAGGAGTTGGAGAGAGTCAAGCTTTGGGTCCGGGAAGCCATGGAAGGGGCCATGGAGCTGTCGGTTCCCCTGAAAGTGGATATGGGGGTGGGTGTTAATTGGGATGAGGCGCATTAGGCGCGATCATGCCGGTCTATGCATTGCCCAAAGAGGCGATTTTTCCGCCGGTGTCGGAGGCGGAACCCAATGGATTGTTGGCTGTGGGAGGGGATCTGTCCGTCGAACGGCTGCTGGCTGCATACGGGGCTGGGATTTTTCCCTGGTTTTCCGAGGGTGATCCCTATTTATGGTGGAGTCCGGACCCACGGTTGATCCTGACTCCTCAGGCGTTGCACCTCTCGCGCAGCCTAAAGAAGACCTTGCGTAAAAACCCCTTCGTCATCACCTTCGATTGTGCCTTCAATCAGGTTGTCCGCCAGTGTGCCGAGGCCAAACGAGGCCCGGAGCAAGAAGGGGGAACCTGGATAACCGAAGAGATGATCGCTGCCTACACAACTTTGCACCGAATGGGCTACGCCCATTCGGTGGAGGCTTGGGTTTTGGAAGGGATAAAGCCGATTTTGGTCGGCGGCACCTATGGCATCGCCTGGTGGGGCTGTTTTTTTGGGGAATCCATGTTTCATCTTCGACCGGACGCCTCCAAGGTGGCCTTTGTTTGTTTGGTGGAAAATTTGCGCCAACGAGGGATCAGACTGATCGACTGTCAGATGAAAACCGATCATCTGCTGCGATTTGGAGCTTGGGAAGTGCCGCGATCCGAGTTTATCCAGCGCATGCAGCAGCAACGCCAACAGGTCCGAATTATTCCGGGTTTCTGGCGCTGAGCCGCCGAGTTGCTATACAGCTATTGAGAAACCAGGAAACAGGCAGTTGCCGGCATGCACTACCAACCGGCGTTTCCAGGATAAAATGAGAACCCCGATGAATCCTACAGAAAAACAGTTGAAAAAAATGGCGCGGTTGCGTCAGAGCCTCAATCAGCACAATGATCGCTATCATGTCTTGGATGATCCCCTCATCAGCGATGGGGAGTATGATGTGCTTTTTCAGGAATTATTGGCTCTTGAGCGGCAATTTCCTCAAGCAACGCCCCCAGACTCCCCCAGTTTGCGGGTTGGTGGAGCCCCCCTGGTCGGATTTGTCCAAACTCCACACCTACAACCCATGCTCTCTTTGGAAAATGTCTTTTCCGAGCAGGCGTTGGCGGAGTTTGAACGGCGGGTGATGGCCAGGATCGGCACCACGGAGCCGGTCTCCTTTGCTGCAGAACCCAAGTTGGATGGGGTTGCGGTCAGCCTGGTCTATGGAGAAGGTTTACTGCTGAGAGCGGTTACCCGGGGGAATGGTCGAATCGGCGAGGAGGTGACGGCGCAGATTCGGACCATCCAGAACATCCCCTTGCGTTTGTTGGGGGCGGATCATCCGGAATTGATCGAAATGCGCGGCGAGGTATTTTTCCCCATTGCCGAATTTGATCGCTTTAATGAGCAGGCGTTGCAGGCCGGGGAGAAACTGTTTGCCAATCCCCGCAATGCCGCCGCTGGTAGTTTGCGTCAGTTGGATCCCAAAATTACCGCAAAACGGGCACTGAAATTTTATTTTCATAGTTTGGGTGCCTGGCAGGGGACGGGTCAACCCAAAAGCCATGAGGCTTTGGTCCGATTGTTGACCGGCTGGGGGGTTCCTGTCTGCCCGGAGGGGCAGATCGTGATCGGTGCCCAGGGTTGCCTGGATTATTATCACGCTCTGGAGCGTAAGCGAGATGATCTTCCTTATGAGATTGACGGTGTCGTCTATAAGGTCAATGATTTTTCCCAGCGGAAAACGTTGGGTTTTGTGGCGCGGGCTCCTCGTTGGGCCACCGCCCATAAATTTCCGGCACGGGAAGTAACCACCACTGTTGAAGCCATCGACATCCAGGTCGGACGCACAGGGGCATTGACCCCGGTTGCCCGGCTGAAACCAATCAATGTCGGTGGGGTGATGGTGACCAACGCCACGCTGCATAATTTCCAAGAACTGGCCCGCAAAGGGGTCCGGGTCGGTGATTGGGTGATGGTTCGTCGGGCTGGGGATGTCATCCCGGAGGTGGTTCGGGTGGTCGAGGAAAAGCGTCCCGAGGGTACCGAACCCTTCCCGGTTCCGAGCCGTTGTCCGGTCTGTGAAGCGGCTCTGGTTTGGCCAGAGGGGGAGGTGGTGGCACGCTGCGGTGGTGGACTGACTTGTCCGGCCCAACGACTGGGAGCCATCAGACATTTTGTCTCTCGGCGAGCCATGGATATCGATGGTCTGGGTGATAAACTGGTTGCTGCTCTGTTGGAGAACGGACTGATCGCTTCGGTGGCCGATCTGTACGGACTCTACAAAAAAAGGTCAGAGCTGATCGAGCTGGAAAGGATGGGAGAAAAATCGGTTGATAATCTGCTGGCGGCCATTGATGCCAGCCGGCAGCAGGATCTGGGTCGGTTTTTGTTTGCCTTGGGCATCCGCGAGGTAGGAGAGACCACGGCTAATAACCTGGCTCGACATTTTAAAAGTTGGCAGCGATTGATTGAGGCAGATCAGGAGGCGCTGGAGGGGGTGGCCGATGTGGGCAGCATCGTGGCTGCTTCCTTGCTGAGCTTTTTTGCCGAAGTGCACAATCAATCTGTTTTGGCAGAGCTGGCGCAAATCACCGATACCCGCTGGTGGCAGGTCGAACAGGTCGAACAGGAGCAAGAGCGGCTTTTGGAGGGGGTGACGGTGGTGCTGACCGGAACCCTGGAGCAGATGACCCGACAGCAGGCCAAGGCTCAGTTGGAAGGGCTGGGGGCCAAGGTTTCTGGCAGTGTATCCAAACGAACCGGCTTTGTCGTCGCCGGTTCCGCCGCTGGCTCCAAGCTGAAAAAGGCTCAGGAGTTGGACATTCCGATACTGGATGAAGCGACATTCATCGAAAAATATGGATAAGCCCCGGTTCAGAGCGGCCCAGCCCGCATCCATAACAACCCGTTGCCTAATAATGCAGGCTCAAGTCCGCCAACCGCCGTTTATAGGTAGGATTGTCGATCACATAAATACATCGTCCAATGTTTTGGCATCCAATATACGATCACACCAGATCTCCAAGCTGCTCTGATCGGCAGAGTGGACCTTTTCGGACACCCATCTTGGTAAGGATTCGAAGCGTCGGTTAAGCTGGCGAAGCAAGAAAACGGCCTCTCCTTCTTGACGACCTTCTTGACGACCTTCTTGACGACCTTCTTGACGACCTTCTTGACGACCTTCTTGACGACCTTCTTGACGACCTTCTTGACGACCTTCTTGACGACCTTCTTGACGACCTTCTTGACGACCTTCTTGACGACCTTCTTGACGACCTTCTTGACGACCTTCTTGACGACCTTCTTGACGACCTTCTTGACGACCTTCTTGCCAACCTTCTTGACGACCCTTTTGCCAACCTTCCTCTTTCCACTGTTTAGTCCATTCTTGTACAGTTTCTGCTAACATGGCATCTACCTCCGTCAACTCTGACATTTCTGGCACGACTTGCCCTGGAACTTTTTTCGGTAACAATACTCGACCCAACCAGATCGTGAAGGCTCTTCTAAGGCTGCTCTGCTCTGGAGCCTTCAACCAACCAGCCAGTTCTTTCAAAACAGATCGGATATCTTCTGGATTTCGGCTTTTTTCAAAACGAAACAGTGCTGCGGCAAGGTTTCTTTTTTCAGCAAGTTCCGCATCATCGTAGCGCACTTCATCAACCAGCAGATATTTCATGTGTGGTCGATACTGGCCCAGCCCGGCGGGAACCGGAGTGATCAACTCGCCGATATCCAATGCGGCTGTCCATTCTGGTTTCCCATTGAACAGTACCACGGGAAGAACGGGTGGTAACTTCTCCCCAGGTTTGATTTGCCCACTCTTGATCAGATCCTGATAAAGAAGCATGACATAAGCCGACATTCGTACCGACATAAATGGATCGACTGTCGATTGAAACTCCAAAATCAGATAGATGATGATCCAATCTTGACCCCAGCGCACTTTCCAAATGATGTCATCTTGCCGATCACGCAGGTCATCTGTGACATAGCTGCCGTTGACCTTCTCAAGGGTATTGAAATCCAGCTCTTCAACCCAGTCCTCTTTTACAAATCCCTGGAGAAGATCCCGAACCATCTCTTGGTGGCTGAAAATCTGTTTATAACCGCTATCGTGGCCTGCCACTTGGTCTATCCTCGAAAGGGTTTAAAACATCAGGAGTATTTTTGATGGTTGGCTCCCAATGAACTCACCAATCATTTATCTTCTCATGATTTTCCATTAATTTTCCTGATTCGTCCAGAAAAAACTGATGTCAAGCTTTCATCCTGGAGACGACAGTTGTCAGTCTGTATCTTTCGTGAATAAATAATTGATTGATTGTGATAATCATAAAAAACCTCATTACCAGCCAAATCTGATGCCTTTATTTTTCACCAAAGGCATCAGATAAACCCATGAATCGAGCCATGCGCAGCATACCCAGTTGCCGTTTCCAGGTTCACCTGAATAAAAAAATTGATTGACCGAAAAACAGCCTAAAAAATGGTAATGAACAGGAGCGGGAGAGGGTTGGCTTTGTATCGGATTGGCCGGTCCGTATCGATCGGGACCGGCCAAAGAGGGGGGTATTGGTCTATTTTTTGTCGGACCCTTTCAGGCGAGAAAGACCAACGGTTTTGAGCAGGAATTTTTCAAACATGGGTTCGGAAGATCCCTTTTTCATTTTGCGTAGGAAATACTTTTCAAAACCGACTTTGGCCAGATGGACCCATTTGCCTTTTTTCATCCAAGCAATATTGCGTGGTGGAATTTGCGGAATAGCGACAAATGCAGCGCCGGTATCTCCCATATCGGCCAGACAGATGGCACTCCAGGTACCCCGATGGCTTGGAGCGATTCCTTTGAGTTCATCTTTGATATTGTGCACGATGGCTGTCACCATGGATTCGATCATATATCCGGTTTTGGGTGTGCCAGTCGGAACCGGTGTGGCTTCAACCGGAGGGATGGCCACACAGACTCCAGCGGAGTAGATGTTGCGCCATTTTGGATTGATCTGATACTCATCAACCTTGACAAATCCGCGAGGGTTGCACAGATCGTCTCCCACAGCTGCGACGGCATCAATACCCAGAAATGCCGGAAGCATCATGGAATAATCAAAGGGTAGTTCGTGTTCATTCAATAATTCGCCTTTTGAGTCTAGCTCATGGACGATCATTTTGCCCGGCTCGACTCGGGCAACCTTGGCGTTGCAGATCCAGGGAATATGACGTTGACGCAATTCGGACTCCAGCATTCCCTTGGAATCGCCAACACCGGCCAGACCCAAGTGACCGATATAGGGTTCGGAGGTCACGAATGTCATGGGGACCTTGTCACGGATCTTTCTTTTGCGCAGATCGGCATCCATGATAAAGGCAAATTCGTAGGCTGGACCAAAACAAGAGGCGCCCTGAGCGGCTCCGACGACGATTGGGCCGGGATTTTTAATAAATTTCTTCCAGTCAGCCCAGGAACGTTCGGCATGATCGGTGGTGCAAACGGAATGGGTGTTGTGCTCCGGTCCCAGGCCATCGACTTCGTGAAAAGCCAATTTTGGTCCGGTGGTAATGATCAAAAAATCGTATGTCAAAACGGAGCCATCGACGAGGGAAATTATATTTTCGTCAGGGCTGAGTTTTTCGACTGCTGTTGGAATGAACTCAATCCCTTTTTTCTCCAGATACCCACGCATGGGCAGGGTTACATCTTCGCGAGAGCGCCAGCCGACAGCGACCCAGGGATTGGATGGGGTGAATTGGAAATATTCACTGTTATGGACAACGGTGATTCTGTGTTCCTTTCCCAACTCTCCACGCAACTCGTATGCGGCGGGCCAACCGCCGATCCCGCCCCCTAGAATAATAATATGTGCCATAAATCGTCCACCTTGAGTCGTCGTTAATTTAGTGCGCCAAAGCGCCTCATTCCCATTATCTTATAAACCTAGATTCGGCAGTTGTCGGCACGCACTCGGCACAACTCAATGATTCACCTGGAAAAACAGAACAGCAGGTTCCTCCAATTGCCCATGTCCAACTTATTGCAGAAAAAATGAGTATCCATCTAATCTTATAATTGAATATTAACATGTTGACAATGTAATTCCTAAGGAGACAATAAATATCTTTTTTTCGTAATATTGCCAAGGATACCCAGGTGACAATGTACGGTGAAACTTGATCATCATCAAATAGGTTATTGGATCAGATCAGGCTGAAGAAAGGTTGCCGGTATTTGAGCAATGTTTCAGAATGGAACGGGGTTAAGGGATTTTTATAATAGCGAGGTGCGATGTATATTAAATGGACAAAGCAGGCGTATGGATTCAATCAGGCGACCTATCCAAACAAAAATTATGATCTGTCGGCCAACCTGATTACCGGGGAGTTTGGTAAGGAAGAAGGCGATTCTTCATTGAGTATCCCGTTGGGTCATGTGACCGTGGAAGAGGATGCTGTCGGCCAAATGAGCTTTTTGTTTGGTAGTCAGCTTGCTTTTTGGCCGGGTGTCGATGCAAAACTGACGACATTAGATCTATCGTCTGAGCAGTTGGAGAGGGTTGTTGCTGAATTGGTGGCCAAGATTCCCCGTCCGTCGACTTGATTCTGGATTCGGTGGTTGGCTAAACCAAATTTCAGGAGCTACAGGATAACATGGAACAACCGGCTTTATTTCGGGCCCAGTCGGGTCGGATGGCATACCATTTTTCCTGCTCTGATTTAAACTCGTAGGGTGTTTGTAAAACAGAAAGAACCTCTTGTAAGGGCTGATAATTGCCCTGCTCGCAGGCTTCGATGATCTGCTGGGACAGATAGTTCCGAAGAATGAAACGGGGATTTGTGGCATTCATCCATTCCCGGCGGCCCTGGTTGAAAAGGTCACTGTTTTCCTGGTCGATACGCTGTTGGAGCTTGTTGAGCCATTGGCTGAAGGGGGTTTGGTAACGGTCGAACAACTCGGTTTGGTAGAAGGCGGGTTTAAGGGTTTCCATCTCCGGATTTTGAATGGAAACATCGGCCAGCCGGCGAAAGAAATCGGTCATGTCCACCTCAGCCGCTTCCAGAAGACCAAATCCCTCTTCAATCAACGATTCATCACCGGGCAAAAACTGCTCAAAGCCAAATTTTCCGGCCAACATGGTTTTGAATTTTGTCAGATAGACCGAATCAAAGTGGCTTAATCCGGCCTGAAGATCGGCTTCAGAAATAACCGGCAATAGCGCATCCGCCAGCCGTTCCAGGTTCCACCGGGCAATCGGGGGTTGTTGACCAAAGCAGTATCGTCGACCCGGCAGATCGGTGGTGTTGGGGGTCCAGTTGCTGTCAAAATTATCGATCCAGCCATAGGGGCCATAATCGATGGTCAGGCCGAGAATGGAGAGATTATCGGTATTCATGACGCCATGAACAAACCCCACTCGCATCCATTCAACCATCAGATGTGCCGTCCGTTGACAGACGGATCGAAACCATAATCTGTGCCGATTCTCAAGAGGTTCCTGGGCAGCAATCTCCGGGAAATCCCGAGAGAGGGTAAAATCGACCAGTTGTCGGGTCAATTCCGGCTGGTTGCGCTTGGTAAAGAGTTCAAAATGGCCAAAACGGATAAAGGAGGGAGAGACCCGACAGACCACCGCACCGGGCTCGATGGACGGATTGCCATCGTAAAACATATCGCGCATCACCCCGTCACCAGTGGTGATGAGGCTTAAGGCACGGGTGGTTGGAATGCCCAGATGGTGCATGGCTTCACTACAGAGAAACTCTCGGATGGAAGAGCGCAACACGGCCAGGCCATCGGCTCGGCGGGAGTAGGGGGTCGGGCCGGCCCCTTTGAGCTGCAACTCCCAGCGTTGGCCAGCCTGGTTGATCACTTCAGCCAGCATGATGGCCCGCCCATCCCCCAGTTGTCCAGCCCAATGACCGAACTGATGGCCGCCGTAACAGGTTGCATAGGGGGTCATGCCCGGTTGCAGGCGATTGCCAGAGAAGAGGGCGAGGAATGGTTCGCTGGATAGATCATCCGGGGTAAGGTTCAGCAGTTCGGCCACGGGTGTGGCATAAGCGATCAGTTTGGGAGCTGAGGCCGGTTTTGGTGTGACGGCCGACCAGAAAGCGCCGGTTACCTGGCGCGGGGTATCCGACGGGGTTGGCTCTCCGGGTAACTCTTGGATAAATCGATTGTCGAGGTGAAAATTCTGCATGGCCAAGGCCGGGCATATCCTTATTCGTGACAGTAATGGCTGTGTATGAAGCGAGATTTATTCAATTTTTTCTGGTGTTTTTTCCAGGCTTTTATCATAAAAACAGTATTGATTGCGGCCTTTATTTTTAGCCATATACATGGCGTTATCGGCGTTACAGAGCAATTTTTCAGCTTCTTGGGCGTCTGTTGGATAAAAAGTGAGACCAATGGAGCCGGAAATGGTGACTGATTGACCGGCCAGGATAAACGGTTGTTGTAGGTGGAATAAAATTTTTTCAGCCACCGTTCGGACACTGGCCATATCGGTAGCATCGGCCAGGATGACGGTAAACTCATCTCCACCCAGACGAGCGACGGTGTCGGATTGGCGCACCGCACCGGTCATGCGAGTGGCAACCTCCTGCAGCAGTTGATCACCGGCAGCATGACCCAACTCGTCGTTGATCCATTTAAAGCGATCCAGATCGATAAACATCAATCCGATGGGTTTGGAGCTACGTTGGCTGCTGAGGATGGCTGATTGTAATCGATCCATGAAAAGGGTTCGGTTGGGCAATCCGGTCAGGCCATCATGGGTGGCTTGGAATTGGATCTGTTTTTCCGCCTGTTTTCGATCCAATAGCAGTTGAATTCGTTGACGCAGTACCGCCCAGTGAATGGGTTTGGTCACATAATCTTCAGCACCGGCTTCAAAGGCTTTATCGACCGAATCGTCATCGGATAGAGCCGTTACCATGATAATCGGTACCTGTTGACCACCGGGGAGTTTGCGGATTTTTTCGCAGGCCAGGAATCCGTCCAAAACCGGCATTTTGGCATCCAGAAGGACGAGGTCCGGTTTTTTTTCCTCGAAGAGCAGGGCTGCTACCGCACCGTTTTTGGCCTGGATAACCTCATAGCCATTTTTATTTAAAAAATGGTGGACCAATATGAGTTGGGACTCATCATCTTCGGCCACCAAAATGGTGGATTGTTCCGAAATTGGGATAGAATTGCTCAACATGGGTTTTCTCTCAAAAGCCTCTCTCTCAACTGGATGGAAACCCGGTCGCTTTCAGCACGCACACTCTCTACGAGTATGGCACACTCAATGAATTGGTCAATGTTTGCTTTCTTTTCGATCTTCAGGGTAAGTGCCGCCAGTTGGTCTGCTCCAAATAGGGAGGCTGTTCCTTTGATCAGGTGGGCCGTCTCTTTCAAAGCGGTGACATTTTCTTGTGCAAAAGATTTTTCAAGAAGCTCAATGCGCTCTGACAAGGTGGAGAGAAACAGATCGATGGATTCAGTCAGATCACAGCCCAACTCCACTTGAAGTTGGTCTAAAACTTTGTGGTTGACAGACTGAGCCGTTACGGGTTGGTGTGGATTGGTTTCCTGAGGCTGTTTAAAGAGCATAGTCGGTTGCTTGGCTGGCGAAGAGGGGGCGTCGGTGGTCAGGTGTCCCAAATTGGCAAACTGGTGGATGACGTTGAGCAAGCGGTTTTTGCGGATTGGTTTGGTCAGGTGCAGGTCACAGCCGGCTGCAAGAATTTTTTCAGAGACATCCTGCATGGCCTGGGCAGTAAGCGCGATAATGGGAATGGGTTCCAAACCTGATTCACGTTCCCACTTCCGTATTTTCCGTGTGGCTTCATAGCCGTCCATTTCGGGCATCTGTATATCCATCAACACCAGATCATAGGAGGCCGCCCTAAACTGCTTGACTGCCTCTGTCCCGTTGCTGACCAAATCCAATTGGTAGGGAGTGTGGGCGAGAAATCCTTTGATCACCATCAAATTGTCCTGAGCGTCATCGGCAACCAAAATCGAGAGGGATTGTTTGCCGGACGGGTTGGTTAGCCGTTCTTCCGGTTGCTCTGTTTTCTCGATCTGATTGGCGTGCGGAAGCCGGACGGTAAACAAGAAAGTGCTGCCGACTCCAACCTGGCTGGTAACGGAAATTTCTCCGCCCATTTTTTCGATAAGGCGTTGACAGATGGTCAATCCCAGGCCGGTTCCACCAAAACGTCGGGTGGTCGAGAGGTCCGCTTGTAAAAAGGGTTGAAAAATCATCTCCAGCTTTTCGGGGGGAATGCCAACTCCCTGATCGGAAATTGAAAAGAGCAGCCGTTGATCCTGGTCGTGGGTGACGGAAAGAGTGATGGCGCCCTGACTTGAAAATTTGATGGCGTTGCCGATCAGGTTTAAAAAAACCTGGCGTAGCCGTTGAGGGTCGCCAAACACCAGTTGATGGACCTGTTCGGAGAGGGTGTAGGTGAGGGTGAGCCCTTTCTCCTGGGCCTTGATTGCCAGAATGTCAACAGTATGTTGAATCAACTGTTTTAAATCAAAGGCGGTATTATCCAGAATCAGTTGGTTTGCCTCAATTTTCGAGAGGTCAAGAATATCGTTGATCAGAGACATCAACCCCTCGGCCGCTCGCAGGGAAATCTCCAGATATTTACGTTGTTCGGCGCTGATGTCGGTGTCCAGCATAAGTTCAGCCATGCCGGAAATTGCATTGATCGGAGTACGAATTTCGTGGCTCATGGTGGCGAGAAAAGTGCTTTTGGCCTGGTTGGCTTGATCCGACTCCTGTTTGGCCAAGACCAGCTCTTCCGCCATTTGGGTCTGTTTGATGATGCCAGCCAGAGAGTTGGCCATGGCCAGCAAAAAACGTTCTTCCCCTTCGGTCTGCTGATGACCGTCTAACAGGTACATGTTGATAATGCCCAACACCTCTCCCTTGAAGAGAATGGGAATACAGTAGTGTCCGTGGGGTTTAATCTCTTCATGATTAATATCGTGGCGCTCATCCAGATGGCGAGCAAAAATCAACGTTTTGCTCTCAGCGACGCGGCCACAGAGGCAGACGCCCGGTTTGACCCGTTCGCACTGGACCAGAATCGGGTCTGACAATCCCCTTTGGACGACCATTTCCAAATCCTGGTGTTTTTTATCAAAGAGAAAAATAGCCCCTTTGTTTGCAGTCGTAAGCCAGGTACCTGAGAGAACCAGATCCAGAGCGCTCTCCAATTGCTGGGTCAAAGAGCGGGTTTCGGTGGCGTTTTTAAGGAGAGTGTTGATGGCGGATTGAGATTGAAGCATGCGTTCCCGATTTTTTGCCGCCTCTTCCCGATGAGTGATATCCCGGACTACCGCAGAGAAAAACCGGGTCTCGTCCCGAGACCACATACTCAGGGTAATCTCGGCCAAAAAGGTTTTCCCACTTTTGGTAGAGCTGGTCTGAATGACGGTCTGGTCAAACCAGTTGTCCTGTTTTAACTTTTTAATCCGTTGGAAAGCCTGTTTATGGTCGGCAATACGGTGGGCCGGAATCAATTTAAGGATTAGTTGGCCAAGAATTTCCTGTTCGGAGTAACCAAAGATTTTTTCGGCGCCGTGGTTCCAGAAAATAATGTTTCCCTGATTGTCAGCGGCAATGATGGCGTCCTGGACTGAGGCGGTAATGGCTCGGAATCGTGCTTCACTCTCTTGCAGAGTCACTTCCATTTTTTTTCGTTGGGTAATATCGGTTAAAAATGCAAAAGCGAATTCGGGCTTTCCGTGAGAATCATTGAGAGTTGTACAGTGGGAGACTGCATGAATATCCTCACCAGTGCTGGTTTTTAATGCCAGTTCAAAAATACGATGCTTCGATGTGCCGATTTGAGCCTTGATGGATTGCAATTTGGTAATATGGTCGGGATGGGTAAAGGATATCAGGGTGTTGCCCAACACTTCGGTTGGCTCGACCTTGAGCATTCGACAAAGCGCATTATTGACCTCAATAATTTTATAATCCGTGGCGGAAAAAAGCCAAAAACCCTCGGTGGTAGTCTCTAAAATGGAGCGATGTTGACTGGTGCGCTTGTCCAGCGCCTCTTTGGCTTGCCTGCGTTGTTGGATTTCGCTGTTGAGTTGGTGGTTGGTGGTCTCCAAAGATTGCACCGCTTCCATCAGAGCGGTTTGAGATGCTTGGTTTTGGTTTTGGATGGCGACAATTTGTGGAAAAAGGGTGTGTAGCAATCGCAGCAGGCCCAGCAAAATAAATCCTACCCCAAACAGGGTAACTACCCATTTTAAATTAAGATGGAGATCTTCCATCAAGGCCATGGCCGACATTTTTGGAATGAAAAAGGGCAGAACGTTCATGATCACCAGGTCGGTGAAATAGAACAGAGAGATCGACAGCAGTCCGGTCAGAATAAAGGAAATCGGGGGGACCGCATTCAGGGTTTCCAGAGCGGCTCTGTTTTTTCTGAATTGCCACCAGCTTGCCACGGTTCCGAAGATAATCAGAAGATCGAACACCGTCATGGCAAGTATGGAATTCCAGATCATAAGAAATCACTCCGAATGCGGCAGTTGCGAACAGCGGGGAGCCCCAATTATCGGTTGAGTTTCCAGCCTTCCTCAATTTTAAAATATACCAATTCAACCAAGATGGCAGACCCTCGATTTGGAATCAAGCGATATATCCAAATTTTGCTATTATATAGCGAATTATCCTTCAATTATAGTATTAATGATCATTCATGAGCAGTGAATTTTCCAAGATGGACGCCGAGCTGATAATAGGCAGTCATCTCTTTTTGAAAAACAAGCAGACGATACGGGCGATAGTGTCGCTCTTTTTCTGAATGGGGATTGGAAATAAGGCCGAAAATCCGCGCTCTTTTTTGGCCGTCCGGTCGGTAGTGGATAATCAGGTCATGAAACGTGCGCAGGGCGTAGGTAGTTCCATCTCGAAAAAAATGTTCTTCATCAAGCTGAGTCTTGATTCGCTCCAGTAGAATCTGCTGAAGACCGAAGGCCTCCTGGGAGAGGGTGCCGGCCTCCTGGGCTTTTTGGCTACAGCTTTCTATTTCGTAGGTCAGATGTTCGATGCTGTTGGTCGAGTGGTTTTTGGCCACTTGCAAAATCCAGGTAGCGGCTTGAATCAGAGGGTCTTGAATTCCTTCATCGATATAGCTGTGTCGGTCTCGTTGCAAAACTTGCGCAGCCGCTTTATTCAGAGGCGATTTCTCTTCTAAATGGATACTGGCCAAAGTGACGGCCAGATCGGAAAAACGAGATTGAGGCATAAAATACGGCATGATAAAATGGCTCCAACAGGGATACTTGGATTCTACCTGAATATTTTAACACAGTTATTCAGAGAATCTCCCGGATTTGGCTTTTTTTTGGCTCCTAATCTCCTGTATTTTTCGGGCTAGTGTTCTTTGGCTGATACTCAACTGCTTGGCCAGATCGGACCGTTGTCCCGAAAAATGGTTGAGCAGGTGTAGAAGATAGGTTTGTTCAAGGGATTTCAGGGGCAAAATATCCGTAATCTGAAAGGGCGGCATTGTGCCTGGAACTGCCGTTTTGTCGAAATCATTTCTATTTGGAGAGTGATCTGGGACAAGCAGTTCCGGAAAATGTTCCGGCAAAAGGAGGGGGCTACTGCTTAAAATTCTGGCCCGTTCCAGTAAATTTTGTAATTCGCGAATGTTGCCTGGAAAGGGATAACTTTCAAGTGTTCTCAATGCTTCCGCTGAAAGGGTATAGGGGTGATCAGCGGATATCCGCTTCAAAAGGGATTGAGCCAACAATCCAATATCTTCAACTCGGTTGCGCAGAGGAGGAAGAGTGATTGGAAAGGCACTGATGCGGTAGTAGAGATCTTTGCGGAAAGTGCCCTGAGCGACCATGTCGGCCAGGGGGCGATTGGTGGCGCAGACCAGTCTGAAATCCACATATCGGGACTCCGTACTGCCGACACGGCGATAGGTCTGGGTCTCCAGTAGACGCAATAATTTAACCTGAATTTGCGCTGAAACCTCGCCAATTTCATCCAAAAAAAGGGTTCCTTCATGGGCCGCCTCCACCAATCCGGGCTTATCGTTGTGAGCGCCGGTAAACGAACCTTTTTTATGGCCAAACAGCTCGCTTTCGAACAGATTTTCGGCTAAACCGGAACACTCCACCGGCACAAAGGATCGGTTGACTCGATTGCTGGCTTCATGAACGGCGCGGGCGATCAACTCCTTGCCGACGCCAGATTCTCCCAACAATAAAACCGTTGTCGATTCCGGGGCGACCCGTTGAACAAGCTCCAACATTTGATTGAAAGCGGGGGCCTGGCCGACCAAGCCGATGGGGTTGGGAGTGGCACTGGCGATCAGGGTTGGTCTGAGCACCTCCAAAAAATAGGCGATCTCTCCCTGGCGATCCAGAATGGGTCGGATCTCCACGTCAACAAACTCTTGACCGGAGACTGACTGGTGTATGTGCAGCATTCTTTCACTATTCTTTGTCTCAGCACTGACTCGAAGCGGACAACACTCTCCGGCAAGATCACAGGGTCGATTAAAATCGTGAGAAACCTCATAACAGTGTAAACCACTCAAATCCCGTTCTCCGCCGTGATCCTCTCGGTAGGCACGATTAGCCGCCAGAATCTGATAGTTTAGATCCAATAAAATAGCCGGGTCGTGGATGCTGTGTAATAGATCGATTGCTTGTTGGGAGGGAGAGGAGCGTTGAGAAGAAGCGGGCATGGCCTGGCTTTCTGGCTAAAAAGTCAAAACTGTCTTTGTCGGTCATTTGTGACATGACAAATATGTCTTGTTTAGCTGAAACGATCAAGAAAAAACCGGCTTGTTCATCTGAAAAAACAAATATAAAAATTATAAATAATAAATATTACGAGTATTTGCGTTAACTTATAGGTAAAAGGAGAGTGAAAAATGTAGGGTGGCACAGCCTATGCGGTGTGAAGATTCAGTTGTTGGTTCAAACTAGAAACGGCCAACTCAACCCACAGGTCAAACCAGATGCACACGTCCAATAGCCTCACGGGTGGAAAACGGGATGCAGAGCGGATTTAACGATGTAACTCCTGAAAATTTTCTGCTGATTAGGGCATATATTCAAAATGAAATAAGTAATTTTCGAATCAACTCCGAGACATGGGTGTTGGTTCTTTTTAATAAAATTCCCAAGGAACCCTCTGTCGAGGCCGTTGAGCAATTAAACGTTTGGATTAGACGGTACCTATCCAAGCGAATCATTCGGGAAATGGTTTTTCAACTGGGTCTGATCAATATCTTCCAGCCAGAACCCTTTACTTTAGAAACAAAAATACCGGCAAACAGGAAAAAAAATTGATGAACGAACTATTCGATATCACAAATGCAAGAAATGTCCATTTAGCCTGGGAGTGGGAGTTGGAAGCGATTGCCAAAGGTAAAAAGTCTGCGGCAAAACTTCCATCGTATGAGGATTGTCAGCTCGGCCTTTGGTTGCATAGTACCGGTATCAATAAATATCGAGAGAGTGAATATATTCATCAGCTAATGGATGTTCATAGAAAATTTCACACCGTGGCAGAGCGGATTATTACCGGCATGAATCAATCTCGATTTGGGGTGGTCGAAGAAAATATCAAGGAGGTCCGGGCTTTGAGTCAGGAGATCGTCTTTACCCTGACTGCCATTGAATTCAGCGCCTTACAAAAACAGCGGCCGTTCAGCAGTCTGCCCGCTCCCATGCGCCGGGTTATGCAAACGTTGTTTGCGGGCCGCGATGAGGGGGAGGGCGGTATTCATGAGGCTTTGGATGCCGGTCAAGCCCGCATGACCCATTTCCGCTGGTCACAAGAGTTGCTCCGGGCTTTTCGTCATCGAGGACGTGATGTCGCTTTGAAGCCGGCGGAGTCCTGTGCGTTGGGGGTTTGGATTCATAATGTCGGCCTGAAAAAGCACGGAGATCTGCATAGCCTCAAACGCTTGGATCTGGTCCATAAAGCCTTTCATCATAAGGCCAGTCTTTCGGTAAAGGCCTTGAAAAACCGCAAAGATCTCCAGGCCGGACGAACCTATGAGGATATGATCCAGCACAGTCTGGAGGTGGTTTATCTGCTGACAACCATCGAGAATCAGCTGCAAAGCACCGACTCTCTGACGCCCTCACGGAATATCAAATGTTGATCTAAAATTAAGGAGTTTGTGAATGCTGTCCGGCACAAAATATTGGTTTGACAGGCCTATAATCCTAAATTTGGTAGTTGAACCTAAATTCGGCAGTTGAACACATGCACATGGCACAAGTTCCTGATTCACCATGCAAACCAATACCTTGTGCCGACCGCATACGTTCAACTGCCAAATTCAGGATTATAAAATTATTCTCCCGGTGGAACAGAGTTGTCCCAAACATTGGGGGCCATGCCGGGAGGAAGAATATTATGGCACTGTTCACAACTGTGCTGTAACTCGTCCAGTGCCTCGATAACCAACCCTTTTATGCCGGTTTTAGTCTCTTTGTGAGCGGCGGAATAGAGATTCTTCATGTTTTCGTTGCTGTTTTCCGCCATCTTCTCAAAAAGCTGGGGCTCCAATAGTGCGCCGTTATTGGAGTGACGATAGATGGTCTCTGATTTAGCCGCATGCCAATCCATGGGACCAACCAGGCCAAAAGCCCGCTGTAAGGATTTTGCGTGTCGAGCCAGGTTTTCGGAATATTTAAAATCGGTGGCGGAGATTTGGCGGATCATCTGGGCATGCAGTCGCAACAGGGAGACCACTGAGGCGACATACTTCTTTTTTTCGAGATTCTCTGCCTGGGCTAATGGAATCTGGATACTTGAAAATAGGGTGATAGCCACACTCAATAGTATAATTTTTTTCATGATTCTCACATTTTAGTTCGCAAAAAAAGTCTTCAGGAGGCATTAGCCTAGAAACGGCAGTTTTTTTATGGTTTTTTCGGCTTTGGCCAACCAATCAATGGATCAAGAGGCCTCATCCGATTTTTCCGATTCATCTGGCTCTTCCGGTTCTTCGTGAGCAATACCGGAATGGCAATCCACGCAGGTCTTGTCTCCACCCTCGGACATTTTAGTGTGTTTTCTGGATGCCGATTTATCCTGATCCAAAAAAGCCATGGATTCGTATGAGTGACACTGACGACACTCCTTTGAGTCTCTTTCGCGCATATGGTTCAATACATTTTGTGCCAGACGATAGCGAGATTTTTCGAAGGCGGCTTTGTCGGGGTAGGTGCCGATGACATGGTGGTAGAAATGACGCCCTCCGACCAGAACCTTGTCCATGAACATGTCATAATAGTCGCCAATATTATCACCGTGGGGAACATGGCAGTCGGCACAACGAGCACGAACACCGGAAGCATTTTTATAGTGTACGCTCTCGGTATATTCCTGATAGACCCCGTCCATCTCATGGCAGGAGATGCAGAGCGATATACTGCTGGTCCCTTTCATGAAGATAAAATGAAAGCCCAAAAAAAGAACGACTCCAGCCAACAGACCGGAGCCGATGAACAGACCAACCGGTTTATTGCTTGGCGTGACGGACCAACGCCAGATTCTTTTTATAAATGCCATGAATTTTCTCACTTTAAATGGTTCTAATCCACTTCCTGATTTGGCATCAGGAGCGGACTGATTATTCTTTGTCTGCTGTCAACACAATACGAGATCCAGTCTACATCATAAATGTATATCTTGTCATGGTAAAAGTGACCGGTTTTGTATCGGAATAAGGGGTGTGAATTCCGTTAATTTTCAGATGATTCAGGTATCAGTGCAAATTTTTCGATGGTCTTGATCAGCCGCATTTTCCGGACCGGTTTGCTTAAGTGCTCATTGCAACCGGCTTCGAGGACCTGTTGTTTGTTTTCGCTGAGAGCATGAGCGGTCAAGGCGATGATCGGAGTTGGTTTGCGGTTTTTTTGCGATTCCAGTTGACGGATCTGGCGCGTGGCGGCATAGCCGTCCATGACCGGCATTTGAATGTCCATCAAAATCAGGTTGAAAGTATGTTTTTTGAATAATTTTACCGCCTCAGCCCCATTTTCGGCCACAGTAATCTGATAACCGGCCTGCTCTAAAAATCCTTTGATGATCATGATGTTCTCTTCGATATCTTCAACGAGCAGTATCGAAATGTGGCTCAGATCTTTTTTCCTCAGTGACTCAGGGTGTTTTGGCCTGTCTGTTTCATCCGTTTCAGGCCGGGTTTGCTCACTCAGTGCCGGCATGGGCAGGGTAAAGGAAAATCGGCTGCCTTCACCGAGGACGCTCTCCAGCCTGATGTACCCCTCCATCAGAGCCACCAATCGTTGGCAAATGGTCAGCCCCAACCCTGTTCCACCATGGAGACGGGTGGTGGTGGAGTCTGCCTGGGTAAAGGGCTGAAAAATCTCCTGGCGCTTTTCTTGGGCTATTCCGGGACCGGTATCGGCGACTGAAAAAGCAATATTATCTTCTGATTCGACGTTGACGGTGGTAAGTATCTGCCCGCTTTCGGTAAATTTGATGGCATTGCTGACCAGATTGATCAAAACCTGTCGAAGCCTGAATGAATCCCCTTCGAGCCATTTCGGACAGGCATCATCCACCTGAGAGAGCAGTGACAGCCCTTTTTCTTGAGCGCTGTAGGTAAACAGCGCAATAATCTCCTGGATGACCTCACGTGGCTCAAAAGGATTGTTTTCTAAAGAGAGTTGCCCGGATTCGATTTTGGAGAGATCGAGAATGTCGTTGATGAGAATCAATAAGGTTTTTCCAGAGCGATTCAGGGTGTTGACATAACGACGTTGCTTGTTGGAAAGATTTGTCTCTTCCAGTAGTTCCGCCATGCCAAGAATGGCGTTCATGGGGGTGCGTATTTCATGGGACATGGTGGTAAGAAAGGTTGTTTTGGCTAGATTGGCCGCCTCTGCCCGCTCTTTGGCTACCTGCGCTTGCTGAGCCTGATGTCGATCGGTGATATCTTCGACCGTTGACCAGATATAGGATTGGCCTTCCTTTTCGATGATCAAGCTGTAGATTCGGACCGGAATTAAATGTCCGTTTTTATGGGTGCACTCTATTTCATTGGGACCATGCCGCCCATCTCGATTGAGATGGTTCAGTTTATTTTTTTGCTGGGCGTGAAATTTCTCCGGCGTGATATTCCAAAAATTGAGTTGGAGAGCTTCTGGAATGGTGTAACCGATGATTTTTGCATAGGCGGGATTGACATCGACAATATTGCCGGACAAATCGCACAGGCTCAATCCGACCGGTAGGTTTTCCATCAACATCCGGTTGAACGCATCACTGACTCGCAGCGCTTTTTCGGAGAGAACCTGCTCGGTTATGTCGGTGATAAATCCCTCCACAACGACCCCCTTTCCCTCTTGATCGAAAAGAGGTTGTCCTTTTTCCAAAACCCAGCGACGGTTTTGTGTCAAAGGTTGAAGGCGGTATCGGATCTCATAAGGGCTGTTTGTTTTGACCGCATTTTCTATGCTTTGCAACACTGGAGCTCGATCCTCTGTAAAAATAAGATCGATGTAGGCAAGTTCGGTATTGTTGATAAATGATTCTGGTTCATATCCGGTCAGGGTCAGAGCGCCTTGGCTGACAATGACCATGGTTCGGGATGAATCGTTATACCCCCGAAAAACCAGGCCGGGCAGATTGGATACCAACGTTTGATAGCGTTGATGAGAGCGTGCCAGATCTTCGGTTCGCAGTCGGACCTGCCGACGTAAAAACAAAGCGCCGGCTCCGGCAATAATCGATAGAATGGCTGTAACCGAGAATAGGCCTTTAACCCAAGGAGAAAGCAACCCCTTGGAATCGCCAAAGCCGGTCAGCCAGTGATCCAAAATCCGGAAATAATGGCTGTTATGTTCTCTTTTCCAGGCTTTTATTCGGCGGTCGATGCTGGCCAGCAGTTGACTGTTCTGCCCCTGTTTGGTGGCAAACCGCAAGCCCAGAGGGTGGTAGAGAATAGAGGTTGGTTTGATGTTTTCCCTGCTTTTTTGCCGAGCACCGAAAACGCTGTTAACAGCACCGGCATCAACTCGACCGCTGGAAATCTCTTCTAAAACATTGTCATAGCTAAGTACAGGAACGAGTTGGCAGCGGATATCGAACTGATGGCAGAGTTCAGCTAATTTGATGCCATATATCCCATCCTTCATCACCGCAACTTGCAGGTTGTGCAGGTCCAGAATTGTTTGAACGTGACCGTTTTTATGCTGATAGATCTCGCCCCAGACCGTAACCACGCTCTCCTGGCTGAAATCCATGGTTTGGTCTCGCTCACGGCTATAGCCGATGCTGGTCAACAGATCAATCTCTTGATTCTGGAGTTTTTCCAGAGCCGTTGACCAATCGGACCAGACAAACTGAAGTTCCCACCCCTCCAGGTTGGCAATCTCACGAATCAAGTCGATGTAGATCCCTTGAGGCTCTCCCTGGTCATCCTGGAAAACTTGAGGAGGGTTGGGAAAATAGCCGACCCGAACCAACGGAGCCGTATTGGCTTGCGAGATGGTTAAACAAAAAACCAATAGCAGAAATACAAAAGTGAAAAGTCGTTGAGTCATTATATAATATTCGACCAGAAGGTGTTAGGTGTAGCAGCAGGCGGAGGGCTCTGACTGATCACCCGTTAACAATAAACGAATTCAGGTTTGACTGCTAAAAAAATCGATCCTTACGGTCTAGGTTGCCAAATATCCATCATTATATCTAGGTAACAAGTGAATAACAATCGTTCATTTATTTGTTGTCGAAGATTCAAATTGGACCAATGACCCCATCCATTTGTGTCGGGTTAAATCCTGGGTTTCAGGGTGAACCCAGAACAATTGCCGTCTCCTCCCTTCCCCCAACCGTCGTCATACTATATCAAACGACCTGAAATATAATAGAAAACAATCAAAACTAAAAAATAGCAGCAGGAATTATCCCAGTGCTCTTGCTCTCGTTAATTGACAGGTTAAAATCTGCACGACCATCAGTTAAAACGGGTTGGTTTTTTCGGGGCTTTGCCCCGCAACCCCACTGGGGCGGAGAACCGCCCCAGACCCCACCCTTTTTTTTAATTGTTTTTTTGGCCTTCGGCCTGCCCATCCATTGATGAGTGCTGAAGCATTAGATTCGGCAGTTGAGCATGCATTAATGGTTCAACATATTGGTTTGTCGAGTAAATCAGGAAAAAACGAAGTCACCAGATTGGTGAAAAGACTTTTTTCCAGTTTGCCAGTTGAATCATGAGATTGAGCCGATTGTCTGCCGACAACTGCCGAATTTAGAATCATTATTTCTAAACTCATCCGACCTCATGGAAGTGCGGGCATTCCCGTTTGTTGAACAAAGTGTGGCAAATGACGTGGTGGGTAGGTCAATTGCCACATAACTGGTTTGGCGTATTGTTTTATATGTCTGATATTAAATAGTAAATTATCTGGCATCTTCTTTGCGCAGCCACTTGGTCACACTAGAAAAACCAAACGGTTGCACCATTCAGGTACGCCCAATTGTCGAATCCAGGTTAAAAATACTAATAAAATGCAAAGAGGGAAAATTTAATGAAAAATACACTTGCTCTATCTGCGCTGTTGTCGCTCTGGTCGGTGACTGCGGGGGCCGAACCGGTCGTCAGTCAAATGGCGCCTATTCTCGTTGAAGATACCCAAATTTTTGAGCCGGCCACCTCTCGTTTGGTTCTTGAGTCGCGGGCCAAAGGGCCGGTAACCGATGGTGGCGATCTGCTTTCAACCATTCCGGGACTTTCGGCCTCTCGGATTGGCGGACACGGAGCTGATCCGGTCATTCGGGGTCAATCCCAGACCCGTCTCAATATTTTGCTCGATGGCAGTTATGTCCATGGAGGCTGCCCCAACCGTATGGATCCGCCAAGCTCCTACGGGGCTTCTGAAACGTATGATGAGTTGGAGGTGATCAAAGGCAGTCAGACGGTTCAATATGGCGGTGGTGGCAGTGGTGGTACTGTGTTGTTCAAGCGCCGTACCGAGCGGTTTGGTGGAGAAAAATGGTATCGTGGCAAGGTCAGTGGCGGCTACCGAGGCAACTCCGACGGACGCGAGGCTTTTGTTGACCTGGCTGTGGGGAACAGTCAGGGTTTTGCCCGTATTATTGGCAATCACAGCACCGGGGAAAACTATGAAGACGGCAATGGTAACTCGGTTCGAGCCGCCTACAAGGAAAATACCGGCAACCTGATTTTGGGTTGGACACCGGATAACGAGACACGGGTTGAGCTTGGTTATGAAGCCACCAATGCCGACGATCTTCTTTATGCCGGTTCTGGTATGGATACCCCCTACACTCGCCATGACGCCTATCGTCTGAAGTTTGAACAGGGATTATCCGGTGGAGCGATACAAAAAGTGTCCGGGCAGATTTCCTATTCGGCCATTGATCATTTGATGGATAATTATAGTTTCCGCACCCCTGCGGCAGCGGCCATGTATATGCGGGCGCCTTCGAACTCCGATACTTGGAGCGGACATTTGGATTTTGAGGCGGTTCATGGCCAATTTTTAAGCAAATTTGGCGTCAATTATCAGAATAATGGCCGCAATGCGGTGCGCTATCGGGGGACGGCAGGCAACGTCAACACCAGCCAATCGTTTCTCTGGCCAGATGTAACAATCCGGACCGCCGGCCTGTATGGCGAGACCGAGTGGTCATTGCGGGAGGACCGGCGGCTTAAGTTTGGTCTGCGCTATGATCATGTTCGGGCTTCGGCCGATAAAACCACGGCCACCCCCACCGATGCCATGGGTGCCGTTGCCAAGCTCAGTGCAGCGGGTCTTTATACGATCTATTATGGCGGTAGCTCCACCAAGGAGACAGAAAACAACATCGGCGGCCTGGTCCGTTTTGAGCAGGACATTCTGGACGGCAGCGGTACTCTTTACGGATCGTTGAGTCGCAGTGTCCGGACCGCCGACGCCACCGAGCGCTATTTGGCCTCCAACAACAACGCCAGCGAAAGCTCCCGTTGGGTCGGTAACCCCTTTCTGGATCCGGAACAGCACCATCAAATTGAGCTGGGCGGTCAGTTTAAAATTAAAAAATGGGCGGTCGATGCCAGTGCCTATTATAACCGAGTGACCGACTTTATTCTTCGGGACCGGGATCACGGCAATAGTGGCGTCGGTAACAATGCGACCATCTATCGAAATGTCGATGCCCGTCTGGTCGGTGGTGAAGTGGCGTTGAATCGATATTGGAACAGCCATCTGGTCAGCGGTATCTCCTTGGCCTATGTCCACGGAGAAAATTTGACGGATGACCGGCCCCTGGCACAGATTCCACCCTTTGAAACAGCCATAACAACAGATTATAAAGAGAAAAACTGGAGTGTCGGTGGTAAAATTCGCCTGACCAGCAAGCAGAATCGTGTTGATGATGACACCACCATCGGCAGTGGCTTGGATACACAAAAAACGCCGGGTTTTACAGTCGTCGATCTCTATGGTTCCTACAGCTTTGATTTGGGATTGAAGATGAAATTTGGCGTCAACAACCTGTTTGATCGGGCCTATGCCGAACATCTCAACCAAGGCAATACCTTCGATGCCACCCAGGTTCAAGTCAACGAACCGGGACGTAGTATCTGGGTAACGGCTGGGTTGGAGTTTTAGTTGATGGGCGTCAACCCGGCTCAGTCGGTCGGTTGCGCCCTCTCCAGCTCTACTTTGTTCGGGTCGCAGTTTAATGAGCTAGAAAAAAAAGGGCTGGCTGTACTCTTGGCGCTGCTTCTTCATGGTGGTTTGGTCGCTGCCTTGCTCATGCAGCCGAGCTATGAATTACCTGCTCCACTGGCTGTAGAGGCTTTCGAGTTTGTCTTATGGCCGGTGGAGGCGCCTCCTGAACCTGAAATCAAGAGGCGAGAGTCAAAAGCAGTGCGCTCTCCTGCGGTTAAACCGCTGATCTCAGAAGAGCCGACCAAACCACCCATCGTTCAAGATTCAGTTCCGCCAGCGTTTGTGATACCACGGCGCCGAGAAGTAGCGGAAATAACACCGATTCAAGAGGAAGTCCCCGAACAAAAAAACACTGCTGTCGTTGCGGATGTGCCAGAAAAAATCAGTAAAAAAAAGGTTTCGGATGTTGTCGAGAGGAGTCAACCCCAGCCGAGCCTGGCCTCGCCAACAAAGCGTGTGCCAGGTCGTGAATCATTTGTCCCGGTCGCAAGCCTGTCCCCCTCTTTGAATAACCCCAAACCCCGCTATCCGATTTTGGCCCGGCGTCGAGGTTGGCAGGGGTTGGTTCTGCTCAGGGTCGAGGTGGATGCGACGGGTGCACCGTTGGCGGTTCAGATCAAACAGGGATCAGGTTATTCAATTCTGGATGATTCGGCGATGCGGACGGTCAAAAACTGGCGTTTTATACCGGCAAAACGGGGGGGCGTTGCCGTGCGAGCCTTTGTCGAGGTGCCCATTCATTTTAGTTTGGTTAATCCTAAATTCGGCAGTTGAACGTATGCACATGGAACAAGTTCTTGATTCACCATGCAAACCAATACCTTGTACCAGCCGCATACATTCAACTGCCGAATTTAGGTTAATCGTTAGGAGAGAACAGCTTGTCTGATTTATTGCCGATGTGGTTTTTTTGGTGGGATGAGGCCGATTGGATCGTTAGAGCCGTTTTTTTTGTTCTAATTATCGGATCCTGTTTAAGTTGGTCGATTTTGCTCTATAAAATTTGGCAATTCTCCGTCCTCCAGGGTCGTGAGCAGCAGTTCAATCACGCATTGGCTTTGCAGAAGGAGAGGTTGACCGAGCTGTCCGTGGGGCGATCTTCTGTCTATTTTCCTTCTTTATCCCTTCTTGCCATTGGTGTTGAGCATCTTAAAAATATGGCCCCGATGGAACGTTACGCCATCGAAGCCGATCTGGAGCAGGCCCAACTCGAACAGCGCATTCATCTGGAAAATGGTTTGACCATTTTAGCGACCATCGGCAGTTCATCGCCGTTTATTGGTTTGTTTGGAACCGTCTGGGGCATTATGCACGCTTTGCAAGGGTTGGGAGGAGAGGCAGCTCTCTCCATGGATATGATCGCCGGGCCGGTTTCTGAAGCGTTGGTTGCCACCGCCGTCGGGCTGTTTACGGCGATTCCGGCGGTGATGAGTTATAACCTGTTGATTCGTCGTTTGCGTCGATTGACGGCCATCATGGCCGGCAATGCCCTACACATCATCAATCGATTGATGGACCGTTCGTCCGGCAACATAGAGAGGCGTTAGAGTATGGCTGCAGGTATTCCCAACGGCAGTGATCCCCATCAGCCTTTATCGGAAATCAATGTGACCCCCCTGGTTGATGTCATGTTGGTCCTGTTGGTGATTTTTATTATAGCGGCCCCCTTGATGGCTCAATCCCTCAAGGTCGACCTTCCCCAGGTTTCCGCCTCTGCCGAGGCGGAGCCGGTGGTGCTCGGGCTGATTGCCCACTCGGATGGTCGTCTGGAGTTGGATGGTCAGTCAATAACGGTCGACCAACTGCCGGAGCAATTAAACCAGCATTTTATTAAAGAGCCGAGTGCTGTTCTGCGTTTGGGTGGCGATGCCGATACCCCCTATGAAAAAATTGCCCAGCTTCTCTCCATTGCCCAACAAAACGGGATTCGCCGTATCTCTTTTGCAACCAGCCCACCAGTCGCAGCAGGTGATTGATAAATCGAGCAACGGCAGTTGTCGGCATGGGCCTGGCACACTCTTTTGATTCACCGGGTAAATGGTGCGCCAACCACTTTTAGCCGTTTTTTTCCACGACCCAACTCACACGGGAATAGAGAATTTTTTCAGTCGATAGAGAAAGGTATCCCGAGAGAGTCCAAGCAGTTTGGCCGCCTGACTTTTATTGCCGTCGGTCCGTCGCAGGGCTTGACCGATGAGGTCTTGCTCCATCTGCCAAAAGTTGACCCCTGTATCGGGCAGAACGAATCGGTTTTGACTGGGTGGGTGGGATCTTTGATCGGTCAGGCGGATCTCTTGAGGCAAATCCTTCACGGTCAAGCCTCGGCCAGGGTTGAGAATGCTGACTCTTTCGCAAAAATTGCGTAACTCCCGAATATTTCCAGGCCAGCCATAGCGGCGGAGTGCGGCCAGGGCATCAGCGTGAAAATGGGTCGGAGCCAGGCGATTTTTCTCGGCGGTTGCGGTTAAAAAGCGGTTGATCAGCAGAGGTAGATCGGCAATGCGCTCTCGGAGTGGCGGGAGTTCCAACGGGACGATGTTGAGCCGATGAAAAAGATCCTCACGAAAAGTGCCTGCCCGGATCAGGTCCGGTAAATATTTATTGGTGGCGGCAATAACCCGAATATTGACCTGGGAAATTCGCGAGTGGCCAACGCCTTGACACTCTCCCGACTCCAACAGGCGCAACAGTTTGGGTTGGATGGTTGGAAGCAGTTCAGATATTTCATCCAAAAACAGGGTTCCGCCATCGGCATCCTGTACCCAGCCTTTTTTATTCTGGGTCGCCCCCGTGAACGCTCCCCTGGCATGACCGAACAGCTCTGATTCGGCCAGAGATTCCGGCAGAGCCGCGCAATTGATGGTGACCCAGGCATTGCGGTTGCGACGACTGTTTTGGTAGATATATCGGGCCAGCAGTTCTTTGCCAGTGCCAGACTCTCCGCTAATAAGCACCGAGGCATCCGTGGGGGCGACCAACGCCGCCGCCCGCATGACGGAGAGAAACTCAGGTGATTGACCGAGGAACGATTCTTTGGCTTCCATTCTATTTCACCACATTATGTAGTTCTTTGTTATGGAAATGTTTTTCAGGTTCTAAAACGCCGGACTTACCCGGATGATCCTGGTGGCGTGCCGTATGTGGACTCCACATAAAGCCGAAAGTAACCGCTAGTAGTATAATTAAAATTCCCAGCCCTCTTTTCAACTTTTTTTTCTGGAACCGATAAAAACGACCGGAAAAATAGCTGGCCAGCAGAATGCCGGGAACCGTTCCCAGCCCAAAAGAGATCATGGCCAGAGAGCCAGAGAGAGCTGTGCCCAGCAAAGCTGACCAGATCAACACCGAATAGGTTACCCCGCAGGGCAGCCAGCCCCAGAGAAAGCCCAGAACCAGGGCTTGAGGCCGGGTTGTGGCCGGTAAAAAAGATTGAGCGACCGGCTCAATCGAGCGCCAAAGTCGGCTGCCGATTTTTTCCAGTCGGGCAAATGCCGGCAGCCAACCGGCGATATGCAGTCCGATTCCAACCAGAATCAGCGTGCTGAAGGTAAACAAAATCCGGGCGTGGCTCTCCTGCAAGCTAAAGGTGTTGACCAAAAACTCCCCGAACAGTCCGGCCAGAAAACCGGCCAGGGCATAGCTCAGCAAGCGGCCCAGGCTATAAATGGCCAAAAAAATAAAAAGGCGTTGGGGATTTTGCCTGGTTTGCAGGGGCAGACTGACCGTGAGCGCGCCGACAATGCCACCGCACATGATCAGACAATGGGTGCTGCTAAGCAGACCAACAATCAAAAACTCAAAATATGGGGAGGAGATCAAAGGCATACTCTATTCTGCCTCCATCAGAGCTTTGATTTTAACTCAGCAGAGAATAGCATATTAATGAAAAGAAACTGCTATCAAGATTGATTCGATTAAGGAAATATCATATTTTTCTCATGTTGTCCATGATGTGCAAAACCTTCAACTGATGCGATTTTTACCGGATTGAACAATGCGGCTCTCAATCAGAATGGCTGTTTCCTTCTCCGACCAAAGAGGGGGCGCACAGGCAAAGTTTCAAAAAATCATTCAGAACAATCGTTGAACATGAGGTACACCGTGGTTACTCATCAGGTGCAAAGGGGGGTAGACCTATCAGCGGTACAAAAGACATTTTCGTAAACGGCAAGAAAACCTCATGAAAGGCGGGACCGTGACACAAATCTGTCACGGTGTAGTCAATCGATATTATATGCAGAAATTTGCATTCTTATTGACGGACGCACCAAAATAGGTACATTATCAAAATGGAAGCAATAAAACTGAGGGTCGCATTTTTCAAGACCAAATCTGGAACAGAGCCAGTTAGAGAGTGGTTGAAAAATCTGGACCAGTCAGAGAAAAAAGCCATCGGTGAAGAGATCAAAACTGTTCAATTCGGTTGGCCTCTGGGTATGCCGGTTGTTCGTAAGATGGAACCGAACCTTTGGGAAGTCCGTATTCAACTGGATGGACGTATTGCCCGGATATTATTCACCGTAGAAGAGGAGATAATGGTTCTTCTTCACGGTTTCATCAAAAAAACCCAAAAGACACCAACTCAAGAGCTAAAATTGGCGAAACAGCGAATGTCCATACTGAGGAAAAGGAAATGAGCAACCCTCATATTGGTAGTGATTTTGATGATTTTCTGGAAGAAGAAGGCATTCTAGGTGATGTAGAATCCGTAGCTATTAAACGGGTGATTGCCTTTCAGGTACAACAAATGATGAAAGAGAAACAGCTCTCAAAGGCTGAAATGGCAAGACGCATGAAAACCAGCCGTTCCTCTATTGATCGGCTCCTAGATCCTGAGAATAGATCTATCACCCTTCAGACTATGGAAGGGGCGGCAACGGCCATGGGAGCGCGTTTGAAAATTGAGTTGGTTTAAACTCCTTGACTCGATACCAGATTATGAAGGGATATTTTGGAATAATGAGTTCACGTATTCCCTGAAAACGGCTCTCCGGTCCCATATTTGGATGGTCTTTCAGATAATCCACGGAGTGATAAATTTTGGTAATAACATCCACCGCAATGGCTGGATTCTCGTTTCTGATATATTCGGTTTCACTAAAAAGGCTGTTCAACCCTCGCTTGGTCCACTTAAGCCTCATGTCTTACCCATTTATCAAAGAACGCTTTCACCTCTTCATCATCGGCATACTCTCCCCGGTCAGCCTCTTGGATCGACAAGGCGATATCCTCAGCCAAAAGCCTGTCTTCCAAGGCTTGCTTAACCGCATCCTCTAAAAACTCATCCCGATTGGGAACCCAAAGGAAGACAAAAGTGGAGAGAGGTTGCAGCCTATCACGCAGGGGCTTACCTCTTACCTGAAGGATCGTATTCAACAGTTCGATTCAAAATCAGGATGGTTGTTCCCCTCTCCTTCTAAAGAGGGGCGCACCGGAAGAGTTTTAAGAAGTCATTCAGAACCATTGTGGAAAAAGCGAACCTGGACCCGGCATTAATTACTTCCCACATCATGAGGCACACCGTGGTTACTCATTTGGTGCAAGGGGGAGTGGACTTGCCAACGGTGCAAAAGATCTCAGGCCACAAGAATATTGAAACTGTTCTGAAGTACACCCACCAAGACAGTGCCTACGTTGCCGCCGCAATGGACATTCTGGAAGATCGAGTTGGGCGAAAAAAAGCCTGACACGATTACACAGGAAACAAAAATGGCGGCTTTTGCTAATAATGCAAAAGCCGCCATCTTATTGATCTTCAAATAAATAAATGGTCGGGGCGAAAGGATTCGAACCTTCGACCCCTAGCACCCCATGCTATGGGTGGTGGTTTCTGAAATCTTCTTTTTTGTTCTTTTGTTCTATATTTTCAACTTGTTACTACCATTCAGTCTTGATGTGAATGTTCCCTGCTGTTCTGAGTTTTTCCCTGTATATCTTGGCACGATTACACAGGAATTACACAGAGAATTGCATACTCAAATCTAGTTTCTTGTGCAGACCCATTAGAGTCATGCACTGATTTCAGCAATATCATGTAGGCTCCTTTTTTTGTGTGATGAGCAGTGATTTTTTTTTGGGGATAGTGTATACCTTGTAATCCAAGGGGGGGTGTAAATCGTAGTAGTTACCCTAACCGAGTCAGGGAAGACAGGTTTGGCATTAATTTTTTTGGTAATGGGGAGGAGTTGGAGATGAGGAACAAAATAGATACCGATCACTCATATGACCAACAGTTAACGCTAAATTTAGAAGATGCTGAGAAAAAAACAGTTGTTAATCATCGGTCAAATCAAGGCACAGTCGTAAATATCAATGAGTATCGTGCGAGCACGCAGGACTATCGTAAAGCTTATGACCGTCTTTTGAAAGAAGCAAATAAGCTTGACTGGTAGATAGCATAGCCCTTCATTACCTTTCCCAAAAAAACCAGCAGGTGTTTTGTCATTATCCAGCCTTGATACCTTGTGTTTTGCGCAGGGATACATCTAGAATAATAATTTAGTAGTATCTTTCATCCTAGAATTTGGTTCGTCAAGGAGTGTGCTGTGGGGCAAGCTGCAAAAAAAACACCTGCTGTTTCAAAAGTTTCTGCTGCAAATTCCAATAGAGGACTATCAGAAGTTTTAGAAGAACAAGAAAGCCTTGAACTTGTTTTAGGCTTCAGTGGACCCACAGGTAGTGGGGTGACAAATGCTATTGATGAATCAAAAAATATTCTAGAAGGGCTAGGGTATCGGGTGTTTTCTGTCAAGCTAAGTAAACATATAGAAAATGCGCATACAAATGGGAAAATTGAAAAAAAATTGCCCGCAAAAAATCAACCCAGTCGAATTTCATGGTTACAAGAAGCTGGGACTGCTTTGAGAGAAGCAACCGGAGAATGGGATATCCTCGCACAATTTGCGATCAAAGAAATCACACTTTTGCGTACCGCAAATAAAAGAACCGGTCGAAATAAAAATGCGTATATAATCGATCAGTTAAAACATCCTGATGAAGTAAATTTATTGGAAACCGTTTATGGAGAGTTATTTCACCTAATAGGTGTTTTGTGTACTACGGAGAGAAGAAAACTACGGATTGAAAAAGAAGAACATTTATCAGAAAAGCTGGATGTTGTTGATGAAATAATGAGGACAGACCAGAATGAAGGTGCAAAGCATGGTCAGAAGCTCGAAAAAACTCTTAAAAGAGCAGATTTTTTCTTAAGAACAGAATACCCTGATAAAGGGAATTTAAGAACACCTTTGGAGCGTTTTTTTTGTCTTATCCATGGCAGGATTGCACACGAAAAGGTAGCAATTTCACCAAATGCAAATGAACGGGCCATGTTTACAGCTTATTCCGCTGGTTTAGGCTCTGCTTGTTTATCACGTCAAGTTGGAGCTGCAATTACAGATAAGCATGGAAATATTTTGGCTACAGGCAGGAATGATGTGCCAAAGGCAGGAGGTGGATTGTACACAGCAGACGATAACTGTGAAGATAAACGGTGTGTTGTTCAACCAGATAATCGATGTAGTAGTGATGTGTATAAGGGGAAAATTGAAGAAGATATTGTTGATATACTTAGAAAAAAGATCAGCCTAGCAAAATCTAAGGAGGTAGCAAAGGAAATAAGATCAAATACCAGACTAGGCGATTTGCTAGAGTTTTCTCGTGCTGTTCATGCAGAAATGGATGCTTTAACTACGGTAGCTCGCTTAGGAGGTGCTCCAGTTCAGGGTGGGCATTTGTATACAACAGTTTTCCCATGCCATCATTGTGCAAGGCATATTGTTTCATCAGGCATATCAGAGGTTTATTATATTGAACCGTATGAAAAAAGCCTGGTTAAGGAATTGCATACTGATTCGATTATTCAAGATCCGTCAGCAAGTGAGCTGGCTACATCTGAGAATAAGAAAAAAGTTAGATTTATTCATTTTGAAGGTGTATCGCCAAATCGTTTTTCTGATTATTTTCTTAATAGAGGCGATAGAAAAGGTGATGGTCGTTTACAGCTAGGTACGAAACCTCCTAAAGCGATTTTAAAGAAAAGTTTGCAGTCATACCTTGAGATGGAAAAAAAAGCACTTAAAGCCTTGGATGAGGCTGGGTTTGACTGCCAATTTTTTGAGATTACTTGAGAGATCTCTTATATCACTTTCTCGAAGAAGAATAAATTACACACACCAAAGCTGGCTTCCATTATCTTCGTTCATGAGTAACTTTCTTCTGGCTCCCCCTAATAGGGAAAAAAACCGATCACATAAACTTTTTGTTTGCACTATAAACAAAATATCCTTTACTAGCAGTAAGTTGTGATTTTACGTATACAACACGTTAGTGTATGTACCTTCCTCTTAATCACATAACAATCACATAAGCCAATCAAGCCCAGAATGGTACATAGCGTTGATGTTTTTTCGAGGTATTGTCAGGATCGAAAGGACGCACTAACCCAGCATCAACGGCATCAGAAATAATCCGTGAAGCTGTTGAGTAGTTCTTGCTGTTGATGCCCATCCGTTTGCGTAGAGAGGTATTGGTCATCTGTTGGCTGGAGACCCACATTAAGCCTGCATGTTGATAACAGGCCCGGATTTTTTCATCTTTGGTCATCTGTCTAAGCGTTTTATAAGCGGAAAGCACGACTTTCATTGAGTCTGGCTCTTCGTAAACAACGAAATCCGGGGCAGGAAGTTGGAAAATTTCAACATTTTTAAATACTTTGTCGATGCCACTTCCCCTTTCCTCACATATTCCCATTCGACGCATTAGCGAGGCTAATATATCGTTGCGGGATTTTGGCGGTGAATCAAGGAGGCGTAGTTTGTCAATAAGCGGTCTGCCAGGGTTGGTGATTTCGATACGGTCAGCAAAAATTTCAACCATGGGGCCAGCACCGGTTACGGTAAAGTCCTGATGGATAAGAGCATTGGCTACAAGCTCCCGAATAGCCAATTCAGGATACATTTTCTCTTCACGGCGTAGGGCTTGTTCAATGTGCTCATTATGGGGAAGTTGATCATTGATATACTCAACCAATCCTTCAAATCCAACGGCATAGCCTTTCTGACCAACCAGCTCTTTTTGGGTTTCAATCCGGTTATTGCCTTGGTAAATGACGACACGTACCGCCTTTCGGGTGAGTTTGTCAAATGCGTCAAGCCTCTTGGCAAATAGTACACCACCAAGATTGGTGATATCATAGCTATCCCCTTCATGATGGATGATTAAGTCATCATTGGCCAACCGGTCCAAGATACCTGGCCTATTGTCGGGAAGGGGCTGTCCTGTTATCTCAAAATAGGAGGGGTAGTCCAGCAAATTGAAAATCGTGTCTGATGACACGTTATGCATAGCAATTTCGGTTTCAAATGCTGTTTGTGAAGAAATAGCCCATAATTGGCGTTGCTTCTCGGGGTGGTCATCCAGCTTTTTTTTATAGCTACCCACACGGATAAATCTGGTATTTTTGAAACTAACTGGGGTGTGGGTCGTGGCTGGCACCTCAAAAATCACCACTCTTTTCTCTTCGTAGGTCAGTTCATGAATACAAAAATTAATACTGGGGCTGAGCAAGCGGGAGAGCCAGTGTTCTAGCTCTTCCCCTCCCACCTTTGCTTCACGGGGCTTGAAAATGGTTCCGACCACTTGATGCGTATCGTCCTCAATACCCCAAATAATGAATCCCGCTGTCTGTTTGTGAAGTGCTGCTGAGTTGGCAATAGCCGATAGATACTCGCCGATTTTTTCGGGATTATCGTTGTTCTTTTTGAACTCCACCCATTCGGTCTCATGTTTGAGCCGGAGCAATCGTGCCAGCAATTTTTGCATATCAGGTTCATTCATAGCATCAATTTTCAGCCTCAGTCTTTTTACAGTACACAAATCTTTTATAGCATTAAAAGCTGTTATTATACAGTTTCTTGGTTAACGTACAGGTACTCTTGAAACCCAACTAAACACATTCCTAATCTCAGGAACACTACCCAACTCGGCTACGGCATCGCCCATGGAGTGATATTTTAGTTCCAAGTCAGGGCGGCATCATGATCAAAACTGCCGTCTGGCTTCTTGGGGGCGGCCCAACGGGACCAACTGTGTTTTTCCTCAATGATGAAGTCATAGCTCCTGCCGGTCAGTTCCGCCCCAACTTCCCTCTCTTTCTCATAATCATCCAGATATTTGAGAAAAAGCATCCAAGAGGTCTGCTCGGTATAGTCCAACTCCGTGGTACAACCTGCCTCTTTCCAGAGAACATCGTCTATATTTTTAAAAATCTGTTCAAACATGAAATGCCTTGCAAAATCGTTTTTTAAAGTTGGATTGATCCCGTGGACTATAAAGGACTTTTCTTATTTATGCTATCGGCGACGAAAGTAAACCCCTGGACAAAACCATGTAAAAAATCTTGTTCAACCTTTCCCACCTTCAGACAATCGCATCAAATGATCTCGAACCAATTTCTCCAGTGCAATTCGAGTTTTTACCACATCCGTTCCCAACTCTGCCGCCAATGGCCCAGTGGAATGGTTGGCCCAGTTCTCCCAAGCAACCCGAACAGTTCTTCCAGCATTAAAGGCTGCCGCCTTCACCTCAGCTACAGAGATGAGTTCATCACGCAACCTAGCCACTTCAATCTCGGTTTTTTCCCGTTGTGCTATGGTCAATCGGGCACGCTCTTGGACAAGATCCAACCCACTCTCGGATTTATGCCGGGATGCCACCGCCCGTATATGGCGGATATAGGCAATGCGAACCTGGTCTATATCGGCATTTTTGGCAGGGAGACCCAACTCTTTGAGTAGATCCCGCACATGGCGTTCTGACAGGTCCAGGTGTTTGGCTATTTCACGTTGAGTCGTCATGATCTCTCTCCCGTTACCCTCAATGTTTGTCTGCCACCGATCAGGAACCGGAACCCTGCATAGTTCAGCCCAACGCTAGGCAGCTTTTGGGGTCGTGCGGAACCCATAGAATTTTCGCTTTTACAGTACCTTTCATTTGTCATAGCTGCTCCCCATCAGTAGTTGCGCCGCCTCATAGGGTGTATAAGCCTTGCCGGTTTGATGGTCATAAACCCATCTTTTCCCCACGACCCATACCCGACTGCCATCATCATTAATCTGTTTACTCCAATGCTCCACAGACTCGGTGGCTATGCTCAAAAATTCCTGCCATATCTCTGGTGACATATTTTGTGGTGGCTCCAAAAAACCAGATATGAGCTAACCACTCTGCAACCGGACGGGGTATGCCGCTATCAAACTCAAAGATAGCCGCTCTCTCTTCGATCTCTTCCGGGTCGGTCTGGATAGAGGTTGATGGTGCTGGGGTGGAGATGGCTTCACCTGTCAAAGCAGTAAAAAGGGATTGTGTGGAGCCTCTGGTTATTTTAGCCGTTTTAGCCAAATTAGCCGGGCTATCTGTAGAAACTGAATTATTCATAATTTCCTCACTCCCCGGCTAAAATGGCTAAGTTGGCTAATTTGGGATTAACCAGATAGAGTACTTTTCTCTGACTCTTCACCAATGGAGCGGCATAAACCCAACGCAACCCCTCCAAGGTCTCCAGCATGGTCTCGGCCTCCTTTGCCGTGAGTCTCGGTCTTGGCCCCATCTGGTATAGATAAGAGGCTTTCAGTTCTGTTATTCGCTTCTCCTTCAGCCATTTACCTATTGTGATTATTTTTTGGGTCTCTCCATCCTCTCCAACCGTTCGTTGGATTCGGACCGCTTCAGACAGGTGATAGGCCCCCAACTGTTGGGCTTGACGCCAGGTCTCCGGTGAGAGTTCAGATTCCAGGGCAGAAATAAAATGTGGGTTCTGCATCAGGTGAATGACCAAAGCTGCCTTACAGGTGGCTGATACCGCTTTAGAAGCAATATCCCGAACATCATCCAACCGACTCCCAGCTCCCATCATTTGTTCAATCTTATTGTGATACTTTCTCCGCTCCTCAGCCGCTTCAGGTGAAAGCCTGACAAGGTGTGAAATGGGCTTGCCATCCTTTTCCGGCATTTTGACCTTTAGTAATTGAGTAACAATCTCCCGATAGGTCTCCAACGCCAGGTCATCCAATCCGGCTTCATTGGCAGATTCCATCCGGGTTCCAACCAACGATTGAAGATGAACCGGCCAGATTCGAGCCAGTGCCCCGGAATCTCTCAAGGTGGAATGACTGGCAAGCTCTAAAAATTTATCGGGCTGAGTCATAACACAGACATTCAGACAGGGGTTGTATATCACCCGCTCCTCTGGTCCATTTTCACCACCAACCCGGTCACGGGTGATGGTGTCACCGGAAATACCGGCCAGATAGATGGCATCCCCGGTCCGGTCCTTGCCAGAATATTTCCCCATGATGCTATCCAGAACGGAACGCCCTTCCCCGGATAACACTGCATAGGCTCCCCCATGGTCATGCAGTTTTTGGAATAATCTCTCCTCTGTAGCATCCGTAGTAAATAGGCGAGGTGGGGGTGGAACCGGCCTCTTTTTTCTCGTTTCAGCCGCTATTCTTTCCACCAGTTCATCACGGTGACTATCACTCCAATCCTTCTTCGCCGCCTCCCGCTCCAGGGTGGCTATGAGTTTGTCTATCACCCGGTGTTGTGCCAGGGTCTCCTGGCGGTTTTTGGAAAATATTTCCGCCAACTCCTTGGCCCAATCCTCCAAAGGACCAGTCATGATTTTGAAGGGGGGAGACTTCCGCTCACCCGATCCGGCAATAAGTGCGAGAAACAGAGCAGGATGGAGATAGAGTCCTGGTCTCTCTTCAATCCGGGCCTTTTTCCCGATTGCAGTTGCAATAACCGACAACCCAATGACCGCTGGACTAACCACTGGAACCTTGGCAAACCGGGCCATCTCTGCCGCCGCTCTCAGTATTGCATCTGGCAACGCCTCGAACGGGTATGGTTCTGGCTCCTCACTATTTATTGTAATCGGTTGAGGATCTGGCCATCCTTCATGATCGTGAGCCATAACCACCTCCTATATAACCGCCTTTCCCGTATAGCCTGTGTGGTACTTCTCATCTTTCCCCCTTCCAGCAACCAGTTATCCAGATCATTTTGAAAATAAAATATCCTCCCCCTTTTGATAAATTCTGGTCCGGTCCCGTCACACCGGCCCATTGCCAGTGTCTTTGTGCTACATCCGAGGTATCGTGCTGCATTGGCTGTATCCATCCGCCCATCGGGGAAGATGGTTACGCTAACCCTGTTTGTCTCCATCATCGTCTCCTTAGCAATCAACAGAACTTTGTGCAATCTTGTAGACTGCAATAGCATTATAAGAATCTTGCAGTCAACTTAAAACATGTGCTATAGAAGAAGTCAGAACAATTTAGATTTTTTAACAAGGAGGGCAGGCTATGGCAGGACGAGCAAAAAAAGGTACCAGGACCACACGGGAGAGTCTAACCTTGCGGTTTGATCCTAAAACCCGGTATGGGTTGGAGCTTTTGGCCCGCAGACAGCACCGCACTGTCTCTGCGGTAGTAGAGTGGGCTGTTGGCATGGCTCTACATCATGACTCAGAGGGGTTGATATTTAACTCGGGAGGGCAGAAACCAGAGTTACTTTTAGATAAGGTCTGGGATGTAAGCGAACCGGATCGGTTGATCAGATTGGCAGAAACCTTCCCAGATCTCCTCTCTTATGATGAAGGGTGGATTTGGAAAATACTCAATGAAACAACCAATCAGACAAAAAACCCGGATGGATCGTGGAATATGGAGTTGATCCGCAATGATTGGGAGTTAATTAAGGAATACGCAGCAAAACGGACGGTTAACTTGAAGGGGTAATATAATGGCTCTCAAATTTTCCAAGCTCACCCGTACCAACCTCCGCAAACTCCAATCCGGCTAGAAGGTGATGGAACACGGTATCAAATTTGAGCGACTGGAAAACGGTGATGGTCGGTGGGCAGTGAATGTCATGGTTGATGGTCAACGCATCCACAGAATCATAGGCAAGGAGTCGGAAGGAACCACTAGAAAACAGGCGGAAGATTTTATTGAGCAATCCAGGGCCGATGCCAGGAAAGATCAGCTGAATCTTCCCAAAGGGCGCAAGATGGCGTTGGGGTTCAGTCAGGCTGCGGATAATTACCTCAAACGGATGATGGAGACCGGCGGAAAAAACCTGATCAACAAAGAGCCACATTTCCGACTGTTCTTAAAACCGTTCTTTGGAACCAAGCCCATATCCACGCTATCTACCTTTGATATAGAGCGATACAAAAAACACCGTCAAAATCTAGGTCGTGCTCCCGGTACGATCAACCGAGAACTTCAGAGCCTCCGGCATCTTTACTCAAAAGCTGTTGATTGGGGGTGGGTTACTCATCGCCCATTCAAAGCAAAAAACCTACCTGGAGAGAAAAACCGCATTACCTATCTGACAAAAGGTCAAGCCAGCCGTCTGATGGATCTCGCCATGGAATCACCAGACCAATACCTTTATCAATTTGTTCGTATTGGTTTAGAAACCGGGATGAGAGCCGGGGAAATTATGTCGATTCGGATTGAAAACGTCGATATCTTCCGTCACATAATCAGAATTCCCAACCCAAAGGAAGACAAAAGTGGCGAGAGGTTGCAGCCTATCACGCAGGGGCTTACCTCTTACCTGAAGGATCGTATTCAACAGTTCGATTCAAAATCAGGATGGTTGTTCCCCTCTCCTTCTAAAGATGGGGCGCACCGGAAGAGTTTTAAAAAGTCATTCAGAACCATTGTGGAAAAAGCGAACCTGGACCCGGCATTAATTACTCCCCACATCATGAGGCACACCGTGGTTACTCATTTGGTGCAGGGGGGAGTGGACTTGCCAACGGTGCAAAAGATCTCAGGCCACAAGAATATTGAAACTGTTCTGAAGTACACCCACCAAGACAGTGCCTACGTTGCCGCCGCAATGGACATTCTGGAAGATCGAGTTGGGCGAAAAAAAGCCTGACACGATTACACAGGAATTACACACAAAGCAAAAATGGCGACTTTCGCAAAATGTGCAAAAGCCGCCATCTTATTGATCTTCAAATAAATAAATGGTCGGGGCGAAAGGATTCGAACCTTCGACCCCTAGCACCCCATTTTAGGTGGGTAAAAATAAATTGTTGTTAAAACAATAAATTGTCAAACCCGGTTCTGTTTCACACAGTCGGCAAATGGCTAGAAAAACCCATGAAAGGCAGGAGCGTGACACGAATCTGTCACGGCGTGGCAAATTGAGGTAAAAACAGAAATCTACTGTTTTGCGGTTTTTCTCTCCAGGTAGGTTTTTTGCTTTGAATGGGCGATGAGTAACCCACCCCCAATCAACAGCTTTTGAG
>JADFYU010000023.1 GCA_015232865.1 Magnetococcales bacterium
CCGATGACCTAAAGCTGCATGCAACTTAATGAGAGCAGAAAAACCGATTGAAAAAACGCCCATTTCTAGAAAACGGTTCGTGTAATCGAACCCAGGATTATTCCGGGCGCATTCAACCAACAATCATATGCAAAACTGTTTCGATATTAGCTGGTGAAAATTATCTTCCTTCCGGTTCAACCTAGATGCGATGGTTTTTTCAATGTTCTGCTTCATGGCGTTGGCGGTCAAGGCGATGGTGGGCGTTGGTTGCCTTTCCTGTTCCAGTTCCCAGGCTCGGATCTGTTGGGTGGCCTCGAATCCGTTCAGTATTGGCATCTGAATATCCATGATGATCACATCGAATGGAAACGCCTTGAACAGTTGTACGGCCTCTTTTGACCCAGGTGGGTAAAAACCCCATTCGGGCTGAATACCAACGGCCAAAAAACGTAGGTCAATGGGGTCAATAGGGAAAAAAATCCATGGCGGTTGAATTCCCGTCCGATTTATGGAGCAGTGGTGGTTGTTCCTCCAGTCCGGTGAACGGGACAGTTCCGCCGCATCGGGGCTAACAAAATTTCATATCAAAACAGAGGACATCCTCTTCCATATAGGCTCGAACGTTCAAGCCGCTGTGGTGAAAGACGGTCTGCATGCCCCGATTTTCCCGCAGGGTCTCGGCGACGAATCCCTGGATACCGTTTTTCTTGGCGATGGCGACCAGATACTTCATCAAAAAACCACCCAAACCCCGACCTTGCCAGTCGTCGCGAATCATGAAGGCAACTTCGGCCTGGTTGGTGCCGGGGTCCAGATAATAACCGCCGACCGCGACGATTTTTTCGCCATCCGCCTCCGGTATGGTGCCGACAATCACCACATCCCGGCGGTGATCGATATAGATGATGTTTTTGATCTCTTGAAAGGAAAAACGTTTGATGTTGGACATGAACCGCCGGTAAACCGAACGTTCCGACAGAGAGTAGAGCATTCCCTCGATCGAGCGTCGATCGGTGGGATGGGCGGGCCGGAAGTTGATCTGGGTTCCATCTTTCAGGGTCATGGTTGTGCACAGATCCCGCGATCCGACCATATGTTTTCCCTCCAAAGAACCCATCTCAGGTCGAATCAGATGATTTTTGATGGCCTTGGTCAACAGCTTTGCCCGAAAGTCAGGATGGGCGATGCTGATCAGGGACATGGCCCGGTCTTGCAGGGTTCGTCCGTGTAGATAGGCGATTCCGTACTCGGTGACGATATAATGGATGCTGCCGCGTAGCAGGGCAACGCCACTTCCCGGCGACAATTGGGAGACAATCCGGGAGCAGGTGCCGTCATCCGCCGTGGCCGATAGGGCGATGATGGCTTTCCCGCCTTTGGAGTGGGCGGCACCATAGTTGAAATCCACCAGGCCACCGATACCGGAGTGAATCTTGGTGCCGATGGAGTCGGCGCAAACCTGTCCGGTCAAGTCAACCTGTAGGCCGCTGTTGATGGCAATCATCTTGGTCTGCTGGCTGATGGTCACCTTGTTGTTCACATATTCGGTGGGCTGAAATGAAAAAATCGGATTGTCGTGGATGGTGTCGTAGAGCTTTTGGGTTCCGGCGGCCAGACTGGTGATGATTTTTCCGGTATCCATGGCTTTGCGGCTGCCGTCAACCGCACCGGATTCCAGTAGATCCAAAATGGAATCGGTGATCAGTTCGGTGTGAATTCCCAGATGTTTTTTGCTCTGGAGAAAAGGCAGCACCGACTGCGGGGCCTGGCCGATTCCGACCTCGATGGTGGAGCCGTCTTCGATGAGAGCGGCGACGTTGCGACCAATGGTTTTCATTTCTGAGGTTGGTTTGGGCAACCTGTACTCCAGCAGCGGTTCTTCAGCCAGGGTCAGAATATCCAGATCCCAGACGTTCAGGTGTGAATCCCCCTGGGTACGGGGCATGAATGGGTTGACCTGGGCGATCACCAGTGAAGCGTTTTCGACGGCACTTTTGACGATATCCACCGAAATGCCCAAACTGACCATGCCTCGCTCATCCGGTGGCGTAACCTGGATCAAGGCGGCATCCAGGGGCAATTGACCCCGAGAAAAGAGCAGGGGAATATCCGACATCATGATCGGCGTGTAGTCGGCCCACCCGCCATTGACGGCATCACGGGTGTTGTCGCCGACAAAAAAACTATTGACGGTGAATGTGTTGGAATACTGTTTTTCGGCGTAAGGGGCCTCTCCGAAGGTAATCAGGTGGACGATTTCAACGCCGGTTAAATGTTTGGCGTCGTTGCATAAAGCCTTGATCAGGGGTTGCGGGGCCGAGCATCCGGTGCCGATAAAAATCCGGCTGCCGGGTCTGATCTGGCCCAGAGCCTGCTTCGGCGTGGCGATGAGATCGGCATATTTTTCTTTCCAATCGGCATCATAGCCGAGAAATCCACGGGTTGGGTTCATGAGGGTTCCGTCGGTTCAGTCAAAGTAAAATGGGCGTCGATTGCAAAGGGAATGGTACCGGCTCCGCCGACGATCAGGGGATTGATGAGAATCTCTGAGATAAGCGGAAATTCGGTTGCCAATTGGCTGATACGTTGCAGACTTTCGGCAATGGAGAGCAGGTCGATCTGGTTGATTCCCCGGTTTTTCGAGAGCAGGGAAAAGGCTCGGGTGCTTTTTAACATCTGCAACGCTTCGTCGGCCGTGATGGGGGCCAGATGAAAGCTGACATCCCGCATCACTTCGACGGAAAAACCGCCCAAACCGAACATCAGCATGGGACCAAAATGGGGGTCACGATTCATGCCGATCACCACCTCTTGTCCCTGGGGAGGCATTTTTTCAATATAGATTCCATCCAGACGACCATTCGGAAGGGTCTGTTTGAATCGGAAGGTCATCAGGTCGAAGGTGTCCCGGACCCCTTCCACATCGATGATTTGGTGGCGACTGCTGTCCGAAGAGGATTTGGGGGTGATATCCGGGGAGGAGAGGTGCATGGAAACGGGAAAACCCAGGCGTCGGGATATTTCAATGGCCTCATCAACCCGTGTGGTCAATTTTCCTTCGGGAATGGTAAAGCCATACGCGCTTAAAATCTCCTTGGCCCGCAGCCCCATGATCTGAAACCGTCGGGTTCGCAGTCGGCGGGAGATGATGCGCTCCACCCGACGCTGATTGACCAAAAACCGGGTGACGATTCGAGGCGGTCTGGAGAGCCACTCGGCATAGCGTCTCATGGCGGCCAGAGTCGAGATGGCTCGCTCTGGAGATTGATGATTGGGAATGCGGACCCGATTGAGGATGTCATAACTATCGGCAATTCGGATGCCGCCCATAAAGGAGGCGAGGACCGGTTTGCGGGGGTTGACGTGCCCGGCGAGCAGTCGGGCGGTCCGGGCCGGGTCGGTCATGGCCAGGGGGCTTAAAATAACCAATACCGCGTCGGTTTCACGATCGGCCAGAATGATCTCCAGGGCGGTGGAATAGTCCTCGGCACTGGCGTTTTCTTGCAGGTTGACCGCCAGCCCGATTCGAACATCCTTGGGTAGGCTGGATTGAAGTTTTTCAAAGGTATCATCGGTAAAGCGGGCCGCCCGCAAACCGTTTGTATCCAAGGCGTCCAGAGCCATGATGCCCGGCCCGTCCGCATTGGTGATCAATCCGACCCGATCCCCTTGAGCCAGTGGAAGTTGGCTGAAGGCGTTGGCATAATCCAGCAGGGTTTCATAGTTTTCGGCGTGGATGACCCCCGATCGCTTAAAGGCGGCACCGTAAGCGGTCGCCTTTCCTGAAACCCGCCCGGTATGCAGGTAGACCGCTTTGGCTCCCGGAACGCTGTTGCCCACTTTTTGCACGATGACCGGTTTTCGGGTGGCGGCCTCTTCTGCGGCCCGAATAAAGGCGTCGCCATCGTTGATGCTCTCCAGATAACAGATGATCACCCGGGTCTCGTCATCTCGGGCCAGATATTTCAGACAATCAATCTCGTTCAAGTCGGCCTTGTTGCCGATGCTGAGCATTTTGGCCAGGCCCAGATGCCGGGACGACATCCAATCCAACAGCGAGGCACAGAGGGCGCCCGATTGAGAAATAAGGGATAGACCACCGGCTGTGGGCAGGGTTTTGGCAAAGGCGGCGTTCATCTTGTGAGCCGAGTTGATCACCCCCAGGCAGTTGGGACCGACCACGCGGGCCTGGCGTTTTTGGCATAATTCAACAATCTCCTGCTGGACTCTGGCTCCAGACTCATTGGCCTCTTGATAACCGCTGGGGATGAGAATCAAGGCTTTGGCGCCAGCCCGCAACGCATCTTTGACCGACTGGACCGCCTCGGGAGCCTGAGAGATGATAATGGCCAGATCAGTCTGTTTTTTACTCTCTTTGAGAGTTGGATGGCATTTGATCTTCAGCGGAAAAACGGCCCTATCCCTGTTGTTGTCTGGCAAATCGGTGACAAAAGTGTTCCCGGATTCACCGAGGGAATCGATGGGTTGTGCCGGGGGGGGGGCTTCAACTGCCGTTTCTGGTATGACAAAATAGTCGGAAAAAGTGCTGATGGGCAGCACCTCACCCGCATAGCCACCCTCAATCAGGTTGGTCAGTATTTCAAACCAAACGGCCTCCAAATGTTCAGTCGTGACGATAACGGCAATGGATTTTGGCGTCAGCAGTGCTTCTAACATGGTCAATTTTGGCCAAGACGAGGTTGAAATAGGCGGGAAAAACCCTATATATGACTGCTGATCAGAATATCAACTGCCTTTGGTATTATCAAGCTTGATGGCCGGAGCTGATTTTTTTATGGTCATTTTTGTCTGATAGTTGGTGTGAAAGTTGCTTTATTTTCTGGTATCCAGGGCAAAAAAAGGATTTTGGAGAAAAAAATTCCCCGCTCCTCTGGCCAGGCGCGTGCCGCCAACCACCGTTACCAGGTTAAAACAACTTGATCGAGTCATCATGGGTTTGAACTTTTCTACAATCCTCTCCGACGGCCTGAAAGCTGTTGAGGTTTTCCGGTCATTCTCAGACGGCAGGATGGGGAGGTGGGTATGATCTTGTCCAAATTTCGTGGGCCGTTGATTGTCGCCCTCATTACCCTGCTCAACAGCGCCATGCTGGTCTTTTTCATCTCCACTCGGGATCATCAGGAGACCCTGGAACATCTGGAGCGACAAACGGCCCAAATTCATTTTTTGTTGGGTGCTTCGACAACCCTGATCAAAAATCAACGGAGTCAATCCATCCAAGGTTTGGATTTGAACCTGGATCGTCTGACTACACCATACATCATTCATAAAATAAGAGATATTTCTTATCAAAATGGTTTGGACGGGTTGCAGGTCGGCTATCTCTCCAATCAGGGTGACGGAGCATCTTCCGGTTTGAATACGGAGTTGGATGCCGAGGCATTACGATTTTTTAATGAAAACCCTCAAGCGACGGTGTTGCAAAAACAGGGGGTGGATGAGGAAAACGGGCATCAATACCATTTTTTCCGACCCGTTCATCAGACCATCACCATCGATTTGAACCAGACCGGTAGCCAATCTTTGCTGGGCTTGACCCGAATATCCATTCCGGCCTCAACGGTGTCATCGTTGAGTCGATTGAGTCAGGATATGGAGATCGCCCTGTTTATCCTGCCTCTGCTGCTGGTCAACTGGCTGATCTATTATTTGGTCATGCAGGGGGTTGGTAAAGGCTATCACCCGCTGTCCGACGCCATGTCTTTGGTTACGTCTGGGAAATACGGCCACCAAATCCGTACCGATAACCGATATTTCGAGTGGCTATTTGATGTGTTCAACAGCATGAGTTATGCCCTCTACTGCAAGGAGGTTCATTGGGAAAAGGAAAAACTCCAGTTGGCAGTCATGGGCAACGAACTGGAAACGCAGCAACAGGGCGTAGAAAAAACGGATCAACTGGCCAGCCTGGAGTTGGCGCTGAATGAGCTGATCAGTCGAAATATCATCGATCCGATTTATGTGGTTGACGAAAAAATCAGCCGTCTTGAGCAGGAAATCCGGGCTTTGTCTGCCGCACAACTCATGGGTCCGCCCGGTCCGAAAGGGGAGCCGGGGGAGCCGGGTCCGGTCGGTCCGATGGGGGAGCCGGGGGAGCCGGGTCCGGTCGGTCCGATGGGGGAGCCGGGTCCGGTCGGTCCGATGGGGGAGCCGGGTCCGGTCGGTCCGATGGGGGAAAAGGGGGAACTGGGCGAAAAAGGGGAGCGTGGCGAGACCGGTTTGATGGGGCCATGTGGCCCGATGGGGTGTCCAGGATTGGAAGGACCGCCCGGTGCAGTCGGTGATCCGGGTCCGGCCGGTGAAGTAGGTGTCAAAGGTGATCCGGGCGAACCCGGTCAACCGGGTTTGAGGGGTGAAAAGGGCGATCCCGGCCCGATGGGTGAGGTCGGTCCTCAAGGAGAAAAGGGAGAGATCGGGGAACCTGGTCCGATGGGAGAGGTTGGCCCTCAAGGGGAGCCGGGCGAACGTGGGGAACCGGGGCCACAAGGGATACCGGGCGAACCGGGACCAATGGGTTCGGACGGAAAGCCGGGCGAACGTGGGGAACCGGGACCACAAGGGATACCGGGCGAACCGGGAGCAAAAGGGGATCCGGGTCTGCCAGGGGAAGAGGGGCCGGAGGGTCCAAAAGGAGATCCGGGCGAGATGGGGCCTCCGGGCGAACCGGGAACAAAAGGGGATCCGGGTCTGCCAGGGGAAGAGGGGCCGAGGGGTCCGAAAGGCGATCCGGGCGAGATGGGGCCTTCGGGTGAACCGGGAGCGAAAGGGGATCCGGGTGAACGCGGCGAGCCGGGGCCAGCCGGTCGGGGGTTGCCGGGACGCGATGGCAGCATGGGGCCGGAAGGTCCGCCCGGTGCGCCGGGACGACGGGGTGAGCCGGGTCCGAAAGGCGATCCAGGTGAGAGAGGGGCGCAAGGAGAGAAGGGTGAACAAGGCGAACCGGGCGGTCTGTCGGAGAAACAGCCGTATCAGCCGGTATCAACCCGATCCCTGCGTACCATGCGCCGACAATCAGCACCCAGAGGCGTATCTGAACAGGAGGAAAAAAAGAGAACGTCACCCAATCTGGGTGTCAAACTGGTCGTCTGATTCGGATGCGTTGAACCCAGATTTTCCATTAGCGGCGCGCCCTCGCTTGATCTTTGAATCCACAGGGTATTTTTCTCGCTCGGCGATAGGCGCCCGCTATCCCGCTCCCTCGAAAAGTCCCCTGTGAATCCAAATCTCTGCGCGATCATCGTGCCGCTAATGGAAAATCTGGCTTGAACCTAGAAACGGCAGTTGTCGGGCAAAAATCCAATCTTTACGGAGTCAGGCTGAGGGCGTTGATCTGAAGATCGATCTGGCCGTCGGGGTGGGTGGCGGTCCGATAGCTCAGGCTTTGCCAGAGCAGGGGAAGGTCGGCTTGCTCGATCCGCTTTAAATAGTGCCAGGTCTGGGCATAGGTTCCGGTCAACTGTATATGCCATTGATGTTGAACCAGGCGCGGGGGCTTCTCCCCTTTCGGTGGATCGATGATTACCGTCGTCGTCGAATTTTTCTGATGGAGAGCGGTGAACTGTAGGGGGCCTCTGAGCGTCAGGAGTGCGGTTTGTATCGCTTGCCGTTGATCGGCTCGGGTTAAATAAATGCCTGTTTCCCTCAAAGCTTGATTCAGTTGTTGCTCTCGTTGCGACTCGATTGCCTGGTTTGCACCGGGATCGACTGCGCCAGTCGGTTGGGCGGTCAGCTTGAGATTTCTCAATTGGGTCATCCGCTTTTCCACCGCCCGTTTTTTTTGCTCGATCTGCTGCCATTCGTTTATGAATGGCTCATAAAACCACCGCTGCCATCCCAGTAGCGTGAGAAGAATGGTTCCAGCCAACAGAAGAATCCGCAGGCGAAGCGGCCCCGTCCCATGCCGTTGTTTGGCTGGCGGGCTCATGACCGCATCCTTGAATTTACAGGGTAAAAAACCATTATTCCGGCACCGTCGAAAGTTGAAAGGACAAAAGTCCTGTCGAGTCGATGGCTGCGGAGGTGGTCGCTGTGTTGTTTCGCTCGACCCGGTTCAGGATAAAAGGGGGATGGTCGGGGCTGAATTGACGGTTGAGTTTATTCAGATAGTCGGGAATGATCTCTGGGGATTGGGTCACCCCCTCAAGGGTCCAGCGGAGATCCAGGTTGTTCAGGGTGAGAGTGGTCAGCCAGATTCCAGGGGTCTGGGCCTGAGCCATCTTGCGTAGGGCCTCCGAAAAAGGCTCGGTCTGCTGCCGAATCTCAGCGATGTCCTGATTCAACAAGGCGTTTTTGATGGTGAATTGACCTCTTGGCTTATTCGCCATCTTGTCTGGAACCGGCGGGGCTGGCTCGGGATCTTTTCCGCCATGGATCTGCTGCAACAGATCCTGTTCCTGCCGGAGCAGTTCGTTGAGGGACAGCCGCTGCGATTCCATACGTTGGAGACCAAGCAGAGAGAGCAGAGTCAAAATCAGACCCAGGCCCGCTCCGATTCCGGCCATTTTGCCGTAGGACAGAGGTGGGCGAACCGGTAAAAAATGTGGACGGAGAAAATTGACCTGTTGCTCTACCATGGATCAAGTCCCGAATCTGTCTCTGCCGTTGTCGGACTCCGCCAGAGCGGGCTGGCCGACAGGGCTGCTCCGATGGTGGTCAGGCTGATCTGTAGCTCAGAGTCGGCCAGACTGTCGGAAACTTGAATGGCTTGACGAATATCAAACCGTTTGACCGAGACATTCAGCCGTTCGTTCAGTGCGTTCTCCAGATCCGGCAAAGGGTTGGTGCTGGGGATCAGATAGAGTGCGGCTACGGACGGAAGATCAAAGGTTGATTCAAAATAATCCAAGGTCCGGCGTACCTCCAGAGCCACTTCATCCTGTGAAGCCGAAGAGAGCTCCCTCTCTTCTTCTTGCTGCAAAGAGCTGGATAGGGTGATCTCACGAGCCAGATAGAGGGTTTGTTTTCGGATGACCAGCAGCATTCCGCCGCTACGGTCCAATTTCAAGAGTGCCAGCCCCTCCGACTGTTCCGGCAGTCGGGCAGCCAACGCTTTGAGAGCCAACTCAGGAATGGTGATGTCGGTCAAGTGGAGTCGGCTTTGAACCGTGGCCCGGCTCCACTGTTTCAGGGGGATTTCCGGGGTGGCTGCGACGTAGATCAATCCAGATTTCCGGCTTGCAGCCGGAGTCGGAACATCAAAGACCTCCACCACCATCTCCGAGGCTGGCCGGTCGATATGGTCCTGAATCTGCCACCGCATGGCAGCCGACCACTCCTCTCGCGGCAGATCCGGTGGGTCGCTGGGAAACAGATGATAGCTCTTTTCTGATAGAACGATGCTGGTCGCGGTCTGTTTTAGGTGATGGTGGCGAACCGATTCCAACAGGGGGTTTTTTTGCCGGGATGAGAAGGGGAGGGTCAGGCAGAGGGACAAGGATATCCGTCCGTCGCGCTGACCGTTGATTTTGATCAGCTGTACCCGGTTCTCGGAAAATTGCAACGCGACCCGCTCATGCTCCCGCTTGCCCGAGAGTGGAGTCAAAAGAGGTGAAAGCAGGCCCATAGTCGATTTCCCGCCCTTTTTTGATCCTGTCTTGAACCTGAATTTGGCCGTTGAGAATACGCAGAGGGCAGAATCACCAAAATGACCACCCTGCCGATACGCCAAGCTTGATCATAGAACAGGAAACGGGCCGTTTCAACCGATGGAATCGGGACGTCTGGAGGGGTGAAAGGGCAGTTTTCCAGGTACGGTTCCCCAACCGACGTCATAGACTCCCCGTTTGACATAACGATGAAAGCTGGAGTGGGTCCAGTTGGCGGGCGATTTGACCAATCCGTGCTTGACGGGATTGGCGTGGATATACTCAATATGGCTGATCATCTCTTCCGTTCCCTTGATTTGATACTCCTGAAAACGCGGCTGCCAGACGGCGGGTCGCTTTCCCTTGTAGCCGGTGGAGGGGTCAGGCTGTTTGTATCGGTCATCACAGGAGCGGGTAAAGTTACCTTTGATCAGTCTCCAGCGGTTGGTAATCTCCCAGTCCCCTTGAGGCAGGGTGAGAATGCAGTGGAGATGATCCGGCAGCAGGACAAAGGCGTCGATGCGAAAGGGGTGGATCTGCATGACCCGTTTGAAGGCGATGCGCAGTTTTTTCACGTTGATCGGATCACAGAGGATTTTTTTGCGGTCTTGGGTGGTCAGGGTGAAAAAAAAACTATCCCCTTCAATGTCCGATTTGGCATATAACATGGAGTCCGGCATCCTTATGAATGATCTCAGGCCAAAATTTAAAAATAGAGACGGTGAGAGTTTTATGCAAATCACAGGCCAATAAAAAAATACCGTATTATCAGAAGAGTAGAAGAGAGATGTGTCGGCCAGGTCAAAATCCGTTGCGCCCCTGGATGAATAGTGGTAAATTTCCATGGTTTTGCGTGGCTTACGTGTCGGATTGTTTAACTTTTTCTTAACGAAGAGAGATATTTGAAAATGGCCAATGTCGTTATCGTCGGAACCCAATGGGGTGATGAAGGAAAAGGAAAGATCGTCGATCTTCTGACAGAGTCGGCGGATACCGTCGTTCGTTTCCAGGGGGGGCATAATGCTGGCCATACGCTGGTAATCGATGGGAAAAAATATATTCTCCACCTGATTCCATCCGGTATTCTTCGTCCAGGCAAGATGTGTGCAATCGGTAACGGCGTCGTCTTGGACCCGGCGGCCTTGATCAAAGAGATCCAGGAGCTATCTGAACAAGGGGTGGCTGTCAGTGCCAATTCATTCAAGATTTCCGCCCTGAGCAACCTGATCATGCCCTACCATCGAGAGTTGGATGTCGCTCGGGAAAAACGCAAGGGCAAGTCCAAGATCGGCACCACCGGTCGAGGCATCGGACCGGCCTACGAGGATAAAGTCGCCCGTCGGGGCATCCGCATGGGGGATCTCTACAATCAGAAAGTCTTTGAGAGCAAATTGCGCGAGAACCTCGCCTATCACAACTTCATGTTGGAAAATTTCTACGAGTCGGCCACCTTCAACTTTGAAAATGTTCGGGATGACTATCTGCGCATGGCCGATATTCTGGCACCCTACGTCGATGACGTCTCCTGGATTCTGGCCCAGGACATGGCCGCCGGAAAATCCATTCTATTGGAGGGGGCGCAGGGTACCATGCTGGACGTCGAGCATGGCACCTATCCGTTTGTCACCTCTTCGACCACCGTTGCCAGCAGTGCCAGCAGCGGAGCCGGAATCGGCCCGACGGCCATCGATTATGTTCTGGGAATTGTCAAAGCCTACACCACCCGTGTCGGTAGCGGCCCGTTTCCCACCGAGTTGTTCGACGAAATTGGCGAACATTTATCCACGGTGGGCGGTGAGGTGGGTGCGACCACGGGCCGTTCCCGTCGCTGTGGCTGGTTTGATGCGGTGGTCGTGGGCCATGCCAAACGGGTCAACGGTTTGACCGGTCTGGCGTTGACCAAATTGGATGTCCTGGACGGTCTGGAAACCCTGAAAATCTGTGTCGCCTACGAACGCAACGGTCGTCGGATCGAATCCATGCCTTCCGACCCATCGGTTCTGGAAGCCTGCGAGCCGATTTATGAAGAGCTTCCCGGTTGGTCACAGTCCACCGTCGGATGCAAGGATATGGACAGCCTGCCCCAAGCTGCCCGGAACTACATCAGCCGCTTGGAGCAGCTGGTCGGCGTGCCGGTCGCAATCCTCTCCACCGGACCGGATCGGGACGAAACCCTGATCCTGGATAATCCGTTCAAAAAATAGCCTGCATCCGGGCCTGTTGATTTGACCGCTGTTTCTCGGTTCAATCCAACAGGCCCTTTTTTTTCTGTTTTGCCGGACTCCTTGAGTTCAGGTCTGTTCCTTGGTTGACAAAAAGCGGACCTCTTTCCACTCTTTTTGAGCGTCGTCCAGTCGCCAACTGTTGCGGGCCAGAAAGACCAGTCCGCCGTCGTGGTCCTCGGCTATTTCCGATTGGTTGGCATCGGCAAACTGTTTGAGCAGTCGAGGTTCATCGGCATCCAGCCAGCGGGCGGTATAGAAGGGGGCCGACTCAAAGCGGACCGGAATACCGTATTCCGTGCGAATACGATCAGCCAGAACTTCAAACTGCAACGCCCCAAGCACGCCGACGATCCAGTCGGAACCCATGCGGGTTTTGAAAACACGCGCGGCACCCTCTTCGCCCAGTTGGGTCAGGGTGCGACCTAGATGTTTGATGCGCAGGGGGTCGTCTGAGCGGATGCGTTGCAGGAGTTCCGGGGCAAAGCTGGGAATGCCGGTATAGTTGAGTACTTCGCTTTCGGATAGGGTGTCGCCGATACGCAGGGCGCCATGGTTGGGAATGCCGATGATGTCTCCGGCCCAGGCCTCCTCTGCCACGCCGCGATCTTGGGCAAGAAACAGCATGGGATTGTGGACCGAGAGCACCTTTCCTGTTCGGATGTGTTTGAGCTTCATGCCTTTTTTAAAATGGCCGGAACAAATGCGGACAAAGGCAATCCGATCCCGGTGTTTTAGGTCCATGTTTGCCTGAATCTTGAAGACAAAGGCGGTTACGGGATCTTCGTGAGGCTCCACCAGTCGCTGAATGGCTTTTTGGGGCTGGGGCTGGGGAGCCAATCTCGCAACCCCCTTAAGAAGCTCCTGGACGCCAAAATTGTTGATGGCACTGCCGAAGAAAACCGGTGTCAGATGTCCGTCCCGATACTCTTTCAGGTCAAATTCCGGGCACAGGCCCCGAATCATGTCGACGTTTTCCCGCAGAGTGGTGGCTGCGCCGGCTGGCAGGAGGTTGTCGATTTTTTTATCGGTCAGGCCGTCACAGGCGATTCCGCTTTGGGTAGAGCCACCATCGCTGCGCTCCATGAAGAGCAGTTGATCATCAAAGAGGTTGTAGCAACCGAGGAACTCCCGGCCCATGCCGATGGGCCAGGAGGCTGGAGTGGCGGAGAGAGCCAGAGTCTGCTCGATCTCATCCAACAGTTCAAACGGGTCTCGGCCTTCCCGGTCCAGCTTGTTGATAAAGGTGATGATGGGAATATTGCGCAACCGACACACCTCAAACAGCTTGAGGGTTTGTCCCTCAATACCTTTGGCGGCATCCAGGACCATGATGGCGGAATCTACGGCCGTGAGGGTCCGGTAGGTGTCTTCACTGAAGTCGGCATGGCCGGGGGTGTCCAGCAGGTTGAAAATGATGTCGTCATATTCAAAGGTCATCACCGATGCGCTGACCGAAATTCCCCGTTCTTTTTCCACTTTCATCCAGTCGGAGCGTGCCCGGCGTTGATCCCCTCGGGCTTTGACACGGCCCGCCATCTGAATGGCGCCACCGTAGAGCAGCAATTTTTCGGTGAGGGTGGTTTTTCCCGCATCGGGGTGAGAAATAATGGCAAAGGTGCGCCGTCTGGCGAGGTTTTTTTTAAATTGGCTCATGGGTTAAAGGAGTCCGATCAATAAAAAAATAGATAAAGAATTGACTCAGGGAAGTCACTACCATAAAAATTTCAGGAACGACAAAAAAATAAAGAGTGGGGCAGGGTTGGATATATGGCGAATCGCATCCTTATAGTCGAAGATGAAACAGACCTTTCTCGTACGTTGGACTATAGCCTGAAGAAAGAGGGTTACGAAACCTTTTGCGCGGCGACTGGCGAAGAGGCTTTGGTTTTGGCTCGAATGGAACCACCGCCAGACCTGGTTTTATTGGACCTGATGCTGCCGGACATTCCAGGGTTGGAGGTGTGTCGTCGCATTCGTGCCCATCCACCGACCCACGATGTCTCCGTCCTGATTTTAACGGCAAAAGGGGAGGAGATCGACCGGGTTGTGGGATTCGAGGTCGGAGCGGACGACTATGTGGTCAAACCGTTTTCGGTGCGAGAGTTGAAGTTGCGCATCGGCGCGATTCTCCGTCGTCAAAAGGCGTCGCGCTTCATCGAAAGAAATTCTCCGAACCAAACTCCCACCCCTCTTAATCGCATTACGCAATCCATTCAAATAGCTGGTCAGGAGATCTCGCTAACCTCTTTGGAATTTCGCATTCTCGATGCGTTGGTGGCCAGTCCCGGAGAGTTCATGAGTCGGGATGATCTTCTGAAACGGGTTTGGGGAGAAAAAAGTGACGTTCGTAGTCGCACGGTTGATGTGCATGTCAATCGTCTGCGAGAGAAGTTGGGGGTTGCCAATCAACTCATCGAAACACGGCGCAATGTCGGCTATCGCTACAATCCGCCCAAAACAGATTTCAGCGAGTGAATATCAGTTTTCGTGGCCGCCTGTTTCTGGCGACCATTCTTCTGATGGTTATAACGGATCTGGCTGTTGGCTTCTATCTGGAGCGGGGACTGAGAACCTGGATTCAGGCCAACGCCGTGGAAGATCTGTACCGAAACGCCAAAGCCGCTCGGGAGTTGTTGATTTTGGCCGGAGAGCCGTTTTATCTGGAGCGCATGGATGAACTGGCCGACCGGTTTGGTCTGGCCATCGAACGGCGCATCACCATCATCGACCCGGACGGCTGGGTTCTTGGTGATTCGGAATTGACCGGGACGGATCTGGAATGGTTGGAAAATCATAGTGAACGCCCGGAGGTCCAGGCCGCTCGACTCACCCAATATGGTGTGGCTCAGCGCTTCAGTCAAACGCTAAAAGCTTCCATGCTGTATGTCGCCACGACCTATCCTCATCCAAAGGGTCAGGGAGTGGTTCGGATACAGATGTCCCTGGCCCAGGTGGATGAGATTATCGAGCAAATCCGGCTGTTCCTGCTGATTGCCGCCTCTTTGGGCTTGGTGGTCTTGGTGGTGATCTCCGGCGTTGCCACCTACATGTTGACCCGCACCTTGCGTTCTCTGGCTCTGCGGGTCAATCGACTGACCGGCATTGAAAGCAGTAAGAGCCGGGATGAAATTAGCGATCTCTCCGGCTCCTTCGATCGGATTGCGGACGATTTGGGCGTATCATTGACCTCCCTGGCTCGGGAGCGGGACCGTTTTGAGGCGGTCTTGCAGGGGATGGTTGATGCGGTTTTTGCTCTGGACGATCGGGGATGCATTACCTTGGTCAACCAAGCGGTACTGGATCTTTTTGAAGAGAATAAATTATTTATCGGTCAGCGTCTGACCGAAGTGATCGGCGGGCCGGAAATCGAACAACTGGTTGATGAGACCATCAGGGGTGGACGGGCGACCAAGCAGTTTGATTTGACGGTTGACTCGATTCAGCGGCGGTTGTTGATCCGGCTTTCTGCTCTGAATGACGGTGGATGTGTGGCGGTTTTACACGATATTTCCGATATTCACCGCTTGGAGGAGATGCGTCGAGAGTTTGTCGCCAATGTTTCCCACGAGTTGCGAACCCCGGTCAGCGTCATTCTGCTCAATTCCGAAACATTGATGGAGGAGGGGGGGCAGAGCGGTCGCAACCTCTCTCTCGTCGAAGCCCTTCATCGTCATGCCTTGCGCTTATCCCATACCATATCCGAGCTGTTGGATCTTTCCCGTCTGGATTCCGGCGCCTATATTCCCAATGTTCAGGAGTTGTATCTGGAGCCGGAGATTGCCCATCAGGTCGAGTCGGTGTTGTTGGCGACCAAAACCCCAAGAGCCATCAAACTGGATGTGGCGCGTGATCTTAAAATTCAAGGTGACCATCACGCCTTGTCGCGGATTCTTTCCAATTTGCTCAGCAATGCCGTCAAGTATACGCCAGAGACGGCGCGTATTGTGGTTCGGGCTTATCCCTTGGACAATGAGATGCGAATCGAGGTGGAGGATGATGGGCCGGGGGTGGTTGTACAGGATCAAGAGTTGATCTTCCGTCGTTTCCACCGTTCCAAAACCGGATTGGCCCGCTCAGAGGGTGGAAGCGGGTTGGGTCTGTCCATTGTACGCAGCTATCTGTCCATCATGAAAGGTCGAATCACCTTTGTTCCCGTTCAACCCCATGGCGCCCTGTTCCAGATCAGCCTGCCCTTCAGCCCCCTCCATCAAACGATCGATTGACTCTTCATTTCTAAGGTGTGTTAATTTGTTCTGAGGTGTGTTAATCTAGCGCTACGACTTTGGTCGGGGTTCGATTTCAGGTCAGATCGAGGGGGGATGTATGGATGACAATCATTTGATAAAATTTATAAATTCTGGAAAAGTCGATCGGTTGATCGCCCAAGCTCCGAATCGGGATGATTGGGGGTTGGAGGAATTGTCCGGCTCCTCTGTGACGGATAGGGTCGTTCCGGCCGGGCGAGATCCCCGGTTTTTTTCCAAGGTTTTCGTGGTCTCCGGTAGTCTGTCGGCCCTGACTCATCAAGAGGTCCGGGCGGCACTGGAAACTCGCGGCGCACTTTTCTCGCGCCGTATCTCTCAAAAAACCGATTATCTCGTTATCGGTCGAAAGCCGGGGGCTGCCGCCATCACGGCCCGTATCTACCGCATTCCTATTTTGACAGAGATCAACTTGTTAAATTTGCTGGGTTTGAATAAACAGCTCTGTCTGGATCTTCCTGTTCCAGATCCGAGATAAAAAAAGCGACATTTCTCATTTTTCGTTATGTTATACTCCGCGCATGGTCTATAATCCCCGATTGGGCAGTTGTCTGTTCGCTACGGGTACAACCTTTTGGTTCATCAGGCAAAATAGAAAACTTTTTTTCACCGATCCGGTGCATTTATTTTTTTGATTTACCAGATAAACCAATGTGTTGCGCCATTTGCATCCATTCATCCGCCCCATTAAAGGATAACAACCCGGTTGTGGTTCCGTTCAGGTTTGCATTCCTGAAAGTGGTTTCAACACAAAAAAAGGCGACCTCTCATGAGACAAAAAGGACAGGAGTTGGCTCGGCGGCTAAATAAATTGAGAGCCTGGCAGCAGCGCCTTAATCACAAATGGCACCCGAACGAAAACACCGAACTTCTGGAATTTTTCATGGAGATGTTGACCAAGGTGGTTGACGCCGAACGGTGCAGTATCTTCATCCATGATCCAGCCACCGACGAGGTCTGGCTGAAAGCGGGAACCAATCTTCCTGAACGCTCCATCATCATTCCCCGCAGTGGTTCCAATGTTGGCCGGGTGATTGCGACCGGACAATCCGTCAGTGTTGTCAAAGCCGAAGATCGCTCCCCCTTTTCCAAAACGGTTGAGACGGTGACTGGCTTTGTCTCTGAAAACATGATGTGCGTTCCCATCAAAAGCCCGATTGGTTCCGGGATTCCTGGAGCAATCCAGGTGCTCAACAAAAAAGGCCGCAACAAAAAAGAGGGGTTTACCGAAAAAGACCGGGAGATGCTCGAAAAAGCCGCCCATCATCTGGGAATGGTCATCGAAAACATCTATATGGGACAGGAGATGCTCGACATCTCCGATAAACTCAGTGGTCGGGTCGATGTGGCGGAGTGGATCATCAAGCTTTGGATCGGCTTCATGGCGGTAGTCGTTGCCGTGGCCTTTGGTATCATCGTCTATTTTACCCCACACATTCTGACTATTCTGCAACGATGAACCGGATCATAACGGTTCAGATTTGAATTATCCTGATAAACCGGTATGTTGCGACATTCGTGTGCCGACAACAGCCGAATTTGGGATAAATGAAGTTTTCTGCGCGAAAAGAAATTTTGATGAAACCAGTTCTTGACAGCGACTTCAATCCCCTGCAATATGGAATATTAACAGTTACTAATAAGCTGATCTAATCGACCTAAAGCAAAAAAATTGAAAATAGTCCTGGCAACACGGAACAAAAAAAAAGTTGAGGAGATTCGACGGGTCTTGCAGGACTCTTCGGTGACGCTTTTGAGCTTGGCTGATTTTCCCGATTGTCCCGAGGTCATCGAGGATGGCGAGACCTTTTTGGCCAATGCCGAAAAGAAAGCCGCCGAAGTGGCGCGTTTTACCGGTCATCATGCTTTAGCGGACGATTCCGGTCTGGTCGTGGATGGATTGGCTGGCGCACCGGGAATCTATTCGGCCCGATATGCCGGTCCGGATGCGACGGACGAGGAAAATCTGAACAAGGTATTGCAAGGGTTGAGTGGTCAATCTCCGGGTCGGCGGGCCGCTCGTTTTATGTGTGTGATCTCTCTGGTCTCTCCCGCTGGTACGCGGCAGAGTTTTTCCGGGAGTGTTGAGGGTCGGATTTGCGAAAGTCCCGCCGGGTCCAACGGATTTGGTTACGATCCGGTTTTCATTCCAGAAGGGCATGAAAAGACCTTTGCACAAATGTCAGCTCAGGAGAAGGATGCTCTGAGCCATAGAGGTCGTGCGCTAGCGGCCTTTGCCCATGGATGGAAGAACACCAATTAATTTTATTAAATGCGTTTTAACAAGGCAGAGGAGAGTTTTGATGTCAAGATTGGTCCCCCCCCATGGCGGCGGTGAATTAAAACCGTTATTGCTCACCGGACAAGCTCTGGCGGATGCGTTGGAAAAAGCCAAAGGTCTGGAGAAAGTCAACATGTCCTCTCGTGAGGCCGGTGATCTGATCATGCTTGGAATCGGAGCGTTCACGCCGCTGGATGGTTTTATGCAGCAGGCTGATTGGGCGGGTGTCGTCGAAAACTCCAAGTTGGCCAATGGTGTTTTCTGGCCGCTGCCGGTTACGCTCTCCGTCTCTCAGCAGCAAGCTGACGGCTTGCGGATTGGACAAGAGGTTGCGCTGATCGACGGCGAGTCCGGTGAGATCGGCGGTATCATGACGGTGCGGGATAAATACACCATCGACAAGAAAAAAGAGTGTCTTTCTGCCTTCCAAACCGACGAGATGGATCATCCGGGCGTTCAGAAGGTCATGGCTCAGGAGGCGGTCAATATCGGTGGTGACGTCCAGGTTCTCTCCGAGGGTGAATTCCCTGAGAAATACAAAGAGATCTACATGCGACCAGCGGAAACGCGGGCTTTGTTCCAGGAGAAGGGTTGGAGCAACGTCGCAGCCTTTCAGACCCGGAATCCCATGCACCGCTCCCACGAATTTCTGGCCAAGATTGCCGTCGAAATTCTCGATGGCGTTTTGGTCCATTCGGTTTTGGGTAAGCTCAAACCGGGCGATATTCCGGCTGAGGTTCGTTCGGAGGCCATCAATACCCTGCTGGAGAACTATTTTGTCGATGGGACGGTGGTTCAGGCCGGGTATCCCATGGAGATGCGCTATGCCGGTCCCAAAGAGGCGCTTCTGCACGCAGTTTTCAGACAGAATTTTGGTTGTTCCTACCTGATCGTTGGGCGGGATCACGCCGGTGTCGGTGACTATTACGGTCCCTTTGATGCCCAGTTGATTTTTGATCAGGTGCCTGTTTCCGAGTTGCAATGTCGTCCTTTGAAGATCGACTGGACATTCTACTGCTACAAGTGTGGCGGAATGGCCTCCATGAAGACCTGTCCTCATGGCAAAGAGGATCGCTTGCTGCTTTCCGGCACGGCTCTGCGCAAAATGCTCTCCGAAGGAACACAGCCTCCGGCTGAGTTCAGTCGCCCGGAGGTGGTGACCATTTTGCAGAAATATTATGCCGGCCTGAATGAGGCGGACAAGGTGGAAGTCAAACTCAACAAAGCGGCGACCGGCTGAGATCCGTAGCCCCTCCCTTTTGATGGGAATAAAGGCAGGTGATCGGTCTCAGCTCTCCTGCCAATAAAATGGCCAGTTCGGAGGTGTCAATAAAAAAGGGAGTCCGTTTGGGCTCCCTTTTTTATTGACACCTCCGGCAGAGGGCGTAGCGGGTTGTCAACAGGTTCGATCGAGAAAGTTAAGGAAGAGGTATAAAGATGGTGATTCGACCCTGCGGTCTATGGGTGGAGCAGGGGCGGTTGTTGACCATGAGATATCAATACAGTGGTCAAGACCGTTTTAATCTGCCAGGAGGGAATCGGGAGCCGGGAGAGGCCTCTGGTGTCGGTCTGATTCGTGAATTTCAGGAGGAAATGGGCGTTGCAATCAGTCTGGGCGATCTGCTGCTGACCGCCGAGACCGAGGCGGGAGGTCGGGAGGTGTTGCATCTGGTCTATCTGGTAGAGGCTCTTCACGGAATACCTCGACTCAATCCGCAGGAGACAAAAGCGTTGGCCTTAGTTTGGTTGGACCCGGAACAACTCCGTGAGGCTCCTTTATACCCGGCGATCGGGCCGGTTTTGGCCGATTGGATCATCAATGGGCGCGTTGAAAAAACCGCTTTAGGTTCCGTATTCCAAGAGTGGATTGCCTGAAATGGACCTTGGGGGAGAAAAAAATAAAAAAAAATGGAACTTTTTTTTATACATTTTACCGTTGTTGAATGGTCGATTTATCAACTTTTCGCTCTTCCTGGGCGTTATTGTCCTATTTTCCCCCTGCATGTCGGTAAAACTGATTTATTCCTGAATATTGACGTAAAAAAAAGATAATAAGCTGGAATTATTGAATAATTTTTTTTTGCACTGCAAAAATTCTCTAATAATACCAGATGGTTATTGTAACATAATAAGTACATGAACTGAATGATTAGAATATTATAATTCTCTTAAATGTTTAAAATTATATAGAGAAATATAGGCTTGACATCGGCTATTCAGTCATTAATGATCTGCCAACCAACTGCTCCTGGATCTGCAGGTGTTGGAGATGACAAATGAGAGTGGTTACTGATGTTTTCTGCGGCCAATCCGGTGGGATGGATCTAAATTCAGATGATTTTGGAATTCGTCGGTGGTTGGCGGAGAGCGGGTGTTGGAACTGTTTTTTTTAAGGGGTCATATCAAGAATGGGTCTAATCAGAGCGCTATTAACTATAATCGGATTGATCGCTGTGGTCGGCGGTGGCTATGGATATGTGAAATTATCTCCCGTATTAAGTCAATTTGATCCGGGTTACATGAAGATGTATTCGGAGTTTGCCGATCGGCTGCTGACGACCAAAGACCCGGGCGAGGCCATGATGTGGGCGGTTCCGGTGGAAGATCCCGAGCTCAAACCCGAGGATGTGATTGAATCCCTCAAGAGTCTGGCTGCGGCCAAGAATTTTATGTTTGTCGGCGAGGCGCCGTTCTACAAGCAGGTTCAGGCAATAACCGGCGAACCCTATCGTTTTATCTCCTTCCTCTCTTTTTGTGATGCGCGGGTTGGTAAAATGATGGCGGATTATCGGGATGCCTATACCGGTTTCATGCCTTGTCGCATTTCAGTTGTTGAAGACAAGCAGGGTAAATTGTGGCTCTATTCCATGAATTTGGACATGATGATCTATGGTGGAAAAAAATTGCCTGACGATTTGAGAAAAGAGGCTTTGCGGGTCAGTGATGTCATTCAAAGCATCATGCAGGGTGCCGCCAAAGGAGAGTTTTAAGTCGTTTTATCCACGGTATTTACAGTGCGCAGTGCACGCGTGGCATGGGTGGTTAGCACGGGGAAATCCCATGTATAGCTGCTTTTAAATCAATGTTGTGATCGGAGGAAGACATGCAACGAAAGAAAATCCACATGTTGGTTCTAGCAGGTGGGTTGCTGGTCGGGGGGATGATGTTTAATCCTTCCAAGGCCGAAGCCGAAGCGACCCCAGCAATGCTTGCAAATACTTGTGCAGGCTGTCATGGTACGAATGGACAATCAGGCGGGCCAGCCATGCCCTCCATTGCCGGCATGCCATCAAAATTTTTGACGACCATTATGGCTGATTTCAAGAGCGGTGAGCGCCCGTCGACCATCATGGGTCGCATTGCAAAAGGGTACGATGAAGCTGAAACCAAGCTGATAGCCGATTATTTTGCTCAGCAAAAATGGGCTAACGCCAAAAGCGCACATCAGTCCAAAAACCGCACCAAGATCAATGCGGAGTTGGCTGACATGGGGCAAAAGCTCGTCAAGAAAGAGAAATGTGAAAAGTGCCATGAAGACGATGGCATGACCCAAGATGAAGATACGCCACGCATGGCCGGTCAGTGGGTCGATTATCTGATTTTCAAAATGCATGATCTGAAAAATGATCAGTTGAATGTGCCTCAGCCCAAGAAGATGAAAAAACGGATCGATTCCCTGTCCGTTTCGGAGCTTGAGTCTATCGCCCACTTTTATGCCAGCCAGCAGTAATACAGGTTGAGGAGGCAAAATATGTCAAAGCTAACGCGTCGAAGTTTCGTCAAACTGACTGGTGGTGTTGCCGCTGTTGGTCTGACAGCAAGTATCGGCAGTCCGGCGATTGCCGGAAGCCATAAACATCGGGTTGTCGTCATCGGTGGCGGTTACGGTGGAGCCGTAGCGGCCAAATACATTCGCATGGCAGACTCCTCGATCAAGGTCACCCTGATCGAGAAAAATGAGCACTATTATTCCTGTCCGTTGAGCAACTGGGTTGTTGCTGGGTTCCGGGATCTGGAAGTGCAAAAATGGGGCTATGAAGGTCTGAAAGGCCATGGTGTTGACGTTGTTCATGACACCGCCACAAAAATTGATGCGGTTGCCAAGAAGGTAACGACGGCCTCAGGTAAAATGTTTGAGTACGATCAGTTGGTCGTCTCTCCTGGTGTTGGATTCCGCGATCTGGAAGGGTATGATGAGGCCGCTTCTCACGCAATGCCTCACGCCTGGAAAGCCGGTCCCCAAACCACGCAACTGGCCAAACAGCTCAAAGCGATGAAAGATGGCGACCCCTTCATCATGGTCGCTCCGCAGAATCCGTTCCGTTGTCCTCCCGGACCGTACGAGCGGGCCAGTTTGGTTGCTCACTACCTGACCAAGCATAAACCCAAGTCAAAGGTACTCATCCTTGATTCCAAGGACAAGTTCTCCAAATTTGGTCTGTTCACCGGCGGCTGGAAACAGTTGTATGGCTACGGAACCGAGAACAGCAAGATTGAGTGGGTTCCCGGTGGGGAAGGTGGCAAGGTTGTCCGTGTTGATGCAAAGGCCATGAAGGTTTATACCGAACTGGATGAGTTTTCCAGCTCCTGTATCAACGTTATTCCAGCCCAAAAAGCCAACCATATTGCTGTCGCAGCCGGTTTGACCGATGATTCGGGCTGGTGTCCGGTACATCTCAATACCTTTGAATCCAAGCTGCACAAGAACGTCTATGTCATTGGTGACTCCAGTGCCGCAGCCGGACTGCCAAAATCGGGTTATGCAGCAAACTCCGAAGCGAAAGTTTGTGCCGCAGCCGTGGTTGCCGCCATTCAGGGTAAGCCAGCTCCGACACCTTCTTATGTCAATACCTGCTACTCCATGCTAAGTCCGGATTATGGTATTTCGGTTGCTGCGGTCTATAAATTTGACCCGGCGAACCCGGATAAAGTACAGAGTGTCAGTGGTGGTCTTTCACCGACTGAGGCCCCAGATTTCGTTCGTAAGCAAGAAGCGCTTTATAACGAGAGCTGGTATCAAAGCATTATGGCCGATACCTTCGGCTAAGAGTCAGGTATTTTTGCAAGTTGATGATCATATGAAAAGCGGGGTACTGTATGGTGCCTCGCTTTTTTTTATCCTGTAACCCGGTTTTTTTACGCCCACGCTCTGAATAACATATTATGTTTGTTAAAATAGGGTTTGTATATAAACAATTGTAAATAAAAGGGTAATTTTTGTAATTTGTTTGTTTGGAAGGTAGAAAAATTATAAAAAAATGGACATTTTAATAGTAGATCCTTGCTTAGCCATTTTTTTTGTGTAAAATAATCCACTCTGTTTGGTTTGCTGATTGACGGTTTTTTGATTCGGTTTGTTGCCGAAGGAGAACAGGCGCATTTTTTAAGTTTCTCTAGACCAATAGAAAGGAGTCGGTGGAGAATATGAAACAATTTATCAGGAAGTTATGGAACACCTTGTCACGCCCAAGTCAGTTGTCGTTGGGGTTGATACTGGGTGGTGGTTTTTTTGCAGGATTTGTGTTTTTCATTGTGTTTCACTTTGGAATGACTGCAACAAACTCTATGGAGCTGTGTATCTCTTGTCACGAGATGGAAGGGGTTTATGAAGAGTATAAAAAATCGCCGCATTATTCCAGTGCATCAGGTGTTCGGGCAACCTGTTCCGATTGTCATGTTCCCCATGGCAAGACCTTCGGTGATTGGATTGATAAATTTTTGGCCAAGCTGACCATTGGGACCAAGGATATTTATCAACACACAATTGGAACCTACGATACCAAGGAAAAGTTTGAAGCCGCCCGCTATGAGATGGCCCAACACGTCCTTGAAAACATGAGGAAACGAGACTCGAAGGAGTGTCGTCACTGTCACTCCTTGGATGCCATGGATTTGGCCGAGCAGGATAAGTCCGCTGCCAGAAAACATAAGCGGGTGATGGAAAAGGGTGACAAAACCTGTATAGACTGTCATACCGGTATAGCTCATGAAGAGCCGGAGGAGCCAGAAGAGCCGGACGAAAAGGATGAAAAATAGGGACGATCGGTTCAGATGGATTGATCAGGCCCAGGTTACATTGTGGATCCAGTTGAAATTGTGAGGGATGAAAATGGAAATTGAAAGTAACAAGGCAATAAGCCGTAGAGTATTTTTTCGTCAGGTTGGCACCACCGGGGCTGCTGTTGCTATCGCCGGTTCTGCTCTGAGTCTGGCCCCGAAGGCCGCTCGGGCCGATGGGGTAGAGGCTTTGATTGCCGAGAAAATGGGAGCCGGCGAGATTACACGCGGTTTAGTCAGCATCGACACCGCAGCCTCAGCCGATAATGGTGCGTTGGTGCGGATGCCGGTCAAGGTTGATCACCCCATGGAGCCGGACAATTATATCGAATCCGTTGGTCTTTTTGTCGATAACAACCCCAAACCGTTTGTGGCGCAATATAATTTTACGCCGGAATGTGGTGTGGTCGATTTTGAGTGCCGGATTAAAATGGCCAAAACTTCCAAGGTTCGTGCCATTGCCAAGACCAATTCTGGTAAACTTTATGATTTTGTTATGGAAATCCAGGTTGCCGAGGGTGGGTGTGCCGGTTGATGGCTTCTTGTCCCTGTTCTGCTGGTCTATATAAATAAAACCATTCAACATATCGTTTGGAGATTGCATCATGGCAATTGGAGATCCCAAAGTACGAGGCCCCCGCAAATCGGTTGCTCAAGGGTCCATCGTTCAGTTTAAAACCCTGCTCAAGCATCCGATGGAGAGTGGGTTGCGTAAAAACAAAGAGACGGGAGAGCCGATCCCGGCACACTTCGTGGAGAGTGTGAAGGTAACGTATGCGGGTAAAGTGGTAATCGATGCCGTCTGGAGCGGTTCCATCTCAAAAAACCCCTTCTTCTCTTTTTCCTTGAAGGCCAACGAGAGTGGGCCGGTCGTGGTTACCTGGAAAGATAATCAGGCGATGGAGTTTACCGCAGAGGCCTCTTTGACCGTCTCCTGAGGTCAAAACCAATTCAGTCCGAAAAAAACCCGCCGGAATCAGGCGGGTTCTTTTTGCCGATTTAAAAAAACGGCGGTCGTGCATGGTGTGATCCATTGAGTTGTCCGGTGCAACCGGAAAGGTCGCCGTCAACTTGCCGGTGATCAGATCTTCATTTTTCTCCTTTGCCGGGTCAAAGAATATATCGGGAAAGATCCTCATTTTCTGAAAGATCCTGGAGTTGGGCGCGGACATAGTCGCCGTCGATTGTAATGGTTTCTCCATGGCGGTCCGGGGCAGAAAAGGAGAGTTCATCCAATAGTTTTTCCATGACGGTGTGGAGCCGTCGGGCGCCGATGTTCTCGGTGGTTTCGTTGACATGGGCGGCAATTTCAGCAATGGCCTGAATGGCGTCGTCATGAAAGCGGAGGGTGATCTGTTCGGTGGCCAGCAATGCCTCATATTGACGAATCAAGGCATTTTCCGGCTCGGTGAGGATTCGTACGAACTCCGCCACACCCAGACTGTTCAACTCGACCCGAATGGGCAGCCGTCCTTGGAGTTCGGGTAGAAGATCGGAAGGTTTGGAAAGTTGAAAGGCCCCGGAGGCGATAAAGAGGATATGGTCGGTTTTGATCATGCCGTGTTTGGTGGAGACGGTGGTTCCTTCAACCAGAGGCAGTAAATCCCGCTGTACCCCCTCACGAGAGACATCGGCTCCTCCGCGCAATTCGGAGCTGCGGGCGCAGACCTTGTCCAACTCATCGATAAAAACAATGCCATACTGTTCTACCCGTTCCAACGCGGTCCGTTTGGTCTTGTCCCGATCCACCAGTTTGGCCGCCTCTTCGTTGGTCAACAGAGCCATGGCCTCCTTGATGTTGACCCGCCGTTTGCTGGACTGATTGCCGCCGAGCATGCCACCCAACATCTCTTGAAGATTGATTCCCTCCATTCCCTGAGGCGTAAAAACCTCCATGGTCGGGCCGGAGTTGGGTTCGCGGATTTCGATTTCGATCTCCCGTTCGTTCAGTTGACCTTCGCGGAGCATTTTTCTAAATTTTTGTCGGGTAGAGGAGTTTTCCGGGGCCGGGGCGGCTTGATCGATAGTCGAGCCGAAAAGATTGCCTAGATGTTTTGGGTTGTTATGGCCGGATTGTTGTGATGGAGGTGGTGAGAGCAGAATGTCAAGAATGCGCTCCTCGGCCAGATCTTCGGCCTGCCTGTGCACCGATTTTTTGGTTTGTTCGGTGGCCATTTTGATGGCCATGTCCATCAGATCCCGAATGATGGACTCCACATCGCGTCCGACGTAACCCACCTCGGTAAATTTGGTCGCCTCGACCTTGATAAAGGGGGCGTTGGCCAGGCGTGCCAATCGGCGGGCGATTTCGGTTTTTCCAACACCGGTCGGTCCAATCATGAGGATGTTTTTTGGATAGACCTCCTCCCGCATGATCGGGTCCAACAGGCGACGCCGCCAGCGATTGCGCAAGGCTATGGCAACCGCTCGTTTGGCATCCGTCTGGCCGATGATGTAGCGGTCTAACTCAGAAACAGTTTCTCGAGGGGTGTATTCGGTCATTGTAGCTCTTCGATGACAAAGTTGGTATTGGTATAGATGCAGATATCGGCGGTGATTTTCAGGGCCTCTTCGGTGATTTGACGGGGAGAGAGTTCGGTGTTGTCGAGCAAGGCTCTGGCAGCCGCCTGAGCGTAGGCACCGCCGGAGCCGATGGCCAGAATTCCATGTTCAGGCTCCAGGACATCCCCAGTGCCGGAGATCAGCAGACTGGTTGATGAATCAACGACCGCCAGCATGGCCTCCAGCCGTCGCAGAGCCCGATCGGTTCGCCAGTCTTTGGCCATTTCGACCGCTGCGCGGGTCAAATGGCCGCTGTGTTTGGAAAGTTTGCCCTCAAACCGCTCAAAAAGAGTGAAGGCGTCGGCGGTCGAACCGGCAAAGCCGGCTAAAATCCTGCCGTCGAGCATGGTGCGAACTTTTCGGGCATTGGATTTGACGACAATGCTGCCCAGGGTAACCTGACCGTCGCCACCCAAGACAACGGTGCTACCCCGTCTGACCGATAAGATGGTGGTGCCTTTAAACATGACATTTCGCTTTCGTTAATTTCTGTTCTGCGTCGCTGATGTTGACAGATCCGATGAGAGAGGATTATAACTGATTTTACTCTGAAAGCGAGGTAATCGGCCATGAATTTTGACCCGACAACCGATGTGGACAAATTCCAGATCACCCTGTTTTTGACCCCTCCACACTCTTGTGGATACCTTCCAGACCAGTCGGCCTCGACTCTTTTTGTCGATCCGATGTACAAAATGAACGCGGCCTCCTTTCAGTTTTTGCTGGGCCGTGGATTTCGGCGCAGCGGCTCTCAGGTCTACCGACCCTATTGCGGAGCCTGCCAGGCCTGTGTTCCGGTTCGGATTCCTGTCTCCTCTTGGGACATGAAACGAAGTTTTCGCCGTATAATTAAAAGAAACCGTGTCCTGAATGTCAAAATCTGCTCGCCCGAATTTTCCGAAGAGCGGTTTCTTCTCTATAAGAAATATGTTGCTTCTCGCCATGCCGATGGGCCGATGGCCAATCCCAGTGAAAGTGATTTTTTGAGTTTTTTGGGCTGTACCTGGGGCAAAACCCTGTTTGTTGAGTTTCGTCTGAACGACCAGTTATTGATGGTGGCGGTTTTGGATCATCAAGCGGGCACTCTTTCTGCCGTCTATACCTTTTTTGACCCGGAGGAAAAAAAACGCAGTCTTGGAACCTATGGCATTTTATGGGCAATTGAGGAGGCCAGGCGTTTGGGTAAACAGTGGTTATATCTGGGTTATTGGATTGATTCGTGCCAGAAAATGGCCTATAAATCCCGCTTTTTCCCTCTGGAGGCTTACGTGGGTCAGGAGTGGGTGGTTCTTTCTGACGACTGCTCTTAACCTATTTAGCTTGAATCAGTTCGATGGCATATCCGTCCGGGTCTCGAACAAAGGCGATATGGGTTGTCCCATGTTTCATGGGGCCGGGTTCCCGAACGATCTGGCCGCCGGCCTGGCGAATTTTTTCGCTCAGGGCATAGATATCGGCATTGCCGATGGCCAGATGACCAAAGCCCTCTCCCAGGGGGTAGTCGTCATCCCGGTCCCAGTTGTGGGTCAGCTCCACCTGACAGCAATTTTCTTCATAACCGAGAAACGACAGGGTAAACCGACCGCTCGGATAGTCGGTGCGACGAAACTCGGTCATGCCCAAAACCCGAGTATAGAAAAGAACGGAGGCGTTTAAGTCACGAACCCGGATCATGGTGTGTAAAATACGGCTGCTCATGGGGTCTTTACTTTTCCTCGTCATGGGTGTCGTTGATGTTACATCTGGATTATTGTCCAAATATGCTCTATAGTACAGCAATCAAGAGAAAAACAACAATGTTTTATCTTATTGTTTCTGCATAATATTTTTTTGTATGCAAAGGCTTGTTTTCTTGTTTTGTCAGCACAATCGGGAGCGTCGAACATGTCTGAAGGTGGTCATCAAATCAGAACCGAAAAAACAGATGAGGGATTCATTTTGCGAATTGATACCGACAAGTTCAACTTCTCCTGCCATCACTCTTTCAGAAGTTCCTACAAGGATATTCCGCCTGGAACGTCGATCAAAGTTGATTTCAGTAAGGTCAATTATATGGATAGCTCAGCCTTGGGCATGCTGCTTTTGCTCCGGGAGCACCTCGGTAAAGAGAAGTCCGTCACCTTTATCAACTGTAAAGAGAGCATTCGCAATATTTTTGCCGTGGCTAATTTTCAAGAGCTTTTCATTCTATAGGATCGGTTGATGGTGTAGAATGAAATTTTAGGAATAAGGGCTGCGGAAAAAATAGTTGTCCATTTCACGCCGGATTTTTATGGGTCAACACCGTTGGAAAAAGTGGGCAGACGTGCTGTCTGTATATTTTTTCCGCGTCCTCACTGCTTTTACGGCGGCCACCTCTCATCCCGGAGTCCGCTGTTGTTGTCCTCCCCTTCTGTTTGACTTTCTCCTGGTTGACCTGGCTGCCCAAAACAGCCCTCTTCATTTCTGGATTATCCTCTATCGACGCTCTGTTTACCTTGTCGGGCGGAATTTTTGGCTCTGACTTTCGTAGTGGATCAATATTTGCATATTAATGTGTCTGAGCATCAGGATGTTTTCTCATAACATGTTAATAAAAAGTTAATAAATGGTAATGAAAGATCATTTTGTGACCCCGTGTTAAACCGGCTAACGTTGGATAATTGACAGAGTTTTGGTCTGAAAAAAGTGATGAAAGAGAGATCCTTCCCGTTTTCCCTGCTTCTTCTGTCGGCAATCCTGCCAGCGGTTGGTGGCGGCTGCTTGTTGGAAAAAACGGCGATTGATTCCCGCACCGAAGCCCCTTTTCAGGCGTTGAGAGTGGAGCTGTTGGATAGCGTTGCCATCAATACCTTGGCCGAAAGCCAGGCCGAGTCGGCCCGAATCGAGCAGATCACCGCCGCCGGTTTGACCGTTCGAAGGCCTGAAAGATCGGCGACCCAAGGACGCAGCGATCCTCGATTTGATGTTTTTGTTGAGCAGGTGGAAGCCCGTCTGTTTTTTCAAGGACTGGTCAAGGATGACGACACCATCAATATGGTGGTTCATCCTCAGGTAAAGGGTAAAATTTCCCTGGAAGTCAAAGGGGTGACCATTGATGAAGTGGTGGAGATCGCCTGTGAGATGTACCACTTTGAGTGTCACGCTTTTCAGGGAGGGCCGGGGGCGGGGCGGGGATACAAAATTTTTCCCTGGCAACTGGTTACCCGAACCTATCGAGTTGACTTTCTTCCGGTATCCCGTGATGGATGGTCCGCCACCTCCATCAACTCCCGAGGGATTGAGTCCAACGAGGAAAAGCTGGAAAGCCGCAGTAGCGCCACCTCCAGCAGCAATGTTCAGACCCGTTATGATGCGGATTTCTGGAGTGATCTGGAGGATACCCTGCGGTCGATCCTGAATCTTGATCTGGTCACCACCTCGGTCAACGAGACCATGGGGCGGGAGGGATTGCAAAAACGGGTGATCGAAAAAAAACCGTTTGACAGCCAGTATGAAACGGTGGTTTCGCAACGGCAGGATGAGTTGGCCAGGCAAGAGAGTGACAAACGCATCCGATCCTATTCCAACGGTGGTTCGGTGATCACCCATACCGAACAGGGGCGGCAGGCCGACGCCATTCGATCATGGGACGATGGCGGAGAGGACGAGCAGAAGCGGGTCAGGCAGCAGTTAAAAAATTTGATGGTCAACCGCCTTTCCGGCCTGATCACGGTACGGGCCTATCCGAAGGATCATCAGGATATCTCCGCCTTTTTAGCCCATTTGCGCAGTCGCAGCCAGCGGCAGGTGATCCTGGAGGCAAAAATTCTGGAGGTGATTCTCTCTGACAATACCCAATTGGGGATCGATTGGCTGGCGGTCAACCGGGGATTGGGCGGTGGAAATCGTTCGCCGTTGAGCAGTGAGCCGGAGGACGGAACAACCTTTACCGGTTCCTTGACCAACCCGGTGGTAAATGCCAGCGGTGATGGGGTTCTCTACAACAGCACGGCTCTGCTTAAAGGGGTGATTTTCAGTAAGGGGGCCGCCGGTTCGCCATTTGGTCTGGCCATCCGCAATCACGATTTTGTCAGCTTTATCTCTCTGCTCAAACAACAGGGGCGGGTGCAGATTTTATCCAGCCCGAGAATTGCCACGTTGAACAACCAAAAAGCGGTGATCAAGGTGGGAGAGGATGAGGTTTTCATTACCGGCATGAAACAGGGAGCGGTGACGGCCAGCACAGCCGGAACCGTTGGCAACACCATCGCTCTGTCGGTGCCGATTTTTGAAAAAATGTTTACCGGTATTTCGTTGGATGTCACCCCTCAAATAGGCGATCAAGGCGAGGTGACCTTGCATATTCATCCCCTGATTACCGAAGTTAACGACAAGATCAAGAGCTTTAACATCAACAATCAGGTCCAATCCATCCCTCTGGCTCTGAGTCAGACCCGTGAGACCGACAGCATCATCCGGGTTGGCAACGGCGAGGTGGCGGTGATTGGCGGTTTGATGAAAAAAAATATTCTGGAGAATGAGGATAAGGTTCCACTGCTTGGAGACCTGCCCGGATTGGGCGGCCTGTTCAGACAGATCAACAAAAGCAGTGAAACCAGCGAGTTGGTCATTCTGATTCGTCCTGTCATCGTCGATGGCAACGCCGATTGGTCGGCTGACCTGATCGGTACCAACCGGCGAATCCAGAGAATGGGTGTGGGGCGGTGATCAGTCGCCGAATCCAGGCTAAACGGAGTCCGAAATTGAACCAAAAGGAGAGCGGGTGATGTACGAAAGCCATTTTGGTCTTCGGGAGAGTCCGTTCTCTTTGACGCCGGATACCGGATTTTTTTTTAATACGCCCAGCATCAAGGAGGCGTTGGACGTTATTCTATCCGCCTTGGCCAGGGGGGAGCCGATCATCAAGGTCGTCGGGGCTTCGGGTAGTGGAAAAAGTCTGTTGTGTCGAAACTTGCTGGATACGCTGGAGGTGGGATATGCCTTTGCCACACTTCTCAACTCCCAGCAACTGGTTGATGGATTGAGTCGATCCCTGGTTGATGCCTTTGGCCTTGACCATCGGGAGGGGATGAGCTTTGCGTCGTTGATGCAGTCCATTTTGGAAAAATGTGCCAGCATCGGCCTGGGGCCGCGAAAAATATTGGTTTTGGTGGATAAGGCTCAAGATTTGACAGAGGCAACCCTGGACGCTTTGGAGTTGATGACCCATCTGAAAATGGATCAGGAGCCTATTGTTCAACTGGTTTTGTTTGGTCAGTTAGGCTTGGATGAGTCATTCAATCGAGACATGGCGGAATCTACCGAGGAGTTGGCCTGCCGTGTTGAGTCGCAGGAGGTGGCGGTGGGGTTGGGTGAGGGATCTTTCGGCTTGCCCGTCCATCCGAAGAGTGGGGCTTTACTGTCTCGGTCTCAGGCTGTTTCCCGGTTGAATCGGCAGATTTCAACCGTCTGCCGGTTGCGGGCCTTTACCCGGAAAGAGATGGCGGATTATGTCAAACACCGGATGAGCCGGGCCGGAGCTAAACAGGCATCCGTTTTCAGCCCGGCGGCTTTGGAGCGGATTTATCAGGCCAGTGGCGGTTATCCGCGTACGATCAACATTTTGTGCCATAAAGGGTTGATACAGGCCTTCTTGGCTCGGGAGTGTTATGTGGCGGAGGATCATATCCACTGGGCGATTGCCTTCAACCAGAATGTCGAGGCCGGGATCAATCAAAAACAGGGCAGGCCGGGCAATCCGCTGATTTCCTGGTTGAAAAGATGGCGGAATCCCCTGGAGCGGTCGAATCATCGGATTGCGACCAGGGATCACTGAAAAAATGGTAATATTTTATAAAATACAGGGATTGAGAGCATGAGTAGTCTGATCAATATGCTAAATGAAATAGAAGAAAATGCCCAAGCCAAACCGGCTGAAGAGTCGACGACATTCTCGGGCAATGAGTTTGATTATTGGGATCCGGAGTTGGAGCCGTTGCCGGTCCGAAGACCGAAACGGTCCATTCTGGGCCGAGCGGCCGGCTGGAGTCTGGTCGCGCTTCTGCTGACCGGTTCCGGGCTGGCTTTGGAGCAGGCCGGGCCGACTCTGATATCGGATTCGACCATTTTTGGCACCTCGAATGCATCCGAAATGAGCCAACAAAAAGGCACGGTCTCCATTACCTCGACACCGGCATCGGCTGGCGTACTGATACAGGACGCGTTTATTGGAATTACGCCGCTCAATTTTGACTGGCCAGCCGGCAGCTATCGATTGGTTTTGAAGCTGAACGGTTTCCATGATGTGGTGACGTTGCTCAACGTCGAAGCGGGCCGATCCCAGGATTTGGACCTTTCCCTTTTTCCCCACGCTTTGAACGAGCCGGCCCCTGGCCCGGTAAAACAGATGATTACTCAGCCGATACCCAAGCTGGAGCCGGATCAAAGCATACGGCCCAAAATTTCAAAGAAGGGGGCGGTCAAGAAAGTTGAAAAGGTGACTGTTCAGACCAAAAAAGCTCCGATTTCGACAGTTGACCGGGCTGCGTTGGATTATATTCGGGGTGGAAACCTGATCTCTTCCACTGAGATGGATGGTTCTGCCGGCAAGCCGGTTAATGAATTTGGCTTTAAATACACCATCCAAATCGGCGCGTTTTTGGATCAGGAGAGTGCCATGGCTCTGGCTGTCTCCTGGAAGAAAAGGGGATATGATGCCTACATATTGGAGCTATGGGGGGTCAAAGACCCCAGCCGGTTGTGGCAAAGCGTCCGTATCGGCCATCTGAATGATCTGGAAAAAGCCCAAGCGGCCGCCAAGGCACTGCGGGTTTATGAAAATACCGATTGCTATCTGGCCAGTTGGAACTCTTTTGCGCCTCCTCCGGAACTGGAGGATGAAAAACCGCAGCCGATCATCGATAAGGATGAGCCGGTCAAATCCTCCGTGACCCAACTCAGCAGCCCGGAAATCGTCGGGGATGATCTGGGTCAACAGGTGGAAGAACCGCCGCAGAAATGGCTGGATACCCCAAAAGCCCTTCAGGATGATCTGCCGGAGCCGGTTGCCTACCCCTCCTCGGCGTTTGCCGTAACCGCCTTCGACGATCAGCCCGAACCGGCGGCAGTAAAGCCATCCCTACCCCCTCATTCAGCCTGGTCAAGTGATCGGGGAGAGGGGGACTGGCGGATTGACGCCATGCCCGATTCCAATCCGGAGCCGGGTGTTGCGGAATTCAAAATGGCCAAGGTTGAAAAGCCGAGTTTGACGCCGCCGTCAGCCCTGGAAAAACCGGAGGTCCGATCCTCTGTCGTGCCAAGCCCCGTTGTCGTCAAGTCGCCGGTGGATAAACCGGTGGCCGTAGCGGCACCGACGATGGCACCGAGTCAGGATGAGATGACCAACAGTCACACCATCGAATCCCTGTTTCAGGAGTCTGGAATGTTTCGGGAGCGGGGTGAAATGGATCAGGCCATTGATCGCCTGGAAAAAATTCTGAGCATGGACGCCAGCCATGGCCGCGCTCGTCGGCGTCTGGCTCGCATCCATGTTGAAATGGGTCAAGTGGCCAAGGCTCTTGAACTGCTTCAAGCGGCGGTGTCCGGCCGCAATGCGGCACAACTGAGCGGTGAAGATCCCAACCTGGCGGCATTCCTGGCCGCCCTTTATCAGCGTGAGGAGAAACATTGGCAGGCCATCGATCTTTATGAAAACCTGTTGGTTCGCTATCCCGAAAAAGGCATCTGGCAGATGGGGTTGGCCATCTCTCTGGAGCGACAGAGCGAGACGGCCGACGCCTTGCGTGCCTACCGATCGGCGCTGAACAGTGGGGAGTTGAGTGATAAATTGCAGGATTTTGTCAAAAAGCGGATCAAAGAGTTGCAGTAGGTTATCGAAATCATGGCTCAATCTCGCATAGGAGAGATGCTGGTTAGAAGCCGGATTATCAGCTCCAGTCAGCGTGATGAAGCGTTGACCTACCAGGAGCAGGCCGGGATTCGTCTGGGTGATGGTCTGGTTGAGTTGGGCTACTTGAGCCAGGCCCAACTGTTGGAGTTTTTACAGCGTCAACGGAGTAAAAACCGGGTTGGAGAGCGGTTGGTCGAGGCGGGCATGATCACCGAGGCCCAACTGACCAAGGCGTTGGATGATCAGCGTAAAACCGGTTCAAAACTGGGCCAGAGTCTGGATCGTCTCGGTATTCTGGCCGAAAAAAACTTTTTGACTTTTCTGGCCAAACAGCTCTCCCTTGCTTTTGTCGATCTGACCTCCCATCCGTTGCAACCGGAGTTGGTTCGGCAACTCCCCGAAACTGTGGCCAGACGATTCAGGGCCGTTGTGCTGCAACCGGAACAAAAAGGTCTGTTGATCGGCATGTCTGATCCGACCGATCTGTTTGCCTATGACCAACTGGTCAAAACCCTCAAGACCCCCCTCTATCCCGCCCTGATCTCCGAACGCTCTCTTTTACGGATTTTTGATCTCTCTTATCGTCAAGCTGACCATATGGGGGTGCATGTGGCCCGCCTTGAGGAGGAGGTGGGAGAGTACAAGCTGAATCAGCCCGGTGAGGAAGAGCAGGATGCGCCGGTCGTGCGCATTATCCAGTCGTTGTTTGAGGATGCCGTGCGGCTGAAGGCGTCAGACATCCATATCGAACCGGACGCCGATGTCTTGCGGGTGCGGCAGCGGGTGGATGGAGAGTTGATGGAGCAGGTGATCAAGGAGAAGCGCATTGCGCCGGCCCTGGTCTCCAAACTAAAACTGATGGCCGGGATCGAGATTGCTGAAAAGCGGTTGCCTCAGGATGGCCGGTTTCAGGTTACGGTCAAGGGTCAAACCATCGACGTGCGCCTGTCAACCCTGCCAATCCAAGATGGGGAATCGGTGGTTTTGCGACTGCTGGATCAGTCGGGAGATAATCTGAATCTGGAGCAGATTGGCATGGAGCCGTCATTATTGGCCCGATTTCGCCGACAGATTGGCCGATCTCAGGGGTTGATTTTGGTCACCGGTCCCACCGGAAGCGGAAAAACCACCACCCTCTACGGGGCGTTGAATGCCCTGAACGTCCCAGGTCGAAAAATTATTACCATCGAAGAGCCGGTGGAATACCGACTGCCCCGGATCAATCAGGTCCAGGTTCGGCCCAAGATCGGCTTGACCTACGAATCGATTCTGCGCACGGTATTGCGTCAAGACCCGGACATTCTCCTGGTTGGCGAAATGCGCGATCAAGAGACCTCAAAACTGGCGATTCAGGCCGCGTTGACCGGCCATCTGGTCTTTGCCAGTCTGCACACCATCAGTGCCGTCAGCACGACGGTCAGGCTCATCGAAATGGGGCTGCCCGGTTATGCTGTGGCGGCGGCCTTGCGCTGTGTGCTGGCTCAACGGCTGGTGCGTCGGGTCTGTCAATCCTGCGCCCGTAGCCGAGGGGCGACCGACCGGGAGCAAGAGCTGATCCGACGCCAGATGCCCTCCTGGCCGAAGCCGATTCGCTTCAAGGAGGGGCGGGGGTGCGCCCACTGCAACCAGAGCGGATTTCAGGGTCGGGTGGCGGTCGTCGAACTGCTGGAGATGAATGGTTCGCTGACAGAAGCCCTGCGCCGGGAGGATTTGGGCCGATTTGTCGCCCAATCAAAAAAGCAGGCCGATTTTGCGCCGCTGCACCTTTCGGCTTTAGAACATGCGATGGCGGGCATTATCTGCCCGGCCGACGCGTTTCGTTTTGTCGCCGAAGCTCAAGAGGCTCACCAACCCTACGAAGAGCGGTCTGGGGTTGATGATGGCAAGGTTTAGCTATCGAGGCCGCATTGAGGGGGGAGCGGCGGTGAACGGGGTGCTGGAAGGGCGAGACCCTGACCATGTCGCCCGGCAGCTTAAAAATCGGGGGGTTCTGCCTCTGGCCATTACCGAATTGCCGCCGGTACAACGGGCCTTTCGATCCGGCAACCCTTTGGTCAAGGGCTACGGCATCAACGATCTGATCCTGTTTTCCCGGCAGATGTCTGCCCTTTCACGCTCCGGCGTACCGTTGGTGAGTGCCTTTCAGGGTTTGATCGCCGCCAGCATCAAGCCGCGCTTGAAAAAGGCCATGGTTCAAATTTTGATCGATCTGCAAGCCGGTCGCTCCCTCTCCTTGTCGTTGGCCGACCAGGCTCCAATCTTTGATCATTTTTTTGTTCGCATGGTTCAGGTCGGGGAGGAGAGTGGCCGCTTGGATGAGGCTTTTTTACACATTGCCAACTATCTGGAAAATGGCAAACAGACCCGGCAGCGTTTGACGACCGCTTTGCGATATCCGCTGTTTGTCGTTTTGACACTGGTGGTTGCCCTGGCTGTCATCAACTATTCGGTGATTCCGGCTTTTGTTCAGCTTTTTACAAAATTTGGCGTCGAACTGCCCTGGACTACCCGGATATTGATCGCCACCTCCAACTTCAGTCGGGATTATCTGCTCCTGATCATTGGCGGGCTGGGCGGTTTGGTCGCTCTGTTTGTCTATTCGATAAAAACCGTTTCGGGCCGACTGTTTTGGGACCGGCTGGTGCTGAGGGTTCCCGTGGTCGGCCCGTTGATTCATCGAATATTGCTGGCCCGTTTTGCCCGAATATTTGTCATGGGCAGTCGCTCCGGCATGAATATGGTCCAGGTGTTGTCTGCGGTTGCCGAGACTCTGAACAACGGCTTTCTGGCCCGTCGGGTTCAATCCATCCAGCAAGGGGTCTTTCGTGGCGAAAGCCTGGCTCAGGCGGCTGAAGGCAGTGAGATTTTCACACCGTTGGTTTTGCAGATGATCGCCGTCGGTGAGCAGACCGGTCAGATTGAGCAGATGATGTCGGATGTGGCGGCGTTTTATGAGGAAGAGGTGGATTATGAAATCCAGGCTTTGAGCGGTATCATCGAGCCGATTTTGCTTTTTTTCCTGGCGGCCATGGTGTTGGTCCTGACCCTGGGTATTTTTTTGCCCCTTTGGGAGTTGGGGGCGGGTCGGTAGAGGCGCCGGGTTCGAACCTGGCTTCGGCAATTTGTAAGGGTTGGGTGGTCAGGGATCTTCTTGACTTTTAGATCTCATTGGTGCTCCTTTAGAATATGAAGTTGAGCTAGGTTGAAGATGAATGGAAAAAGGTGTTTTATGGCCGGATATAAGGGTAAAAGAACTGGTTTTACACTGATCGAGCTGATTTTAGTTATCGTTATTCTGGGTATTCTGTCGGTGGCGGCGGCACCCCGGTTTGTTGATTTAAGCTCGCGGGCTGAAGAGGCGGCCGCCAATGCGGTTTTGGCCGCCGCTGAGTCTGCGGTTGCCATCAATTTCGCCTCCAACCGGGCTGGGGAGAGCTTGACCCTGATCTCCGACGGTGCCACCCTGCTGGCCGCCCTGGACGGCACTCCCAGCGGCTGGAGTGCTTCCGGGGCGACCCTGGTTCATACCGGTGAAGATAGCATCACCTACACCATCACGGTGGAGAGTGCCGAAACCACCTCTACCAAGGCGGTTCTTTCCCAAAGTTGGTAGATCAATTCAATGGATTGCGTTCCATGCTCGTACTTTCAACCGTCTTTTATAGGCTCAAGATGGCCCGGTTGCGGCCAGGGGCAAATGGTTCGGGTTTTTCTCTGATTGAGCTGATTTTGGTCCTGTTGCTGGCCTCTATTGTAACGGTGGCGGTGGCACCGCGCTGGCCCGGTTCGGGGTTGGTGTTGCAGCAGGATGGGGATCAGTTGGCCGGCGATCTCAATCTGGCCCGAGCCTCTGCCATGAGCTACCGGGACTCCATGACCCTACAGCGGTCGGCCTCCGTTGACCGCTATTCCCTGACCGACTCCAGCGGTGCCATACGGCTGACGAGCCGCTCTCTCGGCGGCAGCACCTTTTCGGCCTTTACCGTCACTTTTGACGAAAAGGGCAACCCCGGTCGTTCAGATCTGACCATTACCCTCTCCAGTCGGGGCGATCAACGGACCCTGACGGTGGTGGGCGAGAGCGGGGCGGTGTTGTGGTGACTCATGATTTGGCAGGACAAACCGTTTCAGCCGGATATACCTTGATTGAGCTGATTCTGGTGCTGCTGGTGCTGGCCATCTGCCTGGTCGGTGTGGTGCCGGTTTTCAATCAGACGCTCTCCTCGGCTCCCGGACTCAGCGATCAACAGGTGGCGGGGCTGTTGGTCCAGGAGCGGCTGGATCAAATATTGGCAAATCGACGCAATCGACCCGGTTTTGCCGAGATTGTTGAGTCCAACTATGGCGATGAACCGGCCCTGGATCTGGGTGGACCGACCGTTTTTTCCCGAACCGTGGCGATTCAGGGCGGCCATTTTGATGCGGCCACCGCCACCTTGAGCTGTAGTGGTGTCGCCTATGACGGCGAAACCTACAAATGTGTGCTGGTTCAGGTCAGTCAGGCTGAAACAGGCCGGGTTCTGGCTCGACGTCGGCTGTTCCTGGCCCCGGAAGGGACGTTATGATGGATCGGTCGATGGCGAAGCGGGAAACAGCCGGGTTTACCCTGATCGAGATGGTTTTGGTTCTCCTGCTGGTGGCCATTCTGGCTGGAGGTGGCGCTCGGCTGCTGGCCGCCGGTCTGGATAGTCACCTGACGGCCCGGACCATCTCCCCGCTGGCCGATCGAGGCCGGCTGGCCCTGGAAAGGATGCTGCTGGAGCTGCGCGGCAGCGACTGTAACAGCCTGAGCCAGCCCAGCGGCCCAGGCTCTTTGCAACTCACCTACAATCAGGATCAGTGGCTGATTTTCCAAAATAGCCCGAGTGATCCCCAGTTGGTAACGATGCAGGTGGACGGCGGTGCCGAAAAAATAGTTATCGAGGGGGTCGAAGCGAATTCTTTGCAGTTTTCTTTGGATCAGGATCGCTGTCTGGTGACGGTTGCCCTGACCCTGACCGGCACCCTTCACGGCGGAGCGGCATTGCGATTGCCGCTGCAAAGTGCCGTTCATGTGCGTGTTGAAAAGTGAGACGGGCATGGGTCGCATACGGGCTGAAAGTCCGGGGTCAATATCAGCAGGGGGGATTGTTGATTTCGGCTCTGATCGTTTTGACCCTGATCCTGGTTTTAGCCGCTGGATCCGCTCGAATTCAGATGGGCAGGGCCGATCTGGTCGGCGTTTTGGCCCAGGGCAGCGATCTGCTCGATCTGGTTCAAACCGGAGAGGATCTGTTGCTCTATGAATTATACGATACGGTCTGCCACTTCGGGGTTAGCCCGGATGCCCAGGGTCGCACCACCTTCAACCGATCTGTCGAGGGGTCGGGAACTCTGCTGTTGACCCTCTGTCCTCTGGGGGCGGCCTGTTATCCGACGGATTGGACCATCATCGGCCAAAACCCGGACTGGGCGGGCATGATTACCGCCACAATCGGCAGCCACTCCAGAACTGTACTGGTGGGGATTGCCGGGGACTGTTCTCTTCCGACGATCCCGCGTCTGGTCTGGGATAAACCGGTGCAGGTTTCTGTGGCGGATAACGGTCTGACCTTGCGTGATAGCGGTACGATTGATTGTTCGAGCAGCTCGGCCTGTCTCCAGGCCAACGGCCAGAGCGGGTCCTGGAAAATTCCGGGTAAAACCGGAGACGATATGGTTTTAAAAGGGGCTTTTGATATGGTGCCCCCCTCCGGTGGGCGGTTGCAGGTGGATATTATCCTTGATGACGGTGCCGCCATTCTTTGTGACGATCAACTCATGGGCGGCGGGGTTGGTTTTGCCATGGGGGTGGGCGCGGACCTCTACTGCCACCACTCTGCTGACGGCTCAACGGTCACCACGATCTGCGACGGGACCGACAGTGCCGCCTGCAATCTGGGGGCTGGAGCCTTGGCGCTGAATTTGGGACATTTTGACCCGAACAAGGTGGTGAGTCTGACGGTTCGCATCCGCGATCAGCTCGATGGTGAACAGACCCGGCTCTCTTCGGTCTACCTGGGGACGGACTCTCCTGGCAACTATGATCTTTTCTCCTTCGTCTATTGGAGGTAGGCCACGGTTGATCCGGTGTCGATAGACAGTCGATTTTAAAAAAAGGTATACTTCCCAACCATGTTTGCCAAACGCCCCCCCATCATCGCCTTTGCGCCCCACCCCTGGTGGAGCCACTGGTTGAGCCGACAGCAGCTTCTCACCCGTTTGGGTCAGCGGGGCTGGCCGATTATCTATAGTTTTGGCCCTCTGGATTTTTGGGATCGCCACCTGCCTCTCTGGCAGCAGTCGCCGTGGCGGGGCCGGATTCAATTCCAGGACCACGTTTGGGTCGAGCATCCGGGCCGTTTGTTGCCGATCTGGTCAAAATTTCCCGCCTGGGATCGTTATGTCATTCGCCGTCACGCTTTGTCGCTCAAACAGGCCCTGGCCGCCCATGGTGGAGCGGACAAAGCCGTCGCTTTGCTTTTTCACCCCGCTTTTCAGTCGTGGCTGAAATGGCTGCAACCCGGTCAGGTGGCCTATCACATCTACGATACCTACAACATGATGGAGGAGTGGAGTCCTGAGATGGCCGCCAGGGAAGCGGCTCTGGTCTCTTCAGCTCGATTGATCACCACCTCGTCGGCGGGTATGGCGGCCAATCTGCCGGGGGATGGACCTCGGCGGGCGCGGGTGCTGAATAACGGAGCCGATTCCGAATTATTTCTAAACGGGGCCGGGGCGCGCTGTCCGGCGGATCTGGCCGCCATTCCCCATCCCCGCATCGGTTATGTGGGGGCGATCAACGCCAAACTGGATCTGGAAATGGTTTTGTCGGTGAGCCAGAAGCGACCGGAGTGGCATTGGGTTTTTCTCGGCCATATCCGTATGAACGGCCAATCGGCGGAGGCGGGGCAGGTGCGGGATCGTTGGGCGCAACTGCTGACCCGGAACAATGTTCATTATCTGGGTCAAAAACCCCGAGAACAGATGCCGGCCTATGTCAATAACATGGATGCCTTGACCATCTGCTATAAAATCGCCCGTCTGGATCAAGGCGAGGCGGCCAGTTGGGTGGTTCACGGCTATCCGACCAAGCTGCATGAATTTCTGGCTACCGGTCTTCCGGTGGTGGCCGGTCCGCAGCAGGTGATTGTCGATGATTTTTCCCACGTGGTCCGGGTGGCGGCCGATTCAGCCCAATGGGAGGCTTCGTTGGCCGAAGCACTCCTTCAGGGCGGGGTCGGTACGCCGGCGGCCCGTCAGCAGGTGGCCTTGGCCAATACCTGGGACAAACGGGTTGATCTGTTGGAGGGGTGGCTGGAAGAGATGACCGGCCCCCCCTCTGTTTTGTCCTGAGTTGCGGTTTCGGCTTCTACATCGGTGCGATAACGTGATCTGTGCTTTTTTCGCAGCTATGCTTGTTGAAATTCAAATAGAGATACAGCCCATTCTCGTGGTATCCATAATCTTGGGGGTTGTAATGGTGTTGGGTCAGCCAGGCTTTAGCCTCCGGGTCACGAACCGGGGCGGGTGAGAGGCTGTAGAGGCTGAGCAGGATGTTCTCGTCCGCAATGTTTGTCTCGGTGGGCCAGGGCAGTTTTTTTCTCAGATAATTGGCCCAGACAAACTCCATGAAGTCGGCCTCTTTCGGTGTGATACCGCTGAGTTTGGCGATATCGCCGCATTGCTTGTTGCCGGCTTTCAGGTAGAGGCAACTCTCCCGCACCCAGCGTGAGAGGGTACGATAGGGGTCGTTGTGGTCGTTGTCGTAGAGGATTCCAAAATCCGCCGGGTAGGGGCCGAACTCCCCTTTAAACCGCTCTTGGGCGATTCTCTCTCCCCGGTTGTCGTAGGGCCAGACTTTATCCTGATCGATCATCTTCTGCCAAAAATCCGGCCAGGACTCATTCTTGAAATCGGCCTTGATCAAGCCGACAAAGTTGACCTTGGCCTTTTTTTTGTCCGACAGCTTTTTAAAGGTTTTGGAATTCCAGACGGCGGCCCCCAAATGGTGATGGTCGGTGGTGTAGAATCCCTCGCCCAGACTCCCCTTCGGACCCCGCACCAGGGGAATATGATTTTTATCTGACTCCAAAAAATGGTTGAGGGCACTGACGTTGTCGGCCTCCTTGTTCTCATCGAGATAATCTTCAACCCAGTCGTCCACCTGTTTTATTTTACAGGCCACCGCCACTTGACCAACCGAATATTGAGTCAGGTGGAGTTTGGTAATGGAGATTTTGCAGATTTTTTTGTCGAAATCGGCTTGTGGTTGGTCGCTGCATTTTTCAAGATCCGAACTGGCCGCAACCGAGGTGGAAAAGAGGGTCAGACAGAGAAATAAAACGCCATACCAAATCCAGTATCTATCGGTTTTACGCATCGATATCATCCTTAAAAGAGGGGAATATTGATTGAAGTGTTTTTTTGGTCAGAAAATTATAACATAAAAAAGAGTTATACCGGAAAAAAATTCTTAAAGATTTATTCTGGATTCGGCGGATGAAGGGCGGTTTAGCGGCGAATGGGCAGGCGATTGCCAGGATGATCACACTCTTGGAGTTCCCGCTCTTTGCGGTCAAACCCGGCCAGCAGGACCACCGCTTCGCCTTGAAAAGGTTCATCGCCCAACTCGGCGAGGATCTCGGTGAGTTTTCCCCGATAAAACCGCTGATATTTTTTAGTCAGATCTTTGGCGATACAGCCGTTGCGATCGCCGAGAACCGAGCGGGCCAACTCCAGGAACTCTTTGATATGGCGGGGAGAAAGGTAAAAAATAAGGGTGTGGGCGGTGTTTTTTTCCAATTCGAGCCATTTTTTCTGCCGGACCGGTTTTCTGGGTGGAAAGCCGAGAAACAGGTGAGAGCTGGAGGCCAGGCCGGAGGCGACCAGAGCGGTGGTCAGAGCCGAGGGGCCGGGAATGACTTCGATGTCGATGTTGGCCTCTATCGCCGTGCTGATGACCCGATAGCCCGGATCGCTGATACCCGGCATGCCGGCACTGCTGCAAAGACCGACGGTCTCGCCGTTTTGCAACAGTTTCAGGATACCGTTGGCCGAGGCGGTCTCGTTGCCGTCATTGCATTTGATGAATCGTTTGGGAAAGGAGATTTCATGATGAAAAAACAGTTTTCTGGTCTCCTTCGGCTCTTCGCAGGCCAGGATGTCTACCTGCCCCAACACCGCCAACGCCCGCTCTCCCAGGTCGGCAATGTTGCCGATGGGGGTGCCGATGACCCATAATTTTCCAGCCATTTTTTTTTCCTAATTGAGTTGCCTGACCGGATTGTCAGCCTGGATTTGGCTTTAACCTAGATCCGGCAAAATCGGCCCCTCTTCTCCCCAACAGAGGGTCGCGCCGCAACCGGGGCTTTCGTAGAGGTCGATCCGGTCAAGTTGGGGTAGTTTGTCTGCCATATTTGCCTTGATCCAATGGAGTATACTGGAAAGATCGGCGTCTGCAATGCCCGGCAGGTTGTTGAGTTGGCGATGGTCGAGCAGCTTATAGAGCGGTTGAAAAATCTCTTTGACCTCGCCGTAATCGACGGTCCACCCCATCACCGCATCCAGGGGGGCGCAGAGATGCAGACGGACCAGATAACTGTGGCCATGGAGCTGTCGTCTGACGTCGGACCCTGGAGCCTTTTGCAACTGTAGTGCGCTTTCAAAGCGGCGTTCCTTCCAGATTCTGAACCGCTTTCCGTCATAGTTGCAGCCGGCGGTGGTGGTCTCGTAGACGGTCACCCAGGAGAGTTCATCAAGCTGCGGTTTGATCTGTTGCCAGATCCAGGCGGCCAGCACTTCGCTGGTAGGATTCTCCAGGCCGGGAATATCGTTCAGACAGTGATTGTGCAACTGGATTTGCAGGGGCTGCCACAACTCGGCCAGGCGATCGAAATCCACGCCCATTTCGCGGCCTTCAAGGGTTTGATTGCTATGTAAAATCACCTCAAAACCATGACCGTGCATGCGCCCACAGGGGTGGCCGGGGCCGACGTTGGGCAGTTGGTGGGCTGCTTCAAAGCGAAACTTTCGCCAGATGTGGGCCGAATCAAGACCATCCAGGTCGGCACCGGTCTGGCGGGTGCTTTGAATGCCTACCGACTCCAGGCCGGGAATGGCCAGTCTTTTCCACAACCAACGGGCTAGATTTTCATCGGTGGGGTTGGTCATGTGGTCGTTGAGCAGTCGATAATCCAGGGGAGCGACCCCTTGAGTCAATGCCTGGGTCAACGCCACGGTCTCGCCACCGATGAAACCCTGCCAACCCAAAGGGAGCTTCGCCCGGATGCGGGCATAATAACTGTGTCCGTGCAGGGGATGGCAGGCGTGGGATTCCGGTAAACAGGGAATACGCAGAGCCGACTCGAAGGGGACGGTGCTCAGATATAGAAGATGATCGTTCATGGGCAGTGCTCGGCAGACGGCGAAAAGGGCGATCAAACGGTTTTTGGGGCAGATATTCCACTCAATAGCGGGTCCGGGATTCCGGCCTGGTCAAAGCCCTTTTGCCGCAGTTGACAGGCGGGGCAGGTGCCGCAAGGCGGGGATTGGCCGTTGTAACAGGTGTGACTGAAGGCCAAGGCCGGCAGAGCGCCCAGAGTTCGGGCCAGCACCACCGTCTCCATTTTGGATTTATACATCAGTGGTGCGTGCAGGGACAGGGGATATTCCAAACCCAGGTTGAGTGTTTTCTCCAGTGCCTCCAGGGTCTGCTGTCGGCAGTCGGGATAGCCGCTGTAGTCGGTCTCGGCCACGCCGGTCACCAGATGGTGAATTCCCTTGCCATAGGCCAGGGCGGCGGCAAAAGTCAAAAAAATCAGGTTGCGCCCGGCGACAAAAGTGTTGGGCAGTGCCTCGCTGGTCTGCAAGCTGTCTTCAACGGCGATCTGGGGGTCGATCAGGGCGTTTCCGCCGAGAGCGGCGAAGGTGTCGATGGGCAGCAG
>JADFYU010000024.1 GCA_015232865.1 Magnetococcales bacterium
AGGATAGGGAGCAGTTTACGTTGTTTGACGGATTAAAAAAAGTGGAGGGTTGACAAAGGCTCTCTTCATAGAAGGATTATACCCTCCGCTTTCATGTGACGGACCTGATCTGTTACATTTTGAACCAAATCAGTGTCCAATGAAATCGGATATTCTAAAGCCTTAAAAAAATTATGCCCTGTGGAGAAAACCGCGCTTACCGTTTTTCTCCACCTTTTGGGGTCAATTTTCAGTGCCGACTGACAACTCAGGCGCTCTATGCAACCTTCTGCATTTGCTTTAACAAGATAGCATGGTCCTGACGTGGAAATAGCAGATGGTGGTGTCGAGGGACGGTCATGGCGGAGTGAAAACCAATCTGAATACCCATTTTTTCAAGAATCTCCAATGTTTCCTCTGACCAGGAACCACAGGGATGGGCCATGGTTTTTATCGGTTCAATGGCAATTTCTTGGAGAATGTTTAGATTGTCGGCATACTCACTCTGTTGATCTGTCGCTGTCATATCCTTGATTCGAGTTGGGTGAGTATGGGAGTGCAACCCAATGATGTGCCCCCTATTCACTAAATCACCGAGATGACTCCGATTCATCCAAAGCCGGTTTGGTACTGTTTCCGGATCAAGATTCGAAGCGGATATCATACGATCCATCAGATCGTGGTAACGTTCCGGCCCCAGAATCAAATCCCGCACGTATCGGAACCACCGGTCAGAAGTGGTGTAGAAGGGATAGTCGGCCAGATGGGTATTGATATCCACGGTTTTCAGAGTCTCCCGGACCAACGTCCCGTAAGGAGATTGGTCTAGGGAGACAGCAAAAGAGTCATAGAATTTGTTCACCGATTCAAACGATACGGTACGGAAGTATCGATAGAGTTCTACCCGTTCGATTTGACCAACCAATGGACTGCTGTAAATAAACCAGAAAGCGGTCAAACCACGGGCTTTTAGTACAGGTAGTGCAACCTCATATTGGCATAACAGGTTGTCATCGAAGGTCAAACAGACATGATTTTTTTGTAAAAGGCCGCTTAATGAACGGTCTATCCACTCCTCAGCCGTGAGAATGACGAACCGTTTACTGATAAAGTTCAACATTTCATCAAATGTTTCAGCTGAAATAGAGCCTTGTCCTTCAGGATGAGCATCATTATGAAAATGATGAAACATAAGGCCGTGTGGTGTCATGGATTTTTTTTCTTCGATCATGGGTCGTAAACAAGATAGGACTGCGCAGGGCTGAATTGGCTTTTGCAAATCTTGAAACGATGCAGTCCGAACGCTTCGTGCAAGGCGATGGTTTCTCCTGGGTGATAGTGCTGATTCAGCTGATCAAAACCGATGACGCTGCCTCGGGTTAAATGGGGCTCGATAAAACCTAAACACCCCTTGGTTGGTTCATAGAGATCAAAATCGAAGTAGGCCATGGAGATGATGGTCTCTGGGTGTTTTTCAAGATAGTCCGGGACGGTTTTCAACGCATCACCTTTTACCAACTCAAATTTTTGAATATGACTCACCGGACATTCCGCCTCCAGATAGGATAGCACCTGGGATAGATAGTTTTCGTAACCATCGGTAACACCGAAGGCGCCAACCTGCGTGACTTCAGAGTCTCCATCCTTTTCATCCACGTGAGCAAATCCCTTGAAAGTGTCAAAACCGACTATTTTACGAAAATAATTGAATGGCTCGTACGTTCCACGTAGGGCAGTGAATGTGGCAAGGTTAGTTCCCCAACGAACACCGAACTCAAAAATAACGCCATTGGTTTCCATCTGTTTTTGGTAAAGCTCGTTGAAAAACAGAAAACGTGAAACATCCTGGCGTTTCATGAAAAGGGATAGATTGCTCAATTTTTCGTTGTCTGGGATTGGGTTTTGTTCAAATAATCGGACAAACTGTTTGCGATTTTCAGTCTCATGGTCAGAGTGAGTTGATTTGAATATAAAACTTTCTTTTTTCACGTTCTTTATACCTCTATTGATAGAGCTTCGTGACCGATACGGTGTTCTTACGGTACATCTTTGGGTAATATGCTGGGCCGATCCTGATCGCAGTCACCCTTGAAGGCGACAAATCGTGCCGTTTCTTTTCTTTTGATTTTATAGGCATAATTGATGGTGACGTTTTTTCTCACGAAAGGTTCATAATAGTTGGGGATGGTCACGGATCCCATGGGATCGACGATGAAAAAACCAGCCTGACACGGTATCTCTTCCGGAAACCCGGTGGCGTAAAAATCCACATATTCAGCCTGCTCCCGCCCCAAGAGCGATCGAAAAGCCGGCCCGGTTTCCAGGAAGGCTTCTGGTGGCCCGAAATAGTCGACTATACGTAAGGCCCGACTGCCATTGGCTTCCACTGAACGAACAATAAAGAGAGCCTGCAACGCGTTCTCGTGTCCAATACCAAACAGCCGATAGTGATAAAAAGGGGAGGTCAAATAGCGATTTTGATAGAAGGCCAGGCTTCGTTTGGGGAATATCTCCGACTGATCAAAACGGTTAAATAGAGCCTTAAACCTGTCTAATCCCCCATCTGCAAACTCATGAATTGGCTTTATGGGAGGCTGATCTTCAGGGGGAGATGGACATTCATGGGGATCCGTTACGGCTATCAAGTGATAGTTTGACCGGGCTCGATTGATCAGTGCAAACTGGGTTAATCGACCAGTACGGTATCCCATGGCAGCGTAAAACCGGGCCACAAGATCGTTATTGCCAACTGTTCCAATCATCTCATGGGGGATGTTTTGTTCCACGAAGCGGAGCAGTTTAAGCCCCAATCCACCATATTTCGTTCCTTCTCGGACTTTCCATGTGGTAAGCCAGGCCGTATCAGTTGATGCTAAAGCCGAATCATATTGGCTGATGGGAATCACCCCCAACAGACCATGAATGCCGTTGTCGTCTAATGCCAATGCCAGATTATATCTCTGTTTATCGGTACTTTTATGTTGCCACTCCATGAGCGCCCGGCTGGAGGCTAAAACATGGTTGGCAGACCAATGATCCCGGAGAAAATGCATGGTCTCTTCAATCTGTTCTACAGAACAGAACGCAAGCTTAAGAGCCATTCTGATCCCCATTTTCTATCAGTTCAAACAGGCCGTATTGGTTGCTGAAGACCCAGGTAATCAGCCGGCCACCAAAGGCAACGGCTGGTTGGGGTTTGGATATGGGCAACAATCCGTGCGGTCGGCAGTGCTTGAGGCTCTCTTTTAGATTGGGAACCGTGTAACACAGGTGTAAAATCTTGATGCCTTTTTTCAGGCTGAGTGCGACCGGGGCTTTATCATCCCAGGGTTCTACCAGTTCTACCATAAGGCCATTGATACGAATGAATGCGACACGTACCCGTTGGATCGGATCATCAACAGCAACGCCCGAACCGCAAATGGACTCGATGGATGAGGTGGCCATCCCGGTGTGGTGATGATGAGCGTTGGGTCCGAAAAAATTCAGATCTATGGTTGGCGTATCAAAGGTGTGAATCGTCATGGTTCTGTCATTTTTCACCAAGTTGTATGGAGTGGTCGGAGGTTTTCGCTTTTTTATTTTCCACTCGGACGCATTTTGGTGACTGATATGGGTGGGCGATATTCCACTCAAAACGGTTGACATGGTGTTTTGCGTTCTCAAAGCCGCTCTGTTTCCAAAATGCGAGGCAAGGGGCATTTTTAGCGGTTTTTATATAGTTGACTATCATCCGTTTGGCGCCCGCTTTTTTGGCTGTTTCCAATAGTTGCGCCGTCATGGTGTGTTCAATTTTTTTGCCCATGACCCGGCAACTGAGGATAAAATCCACCACGGTAGCGATACCATTGGTGATTTCCATGCTCGCTATACCAGTTAAGCCTGAGTCTCCAAATTTATCTGAGACGCTGAAGAGGTGTATTATCCGGCCAGATCCTTGGGACCATTCCACGAGTTGTTCCTCGGTCAGTCGGCGGGTGGTCAGATTCATTTGGTTGGTTTTGTTGAGTAATTGAGTACACCGTTGTTGATTGGAAACATCAAGCGGTTCAATGGTGACACTGACCGCCAAAGTTTCCAGCCAGTCATCCAGGGATTTTACCGATTTTCGAGTTTGTCGTCGTTTTCGTTCCGCAACGTACATTTGCGTTCGTCCGCTATCTTCCGCGCTTAAAGAGGGAAGATTGAAGCACTTTAATGCATCCAGGGTCGATCGATACGCCATCTTGTTTTTTGGCCATTCCGGTACGATTACCTCTGGAAACTCATCCCGGACCCTGGCCCGCTCTACCGGGTTGTCATCGATGAAAACCACCGATTGAAGACCAAGATTCAACTCCTGGGTCAAATCCGCAATATTGACGGCCTTATCGTTCCAATTGATGCGCCATCCGGCGAAGTCATTTAGCTTAAGGACCATCTCCGGGTGTTTTTCAATCGCCTCAATGGCAATACTTTCCGTGTTTTTTGATACAATTGCCAGCAGGATTCCTTTGCGAGTCAGATTCTTCAAACCATGTTGAAAATCAACAAATGCCTCTCCTACCCCATCATGACCACCTAACCGCAACTTATCCCACCCATCATCCCCAACAATGCCTCCCCACAAGGTGTCATCAAGGTCAAGTACGATCAGCTTTCGTGATTCGCCATACAGGCCTGTCAGAGCAGAAACGACATCGTCGGCAGCCTCTTTAAACACACTGTTACCAAAGGGAACTTTACTCAGATACCACATTTTTACTTCGAAACAGCTCTCATCAAGACCGGAAAACCAGCGATCCGCATCCAAAATATATATGTTGGATATCAATGAGAGTTTTTCAGCGAGGCGTAGATTCATCTGCATGAGCAGGTTTTTCAACCCCACCCCATCTCTCATATCGAGCATGCCGTAACCGGAGGCGGAACGGGGTGTTACCCAGGTAGAGACAAACAGGGTTTTCACACTCTGAGCATAGTTGGTCAGAATATCAGCGAAATGGTCCACCTCCTCCAGGACTGTTTTTACAGGAACCTGAACAAACTCTTTAGCTTGGCGATAGTTGTTGCTGACTGATTCAGGACGGGTCCAGACCAGGGCGGTACTATGGTTGTCTGTATAATCCATGTTGCCAGACAAAATTTGCATGAACTGACCAAACGGGGCCGTTCGTACGGATCCGATTTTTTTTTCTGGGTGGTTACGCAAATAACCAGCTAGAATTTCCATATTGAAATCAGATATCAGTAGAAATTCTGAGGATTTTTTCTCCATGAATTTATCCTGCTCGTTCAGTAATCATGCGAATGAGGCTGCCGATGGTCAGACATTCAACATCCATATCCAAAATCTCTTCAGTCAGATTGAGTTCCACAGCCAATTGCGTTTCGACCCGCCGTTCAATCGCCACGGTAAGGCTGATAATTCCCATTGAATCCAGCAATCCTCTTTCACCAAAAATGATGGTTTCCGGCTCTGTCGGAACCTGTTGATCCGGATCGCGCATTTCATTTATCTCTTGAACGGCATCGGCAACGATAGAACTAATTTTTTCATTCATAAAAGTTCTCCTTCAACCTGTAAACAGCAGATTTCCAAGTTAAACCTAGATACGGCAGTTGTAAGCACGCAATCGGCACAACCTCTTGATTCACCTCGCAAACTACAAAAATGTCTCATCACCAACAAGGTGACTTCGATTTTTTCTAGTTCACCAGATAAACCAATATGTTGCACCGCTTACGCACTTCCAACTACCGTATCTAGGTTTATTCCAATTCGCCGGGTGAATCAAGAGGTTGAGCCATGTGCATACGATCAACTGCCGAATTTAGGATCACAGCCATGGCAATAAATATTAGGCCATCAAAGCCTGACAATGACAATGCGCTATGCGCATCTTTCACCAGAACACTTAAATGAGGCGGTCGTTTTAAGTCCGTTGAATCAACTTGAAATGGCGTTGACACAATGGCTGAAAATACGAATGGCTTAGGCCGGAAAATATAGCCTAAGCCATTGAAATATATGGTGCCGGCGACAAGAATCGAACTCGTAACCTACGGATTACAAATCCGTTGCTCTACCAATTGAGCTACGCAGGCTTTGGGATGTTGGGGTGTGCTTTTGGGCACAGGCCGCAGGGTTGGGTGGTGATTTCCCGCCACGGGATGGAGAATATGCCAGAATCTTGGGGGTTCTGCAAGTCTTCCGGGTAAAAAAAGTTTTTTTCGGGGTTGGCGGGGAATTTCAGAACAGCACTGTTTTTATTCGTTGGCTTGTGGATTTTTATAACGCTTTTCCAGGGCGCTCTGCCACTCCTGAACAAAAACCTCCAGTGATTCGATAAAATCGGGGTCTTGAGTGGTGCGATTGATGGTGGCGTGGATGGTGGTTTTTTTGGGGTCTGGAGGGAGGCCGGTGGTAATGGTCCAGGCCAGAGTGTTTTGACAGTTGGGCAGGTAAAAACGATAGCCTCCGAGTATCCGCTGACGAATGATCTCAAACTCACCCCAGACGGTAAAATAGCGGCCTTGATCGGCTTGGCTCTCCAGATGTTTTTCGAGGGTGTCGCAAAACTCGCCCAGTCGAGACATGGATAACGCCTGGCAGAGCTTCTCTTCATCCCAATCCAGTTGACAAATCGCAAAAAATTCCATTTTTTTCTCTTTTCATTCCCCTCTGAATTCCACGGGGTAAAATTGAGTGGGGCTCCACAATATTTCTAAAGCAGCTTTTTGGGAACGACCGGGGCGCGGAGTCGGAAAGACTCCGGCATGCGGTGGCCGAGCAACGGCGTTAGATACATTCGAAATGCCGGCGTGATGTTGGTGCCGTTTTCGGAGATGAATTCGTCTGGCATGACCTTGGTCTTGCCAGCGACGGCGACCAATGGATCGAGTCGGTATTCGACGGAATAATCGCCAATCCGGTGGATGGTGATGGTACCGCTGGCACCGTTCCACAAGGCAAATTGACACGCTTTCTCTCCGACCTCACGGGCTTCTCTTTGATCGACATCGGAGACGACCCCCATGAAGGAGCGTTGAAGATAACCGAATGTATCGCCTCTGACCCGTTTGATTCCCAGTTGAGATTTGATGGTATTGGTCAGAAGGTCAGCCAATGCACCGGTACCGGAAAGCTGAACATTGCCGTGGGCGTCACGTTCAACCTCTTTGTTCAGAGAGGCGGCGATCAACTCGCCCTGGGCGTTGTGAATTCCTTCAGAAACGGCGATGACACAGCGACCCAGACGATCATGGACGGATTTGACCTCGGAAAGAAATCGGGGAATGTCAAAGTTGCGCTCCGGAAGATAAATCAGATGGGGGCCGTCGTCTCGGCATTTGCGTGCCAAAGCGGAGGCGGCGGTCAGAAATCCGGCGTGACGACCCATGACCACACCGACATAGACACCCGGCAGAGCACGATTATCCAGGTTGACCCCACCAAAAGCCAAAGCGACAAATTTGGCGGCTGATGGAAAACCGGGGGTATGGTCGTTGACCATCAGATCGTTATCGATGGTTTTTGGAATATGAACGGCGATCAATTCATATTTTTCTTTGAAGGCATACTCTTGAACAATGCGCAGGGTGTCGGAAGAGTCATTGCCGCCAATGTATAAAAAATATCGAATATTGTGCAGAATCAACACTTTTAAAATTTCCACGCAATAGGCTTCATCCGGCTTGTCCCGGGTCGAGCCCAAGGCCGATCCAGGGGTAGCGGCAACCAATTCGAGGTTGTGGGTGGTCTCTTGGGTCAGGTCGATAAAATCTTCGGCAACGATACCGGAAACGCCATTCAAGGCACCATAAACCCGATCCACCTGTGGAAATTTTCTGGCTTCAAGTACAGCTCCGACCAAAGATTGGTTGATAACCGCCGTGGGTCCGCCCCCTTGAGCAACTAATACATTTCCCCGTTTCATAAAATTTTTTATCCCCGCAATGATTGATGGTTACCGATCTGTCTCTATTTCGTTAGTCGATGCGATTGATAGGTATTATTTTATCAGTATTACGTTTTTTGAATGTTTTTTCAATCAATTCCTGGCCTCGATCCTGTTTGTAACAGATCCAAACATCGTTCAAAATTGCTTCAGACGCCTCTTCATCCAGACCGAGGGATTCAGCTATTTCGTCAAATATCCTGCGCTCTTGCTCGGCGTCAGCCTGGCCGATCTCTTGATCGATTCGATAGCAGAGACCAATCAGGCGCAAGCACCCCTCCGGATCATTCATCTCCTTGGCCAGTCGGCCCAGTTGAAAAAGGGTCGCCGCCTCGCCACGCTGATCATCCGATTCCCGTTTGATGGTGAGGGAGCGTTGAAAATTTTTCAAGGCATCCAGGTATTCACCATCATTCAGGTCGAGGGTGGCCAATTGGTGGAGTATTTGAGCCTCCATGCTGGTGTCCTGATGGGTTTGAAGAGTGGGTAACGCTTCGAGGAAGAGCTGGCGGGCGGTTTCGGTATCGCCTTGGCGGAAATAAATATCGCCGATCCAGGGTAGAATCTGGGCTACATCAAGGGGGGTTCCGATCCTTCGTTGAATCTGCAACGCCTCCTCAAGAGCCGGCAGCGCCTCTTCGCCATTGCCGTTGTGCATTTGGATCATGCCAATTTGAATCAGGCAGGCTACCAGACCCTGGGTATCGTTGAGAACTCGGTTGATATCCAGAGCGCGGTTGAATTGTCGCAACGCCTCGGGAACATCCCCAACATGACTATCCAGAGTGGCCAGATCGAAAAGAGCCAATGCCTCCTCTTGAATCTGGTGGCCCTCAGTCATATTCAACACCGATTGCAAGGTGGCTCGGGCCTCTTCAAATTGTCCTTGGAGTTGTTGAGCCAGGGCCACTTTATAAAGAGGACGCGGGTGGGTGCGTTGCAGGAGCAGTTTTTTGTTCAACTGCTCCATATCCCAGTGGAATCCCATCTGCTCATAAAAGACATTGATGGGCTGACTGACCTCCAGCACTTTGCCAGAATCGTCGGCCAGGATGAAATGGTTGAGGGTCTCCAGGGCCACGTCCAACCAAGTTTTCTGAAAAACGGCGATTTCGTTGGCTTTAAGTCGGGCCAGCAGATAATCTCCGGCGGTGCGATGAATGTTTTTGGCGGTTTCGTCATCCAGGGGAAACAGCCGTTCGGGTAACGGGCGAATGATATGCCAGACCGTGTTGGCCTGTTGTTCATCCAGGAAGACCAGATCGACGGAGTGCCAGAAGGAGAGCAGAGATTTGGTTTTTTCCAAGTCATCTCCGATGAGGGCGGCGATGGCATCGGTCGGAATCGGGCCATTCATCAGGGCGGCCCGACTCAATCCCCGTTGGGTCATCTCGTCCAGTCCGGGTGGTTCCGGGTTGTTCCGGGTCAGGACAGTGGTAAGTTTTTCCTCTCGGCAGGTCGCCGAAAGTGGAGCCGGTCCGCCGGAAACAGGGGTCACACGGCTGGTGGCGATAAAGCGGGAGTTGCCATTGATCTGATCCAGCATGAAAAAGAAAAATGGTGCCAGAGTCGGCGCGATAAATCGGTTGGTAACCGGGTCCAGACTCCATTCGAAACCATCCAAAACCAGAACGAATGACAGACGACGATTCATCAGGGCGGCAACAAACCCGAGCCGGTCTTCCTGACTGATCCGCGGATTGACCAAAATCTCCTGTTCATCTTTGCAACCGGCTTCGACCAGGGCTTTTTCGATGGCGGACAAAATGCGGGCCGTAGTCAAAGGCAGTTCGGCGGTCCCGGAAACAGCGATGGGGGTAAATCCAGCGCGCTGAAGATTTTGTGCCAGATGGGAAGCCAGAGTCGATTTTCCAGTTCCGCTGGGGCCTGTCAGCAACAGGCTTTGCAAACTGCCGTCAAGCAGTTGTGGCAGCAGGCGCTGCACAGCCCGGCGTTGAAATCGATGGTTGAGCACCGGCCCCAAAGCCAATCCGGCTAGAGGGGGCAGGTTTTTGATCAAGGGTTCGGGTCGAATACGGGGCGCGTCCGCAGCGACATTGAACAATCGGCTCTGGTTGGTGGTGGAAAAAAGCATGGCAGAGATCCAACTCGGATAACCGGATTTTTCACAGTCTTCCAGGATGGCACGCCGGGATTTGGACAGAGCCTGATCAATGGTCTTCCCCTCGGCCAAAGCGGTATAGAGAGTTTCGGCGTAGGTTGTCGCGGTCGGGTGGGTCAGGGATTCTCCCCAGGCCACGGCCAAAGGAGTTCCCAGCTCCACCAACTCACGCGCCACCGCAGCCAAAGCGGCAATCGGAGCGGCCTTGGTCAGATCACGACCGGAGAGAATAACCGCCTGAACCCCGGAGTGTTTAAAAAGATGATTGGCCATCTCGGTTGCCGAGCGGATATCGGCGTTGCCAATTTCATCCTCAAAACCAAAGTATCCCTTCTCATTTTTATTGAGGGCCGGACCAACCAGGTGGACGACATGGGGCTGGTATTGGTGGATCACCGCTTGGAGTTCGTCGAAGGTTCCCGAATCGGCCACCTCCAGGTAAAGGTCGCGCCCGAGACTCTCCAGGCTCTGTTTGAAGGCCTTCTCTTCGGCAAAAAAATCCATCTCCCCGGAGTTGTTCGGCGCAGAGACCATAAACAAAACCTTGAGCGGTCCGGGGGCAAAGGTCGGGCAGCATCGGGCAAGCTGCAACTGGCCCTTGGGCAGGCGTCGCAGGCCGAAACGTTTATCCAGACTGGGCAGGATCCCGTTGGGAAATTGCAACAACTCCCAGGGCAGAAACAGAACCTCTGAGAGGTTGGAGGTGATGGTCAGGTGGCAAAGTTGACCCGGATTGCTGAGCAGGAGCTGCTCCACCGGCGACCAGAACGGAGCAAACCAGGTACTGAACAGCTCGGTTCCGGCACTGGTCAGAGTGTCCGCGGACAGCTCCGGGTTGCCGCCACTCTTGAGAAGCTGTCGGCAGGCATCGGCGATATGATGAACGATCTGATATTGTTTCCGCTTGATTTTTTTTTCTGAACACAACGTTTTACCGTCAGCCGTCAGTTGCAGACGAAAGGGGCTATCGGGTTCCTGATCTCTGAGGATGGAGAGGGAAAGTTGAATTTCTGAGTGGATCATGGAAGCGTTAGACTCCAAAGTTGTAGGTAACCCTAGCGACGACATAAAATTTCAGCCCGCTGCGAGGCCTCTTTCAATACCTCTTCTTCCCCTTCGATGTGCCGGTTTTCCATGACGATCCGACCATCGATGACGACGGTATCGACCACATGGCCGGTGGCGGAATAGACGACGTTGGAAACCAGATCATGATCGGGGATCAGCTCTGGGTCTTGTCGTCGTAAAAACAGCATGTCGGCATTTTCCCCCACCTTGATCTCGCCGCTGCCCTGCCCCAGCAACGGGGCATAGATTCCGGTAGCCACCTTCCAGGCTTCGGGAGCCGGTACGGAAGTGGGGTCGTTGTCGGCATGTTTTTGGATCAGGGCAAATGTTTTGACATCCTGGAACATGTCCAGGTTGTTGTTGGATGCCGCTCCATCGGTTCCCAGGCCGATGGGAATGCCGCGTTGGGCGGCGCGTTTGTACGGAAAAATTCCACCGACCGCCAGTTTCAGGTTGGAGACCGGATTGGTAACGATGGTTGATCCGCGCTCGGCAATCAGGTCCAGTTCATCATCATCCAAAAACACGCCATGGGCCAGGATGGTGCGGGGGGTCAACAGGCCGAGCCGGTCCAGATAGGCGGCTGGGCGCAGGCCATTCTTTTTCAGACACTCCTCAACCTCAAACTGGGTCTCGGAGAGGTGGATGTGGATGGGTAGAGTGTGTTGTTCAGAAAATTCCGCCGTCCAGCGCAAGCTGTCCGAGCTGACGGTATAGATGGCGTGTGGGGTGAGCGTAAACTTGACCCGCTGGGAATAGCGGTTGGACTCCTCCAGATATTGGATGGCCTGCTCTTTACAGTGTCGAGCCTGGTCGGCACCGGCGACGTCGATCATGACGGCACCGACGCCGGCGCGCATACCGCTCTCTTCGACCGCGCGAGCCATGCCGTGAAAGTGCCAATACATATCCTCGTAGGCGACAGTGCCGGAACGAATCATCTCCAGACAGGCCAACCGGGTGCCCCAATAGACATCCTCCTCGGTCAAACGGGCTTCCGCCGGCCAGATTCGGGTTTGCAGCCATTCCATCAAGGGCATATCGTCACCAAAACCTCTGAACAGGGTCATGGCGGCATGGGTGTGACCGTTGACCAAGCCGGAGACCATGGCCATTTTTTGCGCATTAAACGTGCGCGCTCCAGGCAGGGGAGGAAGATCGGAACCCATAGCGCTGATCTTGCCGTCGACCAGGTGAAGATCCACCAACCCGCCCTCTTGGAGCCAGGCCTGTTTGATGTGAAGTGTCATGGAGCCACTCTTCCTGTCAGGGTTTGGATGATATGGACGAGCTGCTTTTCATTGGCTCGCACCTGTTGTTTGAAGGAGTCAAAAGTGAGCGGGGTTTCAACCACACCGTTAGCCGGGTTGTCGATCATACAGATGGCGGCGTAGGAAAGTCCCAATTCGGCTGCCAGGATACACTCGGAGGCGATGGTCATGCCGACGACGTGGACGTGGGGCTGATAAAAGGCAATTTCAGCGCGTGTTTCAAAACGGGGGCCGATGGTTTGCCAGTAGACGCCGCCATCGATGGGAGCAGGCAGGGAACACTGTTTCCAGGTATCCAGCAACGTTTGCCGCCAGGAGAGATCAAAAGTGGGAGCCAGATGGCCCCGACTGTCATCGTAGTAGGTGGGGGCCAGGTGCGGCGCAAAGAAATCGTCGGGAATCAAGATGGTCCCTGGGGAAAGTTCGGGTCGCATGCCGCCCACCGAGCCGACGGCGATAACGTGAGTAATCCCAGCCATTTGCAGGGCCATCATGTTGGCGTGGTGGTTGATGGCGTGGGGCGGAGTGTAACGGGTGAGTCCGTGACGCTGTAGAAAAAACTCCGACTGACCTTTCAAAAGGGTGACCGTCCCGTAGGGGGTCTCTATCTGAACGCTGGTCGCCGCCGAAAAAAGATCGGACTCCAGCAGGCTGGTCCCTCCAACTATGGCCAGTTTGGAACTCTGCACAGATTTTTCACCTTAATTTTTTTAGAAAAAACGCCACCACGGTTTTTTGGCTTCCGCTGCTGGCTGCTGCTCTTCATCCGGCTTCTCTTCAGACCCTTCCGGGGCGGTTACATCCGTATTGGCATCGCTCCCGACCTCTGGCGGCACGACTTCGTCTGGCCTGTCCACACCGTCAGAGGGTGTCTCCTGGGTGGTGGCGGGCTGTTCATACTCCCCCTTCCAGAACCAACTTCCCCATTTTGATTTGATGGTTGCATTGGGATCGTTTTCCGGATCGATCAACTCATCACCAAAATTGCGCTCAATATTTTCAACGATGCCTTGGGGGGTAAAGGTGATTTCAACGCGATTGGCCGCTCGGGAGAAGGTTCTCTGCATATTTTTGTAGCGGCGGTCCTGGATGTAGATCCAGCGTCTTTTCTGGAAGGTGTTGACAACCGTAGCGGGACCAAGCAGCCGCCTGACTTCACGAAAATCCGTAACGCCGACAACAATTTTATCAAGATCCTCCGGCTTGATTAAAGTACCATTATCTTGGATTCGAGCTTGACAGCCACCCAAAGCAATGAGCAGGATAAAAAAAACAAGGCGAAGGACATTCATAGAGGATTTGGGCATCGGAACCTATAGACCATCGGTAACGGGAGAAAAAAAATCGTCCTCCCGGTTTATACAACATATTCGTTCAAGTCAACATTATAACCCTGTTCAGGGTCGGGAGAAAAGTTTCCATGTCATTTTGGCAGAATTGGCAGGCTGAAAAACGTCACAAAAAAGAGTTGAGAACTCAAGCGATGGCGGTCCATGATCGGCTGGTGGAGCGGGTTTTGGCCTTGACCAAAGATCGGGGATTGGGAGTGGATGACGATTATGATCTTCGATTTGACGTCATGGTTTTCCTGACCGCCTTCTTGCTCTATAAAATTCGTGATAAGGTGGTATTTTCCCAAGAGTTGTGGGAGATTACATTTGAGGGATTTCAAGAGAGTCTGCGCCTGCGCGGGGTGACCGACATTCGCATGGCCGCCCGTATGAAGCAGACCATGCAGGATGCGACAGGCCGGAGAAATATCTATATTGTCGCCTGGGAAAATCAAGATCAGCCGGGATTGCGACGGGCCGTGGGTAGAAATATCTTGAACGGCGCAATCCCGGAGGATGAACGAATCAACCAACTCCTGAAGGCACTGGAGGGTTTTCCCGATTGTGTCATGCAGGAAATCTAAACCTGAGGAGAATTTTTCAATATGGATAAACGTACGCTTGATGGGGCAGACCTGGCGGGAAAACGGGTTTTTGTTCGGGTTGATTTTAATGTCCCGCTGACCTCCGACGGTGACATTCGAGAGGATACCCGAATCCGGGGGGCGATTCCGACCATTCAAAAGATTTTGGCTGCCGGAGGACGCGCTGTTCTGGCTTCGCATATGGGACGACCCAATGGCCAGGTGGTTGCCGCACTTTCTTTGAAACCGGTCGCAACCCGGCTCTCCGAGTTGTTGGGTCTGCCGGTCCCTCTCGCCCCCGATTCGATCGGACCGGAGGTGGAGGCGTTGGTCGATCAACTCAAGCCGGGTGAGGCGCTTTTGCTGGAGAACGTCCGGTTTCATGAGGGAGAGACCAAAAACAGCCCGGAAATGGCCGACGGTCTGGCCCGTTTGGCCGATCTGTTTGTCAACGATGCCTTCGGAACCGCTCATCGGGCTCACGCATCCAATGTCGGCGTGGCTCAACGGGTCTCTCCCGCTCTGGCCGGGGTGTTGATGGCAGCGGAAATCGACTATTTCAACCGGGCCATTCGTCAGCCGAAAAGACCGGTTGTAGCCATTTTGGGTGGCGCCAAGGTCTCCACTAAAATCGGCGTGATCGATGCGCTGCTGGAAAAAGTGGATAAAATCATCATCGGTGGAGCCATGGCCAACACTTTTTTCAAGGCCAGAGGCTATGCCGTGGGCCACTCCCTGGTGGAGGACGCCATGCTGGAGGTGGCGGCGTCGGCAGAGAGAAGAGCCGGCGAAAAGGGAATTGAATTTTTACTGCCGATCGACTGTGTGGCGGCTCAATCCATGGAACCGGGGGCTGAGACCCGACTCTGTCCGGTCACCTCGATAGACGAGGGATGGATGGGCCTGGATATCGGCCCCGACTCTCTGGCCCTGTTCAAAGCGGCCCTGGTGGGAGCCGAAACCATTGTCTGGAATGGTCCCATGGGGGTGTTCGAACAGCCGGCCTTTGCCCAGGGAACCCTCGGACTGGCGGAAGCCGTGGCCGACAGTTCAGCCGTAACGGTTGTCGGTGGCGGCGATACCGACGCGGCGGTTCGTCAGGCCGGGGTCGCCGATCGGATTTCCCACATTTCAACTGGTGGGGGAGCATTTCTGGAGTTGATGGAGGGGAAAAACCTGCCAGGAATTGATATTTTGGATGAACGCTGAACCATGACCATGGCCGTAAAACGGGGGCTGTCCGTCGTCATGATGGGGCGCGATGAGGAGCGATTTTTACCGCTATCCCTGCCGCCTCTTTTTCAGGTGGCCGATGAGGTGATCTTTGTCGATACCGGCTCCAAGGATCGCACCCTGACCCTGGTTCGGGATCTGGGCTGCCAGGTGTTTCAACAACCCTGGCAGTCGGATTTTTCCGCCCCGAAGAATTATGGTTTGCGCAAGGCCGGTTTCAGTTGGATTCTCAATGTCGATTGTGACGAGGTATTGCAGAACCCTGAGAAGGTCAGGCGTTGGCTGCACGCCTTGCCCATCGACGATCCGACTCCGGCCTACATCATCGGCATTGACAACCTGCTGGCCGACGGCAACACCTATCCCATGGATGCCCTGCGTTTTTTTCGCAACGACCCCCGCATTCAATTTTTCAATCCCATCCACGAAGGGGTCGCCGATTCCATCTATCGCGCCTGGCCCGACACCCCGCTGCCCAAAGGTGAGATCCGCCTGCTCCACTACGGCTACCAAGCCGGAATAAACCAGGAAAAAATCGCCCGCAACATTGAAATTCTCAGACAGTGGGTTCATTCGGAACCGAACACCCTCTACGGCACGTTTAAACTCGGCAGCAATCTTTGTCACCGGGGAGAGATCGAAGAGGGGCTGTTTTTCCTGGCCCGCGCCTTCTCTTTGCTTGATGAGCAGGAGAATCGAGGCAGTTATCCCTTTGGCCAGCAGTTGATCAACGAATATTGCAAACAGCTGATTCAGACCGGCCAGAACCAACAGGCTCAACAGGTCAAAGAGCGGGTCGACTCCTGGTCCAATTGAGCCAATCCTGGTCCCCCCTCCTCTCAACTACCCTTTGCCAGAGCGTGGACCGGTGGATTTTTCATATAGGCGATCAGCAGGCGGGCCACCCCCACCAAGGAGTCGAGATGGGTCCGTTCGTATCCGTGCGAAGCGTCCAGGGCGAAGCAGATCAGAGCGGTACGAATATCGTTGCCAGCCTCCAGAGCCGCCGCGGCATCACTGCGATAATAGCGAAAGACGTCCCGGCTGTGTTGAATTCTATTTTCCTGGCACAGACCGATCAGTCGGCGACTCAAATGCCAATCAAAAGGACCGCTGGAGTCCTGCATGGCAATGGTTACGCCATATTCACAGGTGTTTTGGTTGGGGGCGATCGTGCCGTTATCCACCGAGACCATCTCCATGGCGTCCCCATGCAGAACGTGTGATGCGCCCACCCCGACCTCTTCTGAAATGGTAAACAACAGATGGCAGGTCATCGGCAGAACCTGGCCACTATCGACAATGGCCTTGGCCGCCGTCAACATGGACGCCACACCGGCCTTATCATCCAGATGGCGAGAGACGATAAAACCGTTTTCCATTACCTCCAACTGCGGGTCCACCGAGATGACATCTCCGACATGAATGGGTAAACGTAGAATGTCGGATAACGTGAGAGACTTCTCATCCAGACGCAATTCCAGGTTGTCCCAGGAGACCGGCTGGCTATCCACCTCCTTGTTGTAGGTATGACCGGAGGCTTTGAGAGGAAGAATCGTTCCCCTGTAGGTTTGACTGCCGTCACCATGGACCGTTACCCGTGCTCCCTCGGCAAAGCGGCTGGACCAATGACCAATGGGGATTACACCCAGGCGACCATTGGGTTTTAGTTCTTTGACCATGGCCCCCAGGGTGTCCAGATGGGCTGCGATGGCCCGATGACGACCGGTCTCCTGACCCACGATGTTAGCTCGAATAGCCCCGCGCCTGGTCAGTTCAAAGGGGATATCCAGTTGATCAAGCAGAATACAGACTTTTTCGACAATCTGATCTGTCATGCCCGAGGGACTGGGCGTGCGCAACAGGACGTTGAGCGTTTCCAAAAGATACTCGACATCAATAGATGGTTGGCTCATAAAACGAACTCGCTACAGGTTAATCCAGCCGGGCGGGTTTGTGGAAACATCAGATCGACGAACCGCTCAACGGTGGGTTGAGGTTCATGATTGGCCAACCCCGGTCGTTCATTGGCTTCGATGATGTAATATTCTTCTCCCTCGACATCGGGAACCATGAAATCCAACCCCACGACCGGAATATTCAGAGCCTGAGCCGCCTCCACCGCCGCCTGGGACAACTGCGGGTGAAGCAGAGGCGTCACATCCTGAATCACCCCACCCGTGTGCAGGTTTGCCGTCTTTCGAACCGGAAGGACCAACCCGAGAGGCAGCACCGTATCCATCTCATAGCCACTCTGTCGAACACAGCGCACGGTCTCATCATCAAGGGGAATATGGCTCTCTCCCTCGGTTGCCGCCGCCCGCCTGCGGCTAAGCTTTTCAATAAGTCGCTGGATGGTGTTTTGCCCGTCCCCCGTCACCTGAGGTGGATTTCGAACGGCGGCAGCGACCACTTTGAAGTCGATGACGATAATTCGCAGATCTGTCCCTTCAACCAACTGTTCGACTAGGATATTTTCACCTGGCCCGGATATTTTGCCAATGGCTTCAAAAACCTCGGACTCGCTGCACAGATCAACCCGCACATCCTGCCCCTGTTCGCCAACGGAGGGTTTGACCACCAATCGCTTATATCGATGCAGAAAATCAATGACAGCCTGCCGATCGGCAGCGGTTATCTGATCGGGGACGGAAAGACCGGACTCTCTGAATCGTTTTTGTGTCAGAAATTTATCCTGGCAAAGAGTCATGGCAATGGCCGAGGTCAATTCGCACAGCGACTCCCGACAGGTGACCGAACGGCCCCCGAACGTCAGATTGAAAAATCCGTTCTCAGCGTCCAAAACGTCAACAACGATACCGCGCCTTCGGGCTTCATCAACAATTACACGGGCATAAACATTAAAGTTTTCGTCTATTCTCGGGCCGGAAAAGAGCTTCTCGTTGATGCAGTTTTTATGTTTCAGACAATAGACCGGAATTTTTTCAAACCCCAGTTTTTCATACAGGGAGATGGCCTGGACATTGTCGTAAAAAACAGAAAGATCCAAAAAGTCCCGTCCCTTTTTCTGAAACATTCTGGCCATTTCCAAAACAATGCGTTCGCCAACTCCCGGATAGGGGCATTGGTTGTCGACGGCGACCGACCAGAGGCTGGAGCCATTATCGGGATCGTTGAAAGCCTTGCGATGATCAATCCCGGTTGCCACCCCCAAAACAGCTCCGGTTTTATCGTCTTTGGCAACCAAAACATGAACCACTTTGGAGTCAAGGGTATCGCTGTAAAAATTTCGACTGACCCGGATCATATTGTGCTGAGCAAAAATCGCGTTGGCCTCAATCCCCTCCTCTACGGTTCGAATCAGGGAAACACTGAACCCGCTGGCATCTGGTCGTTTAAAAGTCTTTTTCGAAAAAATCAGGCGATAGGTATACGAGGGGTCCAAAAACAGCTCTTGGGGAGCAAAGGAGATGAGCACGTGGGGGTCACGCACATACAGAGCCAAATCCCGTTTTCCCTCCTGTTCGTGCTGAAGCAACTGCACCAGCTCTTGCGGATCTTTGAAGGTCTGGCCAAAAATCAGTTGGCCCCAACCACAATCGACGACGACATTCTCCAGCATCTGATCGATATTGGCATACTCCGGCAACTCTCCCCAATGTTTGAGTGAGGCCATTTTTTGGGGGTTCATCTTATCGGGTAGCTTGCTACGGGACATGATCGTTCCTTTTTTTCCTAGAGTTCCTGTTGCTGAAGCCAAAGCTCCAAAAGAGCGATTTGCCATAATTTTGACCCGCGCAGCGGGGTGATATGGGCAACCGGGTCCGCCAGAAAACGGTTGACCGCCTCGGACCTGAACAGATTGCGTTGCCGGGCCGCCTGACTGCTCAACGCATCCTGAACATGCTCTAAAACCGTCCCCTTGAGATATTTCAATGCCGGAACCGGAAAATAGCCTTTTGGCCGGTCGATGACGGCATGGGGAATGATCGAGCGGGAGACATCCTTCAGAATGCCTTTGCCCTCTTGAGCCATTTTGAGAGCGGCGGGCGTACGGGCGGCCAACTCCACCAGCTCATGGTCCAAAAACGGAACCCTGGCCTCCAACCCCCAGGCCATCGTCATGTTGTCAACCCGTTTGACCGGATCGTCCACCAACATCACCGTCGTATCCAGTCTCAAAGCCTTATTGACACCGGAATCGGCACCGGGACGACTGAAATGTTCAGCGATGAAATCTCGACTGAAATCCTTGGAAACCCATTCGGAATGCAACGTGGCCGCCATCTCCTCATGGTTACGATCGCAAAAGACCCGCGCATAATCAGCCACCGGGTCTCGACTGCCCGCCATAGGTGGATACCAATGATAGCCGGCAAAAATTTCATCCGCTCCCTGACCGCTCTGCACCACCTTGACCTCTTTGGATACCGCCTGGGATAACAGATAAAAGCCTATATTATCATGACTGACCATCGGCTCGGACATGCTGGCGATTACATTCGGCAGAGCGTCGAGCAACGCTTGTGTCGGTACGGGGATTTTGTGGTGGCGTGTTGAAAAGTGATCGGCAATGAGGTCGGAATATCGAAACTCGTTGCCCTCCTCCCCTTCGACAGAGTCAAATCCGACCGAAAACGTGTTGATACCGGTCTGACCCGCCTCAGCCAGAAGGCCGACGATCAGACTGGAATCCAAACCACCCGAGAGCAAAACCCCAACCGGCACGTCGGCGACCAAACGCCGTTTAACGGCCAGACGAAGAGCTTCAAGAATCTCATCCTGCCAATCGGTTGCCGATTTTTTTTCATCACCAGCCAGCGGGTTGAAGGAGAGATCCCAATAGGTGTGATCGGTTCGGGTTCCGTCCGGCTCGATGATGGCGACCGTTGCCGGAGCAAGCTTGCGAACGCCGTTGAGCAGGGTGTATGGAGCCGGTACAACCGCGTGAAAGCTCATATAATGGTGCAAGGCGACCGGGTCGAGGGAGCGGTCCACATCCCCAACAGCTGTCAACGCCGGAAGAGAGGAGGCGAAGCGCAAGAATTTACCCGTGGAACAGAGGTAGAGCGGCTTGATACCCAACCGGTCTCTGGCCAAGACAACCCGGCCACTGTCCATCTCCCACAACACAAACGCAAACATACCCTGAAACCGTTTGACACAATCGATTCCCCAGGCGTGGTAGGCTTTGAGGATGACCTCGGAATCCCCTGTTGAGAAAAAGCGGTAGCCCTGCTCCATCAGCTCGGCCCGCAAGGTTTGATAGTTATAAATACAGCCGTTAAAGACCAGAGTGAGACCCAATTGCGGGTCAGTCATGGGCTGGGAGGCGTGATCGCTCAAATCGATTATTTTCAATCGACGATGGGCCAGAGCCACCCGATCTCGGGCAAAAACACCCGCGCCGTCCGGCCCTCTCGGAGCCAAACGATCCGCCATGGTTTGAACCGAAGCCACCGAAGCCCGCTGACCGTCAAATCGTATTTCTCCACAAATTCCACACACAATATTTTTCCTATCCATTTGGTTTCAATCCCGAACAGCCCGGCAAAAACCGCTTTGAGATTATTGTTTGGCTCCCACAGAGATCCATTCAACCCATAAACATCGCCGTACGCCACACCCATGGCGCATCAAAAGAAGAAGGGAGGTCATCAGAAACAAAAAAGATGCTAAAGAAACAGCAATTTATGATTGTTTTACAACAAATGGGGGTGAAGTCGACGCCCGGGCATAGCGTTTCAAAACTGGAACGACGAAATTTAAAAAGGACATCAACAAGCAACCCGGATTTAGTGCAAAATTATATCACATACTACAAACAAAAGCCAGCAAATCCACCCAAACAGAAATATAAATACGCATAAACAATATGGATGGAGCGGGTCAGGTAATCACGGTCGGCTGTTGTCGTCCGGTATGTCGGCGGATGCCGGCCAGCTGTTCAGCAAGGGAGATCAACCCTTTGAGCGCATTCTGGGCATCCTGTTCGTGGCAGGCCGGGTCCGGCTCAAAACACTCCAGATAAACCCGCAATGTCGCCCCCTGGGTTCCGGTCCCGGATAGCCGAAAGACAATGCGGGAACCCTCTGTAAAGCCGATGCGAATACCCTGTTTGCTGCTGACGGAACCGTCTACCGGGTCGGTATAGTGAAAATCATCCGCATATTCGACACAATAGCGGTCAAACCTCTGACCGGGAAGAGCCGTCAGCTTTTCCCGCAATTCGGCCATGAGCCTCCTGGCCGCTTTGGCGTCAATCCCTTCATAGTCGTGCCGGGAATAGATATTGCGACCATATTCCCGCCAGTGATCCTGAACGATCTGCCGGACCGTCTGTCGGGACCGGGCGAGAATGTTGAGCCAGAACAAAACCGCCCACAGACCATCCTTTTCCCGAACATGATCGGAGCCGGTACCAAAGCTCTCCTCACCACATAACGTCACCTGACCGGCATCCAACAACGTGCCGAAAAATTTCCATCCGGTCGGGGTTTCATGGCAGGGGAACCCCTGTTTGCGGGCCACCTGATCCACCGCCTGACTGGTGGGCATGGAGCGGGCAACCCCAACCAACCCCGATCGATATCCGGGAACCTGCCCGGCATTGGCAGCCAAAACAGCCAGACTGTCACTGGGTGTCACAAAAAATTGACGACCAAGAATCATATTGCGATCCCCGTCCCCATCCGAGGCGGCTCCGAAATCCGGCCCGGCCTCATCCATCATGATGGCGACCAACGCCGGCGCATAGGTCAGATTGGGATCGGGATGACCGCCGCCAAAATCCTCCAAAGGCTCACCGTTCATGATTGTTTCTGCCGGAGCACCCAGACGATTGACCAGAATGTCGCGGGCATACGGTCCGGTAATTGCGTGCATGGCATCAAAGCGCATTCTAAAATTACCGCCACTCAACAAGCGTCTAATTGATGGAAAATCGAACAGACTCTCCATCAAATCCGCATAATCCGCTACCGGATCAATCACCGTCACCGTCATGGATGCCAAAGCTTGATCGCCCAAAACATCCAAATCAAAAACCTCGTCCCCGGTTAAGATCCGGTATTCATCGATCTGCTGGCTACGGGAAAAAACAGCCTCCGTCACCTTCTCCGGGGCTGGGCCGCCGTTGCCAATATTATACTTGATACCAAAATCCCCTTCCGGCCCGCCTGGATTGTGGCTGGCAGAGAGAACCAGACCGCCAAACGCCGCATATTTACGAATGACACACGAGACCGCTGGCGTGGAAAGCAGCCCACCACGGCCAACCAGAACCCGGCCAAAGCCGGAGGCCGCCGCCATTTTGAGAATGACCATGATAGCCTGTCGGTTATAATATCGACCATCTCCGCCGACAACCAACGTCTCTCCCTGAAACCCCTCCAGCACATCAAACACCGACTGGATAAAGTTCTCCAGATAGTTTGGCTGCTTGAAGATCTCTACCCGTTTGCGCAGCCCCGACGTTCCGGGACGTTGATCGGGAAAAGGGCTGGTCAGACGCGTTTCAATGGTCATAAATCTGCCTTTTTATGTTTGATAAAAGGTTTTGGCCAATCAATCAAAATTGAAATACTACTCAATATTGATCAGTTAGACAACATCAGTCCAACCCAACAAATGCCCCTCCCCCCGATAGTTTTCCCTTCGACCCATACTTTTCACACCGACCGGAACTCACCTATCCAGGCACAGCAAAGGGGTTCCAGAATTGAGAGCAACGTAGCTGAATCCAGCTTCAATCCCGCTCTGGGCGTATTGAAATAATAATGGGCAGGCATTGATGGCTTGGCTTCATTAATTATACAATCGACTTTAAGAAAAAATCCCGGTTGATATTGAAAAGTGGACACCATGCCCCCGACATCCATCATTTTTTCAGATTTGAGTCACACGGGTAAAACCGTCGATGCCAACTATTTTCCTTTGGGATCGGCCTTTGTCGCCGGCCATGCCTGTGCCCGCTTTGGCGATCGTATTTCGGTGGAAATTTTTAAATATCCCGATGATCTCGCCCAATATCTATCGACAACCAGCCCAGATATCGCCTGTTTTTCCAACTATTCCTGGAACCTCAACCTGAATCTGGCCTATGCCCGGCGACTGAAGAAATTCAGCCCGCAAACCCTGATTGTTTTCGGTGGCCCCAACTTTCCCATGGAACCGGAGGAGCAAGCCGATTTTTTAAAAAAACATGCCGTCATGGATTTTTATATCGATGGGGAGGGAGAGGAGAGCTTTGTTCTTTTGCTGGAGGCCCTCTTTGCCGTCGATCTGGATCGAGACCGTTTTCTGGCGCAAAGACCGGTCATTCCCGGAACCCACTATCTGCTTGACAATCAACAAATCAAGGGGGATCTGCCATCGCGAATCCGGGATCTCGACCAGATCCCCTCGCCATTCTTGACCGGTTTGATGGATAAATTTTTTGATAAAAATTTATTTCCCGTCATCCAGACCGCCCGAGGCTGTCCCTATGCCTGCACCTATTGCCATGATGGAATCAAATATCTAAACAAGGTCAGACGCTTTTCACAAGATCGGATTCGCCAGGAAATCGACTATATACGAGAGCGGCGGGTGGTACCGGATTTGGCCTTTACCGACTCCAACTTTGGACTCAGCCTGGATGATCAACAGACCGCTTTCTATTTGGCCCAAAGCCGCAAGGAGTTCGGCTGGCCGCAATTTTTGATTGTTGATACCGCTAAAAACAACAAGGATCGAGTCAAAAAAATTGCCGAAATTCTCGGAGACGGCATTCGCATCTCAGCCGCCGTTCAAACCACCGACCCAACGGTTCTCACCCACATCAAACGCAGCAACATCTCACTGGAGAGCCTGACGGATGTGGCCAAAAATGCCAACCGGGATGGCTCAAAGAGTGCCTCCGAGGTCATTCTGGCCCTGCCGGGAGACCACAAACAGGCCCATATCAACTCCCTGTTGCAAATGATTGACGCCGGGATCCAGGAGATGAGATCCTATCAATTCATCATTCTGACCGGGACCGAAGCGGCCACCTCTCAAAGCCGCAAACAGTTTGGCTATCAAACGCGATTTCGGGTCTTGCCTCGCTGCTTTGGCCGCTATCATCTCCATGACGAATCGTTTGCCGTTTTCGAAACTCATGAGGTCTGCATTGGCAACAACACCCTACCCTACGAAGATTACCGGCTCTGTCGGGATTTTGATCTGACAATAGAGATATTCAACAACGGCGGCATGTTCGAAGAGTTGCTCCTGTTCCTTGAACATCGGGATATCAAACGATCTCAGTTTATCTGGCATCTGTTCGAACGGGCCAGAACAACGCCAAAAATGATCGAACTGATTTATAATCCTTTCCGTCAGGACGAAGAGAAAAATTTTTGGCAAACCCAGGAGGAGTTGGACGATTTTCTCGAACAACCAGGTATCATCGATCGCTATCTGAAGGGGGAGATGGGCGTCAATCAAATATTCCAGTTTCGAGCATTGATGCTGCTGCAACAACTGCCGTTGGCCTGCCAGCTGGTATTTGAAACCGCGCGGATTCTGCTGATTGAAAATGAGCCGATTCGGAAAGGAGACGAAGACTATCTTCAAGAGTTGCTGCAATTTATCACCCAGACCAAGGGCGATCTGATCAACCTGGAAAAAAGCTTCATCAACCGATTTCACTTCGATTTTGTCAAATTAAACGATATTCAATTTCAAGCGGATCCTTTGGATTTTCAGGTTGCCGGCGGAATCGAGCTTCAGATCACCCACTCCGAACTCCATCGAAAAAAAATGCTCCTCGTCCTCGAACAGTTCGGCCAATCATTGGAGGGGCTGGCCCACTATTTCCAACGGGGAAACATCTTCAGCCTTTATCGACGTTGCGACTATTCGCAAGACCAGCCCAACCGGAGAACAACCACAGACACAGATCAAGAAAATTATTTTGATTGACAATCGGTAAAAGAGTTGATAGGATCCCCTCAATTATATGTTGGCAGTGTTATGAAAATAGTCTTATCCCTACAATAGTACTCCGCTCTTTGTGACCCTTCGTCGGTCTTCACTGTTTGCAGGTCCTCGTTGGGTTTTCATAAAACGGTTCGTAGATCCAAGATTCATCACAACCTATGGGTTCCTGGTGGTTTTGTCTCAACGTGACGCCAAATCCCATTTTTTTGTGAAGGAAGTACAGAACATGTCAGATCGTGAAACAGGTATCGTCAAATGGTTCAACGACAGCAAGGGTTTCGGTTTTGCCGAGCGTGATGGAGGAAAAGGCGACGCTTTTATTCATCATTCAGCAATCTCCGGCAGTGGCTTCAAATCACTGACTGAAGGTCAGCGGGTTGAGTTCACCGTTGTTGAAGGACAAAAAGGTCCAGCTTGTGAGAACGTCGTCGCCCTTTAGGTCGATCCGTTCCGCTGCTCCTTAGAAGTATGTAAAACCCGCTTGATTCAACGATCAAGCGGGTTTTTTGCGTGTTGGATTTACACCACACCGGATTTTCACCTCAAGACCCTCTCATGCCGCCGATGCGCAAGTGGTGCGACAGTCCGATTCATCCCTTTTTCCGGAGGAACCGGAAGCTGGCGGTTGGTCGTGCACCAAAGGCGTTGCCTGTTAGAGGCTCTAAAAAGAACCTTTCAACTGAACGACTCCCCCCTGCAACTCCGGTTTTCTCTCCTGTAGACCATCGATACTGGGCTGGAACGAAATTGAGGCCTCTTCGGAGGCTTGACGATCACCAAGGGTCGGGGCGGTCGGATCAGACAGATCAATCCCGCCTGACGCGGATTTTTCCTCGATAATTTTGGTCGCATCCTCCAGATAACCAGAAAGTACCGCCGATTGCTCTGCCTGGGAGACGGGAGCCACCTCCTGGATCACGGAGCCTGCCATTTTATCGGCTGTTTGCTGTTTTTCAGAAAGTGCCAACGGCTCTTTTTTAGCTTGCACGACCGGTTCCGCTGCCCGATTTTGCGAGACTGAAGATGATTGGCTCATGGCTACAGGTTGCGATACCCTGTTCAACAACTGCCAACCGATTATAGCCAGACCAACAATCCCCACAACCAACATCATGGCTTTTCCAGACACGTCAGAACTCCTTTATCAAAAATTTTCTTGTCATGATTACGGATGATACATACTTATAAAAAATATTCTGCACTATTCCGCCATCGACTGACATGATTTTTTTAATTAAAAATCCCGGAAACGGCCCAACCGCCAGATTTTGAGCAAAAAAAACCGAGAATCCTCGTGGGCGGAAGATTCTCGGGGAAAAGGGAGGGTCCGTTCTTTCGTAGAGAAGGACTAAAAAAGATCATCAAGGAAAACCGGCGATCTCCCACTTTCTGGTAAATGGGATGGACAAATCACCCTTTGAACAACAGAATAAAAAAAACCGTCGCGCATCACTTCCTGGCACTCTTGCCAACAAAAATATCATTGGAGAGCAACAGCAGTTCGGCGACGCCGCACCGACCCAAACGATAATAGACCTTGTTGGCCTTTCGCTCGGAGAGCAAAATCTCTTTTTCTCGGAGCAGACTCAAGTGTTGGGAAATATTGGATTGAGAAGAACCGACGGTCGCAACCAGCTCGTTGACATTGAGTTCCTGGTTATGAATGGCAGCGATAATCTTCAAGCGGAGCGGGTGGGCGATCGCTCCGATGCAACGGGCCATACGATCAAAATTTACTTCATTAAATTCACAATCCATCTTCATAGCTCCTTCCTTGGGAATATACGATCAATCTAAATTCGACCCTTGGATCAATCCTAAGGGTGTCGCAATCGGGTACTCTTTTTCAAAAATCAGCACTCTGCGCCAATAGCATCTGGACAAACACCGATATTCAGATTAAAAAACGGCAACCTTTCAACCAGATCCGCTCTTTTCAAAAAAATACCGCACCGCAGCAATACTGCGATGCAGCATAAACACTCCTTATCTTTTCGTCAAGAAAATAATCATGACCGAATAGATTTTTGATTAAGATCCCAATAACTTATATTTAGATCTATAATAAACCTTCCCAACCACCATCCGATACCGAGATCAAAATGGGCTGATGTGTAAAAACAATTAACCTTTTTGGGGAAAATAGGCGATAAGGTTGTTAGACATTAAAAGTTTGCTGTGTTTATCGAAAGTTACACGGTCATTTAGGCCGATTTTATTTTTGAATGACCCCGGCTACATCAATAACCGAACAATCTGGTTGCCAGCCGGATCTTCCAACCATCATTCGGCTGTTGGACGTGCACAATCGGTGCAACATATTGGTTTATCTGGTGAAACAGAAAAAGATGATTAAAACACGCAAAAAATATCCTTTACTAGATAGAATCTCCTTCTCTCCAGCGCCGATTCTCATCTTCAGTATTGTTTTTTTTCAAAACTGGTTCTGGTCGTCAGTAGGCTTGGCCGATGTTCGGGAGTTCTGGAAAGCGGTCGATATCGCTCAATCGCAAAACGCCCAGATTCACAAGACGGAAGCGGCCTTGCGCGCTGCTCGCGAAGATGACCCCCAAACCCTGTCGCAACTGCTACCTTCAGCCGACTTTACCGCCAGCTATGCGATGCAGGGGACCCACTACAATCAACTGCGAACCCAACAGCACGGACAACCAAAACGGGTTGAATTCAGTCTGGACCAAACCCTATTCAATGCTGCTGATTTTTTAAACTATTCCCAAAGCAATCTGACCCATGAGGCCGCCTATGCCGAACTCATGGCCATGCGCCAGAATATCGTGCTTCAAGTTGCCGTCGTCGTCTCCAACTGGCTTGAAGCCAAGCAGGTTTTGGCTCTGGCCGATAACTATCGAACGGTGACCAGCCGCAACCAAAGCATTGTCAAACGACGAGCCGATGCTGGCGAATCCACCGAAACCGAGTACAATGAAGCCTCTTCCAGAGCGGCTCAGGCTGAAGCCAGCTACGAAGATGCGCTGAACACCTTGAAAAAAGAGTCTGAATATTTCAAAGAGATCGTTGGCCGCTACCCGGACCCCAACATCACCCTGCCGGAGCTGACCTGGAAGGAACCCTATGATCTGGATGATCAGATCTGGCGTTGGATTGAGGATCGCCCGGATGTTTGGGCGGCCCGTGCTCGGATGAAAGAGCGGGAATATGATGTCAAGATCGAACGATCCAAACATCTGCCGACCATCGACTTCAACTATACGGCCGGCCGAACCTGGGACTCCCAATTGGGTGGATCATCTGGAATCTCACTCCAAGACCGGGAGGATGACCACCAACTGCTTTTCACCTTCAATCTGCCGCTTCTGCGTGGCGGAGAGACGCTCTCCAACACCCGCAAAGCCTTGGCACGCAAAGAGTCGGCGCTGGCAGATCTGGACCAGGCCAAAGCCACAGCCCTACGAGAGGTGGAGGAGGCCCGCCACGACCTGAGCAACAATAAAAGTGCCATCAATGCCTTGGAAAAAGCCTTGATCTACAGCAAGAAGGCCCTGGCTGGATTGGAGGAGGAGTTTCTGGCTGGCACCCGCATCATAACCGACCTGCTGGATACCCATTATGGTCTTTTCACCCTGGAAACCACCCTGATCCGCCATCGTTATCAGGCTCAACTGGCCATGATCCGTCTGTGGCGGGCTTTGGGTCGCGCCATCGACCCGACCTCTCTGGACCCCAAAGGGGATCATGAAGAGGAAAATCATCGCGCCTATGCCGGACGCGAAGAGGCCATTGCCGAGGTGATCGACAAAGAGCGCGCGGCCTTCTTGAAAAAAGTGGAGATCCACGGCAAGACCGGCAAAACAGAGTTGGCCGAAGGGGTTGATCTACTGTTGAGTTCGCTTTTTGTCGAGCGCGGATTTATCGAGGCGGACCCTCCGACCTTCCGGGACCAAAGACGCCCCCTCTCCGAGTTGAAAGCTGGCAACTGGCTGCAAGAGGAGGCCGACCAATTGGAGACGGTTCTCCTGACCGCTCTGATCCCGGAAACCGAACTGCCCGATCATTTTGCCCCAGCCGTCAAACGGGATGGGGAATATATGATTCATCTGGGCACCTACACCAGTGAAGCCCATGCCCAGCCGATCATATCCGGTTTAACAAACCTGAAAATACCCAGTTGGTCGGAGACCATCCAAACCCCAGATGGTCAACGGCTGGCTCGCGTCATCGCCGGACCCTTTAAAAAATATGCTCGGGTTCAGGAAACCCTGGATCTCATCCAACGCCATATGGGTGTGGATGCCGGCTGGCTCCCGACCAACCCCTGGGTTCGTCATTGGGGAGATCGGGACGGCTGGTATCAAGAGAATTGGTACGGGACAGAATGGCACAATGAGGAGTGGTATGACGAATCCTGGCATGACAAGGTGTGGTACAATCGGGATTGACCAACCGAACCCCTGAGATCAGCGTAAAAACGGCGGTTGGTGGTGTACGCACCACCCGCACCCTAAAGACTCCGGCTCAGATCGCTCTCCGGCAATGTCTTGCGAATAGCCGTTCTCACCATGGCACTACTAAAACTCAAATCTCGATCATCTCCACGGCCAGTCACTTTCAACAGGCCGGCCTGGGAGAGCTGTGCGACCGCCGCCTGGGTCTCTTTTCTGGTCTGATGCAGCTTTAACTCAAACAGTGCCGAAAGTGTTGTCGTCTCGCCCAGAGCCGCCAACGCCCGAATGGTCTGCCAATCGATTCCGGCCACGGCATGGAGCCGCTCCAAAATCAGGCAGAGCAATGAATCCGGGAAGAAATCGACCTGTTTGATCGCTGTTTCCAACTCGGCATCATCCAAAGTTTCCAAGAACAGCGCGCTTTGCACGACAAAAAGAGGAACACCTCGGCTCCATTGGGCTATTTCAGCCAACGCCTCCGGGCTGACCCGCTCGGCAATGGGCATTTTTTTGACCAGGCGCAAGATTTCCCGCCCGGTCAAACGAGAGAGTGTCAGGTTGTTGAAACCCGGCAGCGTCAGCAAGGATCGCAGCTCCGCCCGTCGCCCGCCACCCAGAAAACAGATGGAGCTGCCATTCAAGGCAGAGACCAGGCCGGGCAGCAAAACACGAGTGTGTGGGTCCATCCAGTGCAAATTATCAATAAAAATAATGACAGGTTGGTTGATGTTGGAGAGAATCGCGACAAAAAAATCGGTGATGGAGTTGAGCAGGTCATCGCCCCTTTTCATCCTCGGGGCCACCTCCATTTCCAGGAGAAGGGCGATGATATGACGCCCCTGTTCAGCCAGAGGCCCCTCCAATCCGCTTGCCCATTCGAACAACTGATGCTGACGGTTACTAACGGGAGCCAACTCATCACAACCGGCCAAGGTTTCCAAAACCGAAATAAACGGATGAAACGGAATCATCCGGGTACTGGACAGACAAAGCCCCTCCAACCAAACGATATCCGGGTAATTGCGTACCTCCTTACGAAATTGACGAAGCAGACGCGTCACTCCAAAACCGGCCTCGCCGCTAACCACCGTAGCCCTGCTCTCGGATTGAAGGATATCGGCAACCAACTGCTGCAATGTGTCCAACTCATCATAACGACCGACAAAGGGCGGCTCGTAGGCACTGTGCTCACTGGCAGCGTCGCCCTCCTCCATCCGGTCGGAAAAATCGGTATCAAACGGCAGCTCCTCCAAAGGATCAACGCTGTAATCGATCAACCCCCCCGGAAAATGGGCAGAGACCGCCCCATATCGCTGTTTGAGTCGAACCAAGGCCTTCTGGGTCGATGCAGAAAGCGTGATCACCTCGACCTCCCCCTCCCCCCCATCCGGGTGGGTATTGGAGAGAATCTCTCCTTGAATGGTAGTGGTGGTCCCGTGGGTAAAGGCAATGATATTTCCGGTTTCGACAAAAATCTGGATCGGCCCGTTGCTCTTTCCCATCTCGCCGATTTCAGACATGCTCATCAGCAGACTATGGGCGCAACTGACCGCCCGTTGGGGATCGTCCTCCTGAAGCTGTTTGACGCCAAAGATAATCAGGGTACTGTCCGGGCTGCCCTGAATGGTTCCACCATAACGATTGGCCGCCTGTTGGCAAGCCTGGCTGAAATGTTGAATCAGGCGACTGAACCCCTCACTACCCAGTCGATTAATACGCTCTTCAGAGGCTTGAATGCGCCCTTTGATAAAACTGACCGGCTGAATGGAGACGGAGAAATAGGAGGGCAAGGTCGTAATCGAGGCGCGATCTTCACTTTTTTCCGCCATGGGCGGTATAAAAACCGACTGACTCTCTTGACTGGAGACAAACTGCACCGCCTTGGTTCGATTGTTGACTTTCAGTCGGCGATAGATCTCCACCAAATGTTGTTTGACCGTCCCGTCGGAGATATCCAACTTTCGGGCAACCTCCTTGTTGCTCAGTCCCGCCCGTAAATATTCCAAAATCTCATTCTGACGCTTGGTCAATGCTGGAAGCGAGGTGGTCGGCTTCATAAAAAAATCCTCATTAGAAAAAAATTTCTCGCGGATACTCGGCAAAATTATTGACAGGCGCGCACCCTAGTCAAACATTTCTGACAGCTCCTGGCGAATGGTCTGCAATCCAAGCAAAACCGGTATTTCTTTGTTTGACTTTAACAGAGGCTTGATGATGTAGGTCAAGATGGATCGGCTGCCGGAGATGACGTCGGCCTCGGCCATCATGCCCGGCAATAGCACCCGCCCCTGCTCGGGATCACCGACAAATCGACTGTCGAGCCTGACAATTCCCTTATAAAAAACAGTCTTATCCATATCCATCTGGGTAAACGGCGAGATGGAGATCATCTTGCCGCTGACCGATCCAAACTGACTGGCATCATAACTGCTCACTCGGATGGAGACCGACTGTCCGGGCTTGACGAAGCCGACATCTTTGGGTTTGATTCGCAACTCCAGATGCAAATCTTCCTGGGCGGGAACGATTTCCATCACCACATCCCCACTTTTAAAGACGCCGCCGATGGTATTGGCTTGAGAGTTTTGCACCCAGCCATCGATAGGGGATCGAACGGACAAGCTTTGACTGCGGTTATTCATCTGCTCCATTTTTGTTCGCATCTGGCTGATGTCATTATTGATCTCTCCCAACTCCTGTGCGGTTTTCTGAAAGACCTCTTTTTTAAATTTATTTTTTTTCTCCACCACCTCTTGCAAGGAAATTTCAACCTGTTTCATTTGATTGGTCAAAGAGAGCAGTTTGCCTTCGCTGGTCAACTGCACCCGTTTGGCATCCAGTTGCGACATGCGGGAAACCAGGTTTTTCTTGCCCAGGCTCTCCTGGAGGGAGAGCAAGGTCGAATCGACCTGGGCCTGTTTCTCCATATTTTGCCGATTTTGACGAATCAACTCAAGTTCTGATTGCTTTTGGCTGATTTGAAAATCAAAGACAGACAAACTCTGTTCCAAGGCCTGGTTCTGCGTATCGAGCAAGGTCCGTTGCTCTCGCACCATATCGGAATAACTATCCGGAATACCAGAAAAATCCGGGATCACCCCCTTCAAGAATGCCTCCTGACGAATGGAGCGGGCAAACAGGCTCATCAGACGGGCCTCCACCTGTTTTTGAGAGGAGCTGGTCAGAGGATTGCTCAAGGTGATCAGCAGATCTCCCTTTTTGACCAGTTGACCATCACGAGCCTGTATCTTATGGATAATTCCACCTTCGGAGGGCTGAACCTGGATGACCCCCTTTAAAGGCAGAATCTGACCTTCGGTTTTGATGGCCTCGTTGACGGTTGTGGTTGAGGCCAGCAACAGAAAAAAAACCGTCAGGAGAATGGTCCCGAAAAGCAGCAGAAGAATGCGAAGAGAAACCCCGGTCTCCTCCAGAATATTGGCCTCCGGCAGGTAGCGGGAAAATTTATTGCGCAACATGACAGGCTCCTCTGGCAACAACACAACCTGTCACCCCGACCAAACAAGCAGGCTGCGGACCGGCCTGGACGACACCAACCCCAACCGCTGACAAACGTGATTTTCCCATTTTTCCCACTGTTTCAACAACTCGACATAAAAAGCCAAGAAACCGTCCATGAAATCATGGACAATTCCTAAACAAAGTTTTTAGGTAGCATTTTACCGATCTCGTCAGGCGGCCCCATGGCCCGCAAATAGCCTCGATCCAGATAAAGCACCAGATCGGCCATTTTCAGGTGGCTGGGTCGATGGGTAACGATAAACACCGTGCTTTTACCACGCATGGTTTCGACGGTCTTGAGAAACAGAGCCTCGCTTTTGGCATCCATGTTGTTGGCCGGTTCATCGAATAAAGTGATGGGAGACCGTTTTAATAACGTACGGGCAACCGAGAGCCGTTGTCGGAAACCGGCGGAGAGCTGTTCACCCCCGCTATCCTGGAGACGGCTATCAAACCCACGTGGCAACGCGAGAATCTCTTCCAACAGGCCGGCCTTTCGGGCCGCCACCAACAACTCCTCATCACTGGCATGAGGGTTGGCCAGCCGCAGATTTTGCGCGACGGTTCCAAAGAAGATATCGCATTTTTGTGGCAGATAACTGATGGCCTGACGCAGCTCGATGGGGCTGATCTGCCGGATATCGTTATTGTCGATCATCACGCTGCCGGCCTGGGGCGAATAAAGCCCCATGATCAATTTGATCAGAGTCGATTTTCCCGAACCGTTGGCACCGATAATGGCCACAACCGACCCAGCCGGAATGCGGAACGTCATACCGACCAATGCCGGTTCCGCATCGCTGACATAGCGGAAAGAGACCCGGGCAAACGCCACGTCGCCGACGAAAGTTCGTTCGGTTATGGCGTCCATCCCCTGATAGCTCTCTCCCCGGATGTTCATCAAACGATCCAGTTGAGCGGTGCTGTTGGAGATATTCACCATGCGAACAATACCCAAGAAGGCGGTTTGAATGGGTGAGAGAATCCGCCAGGTCATCAACATGGAAGCCATCACCACGCCCATTTCAATCTCATTGTTGATCACCGCATTGGCGGTGATGTTCATGATACCGATAGCGGCGGCCATGGTCATGATCCGTGCCAGAGTGGTCAGTTGGCTGGAGATCATGTTCAAGCGGGTTTCTGCCAAGGTCGACTTGCCGGACAGCTCCCGAAAACGCTCGAACCAAGTCTCTTCGGCATGGGTCATCTGAATGGTCTGAATCCGAGAGAGGGTCTCGGTCAGAAAAATCTGTTTTTGCGAATAGAGCTGTGAAGAGGTCTGGGAGCGAAGACGGATAACCGGCAACAGCGCGACTCCAAACAGGGTCAAGCCGACAATCAACGCCACCATCATGATCACCACTCCCGGATTGATAACCAGCAAAAAGACCAGGAATAGAATCGTGGTTGGAATATCATAAAAAAGCAGGGCCAGGGGGCCGGTCATCATCTCCCGAACCACCTCCAGGGATTTGACCCGTGAAACCTGATCACCGATGGAGACCTGCTCGGTCAGACTGGGGGTCATGGACATGATTTTTTCCAGGATGGCTCCGCCCAGGGAGCGTTCCATCTTGGCACCGATATAGGCCAGCATATGGGCCCGGCGCACCCGCAATACGGCATCGATCGATAAAGCCATCAGTGCGCCAACCAATAGGATCATTCCCGTAGAGACCGAACCACTGGGAATGACCCGATCGTAGACAACCATCACGTAGAGCGGGATGGACACGGTCATGAATCCCCCCAGCATGGTGATGATCATGATGTTTCCGACCAAAGCGTCAAACCGCTTCAACTGCTGACGCACCCAACTCTGTTTGACGGTGCTATTCCGCTCGTCAGGAATGAAAAAATAGGCACTGCCCCGACCGGTCAGGACGACTGTTTTCCGCTCCCCGTCAGCACAATCGGTTATCTCCCACCCCATCCCCGCTTTTCGACTATGCACGACGACCAGGCGGCCATCGTTGAAAACAAATAAAAACGGTGTCAATCGACTGTCTACTGATTGAACATCCCCCCGTTCGGTCTGGTAGCCATATTTCAGGTTGGACATGACGTTGCACAGATCGGTCAGATCCAGCTGGTTCAACATATGGGGCAACGCTTCCGCCAACTGCCGGGCGGTGCCGTGCCAGTGAATACCTTCCAACAGCCCCTTCAAAGCCCAGGTTGCCGGGTTCGGGTTGGCAATCTGACCCAGATAATCCTGCCAGGTCCTAGCAGAAACGACCGAACCTTCATCTTCTTCCAACTCGGCCAACGGTTCGATCGGCTCCAGATCATCTTCCATTTTTTCAACAACCAGCTTGGCCGGAGCCGGTTTCAAGGCGTCCATGAAATGGTCCACCTCTTTCAGGCCACCTTCAGAAAATTGAATGGCCCGGTCGGTAATTCTCAGAAGTGAAGGACGCTGGGAAACCATCAGGATGGTGCAGGTCCCTTTGAGTTGATCCAGGTAGTTACGCAGCAGGATATCCCCTTCGGAGTCAATGGCGATATTGGCTTCGTCGAAGAGAACGATTCTGGGCTTCATGGCCAAGATGCGAATGATGACAATGCGTTGAATCACGCCAGCCGGCAAGCTGTCCGTCACCCCCTCACCCACCGGCGTATGATAGCCCTTTGGCGTCCGGGCGATCAGATTATCCAACCCCAAGGCCGTGGCAATCTCCAACGCATCATCAATGCGATCCGGGTCGAACATGGTCATGTTTTCCAAAATGGTGGCGTTGAACAACGTCCCCTTTTGTGGAATATAACCGATGGCGGCGTGAATGTGGGGGGGGAGATTGGCGCGATCGTGACCATCGATCAAGACCCGACCGCCACTGGGATGAACCGAACCGGAGATCAGCTTCATCAGCGTCGTTTTGCCTTCGCCGCTCTCACCGATCAGACCGATACACTCACCGGGTTCGACTTTCAGGTTGAGGCCGTTAAAAATGGGTTGGCTCTCGTCAAAAGCGCAGGACACATCTTCCAGATCCAGAGAACCTTTGACCTGCCCAAGCTCCCCATCCATGTCGGACGACTCTTCGACGATGACCCGCTGGGGAATGGTAAACAGTCCCTCCACCTGCTTTTTGGCCAGCTTGGCCGACTGAAACTTGGTCCACCCCCCCACCAGAGCCTGAAGAGGTTGCAAAGAGCGACCGGAGAGCATGACACAGGCGGCCAGACCGCCGGTGGTCAACTGCCCGTTGATCACCTGAATGGCTCCGAATCCAATGACAAAAGCGGTGGTCGCCTGGCTGGCAAAGGTCGAAAAGACCGGAATGCTCCCACCCAGGGCGATCAAGTCGTAGGTTTGGCGAATATTCGGCTGTTGCAGCATCTCGTAGCGCCGCAACATCAACGCCTCCATGGCCATGGATTTAACGGAGTGGATGCGGCTGAGGGTTTCGGTAATAAAACTAAACCGTCGCTCCGACAGTTCTATGTCGGTATCCAACGTTTTTCGCAATCGTTCGCCGGTAATCAGGGAAAAAACACCGATCAGGGTCAAGGAGATCAGGGGAATCAGAACCAGCGCCCCCCCCAATTTGTAGATCATGAAGAGAAAGAGCAGCAAAAAGGGAAAATCAAACAGGGCCAGCATGGCCTGACCGGAATACTGCCCTCCCAGAATGTTGATGGCACTCATCTGCTCCAGATATTTGGCTCCATCGACCCGTTCAAAGACTCGTGGCTCGGCAAACAGCAGACTGCGCAAAATCCGACAACTGCCGGTATGGGTAAACCGGGCACCGACCCAACTGATGATGTGAGCCCGCAACACCCTCAAAATACCCTCGACAACCAAAACCGCCAGAACCGCAACCGTCAGAAGAGAGAGGGTATCCACCGCCTGATTGGGAATGATCCGGTTGAAAACCTGCATCAGAACAAGGGGAACCAACAATCCGAGCAGATTGATGATCAGGGAGGTGATTCCCAAAACCGTCACGGTTCCCAACTGTCCCGCTCCCGGAGGAAGCGTTCGTTTATCCTTCGGCATGCCTATACTCCGAACCCATCAATCTTTATCCCATTATGCAGATTCAACCACCGACCTCCCCGGATTGTTTCAGACTGCCAACAGTGCCAGGATGTGCGCAAACGCCCAAATACATTGGATTTTCAGTTTCATCCGACAAGCCAATGGGGGTGGCCGGGGCGTGTTGATCCTTCAACGTTCCTTGAAGGCGTTATTTACCGTACTGGTCAGCGGGCGCAGCAACACTTCCAAAATTTTTCTTTGATCCAAGGCGATATCCACCTGAGCCAGCATACCGGGTAAAACCGGATAGAGTCCGGGTGTATCGCCCAGATAATTCTTTTCGATTTTCACCATTCCCTTGTAATAAACGCGACTATTCTCGTCCATCAGGGAGCTGCGTGAAATCTCCGTCAACAGACCGGAAATCTGGCCAAAGTTGACAAAGGAATAGCTGCTCAGCTTGATCACGACTGGCGTGTTGACCGATACCCGTCCGATATCATCCGGGTCAATGCGAATTTCCACCCACAACTGATCGTCGAGAGGAACAATTTTTGCCAACACCCCACCCGGACGAACCACTTTGGAGGTGATGTTCAACTCCTGAACGATGCCTCGAACCGGGGCGCGCAGTTCCAGATGGGAGACCCGCTGTTTCAATCCGTTGTATTGCTGTTGAACCTGAGCAATTTCGTCGGTAATCCGGGAAAGTTCGTCGTTGGCTTCCCGTTTGGCGTTAAATCTCAACTCCTGATTTCGGCTCTCCGCTTCGGAAATGGCATTTCGGATGTTTTCAATCTCTTTTTTGTAACGCTCGACATTGCCCTGGGCGGTCACGTTGGCGCGGACCGTCTCCAGGTAGACTACCCTGGAGAGGGCCTGTTGCTCGACCAACGATTGACGAATCTTGACCATGTCCCGCGTCAGGGCAACCTGTTTCATGGCGTTGTCCAAGCTGGCCTGAAGTTCTCTCAACTCGGAGCGTTTACGGTCAATCTGGGTTTGACCAACGGCCAAATCGTTGGACAACGCTTGAACTTGATCTTTGAAAATCCGTTTCTGGACTTCGACCAGTCTGGCATGTTGAACGCCAAAAGAGGAAAAATCGGGCATTCGACCGGCGATGAAAGCCTGGATTCGAATCGTGCGAGCCTGTAGACCGGACAAACGGGAGGCGACCTGATCCAGCTCGGATTGGGCCATCACGTTATCGAAGACAAACAAAACCTGCCCCGCCTCCACCACCATATTGTCCTCGACCAAAACCTGGTCGATTTCACCGCCATCCATATGCTGAATCATCCGCACCGAACCGCTGGGAACAACCTGCCCCGGAACATGCGCCACCTCCTGAATGGGAGAGAGGGCCGCCCAGGCAAACAGAGGAACCAGGGAGAAAAAAACCACTTTCCAGGTCTGCCGAATCAGTTGAGGGGTGGCCGCATCCTTGAGGTTGCCTTTTACTTCCAAAGGACGAATGTGGGCAGGCCTGTTTGTTTTAGAAAAAAGGTTCAACGAACGGCGCCCTTCCTTTGCAAAAATCAACGACAGCGAGTATGGTCCGGGTTGGGAGAAACGGGATTTTGGTCGTAATGCTCGGATCAACAGGAGAAAAAACCCCACCGCCGAACCCTACCATACTCCCTCACTATATAATACGTTATAATTATTCATACTATTTATTCCTGTCAACACTCGACCCTCAGGAAATGAAACTATCTCGTACACTCTCATCCATTTATCGGCCAAAATTTGACAGTGGGCGCGTGTATGAGGTGCAATCGTTGTGGTCTATGGGCTGTGGCAGGAAAAATCGAAAACAACAGATCGGTTCTGGGGAAGCTCTTCCGTTACGACCGGGCAATCTTCAGGTCGCACCGGGAAAACTGCTGACAACGAATGATTTTGCATCAGAGGAATCCTCAACACTATTTCGGTTAAAAAGACATGCCAAAACAGATTAATCTCTCCTTGGAACAGGCCGAACGGCTCATTCATCGGTTTACTCCCGGTTTTCGGACTACCCGACTCCTGGGTGACGGAAGTTTTGGCCAGGTTTTTCTCGCCGAGGATGACCACTCTCAGGTTGCAATCAAAATTCTGCCTCTGGTCTTACGGGCCAAGCAGGAAAAAGGGTTGAAAGACAACCAGGAGTGGCAACAACTCACCGGCAACTGGGATCGTTTGAACCATGCCAGTCTGGTCCGAAACAGAGCCTTTTTTACCTACGAAGCGGAAGACCCTCAAGACCCCATCGCCACCTATGGATTGATCTACATGGACTACTGGTCTACGGACCTCCATGACTGTGTAAAGCGACTGACCAAAGAGGGCCGCAACACTCCGGTTCGCAGGCGGCAATTAATCTTTAAATTGGCTCAGATCCTGCTCAGACTTTTGGAAGATACCGGCCTGATCGTGACCGACCTGAAGCTGGAGAATATTATGATCGGCTCCTGCGGCCAGGGTCCGCTGCCCATGGCTCTCATCGATCTGGGCGGAATCTACGAGGCTCGGCTGGCCAATTATTACCGGGTCATCACCACCGACTACTATATGGCCCCGGAGCTTCACGAAAAAAAAATCGCCCACATAGACGAACCAATCTTGATCTACAGCTTTGGTCTGATCGGCTATTTTATTTTGGAGGGACGCTGGCCGGTAGATGATTATGATTATTACCAGCCGCTGCTGATCAAGCTCCGCGCACAAGGTGGGTTGAATTGGTCATCGGAGGTCCGAGAGACCCTGCCCGGCCATGTCAGCATTATTAAACGCTGTCTGGAAGAGAGCCGAGAAGATCGTTTTCCAACCCTCCACGCCCTGGTCGAGGCCCTTAAAGAAGAACAACATACCCGTACTGAAAAAGAGAGGAAAGAGATTGAAAAACAATTGAACCGAGCGGTTCTCTTGCGGACCGGTCCAAAGAAAAGCAGAAAAAACAACTGGCGCGAACCGGTTACCGGTCTGGAGTTCCGCTGGATTCCCGACGGTCGTTTCATGATGGGACAGACCGACGAGGAACACAAAATCCTCAGCAGCCAACACGATGAAGCCTATTACGACAAATGGTTTAAACGGGAACGTCCCCGGCATCAGGTCTCGCTGGATGGTTTCTGGATGGCCCAAACACCGATAACCCAAGGTCAATTCAGCCGCTTTATCGAGGACACCCTGCATATGACCGACTGCCAACGGTCCCAATATGCCGCCCGCACAAACCCGACCGCTCTCAAGAATATCGATTGGGGCAGTTGGAACAACACCTATTTCAACCAGGATGACCATCATCCGGTGGTTTACGTCAGTTGGTTCGATTGTGAAGCGTTCATCCAGTGGCTGTCAGAAAAAACCGGTCTGGCCTTTTCGTTACCGACCGAAGCCCAGTGGGAATACGCCTGTCATGGCGGCGGCACCGCCCCCTTTCAGTTTGGTGCTAACATTCATACCGACCAGGCCAATTATGACGGCGACAATCCGGTCTACGGCGATGGAAAACCGGGGATATACCGCAAAGGAACCACAGCCGTCGGCTCCTTTGCCGCCAACAACTATGGGCTCTTCGACATGCACGGCAATGTCTGGGAATGGTGCCTGGACCACTACAACTCCGAATTTTACCAGGAGCCGGAATCACGTAAGCGAAACCCGGTCTATCGTGGCGATATCGGCTATTGCATCAAACGCGGCGGTTCCTGGCGCTCCCAACCCCAAATGGTTCGCGCCGCCTATCGGGGTGGCACTTATCCAGACAAGGGAAAGGACGATATCGGCTTCCGGTTGATCCTTCAGCCTTGATTTGCGGATTTGGGGGCGTTATCGTGGTGGATTTAGTCTATTTCCCCTCTGAACAAAGAGGACAGATCAATCCGATCCGGCGTAGATCGACTCCATTTTTCTCAGCGGTCGCCTGAACGATCCTGGGAACCTTTTTCGGGTAGACAATGTGGGGGACGGCCTCGATTGAGTGACCATCAATCTGGGGCGTTGGAAAATAAAAATCAAAGTCAGGCACCCGCCAAACATTGGCGCGCCCCTCTTTACCGAGACTATAGCTTTCGATGGTCATTTTTAATTTCTTGCTCAAAACCGCTTCAGAAGCGGGAAAACGTAAAGAACCGATTTTTTCCCGTTTTTTCACACCTTCCCGATCCTGAACCACCGTCAACTCCAACCAGACCCCGGATTTTTTTCCTGAATCGGGTTGGGCACGCAACTCAAAAACGGCTGAATCCGAGATGACAAGGGGTTTACGAACACTGACAAACCGTCCCTCGTAGGCACCAATCTCAAAAAAACCCGACTCAACCGTGTGCAGATCGGCCGGGTCTTGACTGTCCCAACGAGAAAAGATAACCCCCGGCCCCTGATCTACCCCGCTGTTTTTCAGGTTGGTCTGATAGCCCAGATAAAATTTGATGCCGTTGACGGCGCTGTAGTACATCAGATAAAGGTGGCTGTCGGCAGCGGGTTGACGGCGGATGACCAGCGGCAGTTGGATGGTCGTGACGGGCCGGGGCGATTGCCAGGCATAGTTGACGTAGGCATAATGCCAGCAACAGATGCCTTTTTTGGGATTTTTCTCATCGGAAAACTGATCATACCCGGTAATCTGATGCAGACTCAGTGTCGGACTCTTTTCGGCCTCTAACGGTTGCCCCTGTGCCCAGACCGAATAGCGGGCCACGCTGGTCGATTGGCCAGTATGGCTCAAAAAATGACTCTCGATAAAATCCGTATAAAACCGACTGGCGCAGTAGGCGTGAACAATACGCCCTGCGCTGTCGGTTTGGCTGACTGGATGTTGAAAAACCGATTGAGATCGATCCTTGCGCACCAGAAGCAGGTCAGCTGGGTCAAATCCGCTGACCGAAAAAATTTCTTCGATCCAGATCGCCCCTTTTCCGCAGGAGTCCTGTTTGACATAACGAATCTGATCCAAAATGGCTGTCGGTTCAGACTCGGCGGAAGAAGCGCGAACCGTGACAACCAGGTCTGGATGACAGAACGGAAGAAAAACCAGCAGACACCAAAGAAGGCGTCTTGATTTTGGAATGAAAGGTGTATGATCCATGATGCTAGTATCGACTACAAAAGGCTTGTCTGTCCAGAAAACCAATCAAGATATTCAACCTGATTAACGACAAACAGGAAATATACAGACCATGCACGAGTCCGTCAAAACCGGGACCATTTTTGTCTCCATCGCCAGCTATCGAGATTCGGAATGCCCGCCAACACTGGCTGACCTGTTCGCCAAGGCCACCTATCCTGAGCGGGTTTTTGTCGGGGTGTTATGGCAGATGGCAGCCGATGATGCAAAAAGCCTTACGGAAATTCCCTGCTACCCGGAGCAAGTACGTGGCCTGAAAGTGGGGCTGACCGAAAGTCTCGGTGCTTGCTGGGCACGTAGTCAGATCCAAACCAAGCTGTGGCAAAACGAGGATTATTATCTGCAAATAGACAGTCACACCCGATTTGATTTGGATTGGGATGTTCAACTCATCCGCATGTTGCACAGCTGTCCGGCGGACAAAGCCGTTCTATCCACCCACCCGAACAAATATTTCCCGCCGGATGAACGGGTGGTCTCCGGCTACCCGTACCTCCGAGCCAAAACCTTCAATAAAGACGGCATTCTCATTCCGCAAGGAAAGTACCATTCCGTGGACAACCGCCCGCCTCTACCGCCACCCTCGGCTTTTATCGGCGGCGGATTTTTATTTGGTCCGGGACAGATGGTCCAGGAGGTTCCCTATGATCCGTTTCTCTATTTTCATGGTGAGGAGATCAGCATGGCTGCCCGGTTATGGTGCCACGGCTATGATCTATTCAGCCCAAACGAGGTTATTCTCTATCACGACTATACCGACCGGCCCAGGCCAAAACATTGGAACAACGATCAAACCGACTGGGTTGGAATCCGTAAAAAAGCCATTCGCCGCCTTCACCATCTCCTTGGTGTCGAAGAGTCCAACGATCCGCTAATCGTCCAGGACCTGGACCGTTATGGGCTGGGTTCCGTGCGGTCCCTGGCAGAGTATGAACGATATGCGGATATCGATCTGTGTCGGAAGAGAATCGGCACTCGGGGTTTTGATGGCCGTTTTCCGAAGGCAAGCGCAACCAAAGGAATTTCCGCCGAGATAAAAGGCAAATTTACCAATATTTACACCAATAATCAGTGGAATTCCCCTGAAACCAGAAGCGGTGCCGGCTCGACGATACAAGCAACCCAGGATCTGCAAAACGCGCTTCGACAGCTCTTGATGGAGCTGAAAATCAGCTCGTTACTGGATGCAGGCTGCGGTGACCTCAATTGGCTCTCTCACCTCACCTCTTCCTTGGATTTGTATCTTGGGTTTGACATTGTGGAAGAGTTGATCGCCCATAATCGAACGCTTTTTGCTGAACGAACCAACCACTTCTTCAATGTGGCCGACATCACCACAGATTCCCTGCCCCGAACCGACGCCATTCTTTGTCGCAACACGCTTTTTCACCTCCCAAACCAACAGATATTAAACGCGTTGAAAAATTTCAGACGATCCGAAACCCGGTTTCTTCTGGCCACCACCACCCCCGTCGCCAATAACGAAGAGAGCAGTATCGGTCGCTGGAGAAAAGTGGATTTAACCCTCCCACCCTTTTCCCTACCAAAACCGCTTCAATTGATTCAGGACAGCAAGAATAAAAACGAACGATTTCTCGGAGTCTGGCGTTTATCTGATTTGGTGGTTTAGCAGGTATTCTCCCATTCCCTATAACCTTTGGCAGAATGGTTTTTTTAGTTTAGAAATGGTATCTTTCAGTCAAAATCGGGAAGAAGTGTAACAACTTGATCGTTTCCGAAAATCCAACGGCAAAGGAACAAAACCATGGCTGAAGATCCTCAAGACCCCAAACTGACTGAAGAGCAACAACAAGAGGCTCAAGTTTTTGATGATTTAACGGTATTCAGCAATACCGCAGCAGCCGAAGACGATGGTGATACAGGTTCTGATGGCAGCCGAATGGGAGAGGCAGAAGACCAGTCCGATCTGGCCAACCTCCAATCTGCTGGGATCACCACTGAGGATTTTCTTCCAGCCGGTGTTGGCAACGCTCCTGAGCAGGAAAACACATCGCCACCGACCGAAGATCCAGCACCAAATAATGAGGTGCCACCAATTGACAATCCCCAAGGATCGGCAGAATTCAATGAACCCACAGACGTTTTACCCGATCCGGAATTTGATCCAATAGAATTTCCCAGACCTTCGTTCGCCCAACCCCAAGCCGAACCGATTCAAGCGTTTGAACTTCCCGAATTAGAGGGTGAAAACCAAGATCCAACCGAGCCACCAACGGAAGCGCCTACTGAGCCGCCAACGGAAGCTCCAACCGAGCCACCAACGGAAGCTCCAACCGAGCCACCGACCGAAGCTCCAACCGAGCCGCCAACGGAAGCGCCAACCGAGCCACCGACCGAAGCTCCAACCGAGCCAACTGACGTAGACCACCGGATGATGGTCATCCTGGTTGAAATAGGTGTTGTTGCACCTGCCCCCA
>JADFYU010000025.1 GCA_015232865.1 Magnetococcales bacterium
AGTAATTTTTGCTAGACTCCTCACCCAAGATCCGGTAGAACTGTCCGCAGCCAGATTCACCGTCTAGTACTCCGTTCCACCTGGCAAAACCCATTGCCAATACCAAGTTTGAAAAAATAATCACCACAGACAAAAAAAACGCCCGTTTTATCGGGCGTTTTTTTTGTCTGTGGTGCAATCTGGCGATGGTGGCCGGTCCCGCATTTCTACCAGGGCATGAAGCGGTTGATCTGACTCATTGGCCGAATAGCGCCGTTCATATCGTAGCTCATGGAGGTGACCGCTCCGGTCATGGCATTGACTGCCTGGGTCATGGTCGCAACGTTGGTGCTGATGGGGTGGAGGGAGTCCAGTTTAACTGAAATTTCGTCCATGGTTTTGCTCATGGTCGTCACGCTTCCGCTCATGCTTTGAACGCTGGAGGTCATGACGGTGACATTTTTATCCATACCGCCGATGGAGTCGGTCATGTTCTCCATATTTTCGGCCATACTCTGCATATCGACCGACATGGTTTCCATGTTGTCACTGATATACTCCAGGTGGGTCGACATCAGAGCAACATTGTCTGACAGATTGGAGATACTGATTGAAAGGTTGCCCATGTTCAGCCCCATCTGTGGGTCAATGGAGGAGGCCATGGTTCTGATATCTTGAGTCAGGCTGTAAATAAGAAAAAAACCGTACATCGCCAAAATGATAAAAGCAAAAAGGGAGGGATAAACGATGAGCTCCCAGCGTCGAGCGCTCTTGTCAAAGCTTTTTGCAAAATCAGAGATAACGTTGCTGGAGCAAGCGGCACACTCAGGAGAGTTTCTAGCGGTCGGAAACGGGCTTCCAGATTGCCTGAAACGGACCTCTGCCTTTTTTGGGGAGCTGTCTTTGATGGTCTCGTTTTTCGTTATTGGCTCTTCATTTTTGTTTTTCTCATCTGTCATGAGATACAAGCTCCTGAGTATATTTTAAGAACGGTTCGTAAAATACCGAATAGAAGGCCTGGTGTTGAAAATGTCGCCGACCCATTTTTCGGGTTCTTACTCGTTCAATTCTGTCTATATTGCCTTTTTAGTGAAAAATCTGCCAGTTAATTTACCTCATGAACAAATGAAACGAATTGGAAGTAACGACTGTCAAGTCAGGTTCGGAGCAATGTTAGGGTATAATTGTTGAGCTAAATCAAGGAACTCTGTGGATGCTTTGCTGTTTCTTGCTTGTTCAAAAACGGCCAGTCCTTCGCTAAAAGAGCGGCGATAGGCTGTTCTTTGATAAATTTTACAGTTTAAAACCCGAATGCCGGGCAGGGTTTTTAATGCCTCCAGAGTCTCTTCAGACTCCCGCATACCCGGATGGGTATCAGCCCGATTGACAAACATGATGACTTCCGGCTTGGTTTTCTTGTCAGCTGTCGTCTCCTCGACAATATCCCGGAAACGGGCCGTAGACCAGACATCGGCTTGACTGGGAGGAACCGGGACCAAAATGCGATCTGCGATAGCAATGGCCTGACGCATGGCCCAGAGATTGGCGGCCCCAACATCGACCAAAACCTCCCCATCCTGCTTTTTCATAATTTTGGCCGGGTTGCTTTCCGGTCGGAAGACACGGATTTCCGGCTCAATTTCCATCTCAGCACGAACCTCAGAAACATCGCTGAGCGTCGCTTGAGGGTCGAGGTCAAAGGCCACGACATCTACTCCGGCTGTTGCCAACCAGACGGATAGATTAAAGGATATGGTGCTTTTACCACACCCCCCCTTCAAATTCCCGACTACAGTGATCATATCGTGTTTCCGGTATGGTTGAAGATTGGTGACTTTGATCAAGCGCGCCGATAATAAATTTTTGCGTAAACAGGCTGCAATTGCAAGTGTTCATAAAAGTTTTGCAAAACCAGGTAAGGCCTTTTTCAAAGCAATTCTGTGAGCAGCCGGTCAAAGTGTGCAAAACAGTATGGAACGAGCGGAAAAACAAGGGTCGATACTGTTTTGAAAACTCTGATAAACCTGCCGAATCCAGGGTGAAGGCATCAGGTGATCCGAAAAAAGGGCGACGGAAAAACCGCCGCCCTTTGATCAATCTTAACTTTTTACAAAATTCCTACTTGGCTTCTGCAGCAGGTGCAGGTGCTGCTTGAGCGGGAGCTGGTGCAACCGGAGCTGGGCCGTAGTAGGGGCCAGGACCGTAACCATAGCCGTTGTTGTTGTTCCAGCCATTGTTGTTGTTCCAGTTGTTGCGCATGTTGTTGTTGTTGTTCCAGTCGTTGTTGTTGCGCCAATCATTTTTCATGTTGTTGTTCCAGCCGTTGTTGCCGGAACCGGAACCGGAAGCGTCGCCGCCCATGTTGAAACCGAAGTTACCTTTGGCGTTGCCGTTACCACGACCGGAACCGTTGTTGTTCCAGTTGTTGGCATTGTTCCAGTTGTTGCCATTGGTCCAATTGTTACCGTTGGTCCAGTTGTTGCCGTTGTTCCAACCGTTGTTACCGTTGTTCCAGCCATTGTTGCCGTTGTTGTTGTTGAACGGACCCCAACCCCAAGCGGATGCGTCACCAGCGGTTGCCAACGCTGCGCCGCCGATGAGAGCAGCAATAGCCAAAGTGCGAATAGTCTTCTTCATGATCGTTTCACTCCATTGTAAAAATGATGAATAATATTGAATTAAGTACTACCATCCCCAGGGGCTGGAACCAGTCCAACCTCCAGGGCCCCAACCGCCAGGTCCACCCCGACTGCCAGGTCCCCAACTGCCGGGACCACCCCAGCGATTGTTTGAACCATTGTTATAGTAATTGTACGAGCCATTGTTGTTACGATTGGACCCATTGTTGTCCCAAAAGTTGCTCCAATTACCATCTGTCAGTGCATCGACGTCTACTTCGCCGTGCACTTCAAAATTAAACCGGCCATTACCTCGGCCAATGCCGTTGGCCATATTACTCCAATTGTTGGCATTGTTCCAGTTATTGCCGTTATTCCAGTTATTGCCGTTATTCCAGTTATTGCCGTTGCCCCAATCTCCTGGCCCTCCCCACCAAGCTTGGGCGGATTGCGGAGCCGTGGTGAGTGTCAGACCACCGACGAGCGTAGCAAAGACCAACAATCGAACTGTTTTACCGCACATTACCGTGTCCTTTTCCCTCTTTAGTCCAAGACATTCGATCTGAAAATCAAGGTTACCAGCGCATTTCGGAGCCTCGGTATGGATAGCCGGTTCCGTTGTAACCCTTTGGTATCGGGCCATCGTATCCGCCATCTGGTCGCCATCCCGGTTGCGCCGGATAGCCGTAATAATGTCCGTTGGGCGGACCGCCGTACCCTGAGCCGTGTCGGTCATAAAAACCGGACCCGTAATAGTCCCGGCCATAGGCCCAGTCCCGATCTGCAAACCTCTCCAAACTTTCCGTCTCTCGCGTCACACCCCAAGGGTCATACTGAAAGGGGGAGTAGTTGTTCTGTCGGCTGACTCCCCACGGATCGTAAACGTTCTGGGTGCTGCCGGGCCGATTGGTCTGAGCCGTTGGGCCAGACAGTTTCGGACCGGATTGTCTGCTTGTCTCGGTCTCTTCGCCAGGCGTGTCGAGTCCTTCCATGAAGGAGTTGACGAACTGACCAACCTTGTTACCCAGATCCTGTGAATCGGCTCGGACCATTGTCGGTGTAACAGAGATCAGGGCCGCCAGGAGAAAAACAGTCGATTGGGTCTTGTTGATGGTTCCAGACCGATCTATCCGTTGTTTTTCCATATTGACCGTTGATCAGTTTTCCTGTTGCATAAAAATTTTTAAATCCTCCCCAATAAAACCATTATGGCTTTGAAACGACTGGAAAGCCAAGAAGTTTTGTGGAAAAGAAGACATATTTTCAAATCTGTTTACCCTAAACATTCAAAATAACTGATTCATTCGAATATTATTAAATGCTAATATGATGGAGTTCTTTCCAAATTGCAACAAAAAAATTCAGTTTTTTTTAAATTCTATTTCAATCTGATGAAAAACAACGGCTTGAGTGGATAAACAGGCTGTTTTTGGCCCTTGATAGGCCAAAAACCCGTTGTCTGTTATTCCGGCTCAAATGTCCGTTTGACTCTCCTGTTCCGCTAAACCAGTATTCGGTCGGTGATCACTGCCGAATCTAGGTTGAATCGAGAGATTCTATTTTGCCATTCAGTAAATTATAGATTCCGATCTCTTCCGTTGGTTCCCATACTTTTTTATGATTTGGCCTCACGTTCAGCCAAAACCCGGTCCATGGTTTCGGCCAATAGGGGAAAGCGGCGTTTGAACATTTCAAATCCGGCATCGGCAAATTGGCGTATTTCGTATTGGGCGTCGGGTTTGCAACGCAGAGAGAAAAAATTCATCAGGGAGCGAAAGTTAATGGTCCAGTAGAGGTCGGAATAGGTGGAGACCGGCATGGCGTTACGCAGCAATTCTCTGGCACGGGCTCGGTAGGGGTTGCGACCACCGGAGATTGTTTCAATCTCACCGCTGGCTTGGGCCGCTTCCAATCGCTGACAGGTGGATTCGTATTCGTCTTGATAAAATTGATGCAGGCTTTCCATCAAAGTTTCATAGCGATCAATCTGCGCCTGGGTCAAGACTTCAAACCCGTCGACGGTGCGAGCGGGAGCATCGGGAATGTAGAAGGCATTGATGGGAGTCCGGTAGCGTTGAGAAAACTCATTGAAAGAGCAGATGCGATGACGCATCCATTGTCGCAATACAAAAATCGGTGCAATGATTCGCCATCTGAAATGGACGGTCTCAAAGGGGGTACCATGATTATGTGAGAGCAGATGGTAGAGCAGGTTGCGATCTTTGCCATCAAAGTCGGCCAGATTATCCAGTCGATGGTTGGTGGTGGAGATTCGTGCGGTATTGATGATGGTGGCCTCATCGCCCCAGCTATCCTCCAGTTCCAAAAAACCAAAGTTGCCGATATGTTGGGCAAAATCCGGGTTGAGTTGACAGCGGGTATTCATCTCCTCGCGCAGCTCACGGGTGGTCTCGCTTTGGAATGTCGAACCTGCTTTATCTGGGTTGGCGGCCATCATTATTATCCTGTCGAAAGTGGACGTTGTTTGATTGGGGCGGTTTAGAATATCAACGCACCTTGAGGGCGTTGTGTGCCTGAAAAAGTTGATCGGGAATCGGGATCTGTTGCGGACATCGGGGCAGACAGTCGCCACATTTATCGCAGGTGTTTCCCTTGGCGCCAGGAATCCAATGGGAGCCGGGTGTCATCAAACCATACCGATATTTTCCATAATGGTCCATATCCAGAGTTTGGTTGAGATGGTGGAGGCGCAATACCTCCGGTATATCTATATCCATATGACAGGGAAGGCAACGGCTGCAATCTCCGCAACGATCCAAGATAGATCCTTGATAAGCGTGCTGGAGTTTGGCCCAGGCGATCCGCTCAGTTTCGCCCCAGAACGGTTTTTTATTCAGAGATTGCAAGTGGATATCCATATGGGCCGCCTCACTCAAGCCGATACTGAGGGTGTGAATCTGGGGATTAGCCAGAATCCAGCGCTCGTTGAAGTTGGCCGGGTGAAGAGGGGCGGTCAGGGCGGAGAGGCTGGCGGACGGCTCATAAAGTCGCCCACCCTTGTCGTTGGGTGAAATAATGAGAACACCCATGTCCAAGGATTCGGCCAGATCGATGGCTGCTCGATTGGCGGTCTTGAACAGATAATAGTGAAGGTTGACAAAATCAAACCGTTGGCTGGCCAGCATTCTCAATAGAAGAGGCCGTGGGGCGTGGCTGGAAAAACCGATGGAGCCGATCAGTCCCTCCGAGCGCATCTGCTCCAGGGCGGAGAGGGGACCATCTTTCTTTAAACTTAATTGGCAAAGGGCTTCGTTGTTGAGACCGTGCAGAGCGAACAGATCCAGTCGGCTGATCCCCAGGCGGGTGAGGGATTGTTCGACATGGCTGCGCATCTCCCCGGCGCTCTGGGTTGGCGGCGCTTTGGTCATGATAAGATAGTCGGACCGCTTGAAAGGCAGGTTGGGCAGGGTGGCCCCGATCAATCGTTCGCTCTTGCCGTAGCCACGGGCGGTCTCAATGAGATTGATTCCAGCCGACAGGGCCGTATTTAAAACCGTGTGGGTATTCTCCAGGCTATCTTCCGGTAGATAATCGCAAGGCTCCTCCCAACCCTTGAGAAAACGCATGGTTCCCAGGGTAAAGACGGAGACCTGTTGTTGAGTTTTTCCAAAGCGCCGGTATTCCATGACGGTCCCTTTATCTCCTGGATGTTTTGTCGGTTCTTCGAGTTTAAGGGTCGCAGAAATAATAAATCATCCATCGTGCTTGTCTTTTGGCTCACCAGCCACTTTAAAAAAAGATTGACATACAATGAGTATGCGTACTTTTTTCAAATCATCCGGTGAACCAAAATCCTGCGCAATCTGGATAATTTATTTTTTCCGCGGCCCTAACTGGTTGCGCAGTCTGATCAGGGCCGGCAGCAGGTCGTGGGCCAGCAGTCCGGCCTCACCGCCTTGGGTCTGGGCGGTCTCGTCGGCGGCTTGGCCGTGTAGCCAGACTCCGGCTCGGACACTGCTCTCTACCGGCCAGCCTTGGGTCAATAATCCGGCGATCACTCCGGTCAGCAGATCGCCGCTACCTCCCGAAGCCAGGCCGGAGTTGCCGGTATCGTTGATCCAAGCCCGGCCATCTGGGGCGGCGATAATGGTGTCAGCTCCCTTCAATACCAGCCAGACTTGCCATTTATTAGCATGCTCTCTGGCAATACCCAAGCGATTATCTTGAATCTCAGAGGCGCTGATTTTGAGAAGTCTGGCCATCTCTCCCGGATGGGGGGTGAGAATGATCGGCCCAGAACGGTCAAAGGTCAGGCTTGGCCGGCCGGCACCGTTTTGAGCCATCAGGTTGAGTCCGTCAGCATCCAGGATCAACGGACATTCCGGCCAATGATTGCCCAGGGTTTGGATAAGTTTAAACAGGCTGGCATTGGTGCCCAAACCCGGCCCGATAGCCAGGGCGGAGGGGTCAATGCTGCTGTTGATGAGGGTGTTCGACCAGAGTTGGCCAAGCTCTTCCCCGTCTCGCACTGGGGGTAGGGGCAGGGTCATGGCCTCCAGCAGTTGGGCGGCGATGGCCGGGTGGGCCTCCTGAGGAGTGGCGATGGTGACCAATCCCGGTCCGGTTCGTAAGGCGCCCAGACCGGTCAAGGTGGCGGCTCCCTCTTTGCCAAGACTGCCGCCGACAATAAGCAGATGACCAAAATGGCCCTTATGTCCCGTTGAATAGCGCGGGGGGATGATTAAATCATCGACTTGATTGCGAGCCACTTTATGGGTTTCAATGGCGATGAAAGAGTCGGGAATGCCGATGGGAACGGTGATGATTTCGCCACAACAGGCGGCACCGGGATAGAGTCGGTGGCCTCTTTTTTCGGCGGCAAAGGTGACGGTCCAGTCCGCCTTCAGGGCGCAACCCAGAATCTTGCCGCTATCGGCACAGACACCGGAAGGCAAGTCGACGGCCAAAACGGGGATGTTTTGCTGGTTGATTTGTTGAATGGTGGTGGCGATATGGCCTTCGATGGGGCGGTGCAATCCGGTGCCAAACAGAGCGTCGACCACCAGCCCGGCATGGGCCAGTTGAGTAGGAAAGCCGGAGAGTTGCCCGGCCTCGGTTATCTCTTTAATGTGGCCGCCGAGATTGGCAAACACATCGGCGTGCAAATGGGCGTCCGGGGTCAGTCGGTTGCGTTGACCAAACAGCAACAGGCTGACCTGCGCCCCACTTTGAAGTAACCTCCGGGCGATGACAAAGCCGTCGCCACCGTTGTTGCCGGCTCCGGCCAGAATAATTATGCGTTTGTCGGCCCAGGGCAAAAAACGATTTTTTAACAGTTGGGTGGTGGCCGCTCCGGCATTCTCCATAAGAACCAGACCGGGCAGTCCAATCTCTTCGATGGTCCGCTGGTCGGCACGTCTCATTTCGTCACTGCTGAGTAGTTTCACGGTCTCCCCTTCTTCGGTTGTCGGGCCGTTTTTTTGCCGGCTGCGGGTCTGGTTGGTGAATCTGGGTTGATTAATTGCCGTACTCGTAACAAGATACCGGAGATGTTTTTAACGGACAACCGGATTCGCAAAGAGGGTCACGTATGTCAGAGGTGGTTTGTGCAAAGGGGCTGACCAAAAACTATCCGGGTCGTATGGCGGTGGACCGTATCGATTTTTCAATTCGGGCCGGGGAGTGTTTTGGAATTTTGGGGCCGAACGGGGCCGGAAAATCGACAACGTTGCGGATGGTTATCGGTTTGACGCAGTTGGATGGCGGAACCTTGGACGTTTTTGGTCAACCCATGTATCCCGAACATCCGACTACACCGGGAAAAATGGGGGTCGTCCCCCAGGAAGACAATTTGGACCCCGATCTGACCGTGCGGGAAAACCTCTTGGTTTATGGGCGCTATTTTGGTCTGTCGGATCTGGAAATCGGCCAAAAAATGGATCATCTGCTGGAGTTTGCCCAGTTGGAAGATCGTCAGAACGCCATGGTTCGGGAGTTGTCCGGCGGCATGATGCGGCGGCTGGTGATTGCCCGCTCCTTGATCGGTTCTCCCGAACTGATCGTCTTGGACGAACCCACCACCGGACTTGACCCCCAGGCTCGGCATCTCATCTGGCAACGGTTGCGCACCTTGAGAGAACAAGGGGTAACCCTGTTGTTGACCACCCACTATATGGAAGAGGCGGCCCAGCTTTGTGATCGGTTGTTGATCTTGAATCGGGGTCAGATTCTCGACCAGGGCTCTCCGGTCGAGCTGATCCGGCGACATGTGGAGCCAGAGGTGGTCGAGTTGCGCGCCGATGGCGCCTTGCCCGAACTCCAGGAGTTCGACCATCTTCCCGGACGGGTGGAGTTGATCGGCGATACGCTCTTTTTCTACTCGTCGGACGCCCATTCCATCCTGAATAACTTTCGAGATCGTCATGATCTGGTTACCCTTATGCGTCCAGCCAACCTGGAAGATGTTTTTCTTAAATTGACTGGGCGCGAGTTGAACGATTAAAAATAAAGAGAGCGGGGTTTTAAATGATCAAGGGTATCCCATGGCCCTCTAAAGGGTTCGTTCAGGTTTGGAGACGACACTTTCTGGTCTGGCGAAAGTCGGCGGCCACCTCCCTGATGGGGACTTTGGGCGAGCCGTTCCTCTATCTGATGGGGATGGGCTACGGATTGGGTCGGTTCGTCGGTGAGATCGATGGTATTTCATATCTGGTCTATCTGACAGCGGGAATCCTGGCCGCCAGCAGCATGAATACCGCCACGTTCGAAGCGCTTTATGGTGGCTTTACCCGGATGACCCGGCAAAATACCTTTCTGGCCATGTTGGCTACCCCGCTTCAGGTTTCCGATGTGGTGGCCGGAGAGGTAGCTTGGGGAGCGACAAAATCCCTGATCTCCGGCACGGCTATTTTTCTGGTTGGCAACCTGCTTGGTTCCATTCCTTCAGAGACCGCCTTTTTGGTGCTGCCAGTGGTTTTTCTGTCCGGGGTGGTCTTTACCTGTATGGGGTTGGTAGTGGTGGCCATCGCACCAAACTATGATTTTTTTCTGTACTATTTTACCTTGGTTACCACCCCCATGTTTCTTTTTTGCGGGGTATTTTATCCGGTCGAATCCCTGCCTGAAACCGGGCAGATGATCGCCAATATGTTGCCCCTGGCCCATGTGGTCTCCCTGATCCGCCCCCTGACCATCGGCGCTCCTTTGGAAAGTCCGTTTTTCCATATTTCAGCCTTGATTATTTATGCGGGTCTGACTTTTTTTCTGGCGGTTCATTTGTTAAAAAAACGACTGATTGTCTAGAGTTTCGGGCTGGCTTATATCTTAAAGAGTAAAATTGATAGCGATCCACTCTTTGCCAAATGTGGGCAATTGTATTAGCATGTGCAAGTTGTGGTCCGAACAGACCAATGCAAATTAATTAAAGAACCCCAGGAGTTCAAGCTGAATCGGGGTTGATTCTTTTTGTTCCCCGGTCTGGTTGGGCTGGATCACATTGAAATCATGTTTGATTAGGAGCTGCCTCCAATATTTGAGTATTCTGCTTGTCTCAGGTGTTGATCTCAGGTGTTGACCAGTATGCGGGTGGTTTCGTTTTTATTAATGAACCTTTGAAAAATTGACATAATAAGGAATATAGCCATGGCCGATTTGTTTTCTGCAGAGTGGATGAACCGTTTCCAAGAAGAGTGGAACAACGAACCGGATCTTTCCGAAGCGTTGGCAAAAATTAATTTTAAATCCACCATTGCGTACGGTATCGACGGAGAGCCTCAACCCCGTGGTATCTTGGTTGTCGAGGAGGGGAAAGCGATCAGTTCCGGTGCCTATGCCGGTGAAGAACTAAACTGGGATCTGCGGGCCTCTCAAGAGAGTTGGGATAAATGGATCGCTAAAGGTCTGGGCATGATGGGATTGGGTATGGCCTACACCTCGCGGAAACTTAAATTCCAGGTGGGTGATTACGGTGCCATGATCAAGGACCCGCGTATGGCCAAGCCGTTCATTAAGTCCTTCTCCGTAATGGGTCGGGTCTAAATACCATACTTCGTATCATATCCATTCTGAGGCTTTTTAAGGAATAGGGTTCCATGAGGAATAAGATTATCTCTCTCGTCTTGCCGGCGATGATGTTGGCTTATGTGGTCGGCGGCGAATCTGAGGCTGTGGCAAATAGCGAACCACAAATCATCACTGTCAAATCCTCCACGGTGGGGGCGACAACCACCCTGGGCGGTACGGTTGTTCCCTTTCGTGAGGTGGCTTTTTCGGCACAACTACCCGGTCGGGTTGAGCATATCTCCGGTATGGAGGGGGATTGGTTTCGTAAGGGAACCACGTTGGTGGCTCTGAATAGCGACAACCTGCTCGCCAAACGGCAAGCGGCCCAGGCTGCTCTTTCAAAAGCCCAGGCGGCTTTCCGCAATGCTCGGGTCCAATATACCCGGCAGGTCTATTCTGGCTCCCAAATGGCTTCCGACAACATGGGTATGGATATGCCGCGTCTGTTTGATCGGGTTTTTACCCGCCCGGCCGCCGACCTGGTCGGTGTTGATAATCCGGAGTTGACCCGGCGGGCGCAGATCTATGCCCAGGGCACCCAGATCGATCAGGCCAAATACGGCATGATCCAGGCTCAAGCCCAGCTCCGCGAGTTGGATGCCACTCTTCGTGATACCCATTCCATCGCTCCGTTTTCCGGGGTTATCGTTGCCAAACACATCGAAGTTGGGGACACGGTACAACCGGGTATGCCTCTTCTGAGCTTTGCCGATACCCGTCATTTGCAGATCAAGGTAGAAATTCCCGCCCGTCTGATGCCTGGGGTCAAAAAGGATATGATTCTTTCGGCCAAACTGGATGTGGGAAAAGCCCGAGTCGACACTCGTGTGGCTCAAATTTTTCCCATGGCTGATGCTCAAAGACACACGGTGACGGTCAAACTGGATCTGCCCAAGGGCTCTCCCGGTGGGCCGGGAATGTATGCCGAGGTGATGATTCCGGATATCACCGCCCCGGAGAGAAATTTGCCGATTATTCCCAAAACAGCCGTCATCTGGCGGGGCAGTCTGCCTGCGGTCAATGTTGTCGATGCCGAGGGACAGACCGATCCTCGGCTGGTTCGTCTGGGTGGGCTGGTTGGCGACGATATGGTCAGTATTCTCTCGGGATTAAACGTTGGAGAACAGATTCTTGCAGTTGGTTCCAGTGCGTTGTCCAAAACCTGGGTTGCTCCAAAGTTGGCTGATCGCTAAGCGGCGAACCCAGTTATCAACTACTGAGAGTCGGTCTGTGTTTAAGGCCAATCTGTTTCTGATCTGTTTGGGAAAAGCAACATGAGCGTATCATCTGACTTGCCGCCACCGCCATCGCCAAGCCTGGAGCACCCGGACGCAAAAAGCCTGGGTGTGGCCGGAATGATGGCCAAGGCTTTCATCCATTCGCCTCTTTCACCCCTTTTTCTCTTTGCCTGTCTGGCTATGGGATTGATGGGTCTGATGATGACGCCCCGCCAGGAAGACCCGCAGATTTCGGTCCCCATGGTGGATGTTTTCGTCCAATACGGCGGTGCCTCATCAGAACAGGTTTCGACTCTGGTGACCAAACCCCTGGAACGGATCATGAGTGAAATATCCGGGGTTAAACATGTCTATTCGGCCGCCATGCGTGGTCAGGGCATGATCACCGTCGAGTTTGATGTGGGTGAAGACATGGAAGCCTCACTGGTCAAGCTCTATGATAAGCTTCAATCCAATATGGATCGAATGCCGCCGGGGGTCGAGCCGCCACTGGTCAAACCCAAGTCGGTCGATGACGTGCCGGTCATCACCCTGACCCTCTGGTCCGATGAGGTGGATGACGGTATTCTCCGGGCGCTCTCCCTGGACGTTTTGCAAACTCTCAACGAGGTCAAGGACAGCAGCCAGGGCTTTATCGTCGGTGGTCGTTCCCAGCAAATTCGGGTTGAGGTCTTTCCTGAGCGGCTTTCCGGCTTTGGAATCAGCCTTGATCAGATCGCCCAGACCATCCAGGCGGCCAACAGTGAAAAAGATGTCGGCAACGTGGAATCCGGCGATGTCGGCTTCAAGGTCATCACCGGAAACTATATCCGCAGCGCTCGGGATCTTTCCCAGTTGATGGTGGGCACCCGCTTTGGTTCGCCCATCTATGTTCGAGACGTGGCTCAGGTCTTCTCCGGTCCGGAGGAGACCCACCAGCGGGTTACCTTTACCACTGGTGCCGCCCACGACGGCAGCACGCCACCGGTCTCTGCGGCGGCAGCGGTGACTATTGCCATCGCCAAGAAAACCGGCTCCAACGGTGTGACGGTGGCCAATGATATTCTCAGCCGGGTCGAAGAGCTGAAACGAACACTGATTCCAGAAAATGTCTACGTGTCAGTCACCAGAAACTATGGTGAAACCGCCAACGAAAAGGTCAACGAGCTTTTATTCAAGTTGGTGGTGGCGACCTCGGCGGTTACTTTACTCGTCTGGTATTTTCTGGGTTTCAAACCGGCAGTCGTCACCCTGGTGGTTATTCCCGTGGTGATTCTGATGACGGTTTTTTCCGCTTGGTTGTTGGGATTTACCATCGACCGGGTGAGTCTGTTTGCACTCATTTTTTCCATCGGTATTTTGGTCGACGATGCCATCGTTGTCGTCGAAAACATCTATCGACGTTGGCTGTTGGAGGATAACTGCTGCCATCTGATTTCCATCGATGCGGTCCGGGAAGTGGGTAATCCGACGATTTTGGCCACTTTTACAGTGATTGCCGCCTTGATGCCCATGGCTGCGGTGAGCGGTATGATGGGGCCCTACATGGAACCCATTGCGGTTTTGGGATCGGTGGCCATGTTGTTCTCGCTGTTTGCCGCCTTTATCTTTACCCCCTGGCTGGCCCAGTTGATCAAACCCAGCATGCGTTCTCTCCATCATCACTCCGAAAAAGAGCATGAGACGGCGGATCGGTTGGAGAAGATGTATCGCAGTATTATTCCGGCCCTTCTCGACAGTCGGGTCAAGGGCTATGGGTTTTTGTTGTTTTTGTTCGTCGGTTTTGGTCTCTCCTGTTTGTTGTTCTATACCACCGACGTTACGGTCAAGATCATGCCGTTGGATAACAAACCGGAGTTCAACGTGGTTCTCAATATGGATGAGGGAACCGCCTTGCCCAAGACGGCCAATGTTGCCCAGCAGATGACCGAGTTGATTCGGGACAAGGTTCCTGAGGTGATCGCCCTGCAAACCTATGTCGGAACCGCTTCTCCCTTTAACTTCAATGGCATGGTCCGTCACTATTATCTCCGTCGAAGCTCTTGGGAAGGGGATATACAGGTCCAACTGCTGCATAAAAGCAAGCGGAAGCGGACCAGTCATGAGATCGCCATGGATGTTCGCGCCCTGCTGACCCCGGTGGCTCAATCCCACGGCGCCAAGATTCAGGTTGTCGAAATGCCGCCCGGACCGCCCGTTCTTCAATCGGTGGTCGCCGAGGTGACCGGACCGACTGCCGAGGTTCGCCGTGAGGTGGCCGCCCACATGACCCAGTTGTTTGAAGAGGCCGCAGGGATTGTTGACGTCGATAACTATATGCAGAAGGATTTTGAGCTGTGGCGGTTTGAGGTCGATAGCGAAAAGGCGGTGCGGCAGGGCATCTCGGTGGATGCCATCAACCGAAACCTGGGCATGGCCATGGGTGGTGCGCGTATCGGAGATGTGAAGCGTGGCAATATCCTGGAGCCGACCTACATCGTCATTCAGGTGCCTCTGGCCATTCGCTCCAATATAACCAGTCTGGCCGATCTGCCGATCTCGACTCCGACCGGTTCCACCATTCCGTTGGGTGAGGTGGGTAAATTTGTCAAAGGGGTTCAAGACCCCATTCTTTTCCATAAGGATTTGCGGCCGGTGGAGTATGTTACCGGTGAAGTGACCGGTCTGCTGGATGCGCCGATTTATGGAATGATGGATGTTGACAACAGGATCAAGTCCTATACCACCCCCGATGGCGTCGTCATGTCGGGAGAGTATTTAGGACCACCGGAAACCTATACCAAGAGCGGATTTGAATGGACCGGTGAGTGGACGGTGACGTTTGAAACCTTCCGTGATATGGGGCTTGCCTTTGGCGTCGCTTTGATCCTGATCTACATGCTGGTGGTGTGGGAGTTTGGCAATTTTGTTCTTCCGGCCATAATCATGGCTCCCATCCCCTTGACCCTGCTTGGGATCGTGCCGGGTCATTGGATCATGGATGCCAAGTTTACCGCCACCTCGATGATCGGCTTTATCGCATTGGCCGGCATTATCGTCCGCAACTCTATTTTGCTGGTGGATTTTGCGCAACAGGAGATTCTCAAAGGGGTGAGTGTTCGCGACTCCGTTATTCTTTCCTGTAAGGCTCGGACTCGTCCCATCATCATTACGGCGCTGGCCTTGGTTGCCGGTTCCAGTGTGATTTTGAGCGACTTTATATTCCGGGGAATGGCGGTTTCCTTGTTGTTTGGCTCCCTGATTTCGACCATTCTGACGTTGTTGGTCATTCCGTTGGGGTGTGTCACCTTCTCTGGAGCCTTCAAACATCCGAAAGGTGGTGCTGTTTTGGCCGGTGCTGACATGGATGGAGAGCCGGAAGGGCCTTCGTGTTCGTCGGTCGTGGCCGATTCAACCCATAATTCTTCCGATGCGAAGCCGACTCTGCCCGCTGTCGATAAACTGACAAAATCGGTGGTTTCGAAAGCGAAATCTCTGGCTAAAGGTCGGAGTGATCCGTTGCAATCCATTGCCGTTGCGGTGGATGAAAAATTAAAAAAATCGACTGTTGTCAAGGCGATTGTCCCGGTAGAGAAGCCGATAGAAGAAAAAGTGGCTGAACCGGCTCAGAGCGCTTCGGCCCCAGCGAAGAGGGTAGCGACTTCGACTGAAAAGGCGATTGTCCCGGCGAAGAAAGCTACTGCACCGGCAAAAGAGGAACCGCTCGTTGCAGAGAATAATCAAGCAGGTGGTGCAAGTGGAGCCGTCGCTCGTTTAGCTCCTGTTAAAAAATCGCCTGGCAAACCCGCAGCGACCAAGCCTGGAGTTGGCCGACGTGGTATTCGCATGAAACCGAAACCAAAAACCCCAAAAAGTGGAGAGGAATGACCTCAAATGCCGATGTTCAAAAACATTTTTGGACGGATGGCTCTGATCTTCAGTCCATTTATCTTTTTCCCGGTTTTAGGCTTGGCCGAAGAGCCGGTTTCTGTCGGTCAATCGTTGCCCCCCCCTTCCCAGTTGGCGGGGGAGGGACTGTTGATACCGCTTTCCGGTCGTGATCCGAGAAGTTTGATTCCACTTGCCGATCAGCGACCCGCTCCATTGGCTGACGGTGTGTTGGGGGTGACGAGTTATGGTGGCCCCCCCCTGACTCCGCCCAGTGATGGTGGCGCGGGAGAACTCTCACAATCCGAACCATCTCTGACATCGCCTGGGTGGTCTCAGAAGCCGTCCCTTGAGAGTGAGGTGCCCAACAAAACAGAAAACCGCTTTTGGGCACCACCCCAAGGCTTTGCTGATGCTGAAGCCGAATCGGTAAAGGAGCCGACCGATACCGTCAAGCCGCCGAATCTCTCTTCTCAAATCTGGTCTGCTGAACCTCCTTCAGAGGCGTATTGGCGTCTGGGGGATGATGGGCCACAAATGAGCAAAGGCCAGGATGATCGATTTGATTTTTCGGAGCCGGAAGATACGAAATCGGCTCTTCCCTCGTACCCGGTCGCCCCTGTTTTAGGTCTAATTAAGGATCGGTTTCAGGGCGAAAGTCGATTGGATGGTCTGGAGGCTGATCCGCATCGGGAGAGTGAACGGTGGTACGGTATTGATGGTCTGCCGAATACTCCGGCAATTCCCGGCTATCGGACTGGTGATCGATCTCAAACGGAGGAGGGAGCTTACGCCCCTTATAGGCCGGGTTACAACGGTCTTGATACTCAACAGTCGGGTTTTCCGATTGAACCGGATGGAGATGCCTTTGGTCGGGAGCGATTATCAAGAGGAGAGCCGGCTCCTTTTTCTCGTCATTTGAGTGACGGGGATGATGACTTGCTATCGGGAGAGGGGGCGTTTCGTCGTTCTCCCTATGATCCTGGAGTGGAATCCTCTGTTCCGCCCCTTCCAGACCCTTGGCGACTTCCAGTACCAACAGAATTTGACCAATCCGACCAGCCGCCAAGCAAAAGACCGGTCTGGAGTGATGAGGGAACCGAATATATCCGTCCGCCATCCAAGGAATATGACCCATTTGATTATGGGGATGAGGGGGAGCCGGTGGAGTCCCACCCAAGCACACGGCCACATTCGGTGTACGATGCTCCCTATGGCATTCTTGAAGCGCCACCAGAAGGAACCTATGGAAACCAATGGCGATAGCATCACTCTACTCAAATAAAAAAAGTTTTGTTCTGTTCGGCCTCTCTTTTTGCCTGACAATCCTGATCAGCCTGTCGTCGTGGGCGGAAAACGGTTCTCCTTGGGATTATAGTGAGACGGATGCGGAGGTGTCATCACAGCCGCGCCCGGTCAATCCGCCGACTCCGACCTATAATCCTTGGACGGGAAACCATAATATCCAGGAGTCCGTATCACCGGAGGCACGGTTTTCCTATGGAGACGAACCAACCCGCTCTTCGGTCCCGAGCCTGGCCGAACTTTATCCGGAATCGGTGGGAGAAAAACCGGCTCCACGTCCGTGGGGGGCCGTTCCTCAACAATTCAATGGGCCGGACCCGGTCAAGCCTGAAACAGCAAAAACCAAAATCAGTCGCTGGCCGGTTCAGAAAAGCGGCCCTAAAACCAGCGCCCACTCTTCAGAAGAATCTTGGATGAAGGGTCGGGAGCCGCCAAAATGGAGAGGGATGGAGCACCCGTCATACAAAGATTATGGTGATCCGTCGTTCTATCGCTACGATCCCCTCATCAACGACCTGGGAATGGGGTACGATTCCGGCGATTGGCCGGGAACGGCCCCGACATGGGCAGACCCCTTGTCCAGACGTCATGGATATTAGTCGAGCCTTGGCTCTGTCAATTTTATGAAACCTTCTCTATCGCTTCTGTTCATTTTGGTCCTGATGGGGTTTTGTGTGGATCTACAGGGGGCAGAGTTGGCGGCTGAACCGGAGTTTTCTGCTGATGTGGTCCGCAGCGAGATCAGGCCGAATAAGCGGGTTACGCGAGGAAAAATGTTTGTCAGTCGGTATGGTGTTCGTACTGAAGGCATAAAAAATGGCCAGAAAATCGTCGTTATTTTTCGGCCAAAAAAGCAGATAGTCTGGACGCTATTCCCTGACCTGAAACGCTATGATGAGAGAGTCGGTCTGGTTGTCGATCGTCCTCCTCTGCCTCGGGATCCAAACAGTCCTTGTCAAAAAAGAGAGTCTGGCTTCTCTTGTCAGTTGCTGGGGGAGCGTGAGGTCAATGGGCGCATGACCGAGCATTGGCTGGTCTTGCGTCCAGACAAGAATAAATTGAATGCAGTTGTGCAATTCTGGATTGATAGTCGGTTGAAGATAGCTGTACGGGAGCAGTTCCCGGACGGTATGGTTGTTGACTTGCTCAATATTGTCGAAGAGATTCAGCCGGTCAAAGCCTTTGTCGTTCCATTTGATTATGTGAAAAATGTTGCTGAAAAAGCAAAACCAACTCAATAGTACAGGGTGGCAGGAATAAACCAGCAGATACAATTTTTCGAAAAAAGTTAAAACCATGGGGCTGTGGCACAAAGGCGAGAACCTTGGGCTTCACCCAAACCCACCAGGGGTGTCACACCCCTGGACCCCAAAATGAGGGGAAACTCCTGCCACCCTGCGCTTGTTGGCGGTTGGCGGTCCGTCCGACAGCCGCCGTTTCTGGGAAAAACAGGCTGTTTTGGCTGGGTTGAATATTCAAAATTGTCATATATATGGATTTTATCCAGAATTGGAGTGCGCGTGTGAATGTGACGTTGACCCCGGAAGAGCGACGCCGGTTTAAGACCCACGGTCGGAAAAAAGGTTTTCTAAAACCGAAAGATGAGATCCATCTCAAGGAAAATCTATCCGCCATGAGTTTGCTGGCGGCCAGCAGTCGGGCGGAGATTCTGGCTCAGTTTTCCCCAACCGAGCCGGACTCCAACCTGTGGTTGGAGATCGGTTTTGGAAATGGAGAGTTTTTGGCCCATTTGGCGGCGTTGCATCCCCAGGATCGGTTCATCGGTATCGATGTGTTTCTGGAGGGGATATCGGCACTGTTTCGGCGTTTGGAGCGTCAGCAGAGCCAAAATGTCCGGGTAATCGTCGATAACGCCAACGTCGGGCTTATGGAGCGTCTTCCTGAGCGGTGTTTGGATCGGGTTGTCATTAATTTTCCCGACCCCTGGGTGAAAAAAAGACATCATAAGCGTCGATTGATTCAAACAGATTTTTTGGATCTGTTGTCACAAAAAATGCGTCAGGGTGCCGTGCTCTCTCTGGCTACCGATTGGGAGGAATATGCCGAGTGGATGATGGGACACTTGGAGGCCCATGCTGATTTTGAAAATAATTTGCAAACGGGTTTGTTTGCCCCGCAACCAACCGAGTGGATCACCACCCGTTTCCAGGGGAAGGGTCTGAAAGCCGGTCGGCCGGCTCATCATTTGCTGTTTTATAAAAAATAGAAGAGTGTCGGATGTTTTCTATTAGCTGACTTCTGCATAAATAAAATTGTCTTATCCGCTTTGCAATTGCTTTCTGATCCGTCTAGTATGACGATTTTGTGTTATTGTGTTCTTCCGCATTCAATTCCGAGGGCGGGTCAAATTGATTTTTATTTGGAGGACTTTTCGTTGAACAGAATCATTTCTATTTTGCTCGCACTCTTTTCAGTATCGATGGTGTGGCCAGAGTTTGCCCTGGCTTCAGGAGGGGGAGGGGAACGCCTCCATTTGACAGAAAGTTTTGTCGGCTACATGGCAATCCTGGTCTTTGTCGTCTCTTACGCCTTCGTGATGGCAGAGGAGGTCACCCACCTCAGAAAATCCAAACCGGTGTTGATTGCAGCCGGTCTGATTTGGGTTATGGTTGCTTCGGTCTATGCCAGCCATGGCATGCCTCATGCGGCGGAAGTTGCTGCACGGCACAATATTTTGGAATATGCCGAATTGTTCCTTTTCCTCCTGGTGGCCATGACCTACATCAATGCCATGGATGAGCGGAATGTGTTCGAGTCCTTGCGTTCCTGGTTGGTTCGGGCGGGGTGGGGTTACCGGAAACTTTTCTGGATGACCGGTCTTCTGGCCTTTTTCATCTCCCCCGTCGCCGACAACCTGACCACCGCTCTTTTGATGTGTGCCGTTATTCTGGCTGTTGGCCGGGACAACGCAAAATTTGTCTCTTTGGGTTGTATCAACGTGGTGGTCGGAGCCAATGCCGGGGGCGCGTTCAGCCCGTTCGGCGATATCACCACCCTGATGGTTTGGCAAAAGGGGATTATCCCCTTTGCCGATTTCTTTGTCTTGTTCATCCCCTCCCTGATCAACTGGGTGGTACCGGCCGCCATCATGAACTTTGCTGTTCCTGATCTGAAGCCGGCTCCCAGCGACGAAGTGGTTCCCATCAAACGCGGTGGCAAGCGGATCATTGCGCTGTTTTTGTTGACCATCGTGACCGCAGTTAGTTTCCATAACTTTTTGCATCTGCCGCCGATGATGGGCATGATGCTGGGTTTGGGGTATCTGTCTTTCATGGCCTTCTATCTGAAGAAGACTCACGGCCAGGTTGTTGGAAAAACCGGTGTGCGCCATGAAAAATATGTTTACGAGACCGAAGCCGGTGGCGACCCGTTCGATATTTTCAAAAAAGTGGGTCGGGCCGAGTGGGATACCCTTCTGTTCTTCTATGGCGTAATCCTGGCGGTTGGTGGTTTGGGTTTTATCGGCTACCTGGAGTTGGTTTCCGGTGTCATGTATGGCGGTTGGGGGCCAACCAACGCCAACATCATGGTTGGTATTCTCTCTGCCATCGTCGATAACATTCCGGTCATGTTTGCCGTATTGACCATGGGGCCGGAAATGTCTGAGGGCCAATGGCTGCTGGTAACCCTGACCGCCGGTGTCGGTGGTAGCATGCTCTCCATTGGCTCGGCTGCCGGTGTGGCTCTGATGGGACAAGCCAGAGGGATCTACACCTTCGGTAGCCACCTGAAATGGTCCTGGGCGATTGCTCTGGGCTATGCGGCCAGTATCGGCGCCCATTTTCTCATCAACGCTCACACCTTTGAAGGGATTGTCAAAGTCCCCTAAGGGTTGAGTTCAATCGATGATCCAGGCGGACGGTGTCAAACCGTCCGCCTTTTTTTTCTTTGTAAAAAAATCCTGGGATTTCCGGGATTAACCGGGGGATGAAAAAATGAGTGCTGAGCGTCCTAGTTTTTTGTCTCTGGCCGGTTGGTCAGTTGGGTTGATTGTGATTTTAGTCGTTTCTGGTTGGGCTCCCTGGTCCATTTTCGTCCATTATGGTCCGCACTGGGGATTGTTGGCTGGGATAATAATCATTGTGCCGTGGGCCTTGTCGGTTCAATATGAGCCGGCCGGTATAAAAATCGGTCCCTTTGCGACCCCCATTATTCTTAACGCGGGCGCCCTTCTTGTCTCTTGGATTTTAAAAGTTTTATGAATCGTAAAGCCTCGACCGGTATTATTTTTATTACGGTATTTCTGGATCTGCTTGGCTTTGGCATGGTGTTGCCACTCATGCCTCTTTATGCCTCAGACCCCCGTTTTGCCGCCACGCCGGCAGAAATTGGCTGGTTGATGGCCATCTACTCCATCATGCAGTTTCTCTTTGCGCCATTGTGGGGGCGGCTATCCGATCGGATCGGCCGCCGTCCGGTTTTGATCATCGGGCTGTTCGGCTCTTCCCTCTCCTATTTGGTTTACGGTCTGGCGGGTTCCCTGCTGTTGTTGTTCATCGGTCGGGGGGTTGCGGGAATCATGGGGGCCAATATTTCGGTGGCTCAGGCGGCTATGGCCGATTTGACCAGTCGAGAGGATCGGGCTCGTGCCATGGGTATGATCGGGGCGGCCTTTGGTCTGGGATTTGTTCTGGGGCCGGCCATGGGCGGATTTTTATCGGGTTACGGTTTGGCAACGGCCCCGTTGGTGGCAGCGGTTATTACCGGAATGAACGGCTTGGCCGCTCTCTTGTACCTGGCTGAAACCCGCAAACCGGATGGAGCGGATTCGAACAGGAGTGGGCAGCAAGCCAAAGGTTATCATCCGTTTTCTCCGGCTCGCTGGCAAGCGGCCGGTCTCTACGCCGGTGCCCTTTCCCTCTGCCTGTTGATGGGGCTGTTCATCACCCTGTTTTCAGCCTTCGAGGTGGTATTGCCCCTTTGGGGAAGCGAGTTGATGGGGTGGAGTATGGGGGATATCGGCTGGGTATTCTTTTATGTCGGGGTGGTTGCGGTCATTGTTCAAGGGGGGGTGGTTCGGCGTTTAGCTCCGAGGATTGGAGAAAAACGGACGACCCAAGCCGGATTGTTATTGGTTGCCCTCGGATTTGTGCTGTTGGCGGCTTGGAGTCAAGGTGGCGTCTGGCTCTCTTTAGCACTGATTTCAGCCGGGGCAGGGCTGGTTCATCCCGGCCTGTCGAGCCTGGTCAGTCTCAACACCGACCCGGACAACCAAGGCATGATGCTGGGACTTTTTCAATCCATGAGCGCATTGGGTCGCAGTGTGGGTCCGGTGATTGGTGGCGGGGTCTATGGAATCTATAAGGGGGATATTTTCTTTGCCACGGCTATGGGGGTTGTGGTGGTGCTGATCCTGTTTTTTCAACTCAAGAAGAAAATCCTCGACGCCCGCGAAATCGGCCAGACATCCGCATAACCAGGCCGCTCATCACTCTTTGTGGGGTTCCACCCCCTCCCTTCAGGGCCTTGTCGGCCTCTTGACAATCCAGCAGGCTGTTGGCCAGACTCTTGGGGTTGATGGAGTGACAATGGTTTAAAAACTCGCGCTCTTCTCGCCAGAAAATTCTCAATTTTTTGCTGACGATTTTTGGATTTTCTCCCTGTTTAAGCAGGGCCTGCCCCTGAATGATCCGCCGCAAACGCATGGCGATGGTGCCAAGCATGGCTAACGGAGCCTCTCCGGTCTCCAATAATTTGTCCAAAATAGTCAGTGTCTCCTGGGTCTGACCGTTGAACAGGGCAGAGGCCAGGCCGAAAGAGCTGTATTGTACGGTCTCGCCGACCACCGCCAGCACTTCATCCAATCCAACCGTGCGATTGTCGCCCAAAAACAGCTGCAATTTGTCCAGTTCACTGGCGGCCGACTGGGAGTTGCCTCCCAATCGTTGGCTGAGGTGTTGCAGGGCGTCTGGGTCCACCTGGTAACCATTTTTTTTGAGATAGTCCCGTATCCAGCGGCTCAACTCCCCCCCTTCAAGAGGAAAAAATGGGATGGCCCAGGCGGATTTGCTGGATTCAAACCCTTTGCGGATGGCGTGGCTGGCCTCCATATTATCCGCTTGCAGCACAAGCAGAGTGGTTTTGACCGGTGCGGATAGATAGGCCAACAGGTTTTTACGTGCCTCCGGGAGTGTCTTGTCGGCCTCTTTCAGTAGAATGAATTTTTTTTTGCTGAGAAACGGAAAGCTCTGGCAGGCACTAAAAAAACGTTCTTGGTTCAGGTCTTGACCAAAAAAAGTCTCGGCATCAAAATCGGCGGCACCGTCATCCAGGAGAGTCTGTTTTCTGAGTGCCTCGACATGGTTGCCGATCAATCCCTGCTCCAGCCCATAGAGGAGTATGGCTGGTGGCATCTCACCGTTTTTCAGGCGAGGCAGGAGTTCGTTGGATTTTATTTTCATGATGATCAGGGTAAGACATCTTTTAATGATCTACAACAGTCGAAGCAACAGTTTTAACCTGGAAGCAGCAGTTGTCGGCACGCATCGGCTGCTTTTTCAGCCATTCTGACCAAAGGAGCTTGATGAATGGCCAGATTTTATCCAGAATTAGATGATTATTCTTGTTTTGTCAAAGAGTGGGCGCGCATATTGAAGCAGGAGCGCAGCTCCTCGGAGAGCTGTAGATTGTGTTGATCGGCCAGAATTAAACGATGGCCGATGGCGCGGGATAAATTGAAAAAAATCTTGGCGGAAAGGCGTGGTTGAAAGCGGGCGATGTTTTGAATGCTTTTCCAGTTGATCACCAACAGCTGGGTCTCTTCGGTGGTGAAAGCCTCTGACGTGCGTTTAACTCCGGTCACCACCGATTGTATGCCAAACAGTTCCCCCTCTTTGAGTTGGCGGATGGTGGCCCGGCTTTGGTTGTTGACCACTTTCATCTCGACCGATCCGCTCAGGATGACAAACATATCGGTAGCCATATCTCCAGAGATAAATATGATTTCCCCTGGTTTGCAGGTTTTGACTCGGCTCATGACAATCACTTTTTTAATATGCCAACGGCGCATTCCGAAAAATAGCTCGCACTGTTCCAAAACCCGTGTTTTCAATCGAACGGAAAGCATCTCCCAAACCGATAACAGATGAATATTGAGCAGCAGCATGGGGGTGATGATAAAGGTCGAAAAGAGGGCCAGCAGCATGACCATGGAGCTGAGAAGACCAAACCAGACCAAAGGCGGAAAGCTGGAGAGCGCAAAGGTTCCAAAGCCGATGGCCAAGGATATGGAGGTGGCAAAAATGGGTGATGATTCATCTCGAATGGTGCGGCGCAGGGCTTCCTGCTCATGGTGGTGCGTGCGCAGGTGCGTATTGTATCGGACCATGAAATGGATGGTGTTATCGACACAGATACCAATGGCAATCACGGCCACCATGGCGGTTCCGGTATTGAGGGGAATTCCCATGAAACCCATGACGCCAAACAGAAGAATAATGGGAAACAGATTGGCGATAATGGCCGAAAGTCCGGCGCGATAGTTGAGAAAGAGCAGGGAGATGATGATGAAAATGATGAACAGCATCAGAAGAACGGATTTGGCCTGGCCGATGGCCATGGCGTCCGCTGCCCGGCTGTTGAGAACACCCTCACCGGTAATTTTTACCGCCAAACCCGGATCGACGTTTTTGATCAAACCTTCTATATCTCTCAGGGCCAGATTAAGCATGTGGGTGTCCTGAATTGCGTGGCGAACAATAATACGTGCTGTAGAAAAATCTTCTGAAATAAATGTTTTCACCTGTTCATGGTCGAGAAAAAGCATGTATTCCCGAACCAGATCATCCGAGTCCGGTAACAACATGAGTTCCTCTGGGGACTCTTCCATGACAACGTTGAGCAGGGCCATGACATCTGCGAAGGAGAAGGTTTTATCGAAATGTCCGGTTTTATCGACCGCTTGTTGCAGAGATTGAATTTGGTTCAGGTAGTGGGCTTTGAGAAAGGTGTCGCGGATTCCGGCATTCAACACGATGGAAAAAGTCTGCATGCCGGCCAGATCTTCCGTCAAGCGGTCGGCCTGGAGTTTGATGGTTGACTGCGAGTCAAAATAGTCCATGGCGCTGTTGTTGATTCTCAGTTGAAAGGCTCCGGTGCCGATGGTCAGGGTGATGACAAAAATGGCGAGGGGAAGAGTGAATCCGCTTTTGCTGATCCAGTCGCACAGCAGGCGTTCCGTGCGGGAGCTTTCGCTCTTATGTATTTTTTGTTGCTGGGATTGAGAGCCAATTTGAGAAAGCGTTGCCGGAATCAGTAGAACTGTAATGAAAAAGTTAAACAGTAATCCGGTCGAGGCGATCAGTCCAAACTCTTGTAGCAGTTGAATATTGTTGAGGATAATAGACAGAAAACCCAGATAGGAGGTGATGAAGGTCAACAGGATGGCCAGGCCAATTCGTTTTCCCATCCGGTCGATGGATTTTCTTTTGTCGAGTCCCAGTTCAATGCCCGCATGATATTCAGCCAAAATATGAATGTCCTCCGTCGAGCCGACTATGATCAGCAGAGCCGGGACGATGGAGGTGATAACCGTGATGGGAATATCAAACGCAGCCATCAGGCCCAGTGTCCAGATGATGCTGAGCAGGGCGGTCATCAGGGGTAGAAATGCGGTGGTCAGGCGGCGTTGACTGACCAGAAGCGTTAAAAACAGCATGATCAACGAGAGGGGGAGAATGGTGGTTTGCTCCTGACGAATCTTCTCATTCAACAGTTTGGTGACACTGGGATTGCCGATTTGGAAAACCGTTTCCAGTTTTTCCCGAAGGGGAGAAATGGCTTTTTCAATGTCTGAAACCAGTTTTTCTTCGTAGCCGATATGGAGGGCATTGGTGTCCATTATTATATTTACAGCCATGCTTTTTCCATCTTTGGATAAGAGGTTGTTTTGGATCAGCGGATTTTTCAGCGCAGCCTCTTTTATCTGTTCCACTTGAGACTCTTGGGTGGGTATCTCAGCCAGATAGGGTTTGGCGCTTAAATTGCCATTGATGCTCTTGAGGTGGGGAATGGAAAAAAGGGAGTTGGTCTCTTTGACATAAGGGCTTGATTCTATGGTCTCAATGGCCTTTTGAATGGCCTTGAGTCGATCGGCAGAAAACAGATGTTGGTCATGCAGATATAAGATGGTAATGCTGTCGGAGCCAAAACGGTCCAGGGTTTGCTGATAAAAGGCCAGTTCGACAGAATCCTTGACCATCATATCCTGGGCGGAAATGTCAATTTTTAAATCTTTGATGGTGGTTCCTGCGAACAGGGTGCAGAGAAACAGAACAATGAAGATTGCCGTCGAGTGATGAGACGAAAATCGGATGATTTTTTCCATGATCCATCTGTTCCAAAATAAAAGAGCGGGAAATGTATTACGGTCAAGCTGAAATTATAGTACAATGAGGGTCATGATGAAAACAAAGAGGCAGAGAACGATCCGTTTCAGCTCATTGGACTCTGATTCATCCGGTTTGTTCCCTGTTGAGCCTCTTTAATCAAGATTCGGCAGTTGAAAGTGCGTAAGCGGTGCAACAGCCGAATCTGGGTTGCATTAAATAAACGGCGTGTGGACTGAAGATATATCGAATCGGTAGTGAGTAGCCATGTCCATCGTCGCTCTTCCCTTACGTTTGGAATTGAGAGTAAAATGAAACGTTTTTTTCTGGGTCAAATTGGCCTGAGTCGGTTTAATCTTTTTCTATTCTTGATTGTGTTGAGCTGGACGCCTCCTCTGACTGCCCGTGGAGCCTCGGTTTCGGCTGGGTTCCAAATGGGCGGGGGAAAAATCGATGGGCAGGAGTCATTGGTGCTTTCGGCTGAAGTCAGAAAAAGGGTTGTCGAGGATATGGCCCAACTCAACCAGGCTTTTGGGCAGATTCTTCAGGCCCTGATTATAGGGGATCATCACGCTCTTGAGAATAGTGCGGATGCCATTGAAAAGCTGACCGCCCATGAAGATCAAAATCCCGATAAAGGGTGGTGGGAAGATGACGGTTTTCCGCCTGAGTTCATCCGTTTACGGCGACGCCTACACCGGTTTGCCGCCCAACTCACCCGTGCTGCGCAAGATCAGGATCTGGCAACGGAACAGTTTTTGTTCAATCGGGTTTTAGATACCTGTCTGGGCTGCCATCAAACCTACTCTACTCCACGATCTTCCGCAGTCAATCGAGCTGAGCCGGAGTACTCAGGCACCGAGCCTGGCCGATAAAACGATCTTGATCCTTAGGTGTGGAGTATCAAGACTTTTTTATCGATCAACATCTGGCCAAATTGTTTTTCAGGTAGCGGTTTGCTGAAGTAATAGCCCTGAATCAGGTCGCATCCTCTTTCGGAGAGCAACTCCAACTGCTCTCTGGTCTCCACTCCTTCGGCAACCACTTTCAGGTGGAGGCTGTGGGACATGGAGATAATGGCTGAAACAATCTGGGCATCGTCGGAATCTCTGGAGAGTTCCTGAACAAACGAGCGGTCGATCTTGAGGGTGTCGATGGGAAAATGTTTCAGGATGCTCAGTGAGGAGTAGCCGGTGCCAAAGTCATCCATGGCGATGGAGATGCCCCGATCTTTGATTTTTCGGAGGATGTTGATAATCTCATCCACATTCTCCATAACCATGCTTTCGGTGATCTCCAACTCCAATTTTTCCGGCGGAAGACCGCTGTCACGCAGGGCGGAGTCGATTCGATTCAGCAGGCTTTTTTCTTTTAGTTGACGAGCGGAGAGGTTGACCGCAACCCGAATATCCGGGCTATGAGAGCACCATTGGGCGGTTTTGAAACAGGCCTCTCGCAAGACCCAATCCCCTAATGGAACAATGAGGCCGGTCTCTTCGGCGACGGGTATGAACACATTGGGTGTAAAGAGGGATTTGTCCTCATTTTCCCAACGTATTAACGATTCCATTCCGGCAATGTGGCCGGTGGAAAGATCGACTTTTGGTTGGTGGTGGAGAATAAACTCCCCCTTTTTCAGGCCGGCACGCATGCTGTTTTCCAGCGAGAGCCGGCGATTGGCCCGTTGGTCCAGATCTTTGCTGAAAAATTGAAAGTTGCTGCGTCCCACATCTTTTGCCCGCGTCATGGCCTGGGCGGCATTTTTGAGCAGGGCGTCCGGATCATTGCCGTCTTCCGGGAAGATGGTCAGGCCGACCGAGGCGGTAAAGTGTAGCTCTTGCCCGGCCAATGGAAAGGGTTTGGCCAAGACCTTGAAAAGCCGTTGGGTCATCTGGGCCAGGGTTTCCGCGCTACCGGTATTGGGGTGGATGATGGAAAATTCGTCCCCACCCAATCGGCAGACGGTATCCTCTTTTCGGACCGTCTGCTTGATCCGTTCGGCAAACATTTTCAGCAGGTCATCCCCGCAGGCATTGCCGAGGCTGTCATTGACTTTTTTGAAAAGGTCGATGTCCAAAACCGCGACGCCAATTCGGGTGTTTTCTCGTTTAGCCTGTTGAACGGCCTGCCCCAGACGGTCCAGAAACAACCCGCGATTCGGCAGAGAGGTGAGCGGATCGTGGGAGGTGGAAAAGGCCAGTTTTTTGTCCCACTGTTTGATCTCGGTTAGGTCGGAGAAAAAACAGACGAAGTTTTTAATTTTACCCTGATGGTCAAAAATGGCTTGAAGATTCATTTTGACCGGGAAATGCTCGCCATTTTTCCGGCGATTGACCGCTTCGCCAATCCAGATTCCTCCCTCTTTGAGGGTTTGCCAGATTTTTTTGTAAAGAACGGAATCCTCTTGGGAGCTTTGGAAGAGATTGACGGACTGACCGATCATCTCCTCTGACGTGTAGCCGTAGAGTTTGCACAGAGCTTGGTTGACGGAGACAATTCGACTGTTGGCATCGGCGATGAAGATCCCTTCATGGGTTTGATCCAATACGATCTGGATGAGCTTGAGTTGATTTTCCATGGAGCGCAGGTCGGTGATGTCGTGAAGGGTTCCGACCATGTGAAAGGCTCGGCCATTCAGGTCCCGTTCGACCCAGCCCCGCTCAATGACAATTCGCTCTTGTCCATTCGGTCTGATTACCCGATATTCCACCAGATGGTCATGCTTGGGATCGGAGAGGGAAAGGGAGATGTTTTTTTGTATTTTTTTATGGTCAGCGGGGTGCGCGTAGCGAAGAAACGCTTCGTAAGAGGCTGGAAACTCCTGTGGCTGAAGGCCAAAAATCCGAAAGGTTTCATCGGTCCAGGAGATCAGGTTTTGCTCAATCTTCCAGTCCCAACTGCCCAAATTGGCCACTTTCTGGCCGATTAAAAGGGACTCTGTCATCCGTTTCAGGTCGTCAATGTCGGTCAGGGTTCCCACGTAGCCCGACAGGGTGCCGCTCGGATCGATGTCTTCGGAAAAATTGCCTAACGCCCAGATCGGTTGGGCTGTGCTGTTTTGAAGGCGAAACTCGCAGGAAAATGGCTTGCCGTTACCGGCCTGGTTGCGCCAGGCTTCGTTGACTCTTTGTTGATCTTGAGCCTGGATGATGGTTGTCATCCAGGGTTTTCCAAGGGCTTCAGACAGCGGTAAGCCAGTCATTTCAGACCATTTTGGATTGATAAAAACAATAAGACCCGTCAAGTCGATTTTAAAGAGCGCGGTTGGAGATGACTCAACCAGCGAAAGAGTGAACGATCGGTCACGCATGGTCAGTCCAGATTGACAGTTGATATGGTGTCAATCGTTCGGAGGGTTTGTCGCCGAATTATGGAATAAACGTTTTTCGTCTGGCTACAGTGAATGTTGTAATATATTAAAACCATTATAATCTCGTTACGTATTGCCGATTTTAACCATTATACCGCCCAATCCGGGGTGTTGGAGAGGAGTTGCAGTGTCAGTATCTGGTCATATCGGCATTTTTCGAGAAAAAAATAAACAATCTGGTTGACCGGCCCGTATTGGCTGTTTGAACGAGGAGATTCCCGGACGTTCGAGCGCACGGCTTTGAAGTTAAAATGCGCCGACATGGTAAACCATCCTAAATATACCGAAAAAAGACTGTCGGGACAATCCCCTGAGTTAAATTTTTTCTGCAATCTAAAATATCCGCCAGCCGCCGTCTCCAGGAAAATGTACTTCTTGATTTGTGCGGAATATTCTGGTAGAGGTAGTAGGTCAGATTCTTCAGTATGTTTTTTATATGAACATAATATAAACCATTAAATAGCTTGAGTTAATGAATTTCAAGCTTGGCTACTGGGGGAAAGTGTGACCAATTCCAAAAAAGAGGTATTTGAGCAAGATCTGACAAAAATGACCCAGGCTGAGTTGCTTGAGCAAATCGAGAAGGATTTCAACCGGTTGTGGTTGGAACATGTCGAGAATAACCCCAAAGCCGTCTTTCCGGAGTCGCCTCCGCCTTCGGTTAAGTCGAATGATGACTCTGGTTCTTCTCCTCTCTCACGGATAGCCGGAGATCGGTGCGACTCCTACGTCAGTGAGGGTAAGTTGACGATAAAAGTCACAGGTCGGTGTTCGTACGAAACCTGGAAACAATCAAAGATCCTGATCAAAAACGAAAAGATTGATGTCTGCGAAGTTGATTTTTCCCAAGCGGAACACATCGACAGTATCGGCATCGGAAGTCTTCTGGCGTTGAAGAGCGGCTTGGGAAGAGGGGTGAAGATTGTTCTCTCCAACACCAATGAATCGATTCTCAGGGTATTGCAATCCTCCCACCTTGACCGCTTGTTTACGTTTGTCTGAAGATCCCCTGCTCAGGATTTATTCTCTTCGATCATGCCACGGATGACGTCACTTTTGCTGACGACGCCCACCACCAGCTCTCCGCGCATGACCGGAAGCAGAGAGACATGCTCTTCACTGAAGGCTGTGGCCAGTTCGCTGAGGCTGGTGCTTTCCAGGATGACGACCAATTCCGACGTCATAAGATCGGCGGCCGTGCGAGCGGATGCTTTGCGTAGATCTTCCTGATATTGGTGTTCGCCGGAAATGGGGAACACCGTATCCAAAAGGGTGATCATGGTCGGCAGATGAATTTTTTTCACCCGATCGATCAAATCACCTTCCGTAACAATACCCAGCAAGATGTTCCCTTCCAGGACCGGAACCCCCCGAATTCCTTTTTCGGTCAACAATTGAGCTAATTCGAGTACCGGCATATCCGGCGGAACGGAAATGACCTCTTGACTCATGATATCTCTGGCTTCCATGGAACTCCTCCTCCAAAGGCTGGACGTATTGAACGAACGACTTTTCTGGGTTCATGTTACTTGGTAAGTCAAACGGTTACAATACAAATCGACGGGCAGAAGGGGTTTTGTTCCGGCACCCTTCGACTTTTTGCTTAAACCTGTGAAAGTGGATGGAATGGTCTAAAAAAAATATTATATCCGCCTGAAATTATGTTAGTATTGAAATATTAAGGGTCAATAAAGCTGAATGGTCTCAAGAAGATGACATTTTTTTAGAGGGATTTTCAACATGCGCGATCCTGATCAGACAGAACAAAAGAGCGTGCTGATCGTTGATGACAGTCCAGAGAGTATTGACACCATGCGGGCTATTCTCAGCCCATTTTATCGTATTCTTGTCGCGACCAACAGCGACAAAGCCCTTGAAGCGGCCCGATCCAAGTCTCCTCCAGACCTGATCTTGTTGGACATCATGATGCCGAATGTGGACGGCTATGAGGTGTGTAGACTGCTCAAGCAGGAGAGACAAACCAAAGAGATTCCCATTTTGTTTGTCACGGCCAAGACCTCGGTGGAAGATGAAACAAAAGGGTTTGAACTGGGGGCGGTTGATTACCTGACCAAGCCGGTCAACAGGGCCATCGTTCTGGCTCGTGTTCACACCCATATCAGCCTCTATCAGCGTAACGCCGAGCTGGCGATGGCCAATGCCCGATTGCAGGAGTTGGATCGGCTTAAATCCCTTTTTATCGCCTCCATGTCCCACGAGTTGCGAACCCCTCTCAATTCCATCATCGGTTTTATCGGTATCATGCTTCAGGAGATCACTGGAACCTTGAACGATCGACAGAAAGATCATTTAGGCCGGGCATACGCTTCAGCCAGGCATCTGCTGGCTTTGATCGTCGATGTGATCGATATTTCAAAAATTGAGGCCGGTCGGTTGGAGACCTATCTTGAGCGCATCGAGTTGGACGAGTTGGTTCAGGAGGCTTTGGCGACCATTGCCTCGGATGCCGAAAAAAAAGGGCTGGAAATCATCAGCAACTATCCGAAAAAACAGTATTTGATTACGGACCGGAAGAGAGTATTGCAGTGTCTGCTCAATTATCTGAGCAATGCGGTAAAATATACCCAACAAGGCCGCATCGTCCTGGATATCGCCGTGGTTGGAGCCTCCTTGAAAATAGCTGTCAGCGATAGTGGAATCGGTATCGATCGTGAGGATCTACCCCGACTTTTTGATAGTTTCGTGCGGTTGGAGGCGACGCGACGGCTGAATATTCCGGGAACCGGCCTGGGTCTTTATTTAACCAGAAAAATTGCTACCGATCTGCTGGGCGGCATGGTTTCCGCTTCCAGTCAAGTCGGGGTCGGAAGCACCTTCATGCTTTCGATACCGTTGGACTTGAGGCCAGAGGGTTCCGTGCGAAACCGAGGAGGGATTTCATGAAAACCGCATTGGTCATTGAGGACAATGATGATAATATGGAGCTGATTGTTATAATACTGGAATCCAGTGGCTATGGGACGATTCGAGCCTATGATGGATTGACCGGTGTACGTCTGGCCAGGGCCGACCGTCCCGATTTTATTGTTTTGGATATCCAACTTCCAGACATCCTGGGCATGGAGGTTCTCAAACGTATTCGTGACCAGGAGTTGCGATTCGGAACAGGACCGATTCCGGTGATCGCCATGACCTCTTATGCCATGAGTGGTGACCGTGAACGGTATTTGGCCGCCGGTTGTAACGGATACATCGAAAAGCCCATAGATCCAGAATATGTCATGGAGCAGATTCGGGGAGCCATTGGAGAATCTTGATGAAAATTCTCGTTGTCGATGATGATGAAAATGGACGCATTCTTCTCCAGACCGTTTTGGTCTCCAGTGGCTATGAGGTGATTTTGGCCGCTAACGGTGAAGAGGCTCTGACGTTCGTTCATCAACAGCGACCCGATCTGATCATTACCGATATCCTGATGCCCAAGATGGATGGTTTTGTGCTCTGCCAAACCATCAAGGAGAACGAACAGCTTTGCACCATCCCCGTCCTGTTTTATACCGCCACCTATGTCGATAACCGAGATAAACAATTTGCCCTGAGCCTGGGCGCCTCCCAATTCATCCTCAAACCCCTGGAGTTTGACCGTCTGATTCGCATCATTCAACAGGTCATCCAGTCCCACCTGATAGAAGGGGTGCCGGTTCCCAATCTACTTGAAAATCCCCCGCAGTTGGATCGAATGCGAGCAGAAAGCCTCTCGCGCAAGCTGGATGAAAAAACCAAGGATTTGGAGCAAAAACGGCAGAATCTACAAAAAAGTGAAGGGCGTTATCAATCCATTCTTGAGGCCACCTCCGATATAATCTGGGAGCTTGATCTGGATGCTAATTTTACCTACATCAGTCCGCAGGTGGAGGATATTCTGGGCTATAAGCCGTGTGAAATTATCGGGCTATTATCCGGATTTGATCTGATGCCAGCCCAAGAGGCGGAAAAGATGCGTTGCCGATTTTCGGAATGTGTCAGCTTGGCCAAACCATTTAAGGGGTTGGTCAATATCAACCTGCATAAAAGCGGTCGAAAAGTTGTGTTGGAATCCAATGGCAGCCCCTTCTTTGACGCCCCCGGAAAGCTGGTGGGATTCCGGGGGGTTGGCCGGGATATAACCGAGCGGGTCCGGGTTGACAAACGGCTGATAGAGAGCGAAAACCGTTTTCGCAGCCTCTACGAGAATGCGCCACTGGCCTACCAATCCTTGGATAAGGGGGGGCGATTGATTGCTGTCAATAATGCTTGGCGGCAGGTTTTGGGCTTCAAACAGTCTGACCAGGTTGTCGGGCGGTGGTTTGGTGATTTGCTTTTGCCTTCGTCACAGGTCCAGTTTAAAGAGCGGTTCCAAAGATTTCTCTCTGACGGAGATGTGCATAACGTTGAATTTAATATGATTTGTGCCAATGGGGCAACGAAACAGATCTCTTTTGAGGGGCGAACGACCACCGATGAACAGGGAAATTTTGTTCATACTCATTGCCTGCTCACCGATATTACCGAGCGCAAGCAGTTGGAGAGACGGCTCAGCCAGGCGCAAAAAATGGAGGCGATCGGAACCTTGACGGGGGGGATCGCTCATGACTTCAATAATATCTTGGGATCGATTCTCGGCTATAACGAGCTTGCGCTCGAAGAGGTCCAGGGCAACCAAGCCGTTTCCTATTGTTTGAACCAGGTCCACATTGCTGCGCTGCGTGCCAAAGATCTGGTCGCCAAGCTTCTCTCTTTCAGCCGGCAATCCAACATTGAAGTCAAGCCTTTACAGGTTTCTCCTCTGTTGAAAGAGATGGTGAAGCTGGTGCGTCCGACCTTTTCGGCCAATATACAGATCAATACCCACATAATCTCCGCCGATTGCCTGATCAATGCCGATGCTACCGGCATCCACCAAATCATCATGAACCTCTGTTCGAATGCCGCCTACGCCATGGAGGAGAGCGGTGGATGTTTGGATATTTATCTGGAGCATCTCTTTCTCGATGAGGGGGAGGCTAAAAAGGTGTTGCTCACCGCCGGTTCCTATGTTCGCCTCTCTTTTAGCGATACCGGGCCGGGGATTGAGCCAACCAATATCGGCAGGATTTTTGATCCGTTTTTTACCACCAAGGAGTTGGGGCGGGGGACCGGGCTTGGATTGTCCGTTGTTCATGGAATTGTCCAGAGCTATGGCGGTAGCGTCATCGTCGAGACCGAGTTGGGCAAAGGCACCACCTTTCGGGTTTTCTTCCCCGCCATCAAGGCAGACCCCGATCCGGCCCCCCCGAAACAGCCCAGCATAAAAAAAATCTGCGACACAAAAATGACGGTTTTATTTGTCGATGACGAGCCAGGGTTGGTCGAGGTGGGGACCATGCAGTTGCAAGCGATGGGCTATCGCGTCATAGCCAGCAGTGATTCTCAAAAAGCCCTTGAAATTTTTAACAATGATCCGCATGGAATTGATGTGCTCTTTACAGATCAATCCATGCCTTACCTTTCCGGTTTTGAGCTGGCCAAAAAAATTCTGTCCATTCGGCCCGATTTGCCTGTTTTCATCTGTACAGGCTATAGCCAAACCATTACACCGGAAATGATCCGAAAAGCCGGCATTCGGGATATGCTGCTGAAACCGCTGACTATGGCCGATTTGTCGGCTGCCTTGCAAACCGATACAAGACAAGGGGTAAACTGATGCCAAATATTCTTGTTATTGATGATGACGTACAGTTTCTGGCCTATCTGCATCGAATTCTGACCAATGAAGGCTATGAGGTTGGACTCGCCTCCGATGGACGGCAGGGCCAGGCTTTGATTGATGAGGAAAAGTTTGATCTGCTGATAACCGATATTTTCATGCCGGTTAAGGATGGAATTGAGGTTCTAAGAGAAATTCGCAGAAGAAAGCTCGAAATAAAAATAATTTGTATTTCCGGTGGAGGGCAAAACTGCTCGCCGGAAGAGGCCCTCAAAATTGTTCATCTGTTGGGTGCGGATAGAATTTTGAACAAACCGTTTACCAAAAATGATCTGTTGCCGCTGATCCGGGAATTGTTGGCAGGCGGGGAGTCGTCAGCCTGAATCCGCCGTTGTCGGAACAGAGATGCGGCACAATCTACAGTCATTCTCTTCTTGCCCACCCAGCCGCCGAATCTTTGTTCAATCCGCTTTTCTCCTGTGAACCGGGTGATAGCACCTCTCCCTCAATCAATCCCGTCAGCTCCACTTCTTGCCCGTCACCGTCTACCACCTTAAAATCAAAGCTGTATGGAACCCGCCATTTGGTCGCAAATTTAGTTTGGATCGTGACCGTTTTTGGATTTAAACGCACCACCTCTCCATGATGCTCCTGCTGTTTATTGTCATGAAAACCGACTTGATCACCGATCTTGAGCCGGTTGCGATCCATCTGGTTTTGTGTCGAATAAATATCTGTCTCAACCTGATCGATGTTGATCATATAAAATTGAATGTTCCAACGTTGACCGTCCGACCTGTTTTGCACCGTCAATTGGGTGCGGCGCAACTCGATGACGATGGCCGGAATCAGGCGATTTTCCCGTTCATTGAAATAGGTGATCTCCTGACCGGGATAGAGCCGTCGTTTGATGGCATCGACGCGGTCGGGTTGATCCAGCATCCTGGTGATTCCAGCCTGGAGTCGATAAAGGTTGAACAGGCTGGTTTGTTCCAGTTCGGTGATGAGTTGGGTGTAGTCCACGGTTCAACCTCTGAATAGTTGAGTTTGTTCAGAACGGTGCTATCCGACTCTTGATATTTGATGTAGAATGTTTTTGAGTCCATGAAATTATAGACGTATATTGTTCATATTGCACATTATTTTTTTATTTTCCTGGCTTTGTGTCTCAAATCCCCTCGTCTTATGGTCAGCTTGGACAGATAGTCAGAGACTTAATCATCATGAAAAAACCGATTGCCTTGCTCAACCAGAGCCCCTCAATCTGTGCCATTGATTTTGGCAGCAAGAACTTCAAGTTTGTCGTTGGTCGGCAGATTGGTGTCGATATTGAGGTGGACCTGCTCAAAAAAGAGCCGATGGGGCTTGGACAAGACCTGTTGGACCATGACGGTTCCCTGTCTGAGGCCAAACTCGGACAGATTAAAACCGTGTTGTCGGAGTTCAAGGATTACTGCGATAGCAACGCCATTTCGACCATTTTAGGCATCGGCACCAGCGCCATTCGCAGCGCAAAAAATCAAGAGCAGGCGAGTGCCCTGATCCGCTCATTTGGCATCATCTTTGAGGTGGCACAGGGTAAACGAGAAGGGCAGGTCAGTTATCTGGCCGTCACAAACGGTGCCCCCAACCAGCTGGTCAGCGATATGGGCAGTCGCAGTTTTCAGTATGCCTATAAGCTGGAAACGGCGGCTGGTGGCACGCACCTGTCACAAGCAACCGATTCGCCAGGAAAAAATAAAGAAGATCAGATCATCAACAAGGTGACGCAGATTTCTGCCGTTTTGTCGGATCAATCAATGGATTGCGCCATGCACACACCGCCAGCCGCCGTTTCTGGGGTCAAAGAGGGCGAGTCGATTGAATCCTTCTCTCTGAAATCCGGTTATCTTCTCGCGTTTGCAGAACATTTTGAAAGGGCGGATACCTTTGCAGATGCCCGTCGATCCTTTCGCAGGCAGCTCAAAAGACATATCGAAAGCCTGCCCAAAAAAACCGATATCTATATCGCCCTGGCCAGTAATACCATGGCCGCCTATATCGCCGGGGGGGCCAAATTGGATGTGGTCAATCAGTTTTTATGGAAGAAGGTTCTTCTGGGAAAAATTGACTATTTAAAAGAGCTGAAGCGCCATGACTACAAGCTGATTTTGCATAATACCCCCAAGATCAACAAGATTTTTCCCGGCCTGGTTTTTGTCGAATACATGCTGGAGCACTCCGGCCACGACAAGGTTTTGATCGCCGAGGCGGAGCTTCCGGCCGGATTGATCGTCGAACATTTTTTAAAAACCCGCTAACCCGTTCGGCAACCTACTGAACAGGAAGAGGAAGAGTGACGATCACTTGCAGACCGTTTTCCCTCGCCTCCTGCAGGATCAGTGTTCCACCATATAGTGTGATGATCTCCTCGGCGATACCGAGACCAAGCCCATCTCCGGGTTCATTTTCATCCAGGCGCGATCCACGCTTCAAGACATGGTCGAATCGAGCCTGAGGTATTCCCGGCCCATCATCAATGATCCAGATGATAACCTTCCCCGGTTGGCTTTCAGCTTTCACGAGTACCTGACTTTTTGCCCACTTGCAGGCGTTGTCCATCACGTTGCCCAAAGCCTCCTCCAGATCCTCTGGGTCCATGTGAACCCGGAGTCCCGCCAATCCCTCCAGTCGAATCTCCAGATTTTTCTCTTGAAAAAGAACATCCATGGAATACTTCAAATCTTTGCCAATCAACGCCAAGTCCGCATGAGATCCCAAAACATTTCCGGTTCCGGCAATGCGAGCTCTTCTGAGATAGCGGTTGATATTGTCCGAGGCGGACTGCAAATGGCGCTGCATGGATTTGCCCTGTTCTCCTTGCAACTTTTTGGCTTGATTCATAAGAATACCCAGCGGATTCTTCAAGGAGTGCGCCAAATTTCCAACCTGGGTGCGAGCTCGCTGCAAGAGTGCCGCGTTGTAATCGATCATACTGTTCAATTCCGATACCAAAGGCTGTACTTCCAGGGGAAAATCCTCGGGAAGGTGGGGTTCGCGACCGGTTCGTATGGCGGACAGCGACTGACTGATCCGGCGTAAGGGTCGAAGACCGAAGCCAACCTGCAAGACCATTATTCCGATGAGTATCAGCGCCAGAGCCACCAGGACGATAGCCATACTGGTGGTAAAGCGGTAGATGTCTTGCAGAATATCCGCAACCGGACCTGCGACGACAAAAGCATGGGGAAAATCGGCATTGGGAAGATGAATGTTGCGCACAAACAGGAGCAAGGGTTGCTGGCCAGGTCCGGTGGTCTGGATCATTCCTTCCATGGCCTCGCCCTGTTGCGGAGGAAGAAGTCGTTTGATGAGTATGGATCGGGATTGGCGTATTACCTCCCCATTTTGGAAAATCTGCCAATACCATCCAGAATGGGGGCGATTAAAGCGTGGATCAAACGGTTCCCATGTCAGGTTCAATGTTCCCGATCCATCCATTTCGCTTGCGGCCACCAGCTCCTCCAGATGATCCGTAAGCTGATCTTCGAAGCGTTGTTCGACATACCCCTTGAAGAGAAAAACAATCAGCCCGCCAGTGGCCAACAGTGCCAAGGTGATCCACAACGCCGACGACACGACCAAGCGAAGCTTGAGAGATGAGCGATTATTCATGATCCGCTGTCAACTGGTATCCACGCCCCCTGTGGGTACGGATCATATGGGAACCAATTTTATTGCGCAGCCGGTTGACCAGCACTTCCACCACATTGGAGTCGCGGTCGGAATCCAGCTCATAGATGTGTTCTGTCAATTCCGTCTTGGAAATCACCGCCTCGGGATGGTGCATGAGATAATCCGCCAACCTATACTCCAAAGCTGTCAGTTCAATGGCGCGTTCATTGAGGAAGAGCTTTTTGGAGGCGGTGTCCAGTTTCAGAGGACCGCAGAGAAGAACCGCACTGGCATGGCCAGCGTTGCGCCGAACCAGGACATCGATCCGGGCGATGAGTTCTTCCATTTCAAAAGGTTTGGCCAGGTAATCATCCGCGCCGGTTCGTAGGCCGGTAACCTTCTCCCGCCAGGTGTCCCGCGCCGAAAGGATGAGCACCGGCATGGATCGACCATCCGCACGCCACTGTTCAAGCACTTTCAGGCCTGCCATTTTGGGCAAGCCAAGATCCAGGATAACAACGTCATAAGGCTCGGTATCACCAAGAAAGTGTCCTTCTTCCCCATCATAAGCCACATCTGCCGCAAAACCTGCCGACCGAAGGGACTCCCCAACCTGGTCGGCCATCTCCCGTTCGTCTTCAATGACCAGTATGCGCATACCTCGTTTCCCGTCTATTTGGATGAATGTCTGCGTCTGCGCAGGTCCTTTCCCTCGACATCAAGAACCTCCAGTGTCTCGGCATCATACTCCACTTCAATGACAGAACCATCCTCTTGGAGAATCTTAACTTCATAGATCCAACCGGATGGCGTTTCTTCTTCATCCTCAAGCTCGACTTTGAGAATGTGTCCGGGAAATTGCGTTCTCGCCCGTTCGAGAACCCATTCCAGCCCGACAATATCCCCCGAGTCCACCGCCTGCCTGGCTCTTTGAGGATTCGGATCTCCAATGGCTTCTGTCCAGGCAAACAGGATAAAAAATACGATGAATACTGGAAAAAAATTCATAAGCCAATGTCTCCCCGAGGTATGAGTTGAAAAAAGGATATCAAATGCAAGCTGTCGGGAACCTGAAATCCGGTTTAAGCGTGATGACAGGTTGGATTGTGTATAGTGTCGCAAGGTTGACAAATTTACATCAAAAGGAAAAGCCCCATGCACTACGACCGATTTACCCGTTTTATACACATTTTTCTGGCCATCGGTATTTCTGCCCAACTCGCCATAAGCCTGGTCATGATCCATCCAAAACCGGGTCGTCTCGGAGATTTGTTCTATGAAATCCACGAATATCTCGGATTGGCTCTGCTCGGCTTCGTGATCCTGCACTGGGCTTGGGCGGGCATCCGACGTGGTAAGATACCGTTTACCCAGCTTTTCCCCTGGTTGACCCCCTCCCGTTACCGCCCCCTCATGGAGGACGCGCAACGGTACGCCGGCCACATGACCCAACTGCGTCTGCCCCCTGAAAGCGGATCGCCCAGCCCCCTGGCGAACGCGATTCAGGGGCTTGGACTGGCCACGGCTCTCCTTCTCGGAGCAAGTGGCCTGCTCCTGTTTCTCAATGCGCCGGCGGAAGGGGCGCGGATGACCGGATGGCTGCATGACGTCAAAGAGGTTCATGAGGTTTTTGGAAGCGTTTTGTGGGTCTATCTATGCGCCCATGCCGGCATGGGCGTTCTTCACCAGTTATCCGGTCATGGCAGCATCCGTGACATGTTTTTCTTTTGGAAAAAATCGGGCAATTCATGATCGGAGGTCCAGCGACATCCTGCCAAGACAGCTTTTTAATAGAAACCCCAGCTACAGGCGTGTTCCGGTATGACCGTAATCAAACTTTCCCTATACATCACACTGGCGATCTTTTTCCAGATGGCCCTCTTTGCCGTGCAGGCGTTTTACCGACATTGGCGGGTTTACCGGGATCTGAAACACAGCGCAGCCAAAACGTGACCTTGACCCTGTTGGCGTGAGAACAAACATGGAAAAATCCCTCTTCCGGCTTGAAGTGCTTCCATTTCTGACCAACTTCATCGTGCTGTTGGCGGCGACGATTATGGGCGATTTCATTCTTCACCTTTTCGATCTGATCTGGATCGGACGATATCTCGGGATTCCTGGGACGATCCTGATACTGCTGTCGCTCATCTATTCACTGCGCAAGCGCAAGATTGTCAGCTCAGGAAACCCGCGATTTCTGCTTGGAATGCATGAGATCTTCACCTGGCTGGGGGCTTTGATGGTCTTGGTCCACGCAGGCATCCATTTCAACGCCATTCTTCCCTGGTTGGCTCTTGTGGCCATGGTTGTCAATGTGATCAGCGGAATGGTCGGTCGCTATCTGCTAGGCCGCTCAAGGCTTCATCTGAAGGGTTTGCGCGAAAAGTACCGTCTAAACGGGATATCCAATGAGGAGACCGAAATGGAGTTGTTCTGGGATGCCGTAACCTACCAACTAATGGCCAAATGGCGAGCGGTCCATTTTCCCATTTCCCTCCTCTTCGCCGTTTTGGCCGTCGGCCATATCCTCAGTGTTTTTCTGTTCTGGGAATGGCAATGAAGCAGTCCGTCAAGGTCATCCTGATTCTCAATTTGGCTGCCATCGCGGTACTCACTTTCGTATTTCCGCATCTGATGATCAGCCCAGGCAGGCTGATCGACGGACACCGAGCCTATGAAACGGACTGTTTCGCGTGCCACGACCTCTTTCTGGGTGCGGCATCGGAAAATTGCATGGATTGCCATAAAGTGGATGACATCGGGCTACGAACCACGAATGGAGCTCCAGTGACCGGCAAAAAAACAACGGTTCCATTTCATCAAAAATTGCTGGGACAGGAGTGCGTGGCCTGCCATAGCGATCACGCAGGTGTTGCCAAATACAGAATTCGCCAACGATTTTCTCATATTTTAGTCGATACCACGACGCGCGAGCAGTGCGCCTCCTGCCACAAAGCCAAGAGGCCCGCAGATGCTCTCCACCGTCAGCTCTCCGATAAGTGTGCGCAGTGCCACGGTACGGAAAAATGGAAACCGGCAACGTTTGATCATACGCGCTGGTTCCGCTTCGACCGCCATCATCCCGCAAAATGTACGGACTGCCACCCCAAAAATACCTATGAACGCTATACCTGCTATGAATGTCATGAGCATTCCGTCGCCAAAATTCGTCAAGAACATCTGGAAGAGGGGATGCGGGATTTTCAAAATTGTACCGCCTGCCACAAGAGCGGTAACGAGGATGAGGCGGAACGAATTTGGCGGGAAATGAGGCGTCGGGGCATTTCAACAAGTGGCATCGGAAAGGGCCAATGGCTTTTTGATGACGTCTACCGTGAACGAGGCGGTTTTCAACGCCGCAATCGAGACTATGACAAGGACGACGACCATGACGATCATGATTAAAAAAAACGCTGGGAAAAGCCATGAATCGCGGAGGCCGTTTTCGTAACCTCGATCAAGCGAACATGGTTGGACGTCGGGACAACAGGCCCTGATTCCAGCCCAAACCGAGCGCACCACTCAGACATCAATCCCGATAATCTGCGCCATTGAACCTAGTGCTCTTGCTCTCGTTAATTGACAGGTTAAAATCTGCACGACCATAAGTTAAAACGGGTTGGTTTTTTCGGG
>JADFYU010000026.1 GCA_015232865.1 Magnetococcales bacterium
TGCCAATCTACCGCTTAATAGTATACCGGAAGTGGGGATAATTCCTAATACTCTTCGGTAAAAAATGGTAACTTCTTGAAAGGGACGGCTAAATCGGTCATGAAAATCATTTAATGGTATGATTTTGATAAAGAAAAGCGGCCTTGTCCGGGGCTGGCGGGTGAAAAAAAAGCCCTGGCAGAGGATCTGCCAGGGCTAAAAAGAAGGGCTTGTGTAACGATTTGCGGCTTTGTAACAGACTAGAACCGGGCTACACGGGCCTGAATACCGGTGTAATTGGTAATTTTTGCCATCGCCTGGCTGGCGGCCTCCTGGCTGGGAAAGGGGCCGGAACGGACCCGCTGATAGGTCTGTCCCTGTACCAGTGCCGACTCCTGCTGAATGGGCAGGCCGATGGCGTTGATTTTCCGCTGGACATCGTTGGCGTGGGTCCGTTCCAGGTAGGAGCCGAGATCGACAAAGTAGCCCATCTGTTGCTGCGGAGCATAAGCTTCCGGAAGCGCAGCCGATTGTTGCGTCATCGAAGCCTGCTGATAATAGGGCTGGTTGTCCAGATTGGCCGGCGCTCTGGTTTGCTGCTGTGGTATCGGGGCCAGATCACCATAGTTCATCGGTGCAGGCGGTTCCGGCTGCTCGGCCGGCAGGCGAGCCGGAACAGGCTGATTGAAGCCCTGTGGGGAGGTGAAGTCCAGGTAGGAGCCGCCGCCCAGGGCAGTCGGCGCCATTGTCGGACTGGCAACCGGCAGGTTGGCCGGGGCCGCAATCGGTTCCTGGGCTGCTGGAACGGGAGCTTGATCTTCAAAAGGCACAGCCTGTGGCTGTGCGGAGCTGCCGGCGGTGTCGGTCGAGAGATGTTTGGTTGTATTCTTGGCGACCATTCGGTTGTTACGAGGGTTGTCGTGACCGATGATGACCGGGCGTAAGAAGATCACCAACTCGCTTTTTTTAACGGACCGATCTTTATGGCTGAACAAGGTGCCCAATCCGGGGATTCGGCCAAGACCGGGCAATCCGTTGCTTTCGTTGACGATTTCATCCTGCATCAAGCCACCCATCACCGCCACCTGGCCGCTGTGAATGCGCATGATGGTCTCCATCTCCTTGACCTCTATCTCTGGAATCATGTTTTCGATTGATGTGGAGATGCCGGTCGTCAACTGGTTGGCTTGTAGAGCCGGGTTGGGATCGTTGACCTCGGAAACAATACGGGTAATGGTCGGACGGACATTCAGGGTGACGATGCCATCCTTGGAAATTTGCGGGGTGACGTTCATGATCAGACCCACGGGAACCGTATGGATTTTGGTGTTGAATACCGGAATTTGGGCCGTCTGCTGATCGACACCGGTGGTGGTGGTGTTGGTTGCGCTGGATTCCAAGGTGAAAAACACCTTGTTTTGTACCACCTTCAACAGAGCGGGTTGATTGTTCAGGGCCATGATTTTCGGGCTGGAAAGCACCTTGGTATTACCAAAAGTTTCCAAAACCTTGATGGCGGCCCGAATGGCTTTGGTCGAGGTCACCGAGCTGATCGGGCTTGGGTCTCGTCCGATGGTGAAAAACTCTCCCTTCGAAAAAATACCCTTGATTCCGATGTCGGCGGCGGAATTGAACATGATGTCCCAATCCACACCTTCCTGGAATTGATCGTTGAGTTCGACCTCAACGACGGTCGATTCGATCATCACCTGCCGATGAACGCTGCCCATGATGGAGTCCAGAAGCGCTTGGATGCGCTCATGTTGACTGGACGATGCAAAAATGGAAATTTGCCCCGCTTCCGGGTTGACGGCCACAACGCCGCTTTTATTGGTCGTCGCTCCGGAATTGTTATTCAAGGTGCTCTCACTCAACCCCCCGGGAATGGCCGTCAGAAGATCTCCGCTCTCAGCCGACAAGGAGGAGGAGGGGATGGTCACATCACTGGAAGAGCTGGCGTTTGGATTCAGGATCGAATGAATATTCCCCGTCAGAGTCTGCCAGAACTGGTTGGTGGTGGAGGTGTCCAGGTTGGAGGTGGACAGATTGGAATCATCGGACAGATTTAAATCGGAGGATGAGTTCAAATTAGCCGTCGACAACCGCGTCGAAACCTTGTTGCTGCTTTTTGAAGAGCGTTGAATATTGATATAATCAATCTCATAGATTTTCAGGTAGGCCCGATCTGGAGAGACGATGATGGTTCCGTCGTTGATTTCATAACGGATGGCCACCTGATTGGCAATCCGGTCTAAAATTTGCGGTAATGTTTGATCGATGGCACTGAGTGTGACCCGGCCGGTTATTCCGGGGTAGACGTCAATGTTTTTATTGGCATCCCGCGCCAGGGCAAAAAGCAGGTCTTGTACCGACATTTCCGTGACGGTAATGGTGTAAACCTCCTCCTTTTCCTGACTATTCTCATCCGCAGCAGCGTCAGAAACCATGTCGGAATTCTGATTGTCAGGTTCTGAGTTGAGGTATACCGGCGGATTGGTAGGCCGTAAAAAGTGGCTTTTGGAGGACTTGATATTGGACTGATTACAGCCCCCGATCAGCAGGACGCCAATCACGATACCCGCCCAACGGCGCATCCGTTTAGAATCCCTGTTCATCCGTTCTAACTGTCCGGTGTTGCAGTTATTTATAATGCTCATTGTTTTTCCCATTTTTCTAAGATGCCGACCAAAAAGTGGTGGGGTGTTCCGAGGGGGCGTCCCGATTCGTCCCCTTGGGGCAAAGACCACCTTTATTGAAAAGGTGGCTGGTATCGATCTCCATTGACAAACTGCCCGCTAGATAGAAAGCAAACTTCAGGCCAAATAAGGTGAATCTAATGATTTGCCAGAGAGCCAGGTCAGAGAACCGGGTTGTTCATACCGATAAATCCAGGTCAATGGTGCCGGATTGACCGTTTCAGTGTTACGCACCATTCTCTTGGCCTCTTGGAACATGATACTGTGCAAACCGTTCGGGCTGTCTCGAATCCAGGTTGACAGCCGTTTTGTCTGATTGGTCGTATCAGCGTATCGGATGTGGTTGTTGAATCATTTTATGTATCCAATAATTAATTTATAATTCCCGCAGTTGGTGAACGGTCCGTACTCCAGGCGATCAACGGAAGGAGTCGGGACTGAGCTGGGATTTAATTTCTGGGATTTGTCGAGGAAAAACACATGGCGTTAATCAGTGCCCAGGAGATCAGTGTCGGTTTTGGCGGCCCGCTGCTTCTGGAAAATCTTACCTTCTCCATCGAAGCGGGCGAGCGGGTCTGTCTGGTCGGTCGGAATGGAACGGGAAAATCCACACTTCTCAAACTATTGGCCGAGGAGTTTCTCCCGGACGGTGGCCGAATCATCCGCAACGGTGGGGTTCGGGTCTCCCGTTTGGAGCAGGAGGTGCCTGACTCCCTGTCGGGTTCCATCTTTGACGTGGTGGCCGACGGTCTGGGCGATATGGGTGGCCTGATCAGTCGATATCATCAGATCACGGCGCGAATGGCCGAGCAGGGCGGCGAGAGTCTGATGGCGGAGTTGGATTCGGCTCATCAGGCCTTGGATGCGGCGGGTGGTTGGGATGCCAATAATCGGGTCTCTACCACGCTCTCCCAACTCAAGTTGAATGCGGACCTCTCTTTTGTCACCCTGTCCGGTGGAATGAAACGCCGGGTCATGTTGGCTCGGGCGTTGGTCGCCCAACCGGATCTGCTGCTGCTGGACGAACCGACCAACCATCTGGATATTGATGCCATCGATTGGTTGGAGTCCTTCTTTGCCAGTTATAAATCGGCCCTGTTTTTCATCTCTCACGATCGAATGTTCTCGGACCGCTTGTCAACCCGGATTTTGGAATTGGACCGTGGGCAGTTGATCGACTGGCCGGGCAATTTTTCCGATTTTCAAAAGCACAAGGAGGAGGCTCTGCACGCGGAGGAGAAACACAATCAGCTTTTTGATAAGAGGCTGGCTCAGGAGGAGGTTTGGATTCGGCAGGGCATTAAAGCCCGTCGTACCCGAAATATGGGCCGGGTTCGTGCGCTCAGACAGATGCGGGAGGAGCGTCGTCAACGTCGGGAGCGGCAGGGGACGGTCAATCTGGGCATGGAGATGGCGGATCGCTCGGGCAAACTGGTGGTGGAGGCGGAAAATATCAGCGTGATGTTTGATGGAAAGTATTATATCAAGGATTTTTCCCTGAACATTCAACGGGGGGATAAGCTGGGCATCGTCGGACCCAACGGATCGGGCAAGAGCACGTTGCTCAATGTCCTGTTGGGAAAACTGCAACCGGATTCGGGTCGCATTGTCCAGGGGACCAAGTTGGAGGTGGCCTATTTTGATCAGTTACGGGCGGCTCTGGATGAGGAAAAAACCGTTGAAGAAAATGTTGGCGAGGGCCGGCAGCAGATATCCATCAATGGTCGGGATCGACATATCATCAGCTATCTGGCCGACTTTCTTTTTGCCCCGGACCGAGCCAGATCGCCCGTTCGGGTTTTGTCTGGCGGTGAGCGTAACCGGCTGTTGCTGGCCAAGTTGTTTTTGCGCCCATCCAATATTTTGGTCATGGACGAGCCGACCAACGACCTGGATGTGGAGACCTTGGAGCTGTTGGAGGAGTTGCTCGCCGAATATACCGGAACCCTGCTCCTGGTCAGTCATGACCGGGCTTTTTTGAATAATGTGGTCGAGGGGATTCTGGTTTTTGAGTCGGACGGAAGAATTGGAGAATATGTCGGGGGATATGACGATTATCTGTTGCAGAGCGCTGGGCAACGCGGTGCCGATGGTGGGGTGAAAAAAGAGAAAAAAGAGACGGTATTAAAAAAAGAGCGGCCCAAGAAAATCAGTTATCGGGAGCAGTTGGAGTTGGAAGCGTTGCCTGGGCAAATTGAGTCGATGGAGTCGGAGATGGCGGCCCTGCAGGAACGGTTGGCGGATCCCGATTTTTATCAAAAGGGGGAGCGTAGTGAAGTGGCCAAGGTGAACCAACGTCTGGAGGATCTGGAACAAAAGCTGGCTGAAAACTATCTCCGTTGGGAAAATCTGGAGTCGTTATGAGTACCGTTGCACGCAAACCGGCCAGCAATCCCCGGCTGTTGGCCGTAGAGGCGGTCATTCGGGTGACGCGGGACGGGCTGCCTCTGGCTCTGGGAGAGGAGGCCGATCTTCTGGACCCCCGTGATCGGGGCCTAGCCTTTGAAATAGCCTTTGGCACCATCCGCCATCTCTCTTTACTGGACAAGATCCTCGACTCCTGTATGGCCAGACCCCTTTCCAAAAAACGCCATTTTTTGCGCGGCGTGCTGCGAACCGGTCTCTATCAGGTTCGGTATCTGCGGGTGCCGGACCGGGCTGCGGTCAACGAGGCGGTCAATTTGGTCAAGCGATCTCCAGAACAGGCCCACAGTGGGTTTGCCAACGCTGTCTTGAGAAAAGCCATCACGGTGGATCATCAGGCCCTGTTGGCCAAGGTCAAAAATCCGGTCGAACGTCTGGCTCTGGAGTATGCCCATCCGGGTTGGCTGGTCCAACGATGGTTGGAGCGGGGTGGTCGGGAGCAGGTGGTCTCACGATTGGCGGCCAATAATCGCCCGCCTCCTTTGACCCTGCGGACCAACCGCTTGAAAATCACGACGGATCAACTGCTCGATCAACTCAGTCTCGTCCAGGGGGAGGCCGCTGTTCACACCCCTGATGCCATCCTGATCGCCAATCGGGGGTCGGTGGAGGGGTTACCTGGATTTTCCCAGGGTTGGTTTGCCGTTCAGGATCAGGCGGCCCAGTGGGTCTCCCGTTTTCTTGATCCGCAACCGGGAGACCATATTCTGGATGCCTGTGCTGCTCCAGGCGGGAAGACCGCCCACCTGGTCGCACTTGCCCAGGGTCAGGCAACAGTGGTGGCGATTGAAAAATATGCCAGCCGGTTGCAGCGTCTACAGGAAAACCTGAACCGCTTGCAGATAACCGGGGTAACCCTGCATGTGAGTGATGCAGCCGATCGTCAATGGTTGGATGCGGAGCGGTTTGACCGGATTTTGATCGATGCCCCCTGTACCGGAACCGGTGTCATTCGCCGTCACCCGGAGATTAAATGGCGCAGAAAAGCAAATGATGTCGGTAGAATGGTCAAGGAGCAAGAGGCCATTCTCGAATCGGTCGCACAGCGATTGCGACCGGGAGGACGGCTGGTCTATGCCACCTGTTCGGTGGAACCGGATGAGAATGAACAGCAAGTCGAGCGGTTTTTGTCCCAGAACAAAAACTGGCGACGACTGCCCATCACCAGTCAAGGCGACGGCATTGATGCGGCCTGCCTCAACCCCCTTGGAGATTTCAGTGTGGAGCCGGGCCAATTTGATATGGATGGGTTTTATGCGGCGCGCCTGGTTCGAGCGTCGTAGAAGCAACAACGGCAGTTGAGTCTTCTCTCAACTGCCGAATAGAGGTCAACTGCGTCTTTTCTTTCGGTAATAGTTCAAGACTGAATGGATCGGGATGAATCCGCGCAACACCCCTTTGTCACTGACGACCGGCAAAAATCTCAGGTTGAACTCTGTCATCAGGTCTGCCGCCTGGCTGATGGTTCCGGTCAAGGGAATGCGAATCAATTGTTGGCCCTCGTTGAGTTTTCCAACGGCCAGGGTACAGATGGCTTTATCACGAGGCCCCATGGCTCTGGTGCCAAAAAACGGCCCCATCACCTGCCTGAGGTCGCTCTGGCTGACCACGCGAATCAGCTTGCCTTTTTTCTCGACGCCAATATATCGATAGCCGTCATGGCGCATGGCGTTGATGGCTGTCATGATCGTGTCATCATCTTTCAGGGCAAAAGGTTGTTCTGTCATGACCACCCGAATACTGCCAGCCTCGTCGGGGACGGGCAGTCCGTCATTGGTCGAGAACGTCCCCGTATCTTCGACATTATCCAGAATACCGCCCGGTTCCAATTCAGACCCGTCGTGGCTACTGCCATCACGGACGCCTCTGCCAGCCGAGGCGTCATCATCAGCGCCTCCTCCGCTGGCGCCAGTTGAACCCGCTGACCCTGCGGCGGAATCTTCGACACCCAGAGCCTCTTTAAAATCATCGGCAACCGCTTCTGAACTCTCCGCCCCTTCAGCGTCAGTTCCCCCGCCGGCAATACGTGCGGCATTGGCTGCGATCTCGGCAATCTCTTCGTCGGTTCCTGGTATATCAATGCCCAACAAGGCGTCCGCAAGACCTTTGGAAAGCAGTATCCGGCACTCTTCCGCTGGAAAATTGCCGACCTGAATATCGCAAATGGCGGTTAGATAAGAGTAGTGCTCTTTGAAGGTTGGGGGATTGTTTCCATACTCAAACCGGTCGGTGTTCTCCAAAAACAGATGGCCACCGTCTTTCATCTTTGCCTCAATCAGATCGTTGAGAGCGCCGACGATCTGATTGGAAACTTCGTTAAAACCTTCCTGGATCTCTTCGTTATATTCTCGGGTTTTTACCTGATTGGTGATGACCCCTTCCCCCATCATCATCATCAAGCCGGTCAGAGCGATAGAGGTGGCCACGTCAATGACGATGTGGCAGTCACCGGTGTTCAGTCCATCCTCCGTCACGTAAGCAACGCACCGATCCTTTTCAAAAAGCGACTCAATATCATCCTCACCCCGCAACAGCTCCACGCCGGTCAGTGTCGCTGTGACCGGAGAGGCGGTCAGCGTATTGAGGTCGGTGCCTAATCTTCCGAAAAAATTCAGAAAAAAGGGCCGGGTCTTTTTGACGATCTTATCAGGAATTTCCATGGGTTCTTCGCTCGCAATCTACCAAGGCAAAAAATGGGCAATCGAGTACGCTGGACAGATATGCAACTTACGAACCAGTTATTAATAAAAACCAAAAAAAGAGCAAAATTCTCAAAAGTTCGGTTGAATGATCCCGGATTCAGCAGTTTCCAGGATTAACCTTAGATTTGACCGTTGTCATAAAACTTTGACGTGTTGGTCGGTGAGATCGTAAAAAGGTGGATAAGGTGTCAAAAAACAGGTGATGGTCCTGTATAACCTGAATTCGGCAGTTGCCGAGTCCTGGTGCAATGAAAAGAACACAAAACAGCCCTCTGAGTCATACAATTGACCAGGGGGCTGTTTCGTTCAGATTCTTCACAACCGTTTAGCGAAAAGGGGCGTGATCTCTTAGGGAAAATATTTACCCAGTGTATCGCTCAGAATGTCGGGAGTGAACGGCTTTTTGATGTGGCCATTGGCGCCTGCATCAACGGCCGCTTGAACTTTGGCTTCACCGCCTTCCGTGGTCACCATGATAATCGGGGTTTTATTTCCGGTGGCCCGAACGCCTTTGACAAAGTTCAGGCCATCCATAACGGGCATGTTCCAATCGGATAAAATCAGTTGAACATCGCTGTTTGCACTGAGTGCATCCAGCCCTTGCTGTCCATCGCCGGCTTCAACCACTTCATCAATTTTAAAGCCAGCCTGACGCAGACCACGAGTAACAATTTTCCGCATGACACTGGAGTCATCAACGATCAAAACACGCATATTTTTTTCTCCAATTACTGATTTAAAGTACAGTTAAGACGTTAAAATAAAGCACTTTTTAAATAGATCAAGCACCGTAAGTTTTATTCGAATAGTTACATACTGCTATTGCCTGCAAAAAAAAATTAAAGACTAGCATAAATTTGCAGGATACCCTCTTCCATCTGAAAGGTCAAAATTTCTGTTGGCTGACCGGTTTTCCAACTGGCAATATATTCCATGCCGACGATGGACATGGGTGGGGAGAGTACGACGCCCGGTATCTGGGCTTTGGATTTCATCCCGCCGCCGATCATGTTGGCCAATTCGGCGGCCCCGTCCAACAGATCTTCCTGTAGAAGATCCTCTTGAGGTAGTCCGACGATTTTGCTGACGATGTTTCTTAACAGATTCAGGCTACAGCCAACAGCAATCATTCCCTCATGAGTACCATAGAGCCGGACCAAACCGGAAGCTTCCCGATTCAGTCGAAAATCGTTGACCTTCTCTTTTCCACTGAAGATCACCTCGGAAATAGCCATGGTCGTCATGATCTCGACGACTGTAAGGCGCAGAGAGTCTAATATTTTTTGTTTGTTCTCTTCCGAATGACTATCTTTCATGAACAATCCGCCCCTTCCAGGTTCCAGTTCCCTAGCAACCGCCGAGTCCCAACGCTTCCATGATGCGAGCAGCCATCTCTTCCTGGCTGAACGGCTTGGTTTGATAATGAATCGCGCCGGCTTGAATGGCTTTGATGATGTAGTCTTTTTCACCTTCTGTCGTCACCATCATGACCGGAATATGTGCCATTCGTTCATCTGCCTTTGCAGCGATGAGCACCTCCAGACCATTTAAGCCAGGCATATTCCAATCCAGCAAAACCAAGCCTATTTCTTCATGTTGTTCCGCCAATATCCGAAGACCGATCTCTCCATTCTCGGCTTCGAGAACCTCATAACCCAACATGGCACCAATCCCGCTGATCACCCGTCGAATCGTTCGAGAATCGTCAATAGTCAATAATTTCATTCTGCACCATTTACCTGTTTTTTTAAAACCCGAACAGATGGTAATTCATCATCTGATTTTGATTTATTTGCGACGATACATCGCGGCCGCCCCGACCATGACTTGTGAAAAATCTGATGTATAACCGCGTGGTGATTCTGAAGCGCCAATGGCCAGTATACCGTCTTTTTCCAGAATACCATGAATTTTACCGTATATTTCCCGTTTTAATTCGTCGGAGAAATAAATCAACACGTTCCGACACATGATAAAATCAAAGCTTTTGAGTGGAGTAAAATCGTTCTTCAAGTTAAATTGTTTAAATTCAACAATTTCCTTAACTTCAGGTTTGATTTCGTAGACCATGCCATTTTTGTTGAAAAAACGTTCCAAATATCCAGGTTTCATTCCGCGCGAGATGGCCAATTGGCTATAACGGCCAGATTGTGCCATGAAAATGGCTGAAGGGGAAATGTCCGTGCCGATAATGCTGAACTTGCTTAACGGCGGAGCCGAACTCCCAGCTTTTTGTAAGGCGAACTGCAACAGCATGGCCAAAGAATAGGCCTCCTGGCCTGTTGAACTGGCCGCTGACCAAATTCTTACTTTGGGTTTGATGGCCGCCTGTTTGATCAAAAAAGGGACGATATGATCCTCCAAGGCTGTCGCAAAAGAGGAGTCGCGAAACCAAAGCGTTTCGTTGGTGGTCATGGCATCGACCACTTTAGCCCGGAGAGCACCCGCCGTATCGGCGACTAATTTGTTGTGTAACTCTTCAAAGCTGTCACAGCCATTCTGTACCATCAGAACCGTCAGACGGTTTTCAACCAGGTACTCTTTTCCCTCGTTTATCAAGATCCCGCTGTATTCGTGTAGAAATGTTCGAATCAGCTCAAACTCTTTTTTGGAAATGGCCATAGTATTGATCGTTCTCAGTAAATCAATTATAAACAAATTTTTGAGATGGTCGGACCAATCTCATCTAAAGTCAGGGAAAGATCAGATAGATTTTTTTCATCCACAGATCGAGGCATCCCATAAACAACGCAACTTTGTTTGCTCTGAGTTATGCAATATGTATGCCCAGCCCTTTTGAGCGCATCGACACCATTTGCGCCGTCCCGTCCCATTCCTGTCAAAATGACCGCCAGAACATCGCCTCTGAAGGTGGCCGCAACAGACATAAACAAAACATCCACCGCTGGCCGACATTCGTTTACCTTGGCTCCATCATTTAAAGAAATTATAAGAGATTTTTTAACATTTTTTATAGTCATGTGTCTACCACCCATCGCTATGGTAATGCTGCCAGGGGTGAGTACCATGCCTTCCTCAGCTTCTTTAACCGGAATACCGGAAGTTCGGGAAAGCTGGGCAGCCAACGATGCGGTAAAGACGGGTGGCATGTGCTGGACGATTAAAATGGGCACGGAGAGCGGGCCGCCCAGCCCACCCAACACTTTCGTCAGAGCCGCCGGACCGCCGGTAGAAGAGCCGATCAAGACCAGTTCCGGTTTGGAAATCGGCATTCCAGAAGTTTTTTTCTGTGCTGCTCTCAAAGTTGGTGACAACGCCGGACCAATAGCCGCGTCCGCTTGTCTGGCGGCATTGGGTGCCGGTTTTTTTGAGCCGAGAGTGGATTTGTTGGTCGAAACAGGGGGAACGGAAACTCGTGTGAATGGACGCTGTAGTGGTCTGGTTTTGGGGGCCGCCTTTACAGTCGAACCACTAACGCTCTGGCTCTGGTGGCTCTCTTTAATTGATTCTGCTGTTTGAAAATCCTTGCTGAGGATAGAGAGAATCGGCTCCAGATCACGCCGGAGTGCAGCTTTGGCCTGATCGATATGGCTTTCAAGGGGTTTTGTAATAAAGTCCAAAGCCCCGGCATTCAAACACTCGACAATAATATTGGCGTTGGAGCGGGATAAAGCGCTGACCATGACGACCGTAATGTTGGAAAAATTCTGGTTGATCTCCTTGAGAGTGGCCAGCCCGTCCATGACAGGCATTTCAACATCCAGCAACAGCACGTTGGGTAACGTCTCTGGGTCAGATTTAAAGAGATTGCGGATTTTATCCAGCGCCAGTTTACCGTTGGATGCCGTCGCCGTAACCTCAATGCCGGGAATACTCTCGGCAACATTTTTCATGATCATCCTGTAAGTGATGGTATCGTCAACCACCATCACCCGAAGGGTTCTTTTCAATGTCATCTCTCTGTATTGCTCAGGAGTTGTTTCAATTTAACTTTTGAATGTCCATCGGTAATAGGCGACTGCTCTGTTTCCTCTACCATGATACACTAATTTTGAACACATGGAACGGATAAGTGCGATTCCCCGTCCGCCATGAGTTAAATTGTCCTGCAATTCCGATTGAACGTTGGCATGGTCAAATCCTTCGCCGCTATCTTCGATCTCTATTCTCAACTCACCGCCAGTCTCCTGAGCGTTTTCAGAGAAGGGCAAAGGCGTGTGGGTGAGGGTCAACCGAATCTCCCCCTCTTGCAAGGCTGCCAGTCGTTCCTCCCGTTGAGTATAGTAGAGCAGAAACCCTTGAGACGATTTTTTCGTTCGGGTATCCAGGTGCAATAACCCGTGGTCGAGGGCGTTGGAAAACAGTTCGGCCAGAATGGTGTAAATTCTTTCCCGGTGCCCCAAAGGTGATTGAATGCTCATGATCGATTGAATGATGGTCGGCAGCGGGTCAACGCTGCTGATGGTCTTGGCATTAAACAGAAAGGCGATTTCCCAGGGGGCCGGGGGGATGATCTTGGCCTGATTATGGGAAAAATCTTCAGGAGATGTCTTGCCGGATTTGCTAAAGTCAATCTCTAAAAAACTGATGTCGTCTGATTGGTCCGCCACGTCCCGAAACTGCTTCAAACGATTCAAGATCGTCGCAAAAAGCTGGTCAGGTGGGGTTTTTCCATCAAAAAATCCCTGCAGGCGATCCATGCCGAACATCTCGTTTCTTGGATTGATCGCTTCCGTCAGGCCGTCGGAGTGGAGAAACAGGCGATGGTCATCTTGAATCTCAAAGATACGAACCTTGCGACCGTCATGGGTCATGGGAGTAATGCCCAACGGCAGGTGATCGGAGGGGAGGCGTTCGACCAACCTTCCGTCGCCATCTACGATGCAGATGTCCGGCAATCCTCCATTCCAGGTCACCAGGCTTTTTTGGCGGAAATCCACCTCAATCAGGCAGGCCGCACAAAACATGCGGGTCGGCATGACAGTCAGCAATTTGGCGTTCATCTTTTCCACCAGGTCACCGATGGAAAAACCCTGGGCGGTCAGGTCGTAAAAAATCTCTGAAATGGGTAGGGCGCCGACCGCGGCTGAAAGGCCGTGTCCGGTAAAATCGCCCAACATGATATGCAGCCCACCAGCCGGATTGTAACTGGCCATGAGCAGATCGCCGTTAAACAGGGAGACCGGAGAGGTCCACTGTTTCAGGCAGGGGGCATCCAAAAGATTTCCGGCTCGAACAATATTGGAAAAAAGATGTTTTCCAACCTCCAACTCTTGATGAAGTTGGTCTTTGTGTTGTTCAAGTTGTTCTTTTTGCGAACGTAGTTCAGCGTGTAACTGCCGAATGCGCTCCATGGCTTCTATTTTGGCTTGAAGGATGGTTCGGTTGAAGGGTTTGGTCAGAAAGTCATCGCCACCGGCATCAATGCAGTGGGCCAATCCTTCCTCGTCCGTTACCGCGGTAAGAAAAATAATCGGTACAAACCGGTTTGAGGCGGACTCCTTGATGAGTCGAGCCGCTTCATAGCCATTCATGCGTGGCATGCGGACATCCATCAGGATCAGATCCGGCTGCTCCTGATGAAATAACTCAACCCCGTCTTCACCGTTATGGGCAATGACGACCGAATGGCCCTCACGTCCGAGCAGTCGGGTCAGAATTGCGCCATTGATTCGGTCATCGTCTACAATGAGGATCTTCACGCCGCAATCAACCTTTCTGAGTGGAAAAGGAAATTAATCACAACGTGCATGATCCCAATAATCCCGCACCCACATCTATGCTGATAAAACAGGGGCCGATCGCTCCCCTTGTTAATCAACAGAGCCTGAATTTCTCAGCTGTCATCACGTCAGACCAATGAGTGGTCCAGGCTATCGTTATCAATTTATCCGTGGACCTGACCGCTAGCTGATTTTGAAAAGCCGTTGAAAATTAGCTGTTTCAAGAATTTTTTGAATCTCAGGGCGGGCATTGGTAATCTCAATGTCTGATTCATTGGTTCCGGCCTCTTCTCTGAGAAGAAGCAACATTCCCAAAGCGGAAGAGTCGATATATTCAGTGCCAGACAGGTTTATGACAAAGCGACGCCCCCTTTTACCACTGTTGGTGTCTTCTTGGTATGCCGCGCGAAATTGAGAGTGCATCTCAAAATTAAAGCGGCCTTTGATATTGATAACGGTTTCCGAATCTTCTCGGGTGACGGAAATGGTTCCGGACATCTTGTAGGCTCCTGGTTGTCTATAAAGGTTATCTCTAAATCAACGGTTTCCCGTCGAACTCTATCAAAAAAATCTCTGATATTCAAAAAAATTGCGCAGACTTACGGCTTGGCAAAAAAAATGCGCAGACAGTCCGTTCAAAAAAGTCACCGGCGGTATCCATCCAATGTAACCCCAACCCGGCAACCACAATGTGTCTATTCGTTAAAAAAGCTCAATGTCCCCTTCATCCATCGAGCTTTGGCCAACCGCCTGGCGATCAACTTCGTCGAACTTCTCAATGTGTCTGTTCAACGCCTGACGCACCTCTTCCACTCGGTTGGCAATATCCGTTTGGCCATCGGCAAGGCTCTCCAGGTTTACCGCCTCAATAAACTGCTCAATAACACCAAACTTTCTGTCCATACTGGCAGAAAGTTGCGAAACCATGTCCTCAAATTGCAAAGACATCACCGCATTTCCAACACTGTCATTGATTTCATCGGCAATGCCGGAAACCTTGGCAATGGTCTCCGAAGCGTAGCGATCCATCTCGCTCACCTCGTCCATCATCTCATCAACCCGACCTTTGGATTCAATGGCAAAACTCATATCTTTGGAGGCCATCACCTCAATGATGTTTTTGGCCTCATTGATGTTGGTTTTGGCCAAACCAACCACCGAACCGATTTTATCACTGAATTCGTGAGAACTCTTGGCCAATTTTCTGACCTCTCCGGCCACCACAGAAAAAGCCGCACCCGACGTGCCAGCGCGGGCTGCGACAATTCGAGCGTTCAGAGAGAGTACGTTGGTCAACTCGGCAATGGCATTGATGTCAGCCAGGAGCGAGGCCACTTCATTCATCTGTGATGAAAGCTCATCAATGCGATGGACCATCTCCATGCTCTGACGGCTGACCAAAATAATATGATCGACAAAGGTTCGTAGAATTTGATCGGTCTCACTGACAAAGCTACGAATGTTGATCTGTTTGACGGCTCCCTCTTCCGCTGTATCTTCCAGGTCATCATCGCCAGCGGTCAGTGTCGTCACCAAGCTCAGTTGGCTGTCGGACTGTACGCGCATGCTACTGAAACTGTCGGTTAACCGGACGATGGCATCTTGAACCAGATCCCGAATCTGTCGCATCTCCTGACGAGTGCTCTCAACCTCTCGTTGCAACTCTTCCCGCAGGTCGGCGGTGATCTGTCTAATGGCCTCATTATCCATCAAATATTCCTAAAATTACAAACGGAAACTCAAAAATTAACACTTATGGTGTGTTGATGTGTAGCAGATTCGTTCGCAAATTACTGGTTATGTTGATTGAGCCCGAGAACCATGGCAACATTGATGATGATGAGCAGATTGCGTTCAAACTCAACCACGCCATGGACAAAATCAGCGGCAATACCTCTCAAATTAGCTGGTGGCGGCAAAATATTGTCGTCAACGATTTCCCGTACGTCGCCCAATTGATCCACAGCCAAACCCACCGGATCTTCCCAGGTACAGCGACTCCGGGCAAGAGTCGGATTGATCTTCATCACTTCCGCATGGGTTTTCATGATGACGTTGTATTGCTTGATGGTCGAATCGCTTGCCTCATCTTCCGACCAGCCCAATCGACGCTTGAGGTCAAACAGAGAGATAACCCGTCCGCGAATGTTCAACATGCCACGGATATAATCTTGAGAGCCGGGAACCGGGGTGCACTCCATCGAACGGTTGATCTCCCGAACCAAGATGATATCAATGCCCAGATACAGGTCGCCCAAGGTGAAGGTGCTGACTAACATGGCCTTCTCTCTCCAATTCTGAGGCGGTGAAACCCCCAATCAATTACGATGACTATATTGCACAAAACGGTTGAATGTCAAAAGTTTGCGGTTTCTGTTCTAATCTCGCGGTTGTAACGTGGCGACCACTTTCAAGAGTTTGACTTTGTCGATGGTTGGCACGCAACTAACAAAACCAGCCCGATGACAACGTTGTTGAATATCCGATGAGATGGACGAGGTGGTGGCGATAATCGGAATATCGGCATGGGGTGTTGTCGGCACCTCCAGAGCCAGCTCAAATCCATCCATGACCGGCATGTTCAAATCGGTTATCAGCAGGTCGAACTCTCCGGTCGTGAGCATCTCGATCGCCTGGTGCCCATCCTCAGCCTGCTCCACTTCAAAACCGACGGATTGCAAATAATTGCTGGTCAAAACCCGAATAAACGGCGTGTCGTCAACAACCAAAGCCCGGTATCCTGCGCCGTCAACCGCCGGCAATTTTTGCGTGCTGTTAATCGCCGCCATCTCCAGGAGATGATTGACATCCGGGAAGAGGACGACCCGATCGTCGATTTGAGCCGATCCGAAAAGTCCTTCCGCTTGAATCGCGTGGCAGTCCAGGTCGACATGGGTTTCACGGGTGTCGAGAATGCGTGAGAAGATCAATCCGGCCTGTATGTTGGGGATGTTGGGCACAACCATACAGAGATTCAACTCTTCCTCCTCTTCCTCTCCCTCTTCAACCTGACGAACACTCAACCCCATTCCTTCCAGGCCCATGACCTGATCCGGGTAGATGGCTCGGAAGGTCTTGCCGTCATAACGGACGTAGGGCTGTCCTCCGATATTATCCAGTAGGGTAGGGGAGATCTTTTCGACCCGTCGCACCATGCTGTGGACAATACCCATGATCAGGCCGGAATCGGTCTCCAACAGAATGATGTTCTGTTTTTCGCGCAGAGCGGCCCGGCGTTCCTGATCCAGATCGCTGCGTGTGGCTTTTTCCATGTTGCTGAAGTTGATGTTGGCCTGCTCCATCAAACCGGCATAGTCGATGATCAAAGAGACGCTGCCATCTCCGAGAATGGTTGTCGCCGAGAAACAGAGGTTGTCTTTGAAGAAGGAGGGCAGCGGTTTCACCACGATCTCTTCGCTGTCAAGCACCTCGTCCACGACCATACCGAACTCATTGCCGCCAACGTTGAGAACCATGACGTAGGCAACCAGATTGTTGGGGTCGCGGCGATCTGAATCGGTATCACGCTCTTGTTTGGATTGCTTCTTGGCCGCCGAATTGTCGTTGGCCTTGCGAAGAGCAGCCCGGCGATCCAACAGGCGATCCCGTTGATCCGGGTTGCTGCTGTCCGTCGGCCAGACTCGCTGGACGCCGAGTACGTCGGCCAGATCCACCAACGGCAAGAGCATGTTGCGCAATCGGAGTACCGGCGCATTGCCAACCGTCTCAATCTGGTTGGCTCGATCCGATTCGGCAATTCGAACAATCTCGACCAAACCAATCTCCGGTATGGCAAATCGTTGATTGCCGGCTGAGACGATCATGGCCGGAATAATGGCCAGGGTTAGCGGCAGCTTGAGAATGATCGTGGTGCCTTTGCCTACTTTGGAGAGGATTTGGACCGTACCGCCCAATTTTTCAATGTTGGTCCGCACCACATCCATGCCCACGCCCCGACCGGAAACGTCGGAAACCTTCTTGGCCATGGAGAGTCCGGGGGCAAAAATCAGATCCAGGGCATCCTCTTCACTCATATTGTCGGCTTGACGCTCAGTAATCTGACCTTTTTCCAAAGCTTTAAGCTTGATCTTCTCCGCATCGATTCCTGCACCGTCATCTGCCAGGGCAATGTTCACCATGCCATTTTCGTGGTAGGCCGCCAACTCGACCTGACCGGATTCCACTTTGCCTGCCTTGACACGATCGGCCGGCATCTCGATGGCGTGGTCGGCCACGTTGCGAATCATGTGGGTGAGGGGATCGGAGAGATGCTCGATCACCGATTTGTCCAGGTCAACTTCGCCGCCACGAAGCTCCAGGTCAATTTTCTTCTCCAGTTTTCTAGCCAGATCCCGGACAATTCGGGGAAATTTGTTGAATACCACGCTGACCGGTTGCATGCGAGCCTGCATCACTTTTTCCTGAATGCGGCTGGTAATGGAGTCCAGGTTTTGCACCAGCGGTCCAAAATGGGGAAACTGGGTCTGGACTTCAACAGCGGCCCGACTCAGTTGATTTCTGGCCAGAACAAGCTCTCCAGCGTTATTGATCAACTCATCCAGCAGGGAGACACTGACGCGCAGGGTCTCTTCGACGGTCGGGTGTGCCCCTTTCGGAGAGGTGGGCGGCTGATCCTTTTTCTCTGAACGGTTGTCGGAAGTGCCTGCAGCGGATGGGGGCGGCTTCATCAGGCGTGGCTTGCGCGATTCATCCTCTTCCGGCAATGCCGTTCCGTCAGCAATCTGGGCCGCTTGAGCTTTGGCCGCCATCTCAGCCAGATCGCCCTGGCGTTTTTCCATCTCCTCCGGTATTTTTATCGCGACTATCTTTGCGCTGCTGGTTTGCAACAGGGAGGACAGAAGATCGGCTTCCAGAACCGTGGCAATGAGTAGACTGATGCTGTTTCCCGATAGTTTGGCAGCCTCCTGGTCATCCTCGATCGCAGGGTTGGTCTCAACCAGAAGGCCGACGGAGGTGATGAGATCCTTGGATTTGGAAAATTTTTCCTGCTTCTCAGAGCCGTCCCCAGAGATTTCGAGAAGGTAGGAAAAGAATTTTTGCCCGTGGGTCTGGGCCTCCGAAACCAGTTCGGGAAATTTCGTCAAGTCAAAGCCTTCGAAGGGCGTGCCGCTCTCTTCGGGTGTGGGAGTTGAAGGTGGTGGTGCAGCGGACGGCGAAGCCGTGCTTGGTTCCACCGCAGCGGTATCGGAGGCTTCAGCTTCAGCGGATTCTTCGGGTTCCGCCGCTTCAGGAGTCTCCGCCGCCGCCGCAGGGGCGCCCGAATCGTTGCCATCCAGGATCGCCTGAATGGCGGCGATCTGTTCGGAGGCATCGACCGAGTCGCTGGCGGCAACGTCGTTGATCATGGTTTGGAGTTTGTCCAGTCCCGACAATAAACTGTCCGTGACCGCCGGGGTGGCCGATTGGCTCTTTTCACGGACCTTGCCGAGCAGGTTTTCCATGGTGTGACTCAGCTTGGTAATGCTGGTCAGTCCAAAGAACCCGGCCGAACCTTTGATGGAGTGAACGCCGCGGAAGAGGCGATTGATGATCTCCGGCTCCGTCGCATCCCCGTTTTCTTCGAATGTAAGCAGATCAGGCTCAATCGTCTCAAGATGCTCGGCCGCTTCTTGAACGAACATTCCCAATAGCTCATCATCTTCCTCAGACATGATTCGACCCTTAAAATGCGAAGCTTATAAATTAGAACCCAAACGGCTGTATTCTCTACGATTGCCTGAAAAATATCAAGCCATTGCTGAAAATGGATGCTCTTTTGTAATTCCTTAAACTGAAAACCTGAATTTTTCTATATCATTTTTTTAAAGTATTCGTTACTATCAGTCGATGATTTTTCCCCCTGTTACCCCGTTGGTACACTTTTTTATACGATATTTTTTGACCCTTCGCACCCGGTCGATGCGGTCGATCTTTTATTTATTGTTGTCTGGATTCCTGCAATCTAACAAGGAGAGCTTTGTGAATAAATCAGTTACTTCAGAAGCGGTTGGTGAACCTGTTTACGATAATAACGATACCCATATGTGGATGGCTGTGATGGATCGTGCCGTACGTGATTTGGTGGCGTTGGAAAAATATCGCCAGGACCCGGCCGTCATGGAAGACCCGGTTTTCCGCTACGATTATCGCACTCTGAAAAAATGGTTCCACTCCTCCTCCATGGAGCCTGGTTCCTTCAACTGGATCTGCTCTTTGGTCAATATCGATCCCAAATGGGCATTGAATCGCCTGGAAGAGCGCCTGGAAGTGACCTTGACCCCAGAGGCTCGTCGCGCCCAGGCGGCTCTACAGGAGGCGGCCAAAAAAGAGGCGGCATTGGCAGAGGACAAATCTTCCGATGATCGGACCGCCTGTGCCGCTTGATTGTGAAACCTCCAGAGGTTTCACCCGGAAAGGGCTTCTCTAATCCAACTCGTTGAAAAACAGTCTGGTGGAGTCTCGATAAAAAGAGAGTCAGGGGTTTGTACCTGACTCTCTTTTTTTGTTAAACTCCCCAACCGGCCCAACCTCTTGATTCACTGGCAGACGTTGCACCGCTCAGACGTGGCTGGCTGCTGAATCATGGGATGAATATTTTTTCGTATTTTTAGGAGCTTATGAGTCATGACAGAGATACCCACTTCTTTGACCAAACCCCTGCCAGAGTCCTGGGTTCGGGGGGCAGATTTTCTCGGCACCCGGCATGCCATCCTGGGGGGGGCCATGTCCTGGCTCTCGGAACACCGTTTGGTTGGGGCCATTTCCAATTCGGGCGGGTTTGGCGTGATCGCCTCCGGCAATATGCCGCCTGAACTCTTTCGTCAAGAGATCCGTGAGACTCGCAAGCTGACTGACAAGCCGTTTGGCGTCAATTTGATTACCATGAACCCGGAATTGCCGGAGTTGGTTCAGGTGTTGCTGGACGAAAAAGTGACGCACTGTGTTCTGGCCGGGGGTCTGCCGGATCAGAAAACCATCGGCCAGCTCAAGGATGCCAGTGTCAAGGTGCTGCTTTTTGCCCCCTCCCTGGCGTTGGCCAAACGGTTGGTCGGTCGGGGGGCTGATGCCTTGATCATTGAGGGAAGCGAAGCGGGTGGACACGTCGGGCCGGTCTCCACCAGCGTGCTGGTCCAGGAGATTCTCCACCACATCGATGCGGTCCCGGTTTTTGCCGCTGGTGGAATTGCCAATGGTCGGATGGTGTCTGGGCTGGTTCAGATGGGGGCGGCCGGTTGTCAATTGGGTACCCGTTTTGTCTGTGCGCAAGAGTGTGTGGCCCATCCCGCATTCAAACAAGCGTTTATCCGCGCCCAATCCCGCGATGCGGTGGTCACTTCCCAGTTTGACCCGTCGTTCCCGGTCATTCCGGTCCGGGCGCTGTCCAACAAAGGAACCCTGCTGTTTAACGAGTTGCAAATCAAGCTGATTCGCCAAGTCAAGGAGGAGGGGCGGGATCGAAAAGAGGCGCAGCTGGAGTTGGAAAGGTTTTGGGTTGGCTCCCTTAAAAAAGCGGCGATTGATGGGGATGTGGAGTTTGGTTCGGTCATGGCTGGTCAGAGTGTCGGATTGGTCAGGTCCATCCAGCCGGTCGCGGAAATCATGGACGAGTTGGTCTCTCATATTGTTTAACCCGTAAACGGTACGCGCCTGGCGCACCCCACTGATTCTCCCGTTTCACCAGGTGCACCATGCACCCACCGCCACCGCCGTTTCTGGGCGGAAAAAACCATAACCGGCAGAAAATTCCAGGAGGGGGAGGGGATTTTCTGCCGTATTGCTCTGGTTTTTTCCATCCCGTTTGTCCGCTTCCGTAGCAAGACTTTATACTATTCCTTGAAAAATCAATATCCTGAATGTTTGGCACGGCTGTTGAATGATTAAGCCGTGTCACTCTTTTTATTCTTGCCGATTTTTTGAGGTGGTTATGACTCCCATCGATTTACCCCTACCCGTTGTCAACAAGCTTCCAACAACAGGAGAGGCTGCTGCAGCCAAGAAAATGACCCAAAAAGAGAGCGCCTCAGACTCCAGCAATGAGAGTTCTCCTGATTTTGACAAGACCATGAAGGAGCTTTCTGCGACGGACAAGGGTGTCAAGAATCAGGGTGCAGATGAAGCGAAAACGGAAGCGGGAAAGCTGTCCGAGTCAAAAAAACAGGACACGGACAGTCATGAAAAAGAGTCGCTGGAAGAGCGAGAAGCCGCACATTCAGGAAAAGCAAATTTGGAATCCCGCTCGGAGCAAATCAAGAAAGAGCGTAAATCAGCGCTGAAAGAAGGGTCGGCTCCTGAGCCGATCCCTGAATTTTTGTTGGCTCAAGAGCCTGATTTTGTTGCTATTCCTGAAGATGTTGCGATCCAGTTTGGTGGAGCTTCCGGTGGAGTGGCCGGCGCAGAGGGGTTCCACCTTCCCACACATTCAGCCGCAGTCGCTCCTGTGGTGGATTCTGCCTTTCAGGCGGTTAGAGGCGGTGCGCTCTCGGTTAAAAATAAACCCCTGGATGCCCATAATCTATCCTTCGATTTGCGTCCGGCAGCAGCTCGAACCGCCCAATCCACCCCCGCCATCAATCGCGCCCCTGTCCTGGCGCAATCTCCGACCTTCAGTGCCGAATTGGCGGAGCGGGTCGGAACCATGCGTCTGATCTCTCGGGCCGGTGCTACGGATCAAGTGCGTATCAACCTGATGCCGCGAGATCTGGGTAACCTGGATATCCGATTGCAGGTTGATGGCGATAATCGGGTGCACATGATGGTGACCGCCGAGACGGAAGCGGCCAAAGACCTTCTGAAAAGTCAAATTTCCCAACTCCGTGACGCCTTGGTTAAACAGGGGATGGAGTTTGGTGATGTGGATATCCAGGTGGATGTTCGGCAGCGTGAGCAGGGGGCGGACTCTCAGGCTGAAATGGAGTGGGGCGGAGATCGTCGCTTCACGGCTGATGGCGGGCCGGGTCATACTACGCTATCCGGTCTGGGAGACGAAGAGAGCCCGTTGATTCTGGGAAAAGTGGTCCGAACTGCTGACGGCGGCATGAGCGTATTTATTTAACCGTCAGGAGTCGTCAGAGGGCTGATTGGCCGGAGTTTGGAAAAAAATGCCTGGATGTCACTGGGAAAAGAGTGCCAGGGGTGTCGTTTGATTTGTAAAAAATGTTTAAAGACAATGATGTAAATTTAAAACAAAAACGGCACAAATATTGAATGATTAACAGCGATGGCAAAATAAATTAAAACGGGTTTTGGCTCGGATCAGCAGAAGCGGAACCATTTGAAAAAAATATGCAGGAGTTAAAGTCATGGAAGTGAACGGAAATTACGGTTCCATACAGAATGTTACAGAGGCCAGTAAGTTTAAGGATACATCAGAAGATGCTGAACAGCTTCGGATTGATTTCCTCAAGATGTTGACGGCCCAGTTGGAATATCAAGACCCAATGGACCCGGTGGAGAATACAGAGTTCACCGCTCAGATGGCCCAGTTTTCATCCCTCGGTGAGCAGCAGAAGAGCAATGAGCTGTTGAAGCAGTTGGTGGGAGCGCAATCGGCCAACCAGCTTAATCAGGTTGTTTCCTATATTGGCAATCAGGTTGTTTTTTCTGGTGAAAAAACGACGGCTTCCAACGGTCAGGCTGCCGTTCGATTCAATTTGCAAGAGCCAAGCGCCGTCGAAATCAAGTTGTATGACGACCAGGGTCAATTTGTCACCTCAGCCAATCAGTCCTTTGACAAGGGGGATCAAAGCTATCAATTCATCGATCCGGAGTTGGCCGATGGACAATACAGTTTTGCCGTCTTCGTTCGGGGCGAGGACGGAAGCTTGACGGCGACAAAGACCTACGAGTCAGGCGTCGTTACCGGTGTGGTCAATGGGGATTCGGGTGCTGAATTGGAAGTGAATGGTCACACCATATCACTCGCGGATATTCGTCGGGTAGAGCAACTATAATAGCTGATTTAGGCCGGATGATCCGGCACTGTTTTCAGGAGAGCATTCATGTCCATTCTTCAAGCCATGTTTTCAGGGTCCAGCGCACTCATCAATTTTGGTGAAGCGATGACCGTTATTGGTAACAACCTTGCCAATGCCAATACCACCTCCTTCAAATCCAGTTCGACCGCCTTCCAGGATGTCCTGATCCAGACGGTCGGAACCCAGGGCAGCGGCGCCAGTACCCAGGTGGGAACCGGTGTTGGTCTCGGAGCGATCAGTCAGGATATGACGCAAGGCTCTTTTACGCCATCGGCCAGTGTGACCGATCTTTCCATCGATGGAAAAGGGTTCTTCATGGTCAAGGATATCAGTCTTTCGGCTGATGGCGAGGTGGATCAATCCGGTAAACCGTTGGATATCTTCTACTCTCGTGACGGTGGTTTTAAACGGGATGTCAACGGTGACCTCATCAACTCCGGTGGTTTGGTGTTGCAGGGTTGGGAGTTGGATGAAGATGGTAATCAGGTGGCCGGTGGCACCGATGATATCAACTTTACAAAATTCAATGTCGCCGACCCGACCCCGACCACGTTGGTTGAAGCCAGTCTTATTCTCGACGCCGGTGTCACGGCCAAGGATGTCAATACCGTCTACAATCCCAACGATCCGACCACCTACGATTTTTCAACGTCGGTCCGTGTTTTTGATAGTCGTGGTAGCGGCCATAACGTCGAATTGCAGTTCACCAAGCTACCCATGGCGGTTGCCGCGACAGTTGTCGGGCAAAATGGAAACAATACCATCGGTATGGATCTGAGTGAAGAGGCCAATGTTACCCTGACATTCACCCCGATTGGTGGGGGTACGGCCATTACCGCTGACGCGGTCACTTTGCCGGCTGGCAATAATCAAGTGGATTTGACGACCCTGACCTCTGGAACGGCTACCCAGCCGATTTTGGACCAGGATGTGCGCTATAAAATCAGTTATGACGTGACGCCGACCGATGCAACCAGTACCGCGACGACTATTTTGACCGGTATGACCGGTGACGATGGAACGGCAGAAATTGTCGGTGAAGATTCTGACAATATCTGGACTTGGCATATGGTCGTTCAAACCGACGAGTTGGATCAAGCACAACAAGGTACGGGTACGCTGACGGCTCTGGATCTCGATTCGGACAACGTTAAAGCGGCGGCAACCAACGCCGGCTATACGACGGGTCGTCTGGAGTTCGACTCCAAAGGCAAGTTGATGAATGAGGGTTCAACACCGATTACCGTCACGTTTGCCGGTGCTGAGACCCAGGAGATCCTGTTTGATTTTGGTGATGCGATCGGAACCAATGGTGATGCGACCAATGATTTTAACAAAGCCACCTTGGATCTGATCTATGAAGATGCGGTGGTGGTTTCGGATACCGGAAATACGGGTGGACTGGGCACTAAGGCGCAAAACCTTGATTTTACCAGCAATAGTCTCAAGCAAAATGGGTTTACGGCAGGATTCCTGGACCAGTTGTCGGTTTCTGCCGACGGAACCATCAGTGCCAGCTATACCAACAACCAAACCAAAGATCTGTTTCAAATTTCCCTGGTGGATTTTCGGGATGAGGGAGCCTTGGAGCAGGTTGGGGCCAACCTGTTTGCTGAAACGTTGGGGTCCGGCATTCCTCTGGTTGGTGCGGCTGAAACCGGCCGGCTCGGCAGTGTCGTCTCCTTCTCCCTGGAGCAGTCCAACGTTGACATGTCCACCGAGTTTGTCCGTATGATCACGATTCAGCGTGGATTTCAGGCCAACTCTCGTATCGTGACGGTTACCGATGGCATGCTGGAGGAGTTGATTTCGCTCAAACGATAAAGGTCATGACGGGTGAACGATCCGGGTCGGCCCTGGTTTGGGACTCGCTTGGAGATAAAATGAATTTTGTTACGGTAGAGACATTGTGAATGGGTGTTTGACCTGTTACAATTTGGACGATTCTCAATCCAGAACTAATTTAATGCAAAGAATGGGTGTGTCATGGCGGAAGACGCGGAACAGGAAGAAGGATCAGGTGGCGGCGGAATCATGAAGATCATCCTCCCGGTGGTGGCACTGTTGATCGGTGCTGGCGGGGGGTACTATCTGGGTGGCTCCATGACGGAAAAGAGTATCCAGGAAGCCGAACAGCTGGAACCCAGTGCGGAGAGGATCAGTAAAGATCCGGTCGAAATGGTCGGAGGCATGTTCAAACTGGATCCCTTTGTGGTCAACCTCAACGAACCCCGAGGTAATCGCTATCTTAAAACCACGATTCAACTGGAGATGGATTCAGAAGAGTTGCAGGCGGAATTGGAACGGCGCAGCGCGCAGCTCCAAGACGTCATCCTCTCTCTGCTGACCTCAAAATCCTCCAAAGAGTTGCAGGCGCTGGAAGGAAAGTTTCGGTTGCGGGAAGAGCTGTTATCTCGGATCAATGCCTTGTTGGTTAACGGTGTTGTGACGCGCGTTTATTTCACTGAATTCGTTATTCAGTAAAGCGACAGGCTTTGGGTGAATCATGACGCAACTTTTATCGACGGAAGAGATTGATGCCCTGATGAAAGGGTTGGAGGAGGGCTCCATCGACCTGGATGCGGTCGAGGAGGAACTTCCGACCACCGCACAGGACGAGCGGGTCACCTCCTTTTTCTTCGGTCAGAAAACCTCTATTCGGGCCGGTGCGCTGCCGGGCCTGGACCTGATCAATGAACATCTGGCGTCTCAGCTCTCCTTCAAAATGAGCCAGAAGGTGGGTCGTGAGGTCCATGTTCAACCCAAGGCGACAACCAACCAGATCTTTGGACGGTTTTTGCACTCCCTTGATCCGCCTATTTTTATCAACATCCTTCGGGTCGAACCCTCTCAATCCATGGCGCTTATCTCCATAGATGGCGAGGTGATGTACCAGATTCTGGAAGGATTTTTTGGTGGTGTCGGCGATTCCGAGCGACCGTTCCGTAATTTTTCTCCCTTCGAAATGAAGGTGATCGATCGGATTATGGATGTGACTCGGGAGCAGATTGAACTCTCCTGGAAAAAGTTGGATGATTCCTTCAAACTGATTTTAACCCGTTGGGAGAACCAACCCCAATTTGCAGCGGTCATGCCTTTGGATGAGACGGTTTTCCTGATTAGTTTCTCCATCGAAGTCGGGGACGCGGAAGGAACGTTGACCATCTGCTATCCGTCGGTCATCTTGGAACTCTTCAAGCAACAGCTCAAAGTGGGTTTCCAACAGAAAGACAAAATCGAGGGATCCTCGGCCTGGATGGCTTCCTTGACCCACGAATTGAGCCTGGTCGAGTTAATGGTGGCGCCGGTTATATCCAAGGAAGAGATGACGGTAAAAGATATGATCGAACTGAAAAAAGGCGACATCATCACCTTGAGTCATGATATGTCGGAAGAGATGTCGGTGGATGTCGAAGGAATCACCAAGTTCAGAGGGTTGGCTGGCGTAGTGGATGGCAAGCGGGCGGTTCGAATCACGTCGGTCGTCAAAGAAGACGATTGATGAGATCGATTACCCTTTTTAAAATGAACCGTAACAACGTGAAGAGAGTGGACCATGGCTGAAGACGATTTTGAAGATCCGATGATGGATGCGATTGAGGGAGATCTCTTGGGAGATGTGGATCTTGGTGAAGATAGGCCGGTCTCTCGCTCCAGTGCTTCGCTCGATTCCGATGGAGTTCCAAAAAATTTGGAACTGCTCATGGATGTTCCGCTGGAGGTCTCGGTTCGTTTGGGTCAGATCAAAATGCAGGTCAGAGATCTGCTCAAACTCAACAAAGGCTCTCTCATCGAGTTGGAGAAAGAGGCCGACGACCCCTTGGAAATTCATGTCAACAATCGCCTGATGGCCTATGGTGAGGTGGTCATGATCAAGGACAAGCTGGGCATTCGCATTACCGATATCGTCTCCCTGAATGAGCGTCTGGAGAATTTGCGCGGATGATTCCAAGCCTGGGAATGGCAGCAAAACGAGCGGTGGATGTTCCCATCTGCTTGAGAGAGAGTTTTAAGCGAATCGGCAAGGTAACCCCTTGCCTTTTGGCGTTTTTTCTTCAATTGTTCCTCCTTGCGTCCCTCCATGCCGCTGGTAATGAACCTCCCGTGGCGGAGGTTCCCATCGACCTGATGGCCGAAGGCTTGGAAGTAGCCGGCTACTTAATCCTGCTGATGATTTTTGCTGCGATCATGGTTCGGGTTGGCAAACGGTTCCAGCCACGCATGGGGGCCTCTGGTCTGATCCAGATCGAGGATGGTCATAATCTGGCTCCGGGTGTTGGGGTTCGCTTGGTTCGGGTTGGCTCTCGCGCCTGGTTGGTCGGTGTTACCCGTGAGCGGGTTTCCCTGTTGGCAGAAATGAGTGTAGAAGAGATGCGGTCAGCAGCCAAGGAGAGTACATCGTGAAAAAAGGCATGCTTCGCCCAGCTGTCTGGTTGGCCTTTCTTCTCAGCCCTGTTGTGGCCTGGCTGGTGATCGATCCCCTGTTTGCTGCCGATATTACCCTGCCGGGCGTCAGTTTTTCCACCGGCGAGGCGGTCGGCAAGGCCGATCCCGATCAGGTCGGAACCGGATTGCAAATTCTAGCCTTCATGACCCTGTTCTCATTGGCTCCGGGTCTGCTGGTCATGGTGACCTCCTTTACCCGCGTGGTCGTGGTCCTCTCGTTTGTTCGTCAGGCCATGGGGCTTCAGGGCCAGCCACCCAACCAGGTTCTTATCTCTCTGGCTCTGTTTATCACTTTTTTTGTCATGGGGCCGGTTTTTGATCGGGCCTATGACAACGGCCTGCGCCCCTATCTGGATAAGCAGATCAACGAAGAGCAGGCTTGGGAGCGGGTCTCCGCGCCGGTTAAAAGTTTTATGCTGCGTCAGACACGGGTAAAGGATCTGGAACTGTTCATGCGCCTGTCCGGCATCGAAAAAGCACCAAGCCCGGATGATGTGCCTCTGCGTCTGGTGGTGCCGGCCTTCATGATTTCTGAGCTTAAAACCGCCTTCCAAATTGGATTTATGATCTATCTGCCTTTTCTCATCGTCGATATGGTTGTGGCCAGCGTGGTTATGTCCATGGGCATGATGATGCTTCCACCATTGGTTATCTCCATGCCGGTCAAGCTGATCCTGTTCGTGTTGGTCGATGGCTGGTCCTTGGTGGTCGGTTCTTTGGTACAGTCCTTTAAATAAATAATTTTTGAGCATTTTCCATGCAATCTCCACAATCGTTGGACGAGCGTTTGCAGGGGGCTTTGGCCCGTTGTCGGAGTCATCCTCAGGCAGCCGAGTCGCTCTACGACATGATTTCTCTTCTCTGTGAAGCGGGGCAGTTGGACGTTGCGGAATCGACGTTGGCGACTTTCGTCGATCTTCATGGCCAGCAGGCCGAATTTCATCAATGGTTGGGACAGATCGCCTTTTTGAAAAATTTCTATGATCGAGCGGTTGTTTGTTTGACAAAAGCCCTTGAGTTGGACCCGGAGCGGATGTTGGCCAAAAAATGGTTGGGACTGGCCTGTTTTCAGTTGGACCGGTATTCTCAGGCGATCCCGCTATTTAGGGAATTTTTACTGCAATGTCCGATGGATATTCAGGTTGAAAACGGCTTGGGGGTGGCTTTGGCCCAATCGGGGTCTGCTCAGGAGGGGTGTGCGGTGCTTTCGGGATGCGTACAGCGAAACCCGAAAAATCCCGCGTTATTGACCAATCTCGGAGATGCTCTGGCTATTCTTGGTGAAAATGGGCAGGCCATCGCCTGTTATCGTCGTGCGCTTGAAGCCGACTCCCGGTTTGGTCAGGCTCACTCTGGTCTGATGTCCTGTGAAAAATATCAGGATGTGGATCACCCGGATTTGGTTCGGGCGCTAGAGGTGGTAGAGCGGGGGGGATTGACGGCACACGATCAGGCCGGCATCCGTTTCGCATTGGGAAAAGCTTTCAACGATTGTCGGTCGTTTGACCGGGCCTTCGAGCAGTATGCGTTGGGCAATGATTTGCGTCGTAAAATGAATAAACCTTTTAATGAACGGGTTTATGGCCTCTATTTTCAGCAGATCAGAGAGACCTTTTCAGAAGCGTTTTTCCAACAGGCCAAATGGCGTGGTTCCGAGTCGCAAAGGCCGGTTTTGATCGTCGGTATGTACCGGTCCGGTACCTCTTTGGTTGAGCAGATTCTTTCCAGCCATGCCGATGTTTTTGGGGCCGGAGAGTTGCTTTGGCTGAGTCAGGCTGCCGCCAACCTGCCGCAACGTTATGGTCTGGGTCAGCAGCACTATCCCATGGCCGCTTTGGCCATGACCGATTCGGCTGCAGCACAGATTGCCAGCGAGTATGAGGCGGAGTTGATTCGGGTAGCCGGCTCTGCGGATTTCAGGCGGATTGTCGATAAGATGCCGCATAACTATTTCTACCTGGGGCTGCTGGCCCTGCTGTTTCCGAATGCCCGAATCATCCACTGTCGGCGGAATCCGATGGATGCCTGTCTTTCCATCTTTTTTCAGGATTTTACAAAAAATCTCAGCTATACCAATACGCTCTCTGACCTGGGTCGTTACTATGGGTTGTATCATCAACTGATGTTGCACTGGCAAGCCCATCTACCTCTGCCGATTCTTGAGGTCGATTATGAAACGCTGGTTGCCAATCCTGAAGAGGAGAGTCGTCGCCTGATTCGGTATCTCGATCTTCCCTGGGATGAGGCCTGTTTGCAGCCGCACAAAAAAAAGCGCACCGTCAATACAGCCAGCCATTGGCAGGTGAGACAAGCCATTCACACCCAATCCAAGAATCGTTGGAAAAATTATGAGAAACACCTGCAACCCCTGATTGAAAGCCTCGGCCCGTTGGCCAATCCGCATCAAACGTAAATAGGGCGCACCGGATTCAAGAGTGTCTATTGACCGCGACTAAAGAGTGTGGCAGAGTGCTCCTTAGTGTTGTTGAGAGGGATAGCCACTATTCCCCAACCCTAAAGGGCCGTTAGCTCAGCTGGCAGAGCAGCTGACTCTTAATCAGCGGGTCGGGCGTTCGATCCGCCCACGGCCTACCAATAAAATCAAGGGGTTAGGCGCGCGATGTCTAGCCCCTTTTTTTTAAATCAACGATAAGTCAGTGCTCCGGCCATCGATTGATCCAGTATTGTAATGCAGTTTAAAATTGATTCTTTCCCGGTTTTGAAAATCCAAACTTTGGAGTTTGCCTTCAGATGAGTGTGGAAATATATGGTATATTTATTCGTTGGTAGGCAAAACAATGATATAGATTGGATGGTCCCAGTCGCTCATTATTTGTCTAAAGATTCTGGAAACCAGGTGCATTATTATATTTCAAGACCGAGAATCGTTCCCCAAAAAGATTTCCGACTCCAGTTTTTATCTCAAGCTGATAACGTATTTATTCATGATATCTGGAGTATTTCTGCCTCAGGTTATTTTGAAAAGGTCTTGCGTTGGCTCTGGCGTGTCATTGATCTGAAAAAAAGTTTCTTCCGCAAGACGGTCCCGTTGATTTCATCTCGGTATTTAAGATTTTTTCCCTGGGATGAAGCCATTCAACCTTTGTTAACAACAATAAATCCAGATGTTGTTTGTTTTGATTACACCAAAATTGATCGTCAAGGGCCTCCCAATGTACAAGGGCCGATCTATGGGTTTGGGGGTATTGCGAGGTATATCAAGGCAAAGAGTATCCCTGTCATCTCTCTGCCCCACGGACTGTGGCTTTGCACTTTTGATCATATTGCTTCAAAACGGGACCATATGAATCAATTCGACCGGATTATCGTAGATAGTACGATCGGGTATCAAGAGATGGTAAAAAGTGGTTTGCCAGAGGAAAAACTGTTTTTGGTCGGAGCCTCTCGGTTTGATCCTGCCTGGATTAAACAACTGGGACAGATTCTTCCGCCACCTCCACCACAATATAAGACAAAGAAGTTCATTATCACTTTTTTTGCGAGTAATTTATTCTATAATTTTGATTTTAAAGGGTTGATTGAGTGGTTGCAGAGAGTGGCTTCCAACGATAACGTCCTTCTGGTTATCCAACCTCATTCTCGTGGACAAAGTGCCCGAACTTTTCGTCAGTTATCCAGAACCACAAATATCCTAATCGATGAAGAGACTTCTTCACCGGTATTAATCCGACTCTCCAATGCGGTCTCAACGATTATGTCGAGTGTTGTCGTTGAAGGCATATCGCTTGGTAAGCCGCTGTTATACCCAAAATTTCTTCAAGATCGATCAATCAATTTTGAAGAAAAAGGGGTCTGTTTGACCGTTGAAAACCAAGAGAGTACAGAAGAAATTATTGAACAGTTGGTTGCTGGATGGCAACCGGATCAAAAAAATGTCGATCGATTTCTTTCCGAGGATGTTTATGGTGGCGGAGGAGAGAACACCATTGAAAGAGTTGCAAAACTCCTTTCTTGATGCCGGGGCGCATGTTGACATGTTTGTTTCCGACACGTTAGCATGCTCGGGTTGTTTTGGGCGGTTTATTTGTGTTCGTTGTATTGTTCTATTATACATTAATAATGGGGATTTAGGTTTAGGTGACCAATAAAGAGATTTTTTTTCGTTTTATCAAGTATGTTTTGCCTTATAAGTGGTATCTTTTGCCCGCATTTATTTGCTTGATTCTTCTGGCTGCAACAAATGGGGCGATTGCCTTTGCTGTTCAACCGTTGATGGACGATGTTTTTATCAGTAAGGATGCCGCCATCTTGTATCTGGTTCCCTTTGCTGTTATGGGGATTTTTTTGGTCCGAGGCGCGGCTTTTTTCGTCCAATCCTATTTGTTGGAATTTGTAGGATTAAAAGTGGTCAGGACTCTTCAAATTGTTCTGTACAATCACATTATCAGTATGGATATGCAGTTTCATACGTCTAACTCGACAGGTGGCTTGATTTCACGTATTACCAATGATGTGAATCAAGTTCGTTCTTCAGCTTCGGACGTGATCACCAATATTTTACGGGAAGGTTTTTCTATTATTTTTTTGGTCGGCGTTCTTTTTCATCGGGATGCTGAGTTGGCTTTGATTTCATTGGTTGGACTTCCGGTTGCCGGGTATCTGATTATCCACTTTGGTCGGGAGATCAGGAAGTTGACCAAAAATCGCTTGGAGTTGATGGAGGGAGTTCTTTCCCATGTCGAAGAGTCATTTTCAGGAATTCCCATTGTCAAAGCATTTTGCATGGAGAGCTACCTCAAGGCCAATTTTCGAAAAATTACTAAAGACGTTCTAATAAATCTGCTCAAGGTAGCCAAGATATCAGCCATCAATAAGCCCTCCATGGATTTAGTTTCCGGGTTGGCTATTGGAGCTGTTGTTTTCTATGGTGGCTCTTCTATTATCTCAGGCGAGACCACTCCGGGAGCCTACCTGTCTTTTTTAACGGCCCTATTGATGTCCTACTCCCCTGTAAAGCGATTTTCTAATTTGAATAATTCGTTGCAAGGGGCAATGGCGGCGGCGCAACGTATTTTTGAAATGCTGGACAATACACCAAAAATCCAGGATCTTCCCAATGCAAAAGTACTGGCTCCAATAGAAAAATCACTGGTTTTTAATCAGGTCGATTTTGCTTATGGAGAGGGTCAGTCTTTGGTCATCCAGGGATTTGATCTGGAGATAAAAGCGGGAGAAACCGTCGCTTTTGTGGGACCAAGTGGTGCTGGAAAGACCTCGATTGTGCAATTGGTGCCGCGTTTTTATGACGTTAATTCTGGAAAGCTGATGATTGACGGTCAAGATATTCGGGAATGCACCCTCAAGAGTCTTCGTTCTCAAATTGCGATTGTTACCCAGGAAACCATTCTCTTCAATGATACCATTAGAAACAATATCTCTTTTGGTGATGTCAATCAGCCCACAGAAAAGATAATGCATGCAGCCAAAATGGCCAATGCCCTTGATTTTATCATGGAGATGCCCGATGGTTTTGATACAGTGATCGGTGATCGGGGGGTCAGGCTCTCCGGTGGGCAGAGGCAAAGACTTTCCATCGCCAGGTCATTGCTCAAAAATGCTCCGATTCTAATTCTTGATGAGGCAACAAGTGCTTTGGATACCGAGAGTGAACGAGCTGTTCAGGGGGCTCTGGAATATCTGATGCAGGGGAGAACAACTCTGGTAATCGCCCACCGCCTGTCAACGATCATTAATGCGGATCGTATTGTGTTTCTTCAAGATGGAGCCATTCTGGAGGAGGGGACTCATGATAGTTTATTCCAGAAGGATGGAGCCTACGCGAAATACTACCAAATGCAATACAAGTAGTAATATAAGTACGATCCGATATGTCAATGATTTGGCTGCTCGTGCAGAGCATTCGCTGGTATTTTTCAAGCAACAGAAAATGGGTGTAGTCATAAATATGCATTCTATAAACATTCATATTTCTTGTGATTCTGACCAGTTGGTCTGGGATGTGGCGAAGGCCTTTCGCCGTGCCGTTGAAAAAAAATTATCAGAGAGTGGATTTTTTTTTGTCGCTCTATCTGGTGGAACTACCCCCCGAAAGCTGTATGAAGTTTTAAGCTTGCCTTCTATGCGGGATCTTATTCCTTGGAAGAGGATTCATATTTTTCTGGGCGATGAACGGTGCGTGGAAAGCGACCATCCAGAGAGTAATTTTAAAATGGTTCGTGAAGCTCTTCTTGATCGGATTTCTATTCCACGAAGCAACATTCACCCAATCAACGGCGATGTGGAACCAGAGCAGGAGGCCAGTCGCTATAGTGGAGAGTTGCTAAAACATCTCCCTTTGGGACCTTCTCAGCTCCCGCAATTCGATTTTATTTTTTTAGGTCTGGGTACAGACGGTCACACGGCGTCCATTTTTCCAAACGACACCCTTTGTGTCCTTTCCAAAGAGAGGATTCTCTTTCAAGTTGCAAAACATCCTATTACTCAGCAGAAACGAATTACATTAACCTTGGTTGTTATCAACGAGGCGATTGAAGTTGCATTTGTCGTTTCTGGCGCAAATAAAGCCTCTGTAATTGAAGATATCTTAATGGAAAAAGGCCGATTTTCGACCTTTCCAGCTACTTACGTGCGACCAAAATTTGGAAAGTTGACTTGGTATCTGGATTCAGCAAGCGTCACACAGAAGACGTTGTCTTGTTGTCGTTTGCCAGTCACTCGTACAATCTCATGATTCAGTTAAAATAACGGAAACAACAAAACACATCTTGTTGGTAGGTAGAGTTTTATATATTTTACTTTACGAGCCAATATGTCGCGATATGTAAGCATGTCCAAATGCCGAATTTAGGTTGAAATATTTTTTGAAGAGGTTTTGTTCTGTCTGCTTGAATTGATGTACAGTGTTTCTAAATTTTTAATCGGTATTCAATTCTATTTCGTGGGATTGATTCCGTGGTTCTTGACCTGCTTCTTATAGCACAGGGATAAATAAATATTTTCCGTTTTATTAGGTGATCGAGTGAGAGTGTTAATTACGACTGTTCCGTTTGGCGAAATCAACCGTCTTCCCTTGGATCTTCTGGAACAGGCTGGTATTGATTATTTGATCAATCCGACAGGCCGAAAATTGAAAGAGCATGAATTGGCGGATATGGTCGGTGATTTTGATGTAATAATTGCAGGTACCGAGCCGATAACAGCCCGGGTGATGGAGCGGGCACCACGTTTGCGTTTGATATCCAGGGTTGGAATCGGTTTGGATAGTGTTGATTTATTAGAAGCTCAAAAACGCCAGATCTCTGTTTCCTACACCCCTGATGCTCCGGCTCCCGCCGTGGCGGAGTTGACCATTGGTTTAATGGTTTCTTTGTTGCGCCACACTCAAGTCTCTGACCGGGAGATCAGACAGCGGAATTGGCGGCGATTTATGGGAAGGCGTCTATCCAATATCAAGGTTGGAATTCTAGGTATGGGCCGAATTGGTAAAGGCGTAACCTATTTACTGCAGGGGTTTGCCCCTCAAATCCTGGCTAACGATCTGCAACCCGATCCGGTACTGAATGAACAGTACGACATAACCTGGACAGATAAAAAAACCATTTATCAAGAGGCCGATCTCATAACGGTGCACCTGCCATTAACGGGTAAAACCAGAAACCTGATTGCCAGCCGGGAGATGGCCATGATGAAGCCGGACGCTCTATTGATCAATACGGCTCGTGGTGGTATCATCAACGAGGAAGACTTGGCCCTGGCTTTGAAGAAAAATCAACTGGGTGGAGCTGCGATTGACGTGTTCATGGAGGAGCCCTATTACGGTGAACTGATCAATGAGAAAAACTGTATTCTGACCTCGCATATGGGTTCCATGTCGCAGGATTGTCGATATAAAATGGAATTGGAAGCCACGAAAGAAGCCATCCGATTTATTCGCAATGAGCCGGTGATGGGATCTGTCCCTGATCTGGAGTACGATATTCAGAAACAATCCTCAAAATCCAGACAAAAATAGACCGGGAGATGCCATGATTGCAGCTTTATTGTTGGGAAGAGAGGGAAGTGTTGGATTTCCAGGAAAAAACGTTCTTCCAGTTTTAGGACGGCCCTTGATGGAGTATCCCATCTTGGCCGCCACGGGTGCTTCATCGGTTGATCAGATATATGTATCGACCGACTCCGTAGCGATTAAGGAAATCACGATAAGAAATGGGGCCATAGTCATTGATCGCCCTGCCTACCTTTGCTCTAAAACCGCTCTGGGTGAGGATGCCTACGTTCACGGTTATTACGCTATTAAAGAAATCTCTAACGAAACCATTGAACTTATGGTTTTACTGCACTGTAACGCAGCCACGGTTTCCAGTGAAATCATTGAGCAGGGCATCGCTGCATTGCGTGCAGACCCAACTTTGGACTCCGCTGTCTCTGTCTCCCGCTACAACATGTGGAGCCCTTTGAGAGCTAGGCGACTGGATGAAAATGGGTTGTTGCAACCTTTTGTCCCACTAGAAGTTTTTGGTGATCCTTCCACTCTCAATTGTGATCGAGACTCCCAAGGCGATGTCTTGTTTGCCGATATGGGGGTCTCAATTGTCCGTCCTAGATGCTTGGAAAAAATTGAAGAGGGGTTGCTCCCACAAAAATGGATGGGGAAACGCATTTTTCCGTTACGCCAGGAAGCCGGGTTTGATGTGGATTATGAATGGCAGGTTCCAGGCGTGGAGTGGTGGTTGCAGCAAAATGGAATTGTGGAAAAAAAAACTGAATAATGAACCTTCCAATCAAAAAAATAGTTGGTGAAACACCATACGAAAAAAGAGATAGCTTTGATTCTTTTTCCTCCAGGTTGGGTCGAGAAGTCATTTCGAAACAAAGAGAGCGGTCCCGACTTTTGTTGCAGGAGACCATGGCTAATGCCAATTTTACCAAGAACGATCAAGAAATATTACGATTGATTTTTCAAGAGTTGTCTAAAGAAAACAGCGAAGAGAGGCTCTTTGATATTACCGGTATGGCAGCTGAAGAGATGACTACTTTGGAGGATTATCAGGTTACACCCTACCTGATTCACCGGTACCGTTACGAGATACATCCAAAAGAGAATCGCCTTACTGATAACCCGCCTTATTTACAGATAGAGCCGACATCCATCTGTAATTTCCGTTGCATTTTTTGTTATCAGGCAGATAAATCATTTAGTGACAAAAGAAAAGGTCATATGGGAAATATGGGCTTTTCACTGTTCAAGCAGATTGTTGATCAGATTGAAGGAGAGATCGAGTTTCTTTCGCTGGCTTCTCGCGGGGAGCCGTTGATCTGTCCAGATATCGTCCACATGCTTGAGTATTGTGAAGGCAAGTTTTTGAGTTTGAAGATCAATACAAATGCCTCGTTATTGACCGAAGAAACGGCCCATGCAATTTTGTCTGGTGGTGTCAGGACTTGTGTTTTTTCAGTAGATTCAGCCGATGAAGAACTATTTAAACAGCTTCGGGTCAATGGCGATCTTGATCAAGTAAAAAAGAAGGTTGAGTTGTTTTATGAGATCAAAGAGAAACACTATCCTCATTCCAAGCTGATTACCCGAGCATCTGGTGTCTACGTTGATGAGCGGCAGAAAATTGGTTCCATGCGGGAATTTTGGGGGGGGATGGTAGATCAGGTTACCTTTGTAAAGTACAACCCCTGGGAAAACACTTATGAAAATAAGCCAACCCAGATTGATAGCCCTTGTACAGATCTTTGGCGTCGGATGTTCATCTGGTATGACGGCACGGTCAATCCGTGCGATTGTGATTATAAATCAACTTTATCCGTTGGCAACATCGCTAATGATTCCATCTCTGATTTGTGGCGCTCGCCCGCCTATTCCAAACTGAGAAAAGATCACCTTTCCCTGGCTAGAAAGTCGGTGGAGCCGTGCAGAAGATGTTTTTTTGTCTAGATAATTTAAATGGAAATTAAACCAACCAAATTCACTTTATCCTGTAGTCGTATACCCAATGAAGAGTTTGACCGGACTTCGTATGTTCGTTTGGATAAAAATGAAAACACCGTCGGTTATCCTGACACATTAATCCGCGAGATGTTATCTACCGTAACGCCGGCAATGGTCTCCTCTTATCCCGAACCCTACCGGCTTCAAAATCAGTTGGCTCAGTTTTTGGGGGTCGAGCGATCCCGTTTGTTGCTAACAACCGGGTCTGATGCTGGAATCAAAAACTGTTTTGAGGCGTTTATCACGCCACAAGACAGATTCATTCGAGTCGATCCAACCTATGCCATGGTTGGAGTTTACGCCACACTGTTTGGTACCCAGGAGATAAAAGTCGGTTACGATGATCAGTTGAACTTAGAGTTTGATCGCTTGATAAATGAGATTAACATTGGCGCAAAACTGGTTTATATCGCTAACCCGAATAGTCCGACGGGAACGATTCTCTCTCTTGATCTGTTACGCACAATCCTTCTAACGGCAGAGAAGAGTGGGGCAGTTGTTATTATCGATGAGGCGTATTACTATTTTTCCACTGTATCGGCCATTCCACTTCTGAATGAATTTGAAAATCTCATTATCACTCGGACATTTTCCAAAGCCATGGGGCTGGCCTCCGTCCGTTTGGGCTTTGTCATCTCTTCCCCTAAAATTATTGGTTGGCTTTTAAGGTGGCGTCCGATGTACGAAATCAACGCTTTTGCACAATATCTTGGATCTTTTATCTTGGATCATTGGTCGTATTCCGAAAAATATGTGCAGGAGGTTGTTGATACAAAAAAGTGGTTTGCCAGCAGGCTCGCAAAAATGGGTCTCTATTCCTACCCTTCTCATACGAATTTTATTTTGGTCCGGTTTGCACAAGAACGGATAGATGCGACGGCTGAGGAGTTTAAGGAGCATGGTATATTGATCAAAGGTGGTGGGGGTCATTTTCCTCTCTCCCATGCCCTGCGTTTTTCTATTGGATCACGACAGCAAATGGAAAAATGTCTTGTACTTCTTGAGGCTCAACAGAGCAATTTTAAATAAACCCGCAATCGAGGAACATAAATCGTTAGTTTGAACATAACTTGTCCCCCTTTTTTTATTTTTCAGGCTGCACTGCTCTATGGCTGTTCCTCCATCCACCGTCGTGAGGTTTAACATTAAAATTTGACCTTTGAGGCTGTTTATTTATGGAAAATATCAAATATTCTTCCAATGAAATTTTAGAATATTATAAAGATAATAGAAGTAATTGGGATTCGCTTTATCCTTCTGAACAATATGTCCTAAAGCGAATTCTGCGCGATGGGGGGGTGGGTGATGTATTGGATGTCGGTTGTGCTTGTGGTGGGTTGGGGTTGGCTTTAGATGAAAAATGCATAGAATCAGGTATTCGCTCCTATACCGGTGTGGATATCCATGAGGATTCCATAAAGATGGCTAAGGAAAAAGTGAAGCTGTCTGTGCCATCAGAGTTCATAGCGGCTGATATCATGAAGCTTCAACTGTCTGAAAAGTTTGATTTGGTTCTATCGTTAAGTTGTGCGGACTGGAACCTGCGCACCAATGAAATCCTGAATACCTGTTGGGATTTGGTCAAACCGGGTGGCTGTTTTCTCGTCTCTTTACGGCTTACAGATAAACCGAGTGTGAATGATATCAAACAAAGTTTCCAAATCATCAACTTTTCAGGTAAATCGGGTGAAGATTCAGAAAAAGCCAATTATGTTGTCTTTAATTTTCGGGAAATAATGCGCATATTCTTGGATATGACCCCAAAGCCACTGACGGTTGGCGGTTATGGTTATTGGGGATCACCCTCTGAAACGGCCTCCTGTCCATATGAACGCCTTGCTTTCACAGTTTTTTATATCAGGAAACCCTTTCCTCATGAAAAATCAGAAGGTCGAGTGGAGCTTCAACTGCCACTTGAACTCTTCGTGTAAGTAGTCGGCTGCGATAGATTGATCTTAAATCCGAGTTTCCCAACTGAAAGATTCGGGGTTGATTTCTGCCATGATGGAGTCTGTAATTTTTGATTGTGATGGCGTCATTGTTGAGTCTGCTGAAATCAAGACTCAGGCATTTGCCTGTTTGTTTTCCGGTTATCCAGATCATATCGATGCAATCGTTGCGTTCCATAAAAAAAATGTCGGATTATCCAGGTTTGTTAAATTCAGGCATATTTACAAAGAGTTGCTCAAAGAACAATTGTCGGAGGAGCGGGAACAATATCTTGGTGAAAAATTTTCTGAAATTGTATTGCAGCAAATTTTGGATGCGCCTTTGGTTAAGGGGGTGCGAGAATTTCTCATGGAGGAGGAAAAACGTTTATTGTTTTTTGTTGTTTCTGGCACCCCCCATGACGAACTAAATTATTTGATCCTGAAAAAAGGGCTTGCTCCATTTTTTCAGGAGGTTATCGGAACTCCAACGACAAAGCCAGAGGCCATTTCTTACATTATAAGTCGTTACAGTTTGTGTCGTGAAAATATTGTCATGGTTGGGGATGGCCTGTCTGATCAAGAGGCTGCTCGGTTGACCGGTATCGGCTTTGTCGCTCGGATAACGAATGAGAATCAAGCTGAGTTCAAATCTTATTCCAATTGTATCCAGGATTTGACGGAATTGCGGTCAGGGCTTGAAAGGCTAAAATTATAAAACTGGTAAGGAGTTTGATGGTGAAGGCTATTGTTTTTGGAGGTTCTGGTTTTTTGGGTAGTCATGTGGCTGATTCCCTCAGTGAGCGTGGATATGAGGTTTCAATATTTGATATCGCCGACTCCAAATATCGCCGCGATGATCAGGAAATGATCATTGGTGATATTCTGAATCCAGATCAGGTCAATAAGGCGGTTAAAGGTAAAGATTATATTTATAATTTTGCTGGATTAGCCAGCCTGGATGATGCTTCAACCAAGCCTTTGAGAACGGTCTCTCTCAATATTGTTGGTGCTATCAATATAATGGAAGCGGCGATTATGGCCAGAATCAAAAGACTTGTCTATGCCAGCTCCATCTACGTGTATAGCCAGAAAGGTGGGTTTTACCGCTGTAGCAAACAGGCGGCTGAACTCTATATTGAGGAATATGGGCGTTGTTTTGGTATGGAATTTACGGTTGTTCGTTTTGGAACCTTATATGGCCCAAGAGCAGACGCACAAAACAGCATTCGACGTTATTTGAAGCAGGCCATTGATTCAGGAGAGATTAAATGTCAAGGCAGCGGTGAAGAGATGCGAGAATATATCTTTGTTCGGGATGCAGCGGAACTGAGCGTTGATATTTTAGATGATCGTTACATCAATCAGCATATTATCCTCACCGGCCACCAGTCCGTTAAATTCAAGGATATGTTGTTGACAATTCAGGAGATTCTGGGCAGAGACATTCGTTTGGAATTTTCAGGACAGAGTAAGGGTGATCACTATTCGCATACCCCTTATTCCTTTATACCAAAGATTGGCAACAAGTTGGTCAGCAACTATTATCTTGATATCGGTCAAGGACTTCTCGAATGTCTGAAGGAGATGCATGGCGACACTGTTCGATAGACAACCCTACAGTTGCATAAACAATAAAGTACACACAGAAAAAACCATGTGAAATCATTGATATAAATACTTGCAATACAAACACCTAGATTTCACATTTAGTGACATCCAGGAGTGCGAGCGGCCTTCCCTCGTGGTATAATTTCAATCAACGCCAATCGATTGAAACCACAAAGGAGACCGCTCCCAATGAAGAATAGCAGAGCTGACGTTCACCGCAAGACTTTTGCCATTCCAAAGCTTCGTTTTGAGGACCAGACGCTGACCTCTTTTTCTGGGTGTACTTTATTGTTTATGCAACTGTAGGGTTGTCTATCGAACAGTGTCGCCATGCATCTCCTTCAGACA
>JADFYU010000027.1 GCA_015232865.1 Magnetococcales bacterium
CCTCAGTGGTGTAAATGAATCTTAACACCTTATTTTTACCACGGAGGTGGACCAGTGACCCTCTTCATAGTTTCTAGGTACAAATCAAATTTACCAAATATGTCAGATAAAGTCTTGCCTGTTACACCTTATCACTCCGAGGACAACGGAAAATAGGCCTGGGCGATTTCAGCACAGAGTTCACCCAATCCAACCTGTAGCGTATCCAGGAAAACAGGGAGGTTTTTCTCCTTCAGCGTCGTGTTGACATCCGTTGTTTCCAGGGCTGCGATCAAGCCGTTGAGTTTGGCACGGGGAGCCTCATGGTTTGGCAGATGCCCCAAACTCAGGGATGCGCTTTTCAGACAGCAGAGGAACGCCCGTGGAAGCTGTTCATCCTTGAGCAGAAAGTGTGCGATTTTATCCCAACGAATGCGGGGGTTGACATGGTGACGGTACATCTGTTCCGCCGACAAGGCCCGAAGGATGTTCAACCAGACGTTATTGACAAAGGGGAGCTGAGTTGAATCCTGCAACAGATTCTGTGTGCCCGAAGCACCGACGTCCAATATACGGGTGGTCATGTCGGCCCGTTCCAGTGTCTGGCCGATACGAAAAAACTCAAAAGCACTGTCCCGGCTCATGGTACTGTACAACAACCCGGTGATTTTCTGACTGTCCTGAATGACCTGATCCAGGGTTTTGTAGAATTTTCCTTCGTTGCCGATACCCTGTTGTGTTCTCTCCTTGAATTGAAGATACATGGCGTTCAGGTATTCCATGGCTTTTCTGGGGAAGGAGTCTCGGGTCGTCCGTAGATTCTCCCGTGCACAAAACAGGGAAGAGATGATGGAGTTGGGGTTATCTCGATCACAGGCCATAAAGGTCATGATGCTCTCTTCAGTGGCGATTCGGTCAGAGCTGAAGAACAGATCATGACATCCGGTGATGGTAACAAGAGAGGCCCAGTCCGTTCCCTGGGAGAAGGAGGCTTGAAACTGTTTTTGAGACAGGGCACCGGATGCCGAAACCATCTTCTGGGTCTGATTGCTCCGGGGGGCGTCCAGGAGAGCGTGGTTGGTGGCAATCAACAAGCGGGCGGTATTTTCAGCCCGTTCCAGATAGCGGGCCAACCAGTAGATATTTTCTGCGACTCGACTCAGCATGACGATTTTCCTCCTTGATCAACGATCCAAGTATCTTTGCTTCCCCCCCCCTGGGAGGAGTTCACCACCAGGGAACCTTTACGAAGAGCGACGCGAGTCAAACCCCCGGCGGTCACATGATGTTTTTCCCCTTGCAGGATGAACGGTCTTAAATCTACATGCCTGGGATCAACCTGGGTACCGAACACCGTCGGCACGGTGGACATGGTCAGTGTCGGCTGGGCAATGTAGTTGCGGGGATTTTCCTGAATAAGAATTCGGAACTGTTCCTGCTCAATTTTGGTGCTGTGAGGACCGACCAGCATGCCGTAACCGCCGGATTCATTGGCCGGCTTGACCACCAACTCATCCAGATGTTCCAGAACGTAGGCCCGATCCGAATCGTTCATACACTTATAGGTGTGAACATTGGGGAGAATGGGTTCCTGATCCAGATAGTAGCGGATGATATCCGGCACGAACGCATACACCACCTTGTCGTCCGCCACGCCCGAACCGGGAGCGTTGGCCAGGGCGACATTGCCTTTACGCCACGCCCGCATCAGCCCGGCCACACCCAAAGTGGATTCGGGCTTAAAGGCCTGGGGATCGATGAACAGATCGTCAACCCGCCTGTAAACCACATCCACACGCTTGAGACCGGTTATGGTCTGCATGTAGAGGCAATCATCCTCATCGACGATCAAATCCCGCCCCTCCACCAACTCCACTCCCATCTGCTGAGCGAGATAGGCATGTTCAAAATAGGCGGAGTTGTAGATTCCCGGTGTCAGCACCACCACCTGGGGCGTATCGTCGGGTCTGGGACTGAGACTGGCCAGTGTTTCAAAGAGGTTGGCCGGATAGTCGTCCACCGATAGAGGGGCCAGACTTCGCAGCAGCTCGGGAAAGACCCGTTTGGTGATCAGGCGATTTTCCAACATGTAGGAGACACCGGAAGGGACCCGCAGATTGTCCTCCAGAACATACAGGGTTCCATCCCGGTCTCTGAGCAGGTCTGATCCACAGACATGCGCCCACACTCCGTGCTTGGGACGAATACCGACACATTGCTTCAGGAAGTTCTTGGATTTATCCAGAACCTCCTGGGGGAAAACCCCGTCCTTGATGATTTTCTGCTCGTTATAAAGATCGTCGATGAACAGATTCAAGGCCGTCAAACGCTGGATCAGCCCCTCTTCGGTCCGTCGCCATTCAGCAAGGTCTATGATCCGGGGAATGATATCGAAGGGCCAGGCCCGGTCGATATTGCCCGCCTCGGAATAGATGGTGAAGGTGATGCCCAGATTGACCACGGCCAACTCGGAGGCGGCCTGTCGTCGTTTCAACTCCTTCCGGTCCAAACCAGTCAGATAATCGCACATCAGTTGCGCATAAGGACGAGGCTTGCCGCGATTATCGACCAGTTCGTCATAAAATTCACCCCGAGGGTACTTGGCCCAATTGATACTCATTCCTTTATTCTCCTCCGTATTCTGACGGCATGGAAACCAAAAACAACCTTGAATTCCTGATCATATTTCCCCAGGGTGGAGAGAGAAACGGCTCCACCCGCAGCACTGAAGACAGACAGGGACCCCCTCAACGCTTCCGCCTCTATCCGGCAATATCCCAATCTGGACGGCGACGCATGTCCAGGGTTCTGGGGTACTCCGGGTTTAACTCTTCGACAAGAGGTGCCTTTGGCGGGTCCATACTGCCTTTGGGGGTAAACCGTCCCAGTCCAGCATGGATCGGGGGGTGTTCCAAGGGACCAGGAGTGTGGCCGATATCCCAAAAACGGGCAAAACGTCGGGATTCCGCTTCGTTGGCATTGACCGGGAAGGTCTCATAGCTTCGCCCACCCGGATGAGAGACATGATAGGTACAGCCCCCCAGTATCCGACCGTTCCAGGAGTCCAGCAGATCGAACACAAGGGGCGTATGGACGTCGATGGTCGGATGGAGTGCCGACGGCGGATGCCAGGCCCGATAACGAACCCCCGCCACATGAATCCCGTGGGTGCCGGTCGCGCGAAGGGGCAAGCGTCTACCATTGCACAGCAGGATGTGACGGCCCGGTGTCATACCACTGACCGTCACCTCCAGACGTTCCATGGAGGAGTCCACGAACCGGGAGACCCCAGAACGAGAGACCTCCTCACCCAAAACATGCCATGGCTCCAGCGCCATACGCAAATCCAGATGGATGTCGTCAAGAATCAAGGAGCCGTAATGGGGAAAACGGAACTCCATGAACGGCTCCAACCATTCCGCCATAAAGGGCAAACCGGCCGTTTGCAGATCTTGACAGACATCCCCCATATCGGCCCGAATGAAATGGGGCAGGAGAAACCGATCGTGCAGTTCCGTTCCCCAGCGGATCAGGGGTTTCTCATACGGGTGATCCCAAAACCAGGTAATCAAGCAGCGAAGCAGCAGATTCTGCGCCAGACTCATGCGGGCATGGGGCGGCATCTCGAAGGCTCGCAGTTCAACCAGACCCAGACGACCGGTCGGGCCATCCGGGGAGTAGAGTTTATCGATACAAAATTCGGCCCGGTGGGTATTGCCGGTTATATCCACCAGCAGGTTGCGCAACAGTCGGTCAACCAACCAGGGCGGGGGTGTCTCCCCTTTTTTGGTTTTTCCCATCTCCCGAAAGGCGATCTCCAACTCATAAAGGGCTTCGTTTCGCCCCTCATCCACCCGTGGGGCCTGACTGGTCGGGCCGATGAACATGCCGCTGAACAGATAGGAAAGCCCGGGGTGATGCTGCCAGTATGTAATCAGGCTGCGCAACAGATCGGGGCGACGCAGCATGGGACTGTCCACCGGGGTCGATCCGCCCAAGGTGATGTGGTTGCCGCCGCTGGTGCCGGTATGCCGACCATCCAACATGAATTTTTCCGTTCCCAGGCGGGTCAGACGCGCTTCGGCGTAGAGAGTTTCGGTAATGGCGACCTGCTCGTCCCAGGAAGAGGCGGGATGAATGTTGACCTCGATCACCCCCGGATCAGGGGTCACCAACAGCCGTTTCAGACGGGGATCACGGGGCGGCTCATACCCCTCCAGAATGATGGGCATTTTAAGTTCGGAAGCGGTCGCTTCAATCCGGGCCAACAGGTCTGCGGCCTCTTCCAGGCGGGTCAATGGTGGCAGGAACAGATGCAGACGCCCCTGTCGAGGTTCGATACAGAGACAGGTATGAATAACCTCTTTGGGCTTGCTCGGCTTTTTACCCGGCTCAAAGGGTGGGGTCGAGCTGTCGTCCGTTTCTCCGTCATATTCCGGCAGAGGTGACCTCTCCTCCATGGTGTCTTCTGCGAACACCTCTTCACGCTCCTCCGGCTCGACCCAGGGCAGGCTGTCCAGGGGAAGCCGGAAGCCCATGGCCGAGTCTCCAGGGAGTAAAAACAGATGCTTGCGTCGTAGCGGCCAGGAGGAAGAACGCCACCCCTCCTCCTTGGCGGCCAGAGGCAAGGCCAGTCCGGTGGGAACATCCAAGCCCCGACTCAAAATAGCCGCCAGACGACGACGTTCAGCCGGATCTTTCAGATCGGCTTGCAACGAATCGATGTTCTCCGGCAGGTTGTCCTCCTGCCAGATGGCATGAAAAGGATCTTCGTAGGCAGGCAGGATGAAGGCATCGGAAAGATTCAAACGCCGGGTCAACGTGGTGAGAAACTGTTTGGCATGGGTGATGTCATGTTTATAATTCCAACTTTCATCAGCCAAAAGATCCGGGTCTTTCCACAACGGCAGGCCATCTTCCCGCCACAGACATCCCAACGCCCAGCGCGGAATGGGTTCACCGGGATACCATTTCCCCTGCCCATAATGCAGAACCCCGCCTGGGGCGAAGCTCTTGCGCAGACGCCGAACCAGATTACCGGCCAGTTGCCGTTTCTTCTCTCCGAGAGCGGCGATGGTCCACTCCGCACCATCCATGTCATCGATGGAGACAAAGGTCGGCTCTCCCCCCATGGTCAAACGGACATCCTGTTCCTTCATCAGAGCATCGGTTTTGCGACCCAGGGCATCGATCAACTGCCACTGATCATCACTGTAGGGTTTGGTTACACGGGGATCTTCATGGATGCGTTCCACCCGATTGTCATGCTCGAAGGTCACTTCGCACGGATCGGTCATGCCGGTAACCGGTGCGGCACTGGCCGGGTCAGGCGAACAGGCCAGGGGAATATGTCCCTCCCCGGCAAACAGTCCCGAAGTGGGGTCCAGTCCCAACCATCCGGCACCGGGAACATAAACCTCCGCCCAGGCGTGCAGATCGGTAAAATCATTCTGGGGGCCGGAAGGGCCGTCCAGGCTTTTTTCGTCTGCGGTCAACTGGGCCAGATAACCGGAAACAAAGCGGGCCGCCAGTCCCATATGCCGCAGGGTTTGGACCAACAACCAGGCACTGTCCCGACAGGAGCCGGTCTTTTTCTTCAGCGTCTCCTCACAACTCTGCACCCCCGGTTCCATGCGAATGGTATAGCCGATCGTTTTGCAGGTCAGTTCGTTCAACGCCACCAAAAAATAGACGATGTGTCGCTCGGTCCGATCAACTTTTTTTAAAAATTCTTCAAGAAGCGGCCCCTTGTCACTCACCTCCCGATAGGGAATCAACTCTTTCTCAAGATGTTTGTCGTAGGTAAACGGAAAGTTTTCAGCGTACTCCTCGACAAAAAAATCGAACGGGTTGATAACCGACATGTCAGCGACCAACTCCACTTCGATCTCAAACTCCCGGGTTTTTTCCGGGAAGACCAGTCGGGCCAGATAGTTGCCAAACGGGTCTTGTTGCCAGTTGATGAAATGGTTTTCCGGTTTTATCCGCAAGGAATAGGAGAGGATCGGCGTTCTGGAATGGACCGCAGGCCGCAGTCGCAAAACGTGGGGCGACAGGTTGATGGACCGATCATAGCGATAGAGCGTACGGTGATGCAGAGCGACACGAATAGTCATGACGAAGAGTAACCCCTGAGTTCAGGTTGAAAAGAGTAGGAAGGATCGGCGCTGTTGGGATGCTCCTCCACGGGCAGCACGTCCACGGAGACCTCCAACGTATGTTGTGCGCCGCCCGTAATCACACCGCTTATGGGGGCGACATCGCTGTAATCCCTGCCCCAGGCCACGGTAATATGGGACTCTCCGGCCACCACGTTGTTGGTCGGGTCCAGCGGTATCCATCCCATATCGGGAATGTAGACGGCCAACCAGGCATGGGAGGCATCCGCACCGATCAGACGGGGCTTTCCAGGTGGAGGACAGGTCTCCATATATCCGCTTATATAGCGGGCTGCCAACCCCATGGCTCGCAGACAGGCGATTTGCAGATGGGCAAAATCCTGGCAGACCCCCTCCCGACTGAGCAACACTTCCGAGAGGGTGGTGGCAACATGGGTGGTGCCGGGAGCATAGCGAAATTCCCGGTGGATACGGGCCGTCAGATCCATAGCGGCGGCCAATGCTGGACGGCCAGGGGGAAAAGAGGGACGGGCGAACTCCTCCAGGGCGGTGTTGTAGCTCACCAGAGGCGAGTCGAGCAAAAACAAGCGGTCCAGTCGAAAATCGCTATCCCCCTCCTCGCGGGTCCGTCGGGCCGCCAATTCCCACGGCAGGGAACGTTCCGGCTCCCAGGAGACGTAAGGAAAGGTCTTGACATGACTGACGGCGGTGATGGTTAAAATTTTGTGCGGTTTTTGAATCTCAAAATAGTGCCCGATGTTGCCAAACCGGTCGTTTTTATTTTCGACCAGGTTCGGTTGCGGTGTAATCTGCAACTGAAAATTATTTCTGGTCTGAAACTGGGAGTGACCCGGACAGAGCAGAAGCATGTTATAGGAGAGCGAAACCGTCTCATCATAGCGGTATCGGGTTCGATGGGTGATTTGATATTTCATAACGCCCCGCGCTTAGAAAATTGCCGCCAGCCGCTTGCGCTGCTGGGTATGTTGAAAGAAACTGTTTGAAAGCGTGGTGGAGTAGAGCGGCAGCAGTGTACTGACATGGTTGAGAAGATTCTCCAGGTTGGGCCTGCTGGACTTGTCGCGTGTGAGAACAGCCAGGTGTTCTGGGTTTGCCAAACGCAAAGCAGAAAGCGCCTCCAAGGTAATGCGCCCTTCCGGTGAGCGGTGCGGGGGCAGATGACGGGAACGTGGCAGGTGTGCCGCATGCTCATCCAACGCTTGGATCTGGAAGGCCAAAGAGCGCGGGTTTGTCTCATCCAGCAGAATCAAGTCCAATACGGGCCGCGCATCCAAACGGGAACGATACCGACGGCGAAAGGTGATCAACCCTTCCGTTATGGTCAACAAATTTTCAAAAATGGCATTTTCATGCTGGGCATGAATATTTTTGACCAACGTTCCATCCACCAGACCCGTGGTGAATATGGCCCGTTCCAACCGACGTCCAGAGTTGAGAAAACGCCATCCCTGTCCCTGGGTCATGCTCTCAATGGTTTGGCCTGAGAAGACCATGAGCAGCGTAACAACCGAGTCCACCTCCCGACGCAACAGGACCAGGTTGGGTTTCGAGGCGCTTTGCAACCCCTCCAGCCTCTTGATGATCTCCTGAATCACATGCCACGTATCGACGCTAAACCGCTCTTTGACCATCTGGGCCGAATAGACCAGGGATTCCAAGGTGGCCCAGAGGGAGTTGGACCGCTTGCCATCCAGAACCGCAGCCATCAACTCTTCCTCTGGAGAGGCCAAAAACCTTTCCGCCTCTTTTCCGATGAATCCGGGAGCGGAACCGGTAATTCGGGAAAAAACGATCAAGAGTGTTTTCAGACAGTACCGGCGCTGATCATCGGGAAGCCCGCTCTCCTCGTGCCAGAGAAGAAGGATCACCCGAATCAGACGAATGGAATATTCCGCCCGTTCGGCATAGCGTCCGATCCAGAAGAGATTTTCAGCCACCCGGCTCGGCAACTCACCCAGCAGTGGCGCCTCTTCGATCGGCCTCAGAGAACGAACACGGGGTTTGAGCGGAGCCGGTTCATTTGAGAGAATCCAGACCCCTTTGCTGATATTATAGCTATCGGCGGATTCTTTGTCCCGAGCAGAAAAACGTGCCAAACCGCCAGGCAAGACCTCCATGTGTTCACTGTTGGCGGTAATGAAGGTTCTCACCACCATGGCTTTTGGTTCGATCCGACCGGTGCTGAGGATGGGAGCCGTTCCCGGTGAAAACCGTTGCTGTCCCACATATCGTGCGGGGTTGCGATGTATTTGTTCCACAAGCTTTTCTTGAGCGCTTTTATCCAACTCCGAGCCACACACCACCGGCTCATTGGGGGAGCACCCCAGAGGCTTGATGACCAGTTCTTCCAAATGTTCCAGGACATAACGGCGCTGATCCGGCTCACCACACCACCAGGTTGGGAGGGAAGGAAGGAGCAACTCCTCCCCTAAAAGAGTCCGGCATAGATTCGGCAGAAAGGGGGTCAGGCCCTGATTCTCCAACATCCCGGTCCCTAGAGGGTTGGCCATGGCCAAACTGCCTCGGCGAAGGGAATGCATCAGACCGGCCACGCCGTGGCGGCACTCTCCAAACAGTTCCAGCGGATCACATTCGGTATCGGCTATCCGGCGCAGAATGACGTCAACCGGTCGCAAGCCGTCCAGGGTCTTGAGGGTCAAGCGTCCGTTGCGTACCGTCAAGTCATCCCCTTGGGCGAGGGTCAGGCCCAGATAGTTGGCCAGAAAGACCTGCTCGAAATGGGTATCCTGGGCTCCGCCATCCGCCATCATGACAATGTGGGGATCTTCTTGATTGCTGGAGGCCAGAGATTCCAGATTGCTTCGCAACGAGCTGAAAAAAGGCAGCAGACGGCGGACGTTCAATGTTTTGAAAAAATCAGGAACCACCCGAGTAAGAATCATCCGGTTTTCCAAGACGTACCCAGATCCTGAAGGGGTATTGAAATGGTCGGCCATGACGATAAAGCCCCCGTCGGAGCGTCGCGCCAGATCAACAGCACAAAAAGTAAGCGTACTGTTTTCCTTTGAATTCAGTCCACTCCACGAAGGGTTCCAGGCCGGATGATGAAAAAAGAGATCGGCCGGCAACAGACCGCTGCGCAACAGCTTTTCCGGTCCGGTCAGGTCAGCCAGAATCATACCATGCAATCTGACACGCTGTTGAAGTCCCTGCTCCAGTTGTGACCACTCCCGGTTATTGATCAAAAAAGGGAGCAGATCCAACTGCCAGGATCTTTTGGTGTTACCGGCACTGCCGTAAAGATTGTGGGTAACGCCGGACTCCCTCAGCAATCGCTGACATTCAATCCGACGCAGCTCCAGCTGTTCCGGGCCCATCCCCTCCAGGTGGGACATGATTTCCAGCCACTCAGAGCGAACAGCTCCGTCGCGAGTAAACAGTTCATCCCAATTTCCAGAGAGGTCATATCCCTTCAGCAGAGCGTTCAGGGAAGAGCTTTCGCCTATATTCAAGTTGGGCGTCATAAGGAATGCGCTCTGGTTGCGGCACACACTTTCATGAGAAGAAATCCGATGGGATCTGGTCGATTACAAGCGAGCCACACGCTGAGGGATTCTCCCGGTTTTTTTGGTTTCAAATATCTATTTTTCATAAAATAATATCACCCGATACCTGCTTTTTTGAAAGAAGTCAATCCGCGACAACACCCGATGTCAACATCTCAATGGGACTCTCCTCTCCGATGGAACGCGACATCACAAACTCTCAACTCTTTTGAACCTGAGTGACCCCACGCATCAAGCGACCCAGTATGTCCGCTCCGGTAATCACGCGCTTTTTTTCGCCCCAAAGAAGGATGATATCCTGATCGATGACATCATCCCCATCGCGCTCAGGAACCACCTTTAATCGAAGCAAGACTTTGCCCAGGGGCATGGCGCCATCCCGAACCACAATGGGCCGATGACAGAAGCGGGACGGATCGAGAGGAATGCCTTGAAACAGAATTTCGGAGATAAAATCCGGTGCGTTCAAAACCAACAGAGGGTTATCTTGCTGATCGGTAAAAATAACCCATTTTCGACGTGACACATGAATCTTTTCAATCAAAGGGTCAGTTGAGGTCGGCTGATACTCAGGAAAAACAGGTTTTCCATTCTGAACAGGTATGGCAATAACGCTCGCCGGATCAACCCGCTCCCCCTCCTCGCTGACGCTCAGATCATCCAGGCTCAGGAAATTCATGGCCCCCATGCCCTCCAGTCGATCAATTTCACTCTCTTCGGCCTCCAGGTGCCGTTGAATAATCTGCCGAAGTCCGCGCTCCTTGAAAAAGTTGATGGACTCTTTTCCCAGCCAGCGATCCAGCATCCAGGCACACGGCTTGGCAACCGGATAGAGCAATATCCGATAGAAGCGCAGAAGAGGTGACATCAGCGCGCCCATGCGGATGGCATGCCGGGAAAAATAAGCCTGGGGAATGATCTCACCGATGAAGGTAATAACCACCGTGGAAAACAGAAAGGCGCTCATCCCGGCCAATACCGAGTTGGAGAGCAGGGTCAGCAGAACGTTGATTCCGACATTCCCCCACAAAATGGTCGAGAGCAAAAGGTTGGCATCCTGACGAAGATCAAGAATTTTCCCCGCATCGCTGTTTCCCGTGGAAAGTTCCACCTCCAGTCTTAACCGGCTGATGCCAAACATGGCAAGATTCAGCCCTGAAAAAGTGGCGGACTGGGTAATGCAGAAAACAATTCCCAACCAAATCAGCGTTTCAGTTCCAGCTGTTTCCATGATTCCCCCTGGTGGTTTGATTCATTCCGGCCTGATATCCCTCCATTTGGTCGTTGTCCGCAAGGCAACACGTCCAATAACGGAATGTTGGTTGAACAGTCCACTCTAATCGTCATTTATTGAAACGACACCGGTGTCAAATAAATTTTCGGTTGTGATTTTACACTGTTGGATTCGATTGGTGCGAACATCCTCCAGGCTGGCCATTATCTCTTCCGGTGATGCGTCAAAGATGGTCAGCACTTTTTTACACAAGGCGACAGAAGCCTCCAATTGCATGGCGACCACATGGTTGGCACCCAGTGCCTCCAGCTCACTCACCTCACTCAAAAACGAAGCCCGCACGACAATGGGCAACTCGGGACGCAAATGTCGGGCCGCAACAACGATTTTTCTGGCAGAAGCCGCATCCGGTACGGTAATCAAAAGGGCTTTGGCCGCCATGATTCCGGCCTGTTTGAGCACACTCTCCTGACTGGCCTCGCCAAACTGGATTCGGACCCCGGCCAATCGCTGCCGACGGACTGTTTCCGGGTTGGTCTCCAACACCAGATATTCCTGGCCTCGGCATCGGATCAGTTGAACCGCAGTGTGGCCATTTTCTCCAAACCCGACAACCAGAAGATGGTCCTTGAGAGGTTTTTGTTTCTCGGAAGCCAGGTCATGGCCAACAGCCAAACGCTGGAATAAAGGGAAAAGGGCCAACCACCTGCCGGACCGACCGGAATAGGCAACCATCATGGGAGCCAGGGCCATGGTCATGACCGAGACCGCCAGAAAAAATTGATAGGCCGTTTGGGACAACAACCCTTCCGAAAGCCCGGACTTTGCCAAAATGAATGAAAACTCACCAATCTGGGCCAAACAGACACCAACACCGACCGAAGCGGCAAAACCGGCACCGGAAAGAAAAGCCGCTCCCCCGGCCAGCAAAGCCTTGAGCAAAAGGATGGAGAGGGTCGCAACCAACACCCAGGGCAGATTCGTCCAGAGAAACCCGGCATCCAAAAGCATACCGACGGAGACAAAAAACAGGCTGGTAAAGATATCACGAAAAGGGAGAATGGTGGCAAAGGCCTGATGGCCATACTCTGATTCCGATATGATCAAACCGGCGAGAAAGGCTCCCAACGCCAGAGAAAGACCAGCCAACGCAGTCAGCCAGGCGATACCAAGCCCCAGAACGATGATGCTCAGCAAAAACAGTTCCGGGTCTCTTTTGCCCACGATGCGAAACAGGATGGCCGGTATCAATCGGCGGGCACCAAACCAAAGCGTCAGGCCGATCGCTGCAAATTTCAGCAGAAAAAAACCCATCTCCAGCAGAGGATTTTCCGCCTTTCCCGCCAACAGGGGAATCAGCAGCAACATGGGAACGACGATCAAATCCTGGAAAATGAGGATACCAACCGAGGCACCACCGTGAGTAGAACCGACTTCACCCCGCTCCTGGAGAATTTTCAAGACGATGGCTGTACTGCTCAACGTGACAAGAAATCCCAGAAAAAGCGCTTGATTAGCAGAAAACCCCACCATCCAGGCAACCCCCCCTCCCAAGACCACAGTCAATCCGACCTGCAGCCCACCGCCCAAGAAAACCGCCCGTTTCATCTCGATCAGTTTCTCAAGGGATAGCTCCAAACCAATGGTGAAGAGCAAAAGCATGACACCGATTTCAGCCAGCAGCTCCACCTCCTTGACCGATGAAACAAAAGAAAAACCGTGGGGGCCGGCCAGTGCACCGGTGATCAGGAAACCCAGGATCGGGGCGATTCGAAACCGGTGACAAATATAGACAACCACCACCGAAAGCGAAAAAACCACCAATAATTCGACTAAGATACCATCATGCACGATGCTTTTCCTTTAATCATATCCAGATTGGCTTGAATGTCCGCTCTGCGGCTTTCAGGGAAGGCTCTCCCTCGAATGGGCCGGGTCCATTCGGGAAGGTTGGGTTATTGTGTTTGCTGAAGCCAGTTTTCCGAAGGGAAAAAGTGCGAGAACCCGAAGCCCGGCAACATTGGAAACACTCTGAACCGCTCGACGAACCTCCAGTTGGAACGCCTTCAAGGCAACCCCTTTTTCCACCGATCCGCTCTCTTGAACGGAAAGCAGACGGTGTAGAGCATATAGACCAAAAACAAAAGCAAGAATAAACAGAAAATCCAACCCACGCACATCCAGGGCATGAGCCTGCCAACGGGAAATGCCAGCCGTCGTCGCCCACTGCATGTCCATGCTCAGAATTTCACCATCCAGAACAGTAGCCAGAACCCCTGCCAGGATTGGACTTAAAGTCGCGGCCAGCCCGGAAATCATTCCGTTGACCGCCAGATAACTGGTCGAACGCCCTTTGGGGGCCAGTTTCAGAGCAATATTCCCACTGGCCAGGGCAACGCCAGCCGTGGAAATGCCGGTTAGTACATGGATCAGGGCCAGCAAGGGCAGAGTCAAGGCGTAGGAGTCCGGCATCGAGGTAAAAGGCCAGATCAGCAGCGAGAGGATAAAGATGGGACCAGACTCCATCAACACCGATCGATTGCTGAAACGGTCCGCCAATCGTCCCCATAAATTCAGGGAGGCCATATTGGCCAACTGGCTCAGAACGGAAAAACCGATAATCCAGCCCATGCTGATATCCAGACGTTTGAGCATATAGACGGTAAAAAAGGGAGCGGCCAGATTGACGGCAAATCCCCACGAGCCGAGAAAAATGAGCAATTGTCTGAAATTTTTTTCTCGGAACGGCTCTCTGAGCAAGCGCATGAAATCGGCTGGCGGTGTTTCCAACATGCGCGGTTCCGGCGTTTTTGCCAGAAAAACCGCACCCGCCAGACCAAACAACCCGCCAATCGCCAGATAGAAGGCATAAATGGTTATTTCATCAAACCACCGTTTGCCGTAATCCACCCCCAAACCGGCGGCCAGACTGATGGCAGCCCCGACACCGACGGCAATAGCCATGCGACGCCCCATATAACGACCGAGAATCTCAGAGGGGACGAAATCCTGCATCCAAGAGGTCCAGGCCAAACCCGAGACCGTTCCCATGGCATAGTAGAGAGAGAGACAGAGCAGTAAAAGCGGGGCCTGAAGCGGTTCTGGAGCGATCCAAGGCAACAAAGCGGCAGGAAACCAGAACATTCGGCTCCATAAAGAGGCGATGACCACGACCTTCCGGCGCTGACGCAAACGGTCTATCAAAAGGATGGCGGGAATTTGAAGAATCTGGGTGAGCGGACCCAATGCGGCGATGATTCCGATAACCAATGGCGACGCGCCCAGGTGAAGGGCAAAGGCCACCAGAAAAGCACCTCCAGCCAGAACCCCCATGACCTGGGTGCAGGCCCCATCAAAGAGGAGCATCCGCAGCCCCTTTTCCAGATCCTGTTCATCAATCGTCTCTTTTGGTGACAAATCAAACCAAGTCATTCATTTTCCAGGCATTGCAGAATTTAAAAACAGTGGATTATACTACTGATCGTCCAGATTGACAAATCCGAACAATTTTTTACCTGGATTCGACAGTTGACGGCAATCAGGCAGTCAACTCAAATCTCTTTTGGAAAACAGGAAAATAATGTTTTTTTTCCGTCGAGATAATTTACTGCCCTATTTTTATGGTGTAACCAACGCGGTCTTCGCTGTTATTCTGATTTTTCTCACCTTGGGTATTGCCATCGGTACGGGCAAACTGTTTCTGGGACTTGGATCGTTATTCCTGGATGGTGGAATCACCAAAAGCTACCAGACATTGATCTCCGATGTTCTCTCTTTGTTCATTCTCATCGAACTGTCCCGTTCACTCGTTGAATATTTTGAGCTTAAACGAATACGTTTGGTGTTTATCATCGATGCCGCCGTTGTTTTTGTCCTTCGGGAGATCATGATCAAGCTTTTCCAGGAAAAGATGCACACACCGGAAATTTATGCTTTCAGCGTCTTGATCATTGCCCTGGGTTTAATCCGTACGGCATCCATCATGGTCTCTCCAACTCTAACTCAATCGACCCGCCAACCTAAATAGTTCCAACGCAAAAAATGATTGTCCAATATAAAACTCAGGAAATGTTGACATGGGCCTGCTTTCGCCACAACTGACGGTCTCACCCCACGAGCTTGACCGTGGAATGCGCATCATGCTCCTGGTCGACGGAGTAGCCAGTCAAATCATGGGAGTGGTGACGGGCGGGGCCTTTTTGGTCGCATTTGCCTTGCTGTTGGGAGCAACCCCCTTTCAAGTTGGCCTCATTGCGGCGTTGGCTCCCTTTTCTCAAATCGTCCAGATACCGACGATTTTTCTCATCCACCGCGTACGCCAACGCAAACGGCTGGCGGTGATGGGGGCCTTCTTCAGCCGGATGTTCTGTTTTTTTGCCGCTGCGCTTCCCTGGATTTTCCCGGGCATTACGGGTGCTTTGTCGGACCGATTCAACAATCGCTCGGTCCTCATGGAGTCCGGTCCGATTCTGGTCTAACCATGTTGATCTGGCCATTTACTGCCATGTCCAACAACCATCTATTGACCCTGCCCTTGCTTATCGCCATTCATGTGTTGAGCGGAATTTCATTGGCCGGAGTCAATCTATCTCTCAGCAACATAGCCATGAAACTGGCTCCACAAGCTCAAGTAGATTCATGTTTGTCAATCCAATATCGATCTGTGTTAGACTGCTTTTTTAGAAAATTCTTGATCACGAATGGTAACCGTTAATTGAAATTTTGCGCAACAAGGAAAACATGATGGATACCATGGAACCCTTTCTGTTGGACTATGGCTACTGGGTACTTTTTATCGTAACCTTTCTGGAAGGAGAGACGATACTTCTGGTCGCAGCCTATCTGGCCTCACAGGGTTATTTGAACATCTGGTTGACCACCGGAGTGGCCGCTGGAGGAACCTTTCTGGGGGACCAGGTTTATTTTTGGATCGGGCGTCGTTATGGCAAGGAATGGTTGAAAGAACGGAAAAAACGCTGGCGCAAACGGGTAAGTCGTGTTCTCAGAATGGTCCGCAAGTGGGATGCCTGGTTCATTCTCTCCTATCGATTTTTCTACGGAATCCGCAACGTCAGCTCGTTCGCCATGGGGATTTCCAAAATCCAATTCTGGCGTTTTATGGTACTCAACCTGCTGGCATCCCTGATTTGGGCCGCCATTTTTGCCTCTGCCGGGTTTTATTTTGGCAAGACCGTAGAGCATTACCTGGGTCAGGCTAAAGAGTTTCAAGCTTACATTATTGGCGGAATCGTTGCCGTCGGCATTTTGGTCTGGGTCATTCATAAATTCAGGGAAAAGAGAGAACGGACAATAACCGTTGAGGACAAATTCCAGCCTCTATGATATGAGTCAATGATGAGAATTTTATCCAAAAATGACATCCTCTCACTTTTATCCGCCCTCATTTGGTTGGTTGTCTGCCTGGTCTGGAGTGAGCATAACAGGTCCACTATCATTGCCAACCGGGTTGATTCCGTCAGGGCAAAGGCGGTTTCCTTTGGCAATATCGTTGAAAGACGTTTGGAAGCGGAGATCAACCGCCTGGAAACCGCCATCAGCCTTCTAGCCCACGATATAGAAAACAATCTGCCCTCGGCCATAAACCAGAAGCGGGATCATTACCAAAAGCATCTGATCATGAGCAATCAGGTGATACAGTCTGCCTGGATTCGCCTGATCAATGCGCAAGGTCAGGTTGTTCTTGATGGGGGCACGATCGATCACTCCCTCCCCATGCCCAGTTATGGCGGGATGAGTATTTTAAAAATGGTCCTGGATACAGGCAAGAGCACGGAGTTCAGTATGGAACCGGTCTCCGGTCGGCCCGGCATCATCGTTGCGAGGCGTTTACTGCTGTTACCCGAAAAGGAACCCCATGTGCTGGCGATCAAAGTGGAGTTCAACGTTCTGGATAAAATTCTGGAATCTCCAGTCATGAGTTCAATCCTGGTCGATACCAACGGTGTCATCCTGTTGGGAAATCCTGAAAGCATGGCATTTCACCGCCTGCCCGCATCCGAAAGGTATGAAAAACTTGATAAAGCACTGCGTCAAAGGTATTACGGCACCTCTCAACTTCCCGTGCTTCCCTTTGACCCTGGAGAGACCAACGAAGACGGCCTGTTATACCTGACGGGCCACCCCCCTCTCGCAACCCATCTTTTGAAGCCTGAAAAAAAGGAGTGGAGTCTCTATGTTTTTCACCCGGTGAGCGGTTTGGAATCTCTCAAGACAACCTTGAACTGGAATGCCGTTCTCGTGATTCTCGCCGGCTGGATGGCTATCGCCGTTGTCCATCGTTGGCTGAAATATACTTTTTTATTGCGACACAAGGCGTTTCACGATCCATTGACCGGCGCCTACAATCGTCAATTCCTCTTGGAAACCACACCTCACCTGCTCTCAGCCCACGATCGCGGATCTTTGCCTGGCTTGGGCCTGGTCATGATTGATTTGGATCATTTCAAGGGAATCAACGATACCTACGGCCATCAGGCAGGGGATGAGGCGCTCAAACGTCTGGTCAGGATATTGTCTCAATTTGTTCGAAACGAGGATATCGCCTTTCGATATGGAGGGGAAGAGTTCGGGGTGCTGTTTCTGGTACAGAGTCTGGAGCAGTTGCGACAGTTATCCGAGCGAATACGCTCATCCATTCAGAATGTCTCTGATCTGGCCCCGATCCCGCCCGGACGTCTTACGGCCAGCATGGGTATCGTCATGCGCACGTCCGGGATGGGGTTGGAAGAGATGATCGCAGTGGCGGACAAGAATCTCTATGAGGCCAAAAGAAATGGCCGAAATCGGGTTGAAGGGTGACATGAGGATTGGTGTCGGGACTAAGTACCGCCTTTTGCCCCCCCTGTTCTCACAAAGAAAAACCGTCTATTCTTCTCCGGCGATTGACCGAATCGTCTTTATGGGGCGGTTCGTCAATCAACTTTCCCGGTCCGTCCGAATTTTGGCCCTTTTCTTATTGATTCTGCTGCCGCTCAAAGTGGATCTGGCGGAATCGGAAGGAGGCACGGGACTCCCCTACGACGTCCGCATCGAAGGGTTGGAAAAGGGAGAGCTACTGACCGTGATGAAAGAAAACGCCACCACCCTGGCTCGTCGGGACAATCCCCCCTTAACCCTCATGATCCTGAAAAGCAGGCTCCAGAGTGATCAGGAAACCTTTTTGGCCGCCCTGCGTTCCTGGGGCCATTACGCCGGTCGCGTAACCGGACGCATCACGGAAAAAGAGGGAGAACGCACCGTCATCTTCCAGATTGATGCCGGGCCGATCTACCGGTTGGGAAGGATTGCAATCCATACTTCTGGCTTGACGCCCGACCGGACGCTGCCGACACCGGAGGAGATCGGCTTGATTTCCAAGGCCCCGGCTCGGGCATCGCAGGTGCTGGAGGCCGAAAGGCGACTGCTTGCCCAACTGAAAGACCGGGGTTGGGCTTTTTCTACCCTGAAGGGAAAAGATGCCGTTGTCGTTCACGAGAACCGCACCTTGAATCTAACCTTTCTCATCGACCTCGGACCCACGGTCAAACTGGGAACCGCCCATCTGAGCGGGCTGGAGAACACAGACCCGGCTTATATTCAAAACCTGACTACCTGGAAACCGGGCGACACGTTCAACCCCACCCTGCTCAAAACCACTCAAAACCGACTTTTGGATATCGGGCTGTTTTCCAACGTCCAAACCGAACTGGCCGCCTCTCCGGGGCCGGATGGAAGGTGGCCGGTCGATATCACGGTAAAAGAACGGCCGACTCGCACCATCAAGGCCGGTGCCGAATATCATACGGACAGCGGCCCCCGCCTGACCGCCAACTGGGAAAAACGCAACATCCGAGGCCGGGACGAAAAATTGATGTTGAGTGGCCGCATCTCCCTGAACAGCGTTCAGACAACAGCGACCCTATCTAAACCTCATTTTCTGACACCTGGACAGACCCTCTCTTTGGCAAGCGATCTGAATCTGGAGCGAACCCCAGCCTATCATGAAAAATCGGCTTCTCTCGGGGCATCTCTGGGCAGAACGCTCTCATCGGGCAACGCCCTCTCCGGCGGAATCAACCTCCGAGTCGTGGATATTTTTGATTTGAGTACCGAGCAAAGTAATTTTGAAGGATTGCTCTCCTTTCCAGTCAGTTGGTCGGCAGACCATAGCGATGATCTTCTCGACCCTTCCCAAGGTTGGCGATCCAATATTCAGGCCACCCCCACCCTGGTTCTCTCTGGAGACAGCTCTCATTTTATAAAAGCCCAGGGACGCCTGACGGGATACCGCCCGGTTATGCAACATCCCCGATTGGTGTTGGCCGGACGGCTTGGATTGGGCATAATTGCCGGACCCAGCGCAAAGACGGTCTTGGTTGACGAACGGCTTTTTGCCGGTGGCAGCGGTTCAATCCGAGGTTACGGTTTCCAAATGGCAGGCCCTCTGGATGGGGAGAACAAACCCACCGGTGGAATTTCCAGTCTGGAAATGGCCTCCGAGGCCAGGCTCACCATAACCCAGGAGATTCAAGCCGTGATATTCCTGGATGCCGGAGGAATCTACCAAACCCTGATTCCCGATTTCACCCAGGAGGATCTTTTTTTCAGCACCGGAGTCGGCATCCGCTATATCACCCCCATTGGCCCCCTGCGACTGGATGTGGGCATCCCTTTGAATCAACGCCCCGGTGTAGACGATCCCTTTCAGATCGTGCTCAGTATCGGACAGGCTTTTTAGAATGAACAAAACGATCATACCGCTCTCTTGGCGACAAATCCTCCAATGGATTTTCATGGTTTTGTTTCTCATGCTCGTGCTGATCGGCATACTGTTCGCCGCTCTACAGATCGACCCGGTCCGACAGATGCTCACCAGAAAAATCACCGAAATCATGGCCAAAGCCGGTACGCCGGTGGAGATCGGCCCCCTTCGAGGTCTGATACCCTTCGATGTCCGTCTGGACAGCTTGACACTCTCCGACGGCAAAGAGAGTTGGCTGATCATCCATAATCTGCAATGGTCGTTTTCCCCGACGGCCCTTCTTGGAGGAGAGATTTTCATCGATCACCTGGATATCGACAGCGTCGAGGTCCGGCGACTGCCGGAATCCGCCGAATCCGAAACAGAGCAAAAGCCGGCGGGGCAAGAGCCGAGCTTTGCCCCCCTCTCTCCCCTCCCGGATTTTTTTCAACTGGACCGTCTACAGATAAAAACCCTGAAACTGGGAGAGACCATCATTCCCAAGGGTGGCATCTTCACCCTGAACGGCTTTATCCGGCCCGATGCGGACACTCAGAAAAAAAGCCTTCAAACCGTACTGGCCGCCCGAAGAATTGACCAGGAGGGTACGTTCTTCAACCTGAAAGCGATCATCCCCCTGGAGGCTCCTCTCGCTTTTACCCTGTCGGCCCAAGCCCAGGATCGTTCCAGAATCTTGGAAACGGCTCTCAATCATCCCGTGGGAGAGGTGGTCTTGGCTATCGACGGCCAGGGAGTCCCGGAAGGTTGGCAAGGTCGGTTAACGGCTAGCGGACCCCATTTGGGAGAACTGAACGCTGGAATCCGCCTCGCCACCCCTCTGGAACAGCTTTCACTGACAGTCGATGGCACCCTGGTCGTTGCCAAAACGGTTCTACCGGATAACATTCATCCCCTCCTCACCGTCCCCTCCAGCTTTTCAGCCCGCTATCTCGGCATTTCTAACGGAGGCTGGAGCCTGGAACATTCGGTCACCATTCCAGACCAACTGGAGATTGCCGGAACGGTGACCGATCTTCAAGGCGCGGGATTTCTACGCGGCAACTGGGAGGTCAAAGCCCCCCAACTTGAACCATTCTCTGCCGTTGCGGAAATCCCACTGGCCGGTTCCGCTACCCTTTCCATCCGGCTGGAGGGGGCCGAACATGCACCGGTGGTACGTGTTCAGGGTATCATGAACAGTCTGAAAGTTCCTGACTTTGCCTTGGAACAAGGAGAGTGGAATGTCACCCTGACCCAGAATCAGGAGTTGACCGAAGGCATCCGGGATCTATCCCTTGATGCCAACGCCCACCTTTCGGGCATCAACCCGATCAATCTTCCCCAATGGCCGGACCGTAAATTGGAGATGGAATTTAACGGACTCATGACCTCCCCGGAAAAGTTGACGGTGACGGCGTTCAAGATGGCCGGCCACACTTTTGATCTGACCGGTTCCGGCGCGCTAAATCTGGAGAGCCTCGCTGGGGAGGTGACCGTCAAGACAAGAATCGAAGAACTATCCCGCTTCAAAGCCCTGCATCAGCAAGCGGAACTGACCGGTACGGGAACCCTGCAAGCCCGGATCGCCTTTACCGACCAATGGAGTACCATGACCACCCAACTGGAGGGCAACGCGACCGGCTTGAACGGATTATCTCCGCTGCTATCCCCTCTCTTGGGGGAGAATCCCCGCTGGCAGGGATCGGCTGAAATCCAGGCCGGATCGAAACAGATCCATCTGAAATCCTTTGCTCTGGACGGTCAAAAATTGACCATTCGGGCTGTCGGACTGCTGGACCCGGTTGCCAACGCCACCCGGATGGAAACAATTTTGGAAATTACCGAGCTTGCCGCACTCTCTGCGCCGCTCAACAGGCAAATTTCCGGCAAAGCCCAAGCCCGGCTCATCCTTTCCGAATCCTTGAGCGATCCCAGCCTGGCGGTGACCATGACAGTGGAGCAACCGTCCCTGGACAATCAACCGTTCGAGCAACTCCAATTTAACGCCCTGACCAATCGGCTGGTCAGCAATCCAGAGGGGAATTTCAAACTGACACTCTCCCATCTGGCGGATACCATCCAACTTTCCAGCCCCTTCCGACAAGATGGTCAAGGACGGTTCGATCTGAGCAATCTGGTTCTGGAATTCCCGGATGGAAAATTGACCGGCCCCCTCACCATAGACCCCGCTTCCGGGCTGGTTCAAGGCCAATTGAGTGGTGAAGCCAGCCAACTTTCCGCTCTGGGCCGGCTCACAAATCTTCCCCTGGAGGGCCGCGCACAGCTCAATCTACAACTGACTGCAGAGGAGGCCACCGGCTCCCAACAGGGGACGGCCAGCTTGACAGTCAATCAATTGAGAATACCGGAGGCCACGGTTGGCCGCCTGACCCTGGATGCAACCCTGATTGACCTGACCACGACACCCCGAATCAGCCTGAAAACCCGGCTTGCCGACCTGATCTTTGGCGATGCCTCCGTATCGACGGTCCAAATCGGGGTTGACGGTTCGTTGAGTGGGCCTCTTGAAATCGCTGCCCAGGCCCAAAGTGGCGGGCGTGTTCCCTTCGCATTCCAGAGTCGGGCAACCGTTGAATACGGGAAAGAGCATCTGCAAATAGCCCTGACCGAGATGGGGGGTGACCTGGACGGTCAACCGTTCCGACTTCAACAGCCGGCTCAGCTGACCTTGAAGTCCGGCCAGATGGAGTTGGACATCATGTCGGTCCACTGGGGAGTGGCGACGGCCGAGCTCCGGGCCGGTCTGACTTCCGAACAGGCCAGCGCCCGGATGATCCTGGATATTCCCCTGGATCAAGCCCTCTCTCTGAGTGGCCGCCCCCATGGCCCTTGGCAGGGCCAGGTGGAGATGACAGTCGAATTGGACGGCCACCCAAACCGACCCCGAATAAAAATCACACTCCACAGTCCCGACATCAAACTGAACGACCCCTCCTTGAATGATATCCCCAAAGGAGTGCTTGACGCGCAGATCATCTTGGAAAATGGACAGTTGACTGGAACCGGAACCCTGGTCGGGTTGGTGCGGGAACCGGTCGGATTTTCCGTCAATCTGCCCCTGATCGTGACCCTTCAACCCTTTGCTGCCACCCTGCCCGCCAACGGCACGCTGGCAGGCGAACTTCATGCAACAGCCCAGCTTGAACGGTTGGCCGGATTTTACCCGCTCGACCTGCAACAGATCCAAGGCGAGGCCAGAGTTGATCTCAGACTGTCCGGCAACCCCCACGCTCCCGACCTGCGGGGAGCACTGAACATTTCCAAATTACGCTATGAAAACGGGCTGTACGGCACCCTTTTCCAAAAGGGGAAGATAGAAATCCAGGCTTTGGGAAATCAAGTGAAACTGGTTGGTTTGAAGCTGGAGGATGGAGAAAAAGGTCGAATTACCGGATCGGGACAGTTGGCATTGGACCAGACATCCGGCTTTCCCTGGACAGTGAATGTGCAGATTGAAGACGCCACCATCATTCGCCGTGATGACCTGACCGCCAAGCTGGCCGGAGCCATCTCCGTCACAGGCAACAACCAGATGGCCGACGTTTCCGGCAAACTGATCAGCCGTCGAATCACCTATTTCCTCCCGGAATCCATGGGTCAGGGCATTGATCGGCTCGACGTGAGGGAATCTTTGGTTGTCGATCTGGAAAACAGGACAGCCCCGGTCTCGAAGCCCTCGTTCCAAACCAACCTAAATATGAACCTGGAGTTGCCGGGACAGGTTTTTGTACGAGGGAAAGGGCTTGATTCGGAATGGAAAGGCCATCTTGATATTCTTGGCCGGGCCGAAGCACCCACCATCACCGGCTCCCTGACGGTAAAACGCGGTCAATTCCAGGCTATGGGGAGACCGTTCAACCTGACAAACAGTACCATTCAATTTGACGGGGCCTATCCTGTCTCTCCATCGTTTAACGTTCAGGCCGTGCTGGATAAAAAAGATCTGTTGACCCAGATCAGCCTGACCGGCCATCCAGAATCCCTCAAACTGAAATTAAGCAGCCAACCGGCCTTTCCTCAGGATGAGATCATCTCTCGTCTGCTGTTCGACAAAACAGCCGATCAAATCTCACCCATGCAGGCCATCAGACTGGCCGCCACGATCAAGTCCCTGCGTGACGGCGGACCGGGCGTCATGGATCGTTTTAATCGGGCCATCGGGGTTGACAGCCTGGAGATTGAAGGAAGCAATCCGAAAAGCGGTTCGCTTAAAGCGGGGAAATATCTGGGAGACAAAACTTTTTTTAGCGTGGAGCGAGGCATGGCAGACGGCAGCGGCAAGCTCTCCATAGAACATGAAATCCGTCCCAACATCGTGATTGAAACCGAGGTCGGTAGCGATTCCTCAGGAGGTCTGGGCATTCTGTGGAAAAAGGAGTATTAAGGCCTATTTCCACAGAATGAATTTAGACGGGAAAACCCATTTGTTTCATCGCATTCAGAGCCAGATCAGCAACCTGTTCAGGAGAAAGGTGGTCAGAGCTTATGACCAGATCGTAATAAGACGAATCGGTTGGATGCAACTGAAACAGCTCTTTGACAAACTCATAGCGCTCCTTATTCACCTGTGCCACCCGTTTCCGGGCAGCCTCCATAGAGATTCCCTCACGTTCCGATACACGTTTGGCACAGATCTCAGGCGATCCGGTTACCCGGATTCTAAAGGCCTGACGTTTGGCAAGAATAATCTGCCCGCCCCGACCGACGACGACGCCACCGGAGACGGCGACACCATTCATAGACAGGTACAACCGCTTTAGAAACTCTTCACGGCCTCCCTTGCCGGCCGAAAACATGTCCACGATCCAATCTTCAATTTTACTCGGCGAGCGCTCATCCAACTTTTGCATCAGATGCGGATCGACACCGATTTGGTTGACGATACCATCCAATATTTGCTGGTCGAAACAGGTAACACCCAGTTTTTTTGCCATAATCTGGGCAACCTGCTCCCCTTCCGCACCAAAATCCCGAGCCACGGTAACCAGAGGCCGGGGTTTGACCGATTTATCCTTGGCCTTGGTGGACTTGGACTTTGTTTCAAAGAAAGTTGCCTGGATAATGGATTGTAACTTGTTCTTCTCAGTGTTTTTCATGACCTGTTTCCTCAAACCAGAGTAGTCTGAATCATTACGAACCCAACGGTTCAAAACGGTTTTGCAATTATCCAATCACGGCATGACAAACTATCTTTCATCTCCATCACATAACCGCAGCATATCACTTTTCCCCAAAAAAACCAGGATAGCCATACTCGAAGAATGGATAAACAGCAAAAACCGTACTCCCCCGGCTCACTCATAGAGACTATTGTGACAATTGGACATGAAATATCGCCAGATCAGAGCTGGAGGGCCGCCGCCGGTGACGCCTTGCATGGGGGTATTATCATCGTTGCCCATCCAGACGCCGGTGGTCAAAATATCAGAATATCCGATAAAAAAGGCATCGCGGTTATCCTGGCTGGTTCCGGTTTTTCCGGCTATCGGCTTTTTACCAAAAGCGGCGTTGCGGGCGGTTCCTTTGTAGACGACCCGTTGCAACATGCCGTTCAATTGGGCGGCAACGGCCAGATCAATGGCGTAGAAAGGCTCCCTTTGCATTCTCCAGGTCAGGATATTGCCCGACGCGTCGGTGACTCCCGTATAACCATAAGGCTCGAATCGGGCGCCGCCATTGGCAATGGTTCGATACATGCTGGTCAGATTGAGAAGGGGAATTTCCCAACTACCGAGAGCCACCGAGGGGTTGTCCGGCAGGATTTCACCGATACCCAGGCGAAAAAGCAGATCGACCAGGGCATTGTGACCGACTTGCTGATACAGGGCAACCGAAACCGTATTGCGGGATTGGGTGAGCGCCTCGGTCAGGCTCATTGACCCCATAAAACGGCCATCATAATTGCGTGGTGACCAGCCATCGATGGTGACAGGCAGATCCTCCACCCGGCTGTTTTCATCCAGTCCGGCTTCCAGACCGGCCAAAAAGACAAACGGTTTGAAGGTGGAGGCCGGTTGCCGTTTAACCAGACAGCGATTGAGTTGACTGTCGCCATAATCGGCCCCGCCGACCATCGCTCGAACCGCACCATCGGCGGCAATGGAGACCAGAGCCGCCTGGCTGGTCTTTCGGCCCTTGTACTCCCGCAGATAGCGGCTGATGGCAATCTCCGCATAGGTTTGATACTCGGTATTCAGGGTGGTAAAAACTCGAATTCGCCCCTCATAATCACCCAATTTATCGATCAGCGAAGGCGTGATCCAATCTTTGAGCCATTGGTACTGGATCGGTCGGAATTGACGATCTCCCTTTTGAATGCCGGTCTGGATGGCCTGTTCCTGATCGTCAGAGCTGATATAATCCCCTCGGACCATCGACTGCAAAACCGTTTTGGCGCGACTGGCCGCCAAATCATAATGGCGGCGAATGTGATAGCGATTCGGTCCTTTTACCGTACCGGCCAGCAGAGCCGCTTCGAACAGGTTGAGCTCTGACGTCCGTTTGGAAAAATATTGCCGGGCAGCGGTCTCGACGCCATAGGTGTTGTCTCCGAAATAGACGTTATTGAGATACATCTCAATAATCCGCTCCTTGGAAAAATAATATTCCAACTTGAACGACAGCACCATCTCCTTGAACTTTCGCCAGAGGGAACGATCCGACGATAAAAAAAGGTTTTTGGCCAACTGCTGAGTCAGGGTGCTCGCCCCAGCCATTCTTTGCCCCTGAAGCCCCTTGATGACATTGGTGACGATGCTGATGGGGTCAACCCCGAAATGATAGTGAAAGCGCCGGTCCTCAATGGCGATGAAGGCTGCTTTCAGATGGTCGGGAATCTGATTGCCGGGCAGGCGCAAATTGCGGGAGACCTCGACCATCTCAAGATTATTGCCGCTTTTTTCCATGATCAGGGACAACCCCCGGTCGGCATCGACAATCTGTTGGCGAGTCGGCAGCATCGGCCAGAAAATCGCGACCAACAGACCGGCCAGAACCAGCCCAATGAAAATCAAAACGGTCAATTTGAGCAGGATACGTCTGAAAAAGGCAAATGTTTTCTGGCTGATTTTTTGGCCCAACCCGGATGAGAGCGCCGGCTTGGCTGGCCGACGAACTGAACCGGGTGGCTTGGCCGAGGCGGTCTTTTTGGTTCGAGTCGCTTTTACGGCCTGGGTCGAGCGGGTGGTGGCGTTGGCGTTTCGCGTCGATTTTGGGATCGAGGCGGGTTTTGCAGCTTGTGTAGAGGGCCTGACTTGTTTTTTTCCGGCCCGAACGGTTGCCGGTTTTTTTGCAGCGGGTTTGGCCTGTGCGGTGTTTACTGGCATTGTCGTAATGACTCAACACTTCTAAAAAACTAGGTTACAATAATGATAAAAAGGTAGACTGTACACTTTTTTATCTTGTTAGTGCATGATTTTTTTTCAGACTTGAATGGAAGAGCTGCGACTGCCAACCCTTGACTGTGATCGCAATACAGGGATGAGATGGAGTGTGCGCCCCCTCTGAAACACAGCCAAACATCAATCGACTGGCAATGGTACCTGATATCTGACTACCCGATTGCGCCCAGCGTTTTTGGCTCTATAGAGAGCCTGATCGGCCTGTTGGATCATCTGCTTGGCATGTTCCAGGTCCGCGCAAAAGGCGGCCACGCCGATGCTGATGGTCAGCGACTGACCGGGCAGACGTTGACTCAGGATACGGCCCAGATTTTCCACATTTTTACGAATTCTCTCACAATAGGCCCAGGCATCGTCGATGGTGGTGTTCTTGAGAATGATCATGAACTCTTCCCCCCCATATCGACCAACCATACCGTTGGCTCGGGTGGTTTTTTTCAAGACTTGCGCCACCAGTTTCAAGACCCGATCCCCCTCCTGATGACCAAATCTATCATTGAATTTTTTAAAATAATCGATATCCGCCATGGCGACACAAAAGTTCTGGCCTTTTTTCCTGGCGTTGGCAAAGGCTTCGTCAAACTGATCATCCAGACCGGACCGATTCCTGATTCCGGTCAATTTATCCCGGTTCGCCCGTTCATTGGCCAGGGCATACAACAGCGCGTTATCCAACGCCAGCCCCATCTCATGAAAAAGAGAGGAGAGGGTTCTCCATTTTTCCTCCCCGATCCAGACCGACCCCTTTTTTTCTACCAGACAGGCCAAACCATGAATGCGCCTCTGGCCTTTGATGGGAACCAAGGTTGCCTGTTTGGCACCGATAAAACCCAACAACTCCAGCTCAACCGCATTTTTACCATTTATCAAGATCGGCCAGCGGTGGCGCAGACACTCCAACACATTTTCATCCGCCTCATCGATGGGAAATTGTTGACCGATCCCCTCCTTGGCAAACGGCACGGCTCCCGGAAACTGTTCGGCAACAATCAACCTTTTTTCCTGATGAAAGCGAAAGACCCAGATCTCATCAAACTCCATATCCAGACGAATGGCCTTCAGGGTATTTTCAAAAATCACCTCGCTATCCAGGCTTCGATGCGGGGTGAGCAACATCTGCGCGTGCTGGGTCATTTTTTCGGAATCTGACTGACTGGTTTCCCGATAGAGATAGTGGGTTTTTAATTTTCCCAGTTGCAGATTGGCCTGAAAAAGATTTTCCCGTATTTTATGATCGTTGGGCAGGGAGAATTGATAATAGCGAGCCAGAGAGGCCAGTTTTGGCTCGATAGCCGAAATGATCGCCTCGACGCCGACCCGCTCCAGGTTGATCACCCGTTCAGTCTCCGGCGGCAGTATGGGGCCGGGCATCCCTTGGTGTGAGCCGACGCCCTGGGTCCAGGCAATAAAATCGGAAAGCTGAACCAACGCGGTCAACCGGGCACCATCCAACCCCAGGCTCAACTCATCATAGCGTTGATGATGGTGGAGAACACTGCGAGTCAGTCGTTGAGAAAAACCGCACCGCTCTAAAAAAGAGGCGCCCAATTCATCATGCCCACTCCCCATGAACGACCGTTCCTGATCGGCCATGGGGTGATCATGGTTATACTGTACGACCAGAAACTCTTCATAATTGATGGCGCCGTGCATGTACAAAAAAATTTTTCCCACATCATGAAACAGCCCGACCAGATAGGCTTCGTCGAGATTTTGATAACGAATTTTTTCGCCGATGGCTCGTGCGATCACCGCCACGGTCGTGCAGTGCCGCCAGAAGTTTGCGGGATCAAAACGGTCGATCTGGAGTTTGTGGACCACCAGATTATAAAACATCAGCTCAATGCCCAGAGTTCTGATCCGATCAAACCCGATATGGATCACCGCCTGGCTGAGAGTGGATATTTTTCCGACTTTTCCAACTCGACTGCTATTGGCAAAGAGGAGAATTTTTTCGACCAACAGTTCCTCCGCCGACAACAGGCTGACCAATTGGGCAACGGAGGTTTTTTGGTTGGAAGTCAGGGAGAGCAGCCGGCTAATCCGCCTGGACAACTCTTCGAGCAAGGCCATCTCGACGACATAACGGCTCCCTTGTATTATTTCCGGGATCGTGGTGTTGCTTTTGATATCCATAGCGCACCCTCCTCTTCGTAAGAACGGGCTGATATCCTTATATTTGTGCCACACAACTGAGCCTACGGCTTTATTTATTTTGCGACCAACCTATCTAAATTCAACTCAAAATCCATGCCAAATAAATTTCCATCAATTCACAATTATTTTCAATAGGATGATGGATTTTTCCATTAGAGATCATCTTGACAAAAAAATTATTTTACTTTAAATCGTAAAATAATTTAACAATATAACCCGTTATTTGATAAACACCATAACCCTTTATTGGCACCAGACAAACAGGACGATCACCATGCTATCGAGAACATTCTCCATTCTCATGCTTCTGCTCTTGTTGAGCGGCTGCTCGCAGCAACCGTATACCGACATCGACAATACCCAGCTAAAAACCATGCTCGCCAAAGGGATGCCGGCCTACGACATCCGCCGTACCGACGAATGGCAGCAGACCGGAATCGTCAAAGACAGCCGACTGTTGACCTTTATCAATGCAATGGGCCGCCCGGACGACGGGTTCATCCCCCGCTTCACGCTAGAGATAAAAAAAGATGACCCGGTACTTCTGATCTGCCGAACAGGTAATCGCTCTTCATTCTTGGCCAAATATCTCACGGAAGAACTGGGATACACCCAGGTTTACAACCTGAAACAGGGTATTTCCAATTGGATCGAAGAAAAAAACCCCGTAGTCCAGCCCCGGATACCAACCCCATAACGTCAATGAAAATAGCCTTTTTACATGCCGGCTTCCCCCCCGGACAACTGGAAGCCGAGCATGGTGACTATCTCTCCATGTTTCGTTCCGCCTTTCTCGGGTTGGACCGAGCGGTCGAACTGGTTGATTTTCAGGTTCAAAACGGCCTTTTTCCAGATCCGACCGAGGGGTTTGACGCCTACCTTTGCTGTGGCTCAGCCAGCTCGGTTACCGAGGCGGAACCCTGGATTGAACAACTGCTCGAATTTGTCCGAACGGTCGATCAAAAGGGAGACCGTCTGGTCGGCATCTGTTTTGGTCACCAGCTCGTTGCCCAGGCTTTAGGGGGAACGGTGGAACGGGCCAGGTCGGGCTGGGGGTTGGGCGTCAAACGGGCCGGCATCACCAAACCACAACCCTGGATGCAACCCAGACTCGACGGTGTGAATCTGCTCTATAGCCACCAGGATCAAGTTACGTCATTGCCAGGCTTTGCCCGAGTGACCCTCCAAACCGACCACTGCCCCATCGCCGGTTTTCAGATCGACAACCGCTTTTTAACCTTTCAGGGACACCCGGAATTCAACCCCGCCTATCTGGAAGCCTTGATGGAGGATCGTCGCCCGCTCATCGGTGACGGGCCGGTGGACCGAGCCTTGGAAAGTCTGAACAACCAGACCGACAACCAACAGATCATGAGCTGGATTCTCTCTTTTTTAGCCCAATCCTGATGGTTGCAATCGGTTAAAAGAGCATTGAGAATGGTCATGAAAAGCGACGAACGCCCACCTCGATCGCCGCCATCCATATTGCCGGACATGCCCTGGCACACTGGCATACCGACTCCCCCTTTCATCGGGTTGGTCCTTATAAAACGACACATCGACTGAGTGAACAAAGGCCAAAAACAGACCGAAGAAGTGGCCGCTCTTTTCCCTTGAAAAATAGATTATACCTAATATATATTAGCATTGTTTGTTTCCCCCTCTCTTTTGAGAATGAACGACAGCCAATGGTCAACAGAGGTCCGAAACCCACAGAAGGATTAACCCCGGCCCAGGAGAGACTGGTTCAGGCGATCCGTCTGCTCTCAAAAAAAACAGCGATGTTTCCCACCATTCAGGAGTTGGCCGACCATCTCAATATTCGAGGCCCCAGCGTCCATGAGCAGATCAAAAAATTAAGAACAAAGGGGGTGCTCGCCCAGAGTAACAACAAGGCCCGTTCAGTGCGTTTAATCCTAGATTCGGCAGTTATAAGCACGCAATCGGCACAACCTCTTGATTCACCTGAAAAACCAGAAAAAAGTCTCATCACCAATAAGGTGACTTCGATTTTTTCTAGTTCACCGGATAAACCAATATGTTGCACCGCTTACGCACTTCCAACTGCCGTATCTAGGTTAATTCCGCCGCAGACACCAACCGACGTATCCAGGCCGGAACGTTTCGGGTCTGTTCTATCCGTTCAGGCCGCCACAACCGCCTCCGCACCCTGCCCAATCCCCCTCTACGGATCAACCGTCCCAGCCGGGTTTCCCTCCCCGGCCGACGACTACATCGAAGGCCACCTGGATCTAAATCAACACCTGATCGACCACCCGACGGCCACCTTTTTTGTTCGGGTTGAAGGCTCCTCCATGACCGGTGCCGGCATACATCACGGCAATATTTTGGTTGTTGATCGATCCTTGGAAGCAAAAAACGGCGATATCGTCGTGGCGGTCGTCTATGGCGAGTTGACGGTCAAACGGTTACAGCGCGCCAACCAAAAAGTCTGGTTGATCCCTGAAAACCCCCAGTATACGCCCCTGGAAATTACCGAAGAGATGGAGGTGACAATCTGGGGGGTGGTGACCAGTGCCGTCCATCAGTTCAGAAGATGAAACCGCCCCAAAACCTGGCCTTGGTCGATTGCAATAATTTTTATGTCTCCTGCGAACGGCTCTTCAATCCACGTTTGCACAACCGCCCGGTCATCGTTCTCTCCAACAATGACGGCTGTGCCGTCTCTCGATCCAACGAAGCCAAAGCCCTGGGCGTGCCCATGGGTGCCCCACTCCATAAAATCCAGGGGTTGATCAAACAGCATCAGATTCAGGTTTTATCCTCCAATTATGCGCTGTATGCCGATCTTTCATCCCGTGTCATGCGCACGCTGGAATCCCACGGATTACCGATGGAAATCTATTCCATCGATGAGGCATTCATTGGGCTGGGTAGCGTTGATTTAACCGACCCGACCGAACGGTGTCGCACCCTTCAACAAACCGTTTTCCGACACACCGGCATTCCCACCTCCATCGGCATCGGCCCGACCAAAACCCTGGCAAAACTGGCCAATCGTACGGCAAAAAAAAGTCCACGAACCGGAGGTGTTCTCAGCCTTACCACCCCCACCTACCGACACAAAGCCCTGGAGATGACCGCCGTTGGCGATATCTGGGGAATCGGCTCGAAGGGGGCCGCCAAACTCAACCATCTCGGCATCCACACCGCCGCCCAACTCAGAGATACCGACCTCGGCCAGATCGCCCGGCGACTCAACATTGTCATCGCCCGTACCGCTCAGGAGTTACGGGGCATACCGGCCTTGGAATGGGAGAGCCTCGCCAAGCCGAGCCAATCCATCACCTCTTCCCGTTCGTTCGGAAAACGGATCACAACCCTGCCTCCCCTGCGAGAAGCCCTCGCCAGTTATACCGCCAGGGCCGCACTCAAACTGCGCCGGCAGGCGCTGTTGGCCAACGTGATCTCGGTTTTTCTGGGCACCAGTCGGTTCGTCGCCATAACCAAGCAGTATCACCACACCGCCTCCGCCCCCCTGCCGGAATCGATCAACGATACCGGCCAACTGACCCAGCACGCCTTAAAACTGCTCGAATCCATCTATCGACCCGGCTTTGACTATAATCGAGCCGGCATCATTCTGCTGGATCTGATCCCGATTCAGCAATATCAACCCGGCCTGTTCAGCGATCAGGCCGGGCGACGGAAAAAAATCCGTCTGATGCAGGTCATGGATCAACTCAACCAGAAAATGGGCGCCAACACCCTCCGCTTCGGCGCCGAAGGCATTCATCAGGAATGGCGCATGCGCCGACAGATGAAATCCCCCGCCTACACCACCAACTGGGAGGAGATTCCACGGGTTCGGGCCGTTTGAGCGGGCGGTGGTGCCTGCCGGGTGAATCCGAGTATTTATCCGCCAAGAGTGGGAGCATGCTGACAACGGCCGATTCCAGAATCATCCCGCTCGCTTGTCCTTGTGCTTTCGGTAGAGCAAATGAATCAGACCATCGGCCAGACCAATTTGGGGCACGATTATTTTTTTGATTCTGGCCCACTTCATCACCGAAATAAAGATCGCCCCAGCCGGGACAATCACATCGGCGCGGTCGGGGCGCATTCCCAGTTTGATCATCCGTTCTTCCATACTGAGAGCGGCCATGAGCGCGTGGTGTTTTTGGAATTTTTTCAAACAAAGGGGCGTTTCCTGAGCCTGGCCGGTCAGCTTGAAGATTTTATTGACATTTCCACCCGAACCGATGGCTTTGAGCTTTTTTACACCTTGGCAGTTTTTGGTTACCCATCGTTCAACTTCTGCCCAGTTTCTCGGGCCGACCAGAGACTCTTTTAAACGGATGGTGCCCATTTTAAAGGATTTGCTCGCCTTTAAAGCTCCGTCTAAATAGAGAGAAAGTTCCGTACTACCGCCTCCGACATCGATGTAGAGATAATTGCCACTCAAAAACCGCGCGTCCAGGCGGTTCATGGCGATGTATTCCGCCTCTTTTGCTCCGCCAATAATCTGAAGATCAACACCGGTCTCTTCCAGAATGCGCTGAGCCAACATGTCTCCGTTATCCGCACAGCGCATGGCCGAGGTGGCGCAAGCCATATAATCTTCGACGTGACAAGCCTTCATCAAATGGTCAAAGGCAGCCATGGCGCTGACCAGATCATCGGCAACCCGACTGGAGATCGCTCCCCGAACAAACGCATCCTCTCCCAAACGAACCGGAACACGGTACAAATCCGCCTTCCGCAACAGCGGTTTCCAGTCACCAATTTCATAAACATTCGAAATCAACAAGCGAACAGCGTTTGATCCGACATCAATAGCAGCTAATTTCATTTTGCTCTCTTTATCATTATAATGCTCAAAATGGTTTAGACCGGCGACACTCCTTTCCGGTTCAATAAAAAAATGCACGACAAACCCGACCAGGAAGCAGCGAACCTGAACCTGATTCAGCCAATTTCAGAAAGAATATGCGCTTCATTTTTACACAAATATATTGATAAAAAATTCTATTCCACACCTAATTATTGCCTGACAAAATCCATTGATAAATAAACTTTGATTATTTGTAATATATTGATATTAAACAAATAAAATCTTCTTCCTGACAAGAAAAACAAGGACGAAAAAAAATTCGGTTTGAGGGAAAAAAGTTGATGAATTTTTTTTTAAGAAGTGATAGTTTCTTGTGCACTCGCAACAAAGCGCGAGTTTGTTCCATAATCCCAATCACAATCTACCTTCATATAGGAGCGAAAATCGCTATGGAGAGCACATATAGCATGACCTCTACTGAGCCTCACAGCCACGACAACAACGACACCCATTTGTGGATGGCAGTCATGGATCGTGCGGTACGAGATCTGGTCGCCCTGGAGCGGTTCAAAAAAGAGAATCCAGAGATTCTGGAAGATCCTGTGTTCCGATATGATTACAGCACGCTGAAAAAATGGTTCTATTCAAAATCCATGGAACCCGGTGCCTTCAACTGGATCTGCTCGCTGGTCAACATTGACCCAAGTTGGGCGTTGGCTCAATTGGAAAAAAGATTGAATATTGGCCTGAAAACCCGTTCCAAAACCCAAAAATCCCTCGATTTCAGCAAAGACACAAAGGCCATCGCAGCTTGATGGCAGGGCAAAAGGTGGTGAAAGCCACCTTTTGCATTTCTTCACCCAGGGTGCAACGGGCAAGCGGTTGTTCCGATTGTGGTCCGATGACAATCCCGATTCGCCCAACCCTCCCGGAATGGAGGGAGGATTCGTCTCCGACCATGGAAGCTCAACGGTAGGGACGTAAACATGGCCGAGCCACACATTATCTACTGCGACGTCTGTAACCCGGAAAAACTTCACCAAGAAGATAGACGAAAAGGACAAGAGCCACGAACCACGGCTCAAATCATCCCCTTTTTACAGGCCGACCGCCGAGCCCGGAATTCAAGCAGACGAAAAGTACAAGATCGTCGAATACTCGAAACCACACCACCAAAAGAGATCATTCACCCCCGATCCAAAGGCCGGCGCCCCTTTGATGGTCACACTTGGTTTGTCGGCACCGTCGATCGCGCCATGCAGGAACAGTGGCAGATTGAAGAGCAGGGAAAAAAATTCCGCTGTCCCCGTTGCCGATTTAAAACGGCATCTCTCTCCTAGACAGACAACCCCCTGCGCTACCAAGGCATGAACCCGGACATCATCGGTCTTGCCGGTGCCATAAACCGGTATTGTATCGACAATTCAAATAATTTTCGGCCCCGTCAACCCCGATATGCCCTGCTTTTGGCATCGGCCAGCCTTTTTTCGCTTACGTGGCAACAAAACTGGATCGGGTTCCACCATTTTTGTTCCTATTTAAGCCTCAAGAGATTAAAATTTCTTACGCCCATTCACCTTAACGACTCAGGCTCCCATGTCGCAAAACATACGCTCGGTCCAAAACAAACGGCTGTTGGCTGACCAGACCATTTTGACCCTGCTCTCTCAAGCGAGGCAGGTCGGGCCGATTACAGCAGAGACAATCGACCGGATTGCCGACCAACATCGACTGCCGGCCGCCTGGGTTCGGGCAACCGCCGAGAGCTATGACACACTCAATCCCAACAAGAATCAGCCGGCACTCCGCCTCTGTCGAGGCGAGGCCTGCCGCAGTGCCGGAGTCGATCAGCTCAGGAAAAAACTGATCCAACAGACCGGCCAGCCAATCGGGCATGTGACCTGTCTCGGACTCTGCGCCCATGGCCCGGCCGCCCAGATCGATGAACAGCCGATCTCCCTGGCATCCACAACCGCTGAGCAAGCGTTGATTGAACACCTGAATGAAGAAACACCGCTCTCATTAGCAACTCCGACCACTCCGTTTTATTGGCAACCGCCTCCGGTCGTACAGTTCTTGCTTCCGAATTTTTTGCAATCCGAACGAAACCCCAAGGCGGAAAAACAAGCGCCCCCTCATCAACCCACCTATAAAATCCTACAAGAACTGGTCGGTCGGACCGCCCCTCAAACCATCCGCAGGCAGATCCAACTCAGTCAACTGCGTGGTCGAGGAGGTGCCGGATTTCCCACCGGGGAAAAATTGGAAATGGTCGCAACAACGCCGGTCAAGGACGGATCTAACCGACGGTTTGTGGTCATCAACGCCGACGAAGGGGACGCTGGGAGCTTTATCGACAAAATGCTGATGGAGTCCGCCCCGCATCTGGTTTTGGAAGGGGCGCTTCTGGCGGCTTATGCGGTGCAGGCGACCGGGCTTTATTTTTACATCCGCCAGGAATATCCCCTGGCCTGGAATTGCATGCACCAAGCGGTGGCGGTGGCCCAAAGCCGTGGACTGTTGACCGACCCCGAAAACCAAGGACTGATGAACTGTCCGGTCACTTTTGTCCGAGGAGAAGGGGCCTACATTTGTGGCGAGGAGACCAGTCTGTTGCGATCCATCGAAGGGTTGCCGGTCCAGGTCAGCATTCGTCCGCCCTACCCGGCCCAAGAGGGATTGTTCGGCTGTCCGACTGCGGTGCAAAATGTCGAAACCATCTGTAATCTTCCCATCATTCTCAACTGCGGGGCCGCCGCCTACTCCGCTGTCGGAACAAACTTTTCCCGAGGCACCAAACTGGTCAGCATCAACAATGCGGTACGACATCCCGGCCTCTATGAAGTCCCGTTCGGCACCCCGATTCGAACCATCATCCAACAGTGGGCCGGTGGCCCTTTGCCAGGACGACGGATTCAGGCGGTACAGATTGGCGGACCCTTGGGGTTTTTTTTATCTCCAGAACAATTGGACACCCCTTTTAGTTTTGAACATCTCTCCCAAATTGGCGGAACGTTGGGTCATGGCAGCCTGGTGGTGTTCGATGATCAGATCGATCTGTTGCAAATGGCACACGGCCTGATGGCTTTTGGCGCTCGGGAGAGCTGTGGCAAATGTTTTCCCTGTCGGCTTGGCTCGGTACGGGCCGAAGAGTTGCTCAGACAACTCTGTCAGAACGGAGTCAGCCAAGAGCGGCTCACCGTACTCGACTCCCTTTGCGAAACCCTGGCGACCGCCTCCCTCTGTGGATTGGGCCGCATGTTACCGATCCCCATCGAATCGCTTCGGCGTTCTTTTCCCCATCTCTGGACGGTAGAGAGCGATTAAAACATGCGACGAACCTGCACCATCAACAACCGCCCCTTTACGACCGAAAATCCGCTGACCACCATTTTTGAGGCGGCCCGATCTTTGGGAGAACGGTTGCCCAGCCTCTGCCACGCGCCCAATCTACGTCCCCACGGCGGATGTCGGCTCTGCCTGGTCGAAATGGAAGGGAGAGAGCCGGTCGCCGCTTGCCATACGCCGGTTCAAGAGGGAGCCGTCTATCGCACCGACACCTCACGACTGCACCGGGTACGGCGTAATATCCTGGAGTTGATCATCTCCGATCATCCGCTAGAGTGTCTCACCTGTCAGGCCAACGGTCGCTGCGATCTGCAAGCATTGGCGGCAGAATATGGCGTGCGCCAAACACCGTTTCTCAATCCGGCCATCCACAACAGAGAACCGGACCATAGCCACCCTTTCATTAAAATGGAGATGGATAAATGTATCGCCTGCGCACGCTGTGTTCGCAGTTGTGACGAGATTCAAGGCTCACACGTTCTAGCCATGGCCGGTCGGGGGTTCTCTCACCGGGTGGTGGCGGGCAACGAACAATCCTTGGAGGCCGCCCACTGTCGAAGTTGCGGCCTGTGTGTCAGCCAATGCCCGGTCGGGGCTCTGTCGGAACCGGGTCAACAGGCCCAGGGTCGCCCCAATCGGCAGGTGGCCACCACCTGTACCTATTGTGCGGTTGGCTGTGGATTTTTGGTCCAGACCCTCAACGGCCAGGTGGTTGGCATGATCCCGGACCCCAACGGCAGCACCAATCACGGTCATAGCTGTGTAAAAGGTCGATTCAGCTATGGCTTTGCCACCCATCCCCAACGGCTGACCCAACCGCTGATCCGGGACGAAAACGGTCAACACCGTCCAGCCACCTGGTCTGAAGCCTTGACGCTGATCGGACAACGCCTGACGGCCATTCGTGACCACAGCAGCCCCCACGCCTTTGCTGCCATCAGCTCCAGCCGATGCACCAACGAAGAGAACTACCTGATGCAGAAATTCACCCGGATGGTCATGCAGACCAACTCGGTCGATAACTGCGCCCGAGTCTGCCACTCCCCCTCCGCCTTCGCCCTGTCAGCCGCTTTGGGCACTGGCGCCGGAACCAACAGCTTTGAAGATGTCCACCACTCCGACCTGCTGATGATCGTCGGAGCCAATCCGACCGAGGCCCACCCGGTGTTCGGCGCCCGCATCAAACAGGCGGTGCTGGCCGGAACCAGACTCATCGTCCTGGACCCCCGCAATACCGAACTGGCCCAACTGGCCGATATCCACATTGCGCTGAAACCGGGCAGCAACATGGCAGTCATCAACGCCATGCAGCAGGTTTTGATTTGTGAAAACCGTCTCAACCACCCCTTTATCGATGCCCATACGGAAAATTTTGAGACGGTCAAGCAGGCCGTTCAAACCACCACCCCGGAGTGGGCCGAACTGCTCTGCGGGGTCAAGGCTGACTTGATCCGCCAGGCAGCGCGCCTGTACGCCGAGGCCAATCAGGCGCAAATTCTCTGGGGACTGGGCATTACCGAAGCCTGTCATGGCACTCTGGCGGCCCACGGCCTCATCAACCTGGCCCTGATGACCGGAAACCTGGGCCGTCCCGGAACCGGAGCCAGCCCGATCAGAGGACAAAACAATGTTCAGGGTGCCTGTGACGTTGGCGCTCTGCCCACTGTATTCAGCGATTATCGATCCATCCATGATGAGACGGCCCGCCAGGAACATCAAGCGGTATGGCAGAGTGAATTGCCGACAGAGATGGGCCTTAAAATACCGGAAATGTTTGAAAGTGCCTATAACGGCAGCCTAAAAGCGCTCTGGGTGATGGCTCAGGATCTGGTTCAATCCGATCCCGACACCCGACATGTGATCGGTGCCTTGGAAAATCTGGACTTCCTGATCGTTCAGGACATCTTCCTCTCCGAGACCGCCCGTTATGCCGACGTGGTCCTGCCGGGGGCCAGTTTTTTGGAAAAAGAGGGCACCTTCGTCAACAGTGACCGCCGGGTACAACGGGTTAGAAAAGCCATCGAGGGACCGGGGGAGAGTCTCAGCGACGGGGATATCATCAACCGGGTCGCCCGGACCATGGGCTTTGATCTAAAAGCCGACAACGGGCCGGAAACCCAGATTCAGCCGGAAAAGGTGATGAAGGAGTTGGCCTCCCTCTCCCCCAACTGGCGCGGCATCAACTATGATCGCCTCCAGCAGAGAGGATTCCTGCAATGGCCCTGCCCGTCCGAAGACCATCCCGGAACAGCCATCGTTCACCAAGGAGGAAATTTTATTCGGGGTCGGGGCCGATTCACTCCAACCCCCTGGCAGCCGCCCTCGGAATCCGTCAGCCCGGAATATCCGTTCATGCTCACCACCGGTCGAACCCTGTTTCACTACAACGTCGGCACAATGACCCGCCGTTCGGCCATCACCCAACTCGAACCGGCCAGACAAGAGACCGTCCGCATCCATCCCGACGATGCCGACCGGTTGAATTTGACCGACAATCAAACGGTCCGAGTCCGTTCCGCTCACGGGGCTGTAACCGTCAACTGCCAAATCACCAGGCAGACCAACCCCGGACTGGTTTTCATGACCTTCCACTTCCCCGAAACCAGGACCAATCTGCTCATTGGTCGAGAGGCCGACAGCTACACCCTCTGCCCGGAATACAAGGTCTCGGCGGTTGCCATCGAACCGGCCTAGTGCTCTTGCTCTCGTTAATTGACAAGTTAAAATCTGCACGACCATAACCCAAGTTTAACACGCTACCTTATAATTCGTATAAAACAAACAACTTACAATGCTAATATTTTTGGAGTGGCACTACAAATGTGCAATTCTTTGTC
>JADFYU010000028.1 GCA_015232865.1 Magnetococcales bacterium
AATGATGACGGGGTTTCTGACGCTAATGCGGATGAGAATAGCCAGGAAAAGGAGGAGGTTTACACCATTACCGTCACGGAAATGTCGGTACAAGACCTGCTTTTTGCCTTGGCTCGCGATGCCAATAAAAATATTGACGTCTACCCCGGAATAACCGGTCGAGTCACACTCAGCGCCATTGATCAAACATTACCGCAAATTTTAGACCGGATTGCCAATCAGGTGGCCATTCGTTATGAAATCAATGACGGAACCATCATCGTCTCTCCAGATCGGGCCTATCTGAAGATCTATGAGATTGATTACATCAATATTCAACGCTCTTCAAAAAGCAGTAACAAGGTTTCAACGCGATTGTCGACAGCCAATTTGAACTCATCCTCCGATTTAAATTTATCCGATGATTCCAATCTGTCGACCTCCAACCTGGATACCTCCACCACCAACCAATTTTGGCAGACGCTGACGGGTAATATCCATTTAATCCTGAATCCGAACGCCAGCTCTTCCAGTGATGTGTCCATTCCCTCCTCCTCTTTGTCGGCTGAGAGCGGAGATCTGCTGACCGCTATTCCTGGGGGTTTGAGCGAGAGCTCCTTGAATAACAATTCTGGATCAACAACGGGCAAAAGCGGTGTTGTGGCCGTCAACCCGGAAGCGGGGCAAATCTCTATTTTTGCCTCATCCAGTCAACATGAGCGCATCCAAGCTCTTCTGGATTCCATCATGGGCAGCGTTCATCGGCAGGTGATGATTGAATCGACCGTTGTTGAGGTTGAACTCAACGATCAATTCCAGGAAGGTGTGGATTGGGATATCATGTTCAACTCCGCTGCCGACATCGGAATCAAAGGTATTTTTTCGAAGGGAGAGTTTTTCACCCTTGGCCGAGATCCAAGCCCAGTCAGCTCAGTGACCTCGAACAAGGCCATCCGGGCCGCCATCAAGGTGTTGGAAACATTCGGTAATACCAAGGTGCTTTCCAGCCCGAAAATCATGGCTCTGAACAATCAACCCGCTCTATTGAAAGTGGTGCAAAACAAGGTGTTTTTCACCTTGGAATCCAGCGCCACCAACACCACCACCACCGGTGTCGATCAGCAGACGGCCCAGATTCCGGTATTCAACACCAAAATTCACACGGTTCCCGTGGGTCTGATCATGAACGTCACCCCGCAAATTTCCAAAGATGGCGTCGTCACCCTGAATGTCCGTCCGACCATTACCCGTATTGTTTCCGAGGTCAACGATCCCAACCCGGCTCTACAAGCCAACCAGTTGACGACCGGTATCTCAACATCAATCGAAAACATGATTCCAGAGATAGAGGTCAAGGAGATGGAGACCATCATGCGCATTCACAGCGGCCAGGTGGCGGTGATGGGTGGTTTGATGCAGGATGAAATCGTCAATGAAAGCAACGGACTGCCTGGTCTTGGTCGAATCCCCGGATTGGGCACTTTGTTCAGCCATAAAGATCGGTCGGTAAAAAAGAGCGAGTTGGTGATCTTCTTACGTCCGGTCATCATCGGTCATGACAACCCCAGAAACAACAGGATGATCGCCAAGAATTCAACCAAACATCTCTCGACCAACACCGCTGGCACGCCCGCACACCAGCAGGCTGTACCCCGTGAAGATCTGGCACCCGTTCCAACCCAGCAACCGGTTGCTGCCCCGGCCAACCTGCCGGTTGCCAGCCCACCGATGGCACCGACGACCCAGGGCGGCGGCTCCTACCTGGACTTCACCTCCTCACAGGGGTTCAACCAGCCTGTTCCGGCCCGCCTGCCAGCTGAGCAGCCCGAACAACCGTCTGCGCCGAGGAACTATGGCGAATTAGCCCCAACACCACAGCAACAAACCCGAGCACCGGCCACGATGGGTAACCAGCCCTATTATCAGCAGGCGTCGATGACACAACCCTCAACTCCGCTACCGGCGGCTTACGCTCCACAACAACAGATGGGCTACTTTGTCGATCTCGGCTCTTATCTGGAACGGACCCACGCCAACGATGTCCAGCGGAAAATCAATGCCATCGGCCTGCCCATTCAGCAAGAGTCGGCATTGGTCCAGGGACAGACCTATCAGCGGGTCCGCTCCGGCCCCTTCCCCAGCCAGGAGGCTGCCAGCCAGGCTATGGCAAAAATTACCAACTACACCGGTATTCAAGCCCGCGTAGCCCGATTCTAGACTGTTACAAAGCCGCAAATCGTTACACAAACCCTTTTTTTCGCCCTGGCAGATTCTCTGCCAGGGTTTTTTTTTACTCTTTCAAACTCGGGCAGGACTATGTTTTTTCATAAAATTCAAGGCATTAAATGATTTTTATGACATATTTTTCTGAGCCTTTCAAGAAGTTACCATTTTTTACCGAAGAGTATTAGGAATTATCCCCACTTCCGGTATACTATTGGAAGGTAGATTGGCGGGATTGCGCTGATCATCTCAAAATGGGATTTTTTTCCAAAGTTCGTACATTTCGTTCTTAGGGCATTGAGGGTCGTAAACCATGGGCAACCTTTTTCAAAACAAATGGTTCATCGCCATTTTACTTCTGACCGGGATCACCGTTGCCGGGGGATACCTGCTTTTGGCACCAGAAGGGGAGAAAAAACAGTCCTCCATCGCTCAAGCGTTTCAAAACAGAGCACCCCAGCCGCAACGGGCACTCCAACCCACGACCATGGCAACGGATCAAAACAGCGACCAGGCTTCCCTCTCCGTTCAAACGGTCAGCCAATCCATTGACCAGCGGGAAGTGGTCGCCCTGGTAACCCAGGTCAAGGGGCTGGTTTTTGCCCAGTTTGGGGAAGACAAAAGAACCCTGACCCTCGGTGCGCCTATTTTTCAGGGCGACAAACTGATCACCGGCAAAAATGGCCGGTTAATCCTGAAAATGCACGACGATGCGGTGATTGCCCTTGGTGCTGACAGTGAATTTTTAATTCAGCAGTATCAATATTCCCACCCGAAGAAAAGCGGCAAGGGACTGTTCGAGATGAGCAAGGGGCTGCTCAAGTTTACCTCCGGCAAACTGGCTCAACTCAAAGACCGACCCTTCCACATCATCACATCCGTTGCGACCATGGGTGTTCGAGGCACCGAGGGGTTCATCAGTCTATCCGGCCCAACCGAGGATCAAGAGTTGGAGGTTGTCACCTTGAAGAAAGAGGTGGTGGTCTGGCTGGAAAAACCGGAGAAAAATCTTGGCTCATCCAATGGCCGGTTCTATTTTGCCCTGCCCACCCTGCTCTCTTCCGCCCAGGCGGCAGATCTGACCCAGGAACCAACCTCGGTCAAGAAAAACCAATCTTTGACGGCCAGCACGACCCGAGGCTCGTCCGTTCAGTCGGCCTCTCGCGAGCAGCTGAAAAAGGCGTTCACCTCAACGGTGATCAAACCCCTGGATGAGACGGCCAAGCAACAGATTATCGATCAAGTCGCCCAATCTCTGGTCGAAGCCGGAACAGCCGCAACCGTGGAAGAGGCCCGTGCCATCTTGGAAAAAACGCCGGATGCCGTTGCCGTACTGATTGAGGCCGCCGAAGAAAAGTTGCTTGAGCAGGTCGCCAACACCGTGGAAGAGGCTCTGATCAGAGAGGAGAACATTCAATCTCTGGAGGAGGAGTTCAAGGCGGCGGTCGGTGAACAGGCCTACGCCAAAATTCAGGAGGCCAGGCAGAATCAACAAGAGGCGGAGGAGCAACTCGCCGAAGAGACCAGAACCGAACTGGAAGCCGCCGTGGGAGATCCTGAGCTGGTCGATCGGGTTCTGGAGATCGCCGAGCAGAAACAACAAGCCCTCCTGGAGTCCGACGAGCAGGCCAAAACCAGGCTAGAAGCCCAGATTGGTGCCGACAAGGCAGACGATGTGCTGGCCATAGAAGCGGAACAAACGGCTCAACAGCAGGCCCTAAAGGAAAGATCAGACAAGCAGATCAACGAGGTTCTGGCTGGAGACGCCAACTTGGTGGAAACGGTAAAACAGGCCCAACAACTGGCCAATAAAGGTGCCTCCGATGCAGAGTTACTGGCTTCTCTGGAACAAAGCCTGCCCAAAGAACAGGCTGAAAAAGTTCTCGACATCTTCCGTGAAGCGCAGACGCAAGCCCAAAACATTGATCAGCAGGCCAAGCAAAAAATTCAGGCAGTGGTCCCTCCTGAGCAGTTGGAGGCAACCCAAGCCATTCTGACCGAAAAACAGATAACCAACCAAAACACCGAGCAGAAAACCGAACAGGCCTTGAAAGAGACCCTGCCAGCTCCCGCAGCTCAACAGGTATTGGGAACCCTCGACAAACAGGCCAAAAAAAACCAGGAGCTTGTAGCAAAATCCGCAATTAAACAATCGGAAGCGATTCCGGCAGCCGCTCAAGAGGTGGTACGACAGATTCAACAACAGCAGTCCGAGCTGAAAAAAGGGCCGAGCCTGGATCAACTGACTTCTACCGAGACAGCGTCAGCGATTATGAGCGCAGTCAGGGCTGAACTGAACGAACAGATCGAACAGTTCAGTCAGGAGGTCAAAACCGCTGTTGAAAACAACAAAACCCTGGAAGAGGCTCTTCAGGAAAAAGCCCAGGCCTGGGCTGACTCTAAAACAAAAGAAGCGGCCGAAATGGGGGTTGATCTGGCTGAGGCCGACCAAGCGGCAAAAGAGGCGGCAAAACAGGCTGTCATACCAAAAGAGCTGACCAAAGCGACCGAAAAAGAGAAAGAAAAAAAAGAAAAGAAAGACCAGGGTGGTGCCGTCATCGATGACGTCGGTGTCGAACAGATCGACGATACCCCAGCTGAAGACACCCCTTCGCAATCCCCAACCACCGGAGGAACCCCTGCCGGGACCGCGACCGATCCGGACGGCCTGTCGAGCGGCTCGGCAAGCGATAGCAGCAGCCCCAATCCCATCGACACCAGCAACACGACGGACAACACCGACGACAACATCCCCACCTGGTCTGCTGCAAATGTGCTGCGTAACGTTTCACCGGTTTTGGCCGATACCACCTTTACCGTCAACGAGAACAACGCGGCCAATACGGTGGTTGGGACCTTGTCCGCCACCGATACCAATAGCGACGACCTGTTGAGTTATAGTATTTCCGAAGATACCTCCGGTCTGTTTACCATCGGCAGCAGCTCCGGGACCATCACCATCTTGGAGGCCGATGTCCTGGATTATGAGACAACTGCCGTCTATAACCTCACGGTGGCCGTCAGTGACAATTATGTCAACGCGCTTGGCGAGGCCGATCCCGGCATCACCTCGGCGACCATCACCATCAAAGTCGGCAACCTGAACGAAACACCGACCGTAGCCGCCTCCTCGACCCAGACCGTTCTGGAAGATACGGCCACCAATCTGGACGATATCGTCGTTGCCGACCCGGATATCGGCACCCTCTCCACCAATACGCTGGTCGTTACCCTGGAGATGTCCAACGGCACCATCACCGCCGGTAGCACGACGGGGCTGACGGTTACCGGCAACAGTTCCAACGCCCTCTCCCTGACCGGTACGCCCACCGATCTGAATATTGCACTGACAAAACTCTATTATACCGGTGATGAAAACTTTGCCGGAACCGACACCTTGGATATCACCGTCACCGATACCGACAAGAAAACACCTCTTAAAACGGCCACGTCCATGACGCTAACCGTCGAAGCGGTCAACGATCAGCCCAGTTTCAGCCTAAGCTCGACCCAGAAGACCCTCTCGGAAGATGCCGGCGACCAGAGTTACAGCTTTTTTGCTACCGATCTGGCCGCCAATGGCGGCAGCGACGAGGCGGATCAAACCTTCAGCTTTACTGTCAGCAACGACAATACCGAACTATTTGCCAGCCAGCCGACCATGGACAGTTCCGGCAACCTGACTTTTACTCCGGCTGACGACGCCTTTGGTACGGCGGTTTTGACCATCACCCTGACCGATAGCGGCGGCACCGATAACGAGGGGGTTGACACCACGGACGCGCAGAGTGTGACCATCACGATTGAGCCGGTCGCTGACACTCCGACCATCACCGAGGCCGGTGAAACCAGCGAAGAGGTTCAAACCAGCTCCGGGCTGGTGATCTCAAGAAATGCCAATGATGGGGAGGAGGTCAGCCACTTCCAGATCACCAATATCACCAACGGAACCCTCTATCAAAACAATGGCCTGACCGCCATTTCCGATGGAGACTTTATAACCTACGCCCAAGCCAGTGCCGGTCTGAAGTTTACCCCCGACGACAATCTCAACAGCAGCAACAGCAGCTTTTATTTTACCATCCAGTCCGCACTCTCTGCCAATGATTCTGACTTGGGCGGCGATCGGGTCACCGCCGCAATTCCAACAGTTTATGCGGTCAACGATCAGCCCAGCTTCAGCCTGAGTTCGACCGAGGAGACCCTGTCGGAAGATGCCGGAAGCCAAACCTACAGCTCTTTTGCCACCGATCTGGCTGCCAATGGCGGTAGTGACGAAGCGGATCAAACCTTCAGCTTTACCGTCAGCAACGACAATACCGAACTGTTCGCCGTCCAACCGGCTTTGGATGCTTCCGGCAACCTGACTTTTACTCCGGCTGACAACGCTTTTGGTACAGCGATTCTAACCATGACCCTGACCGATAGCGGCGGAACCGATTATGACGGCGTTGACACCTCCGTCGAACAGACGGTGACGGTAACCATCGATCCGGTGGCCGACACACCGTCCATTACCGAGGCTGGCGAGACCAACGAGGAGACCCAGACCAGCTCTGGCCTGGTCATCAGCCGCAACGTCAACGATGGTGAGGAGGTCACCCACTTCCAGATTACCAGCATCAGCAACGGCACCCTCTATCAGAATGACGGTACGACCGCCATTTCCGACGGCGATTTCATCACCTATGCCCAAGGCAGCGCCGGTTTGAAATTTACTCCAGACGACAATCTCAACAGCCTCACCGGCAGCTTTGGTTTTATCATCCAAGCCTCTGTTTCCAGTCAGGAAACCGGGCTTGGCGGCGATCGGGTCAATGCCTTTATTCCAACCGTCAACGCCGTCAACGACCAGCCCAGCTTCATCCTCGGTTCGACCGCCGAAGCTGTCGCAGAAGATGCGGGGGATTTGACCTATAGTGGATTTGTTACCGACCTGGCTGCCAATGGCGGCAGTGACGAAACCGGGCAAACCTTCAGCTTCAGTGTCAGCAACGACAACACCGAACTGTTTTCCAGCCAACCGGCCATCGACAGTTCCGGCACCCTGACCTTTACACCGGCCGACAACGCCTTTGGCACGGCGATTTTGACCATCACCATAACCGATAGCGGTGGCACCGATTATGACGGAATTGACACTTCCGGCGAACAGACCGTCACCCTGACCATCAACCCGGTCGCCGACACGCCCTCTATCACCGAAGGCGACTCGACCCTGGAAGATACCCAAACCAGCTCCGGCCTGGTCATCAGCCGCAGCAGCGACGACGGTGAGGAGGTCACCCACTTCCAGATCACCAGCATCAGCAACGGCACCCTCTATCAAAACGACGGAACAACGGCCATTTCCGACGGCGACTTCATCACCTACGCCCAAGGCAGTGCCGGACTGAAATTTACCCCGGACTTAAACCTGAACAGCGAAACCAGCAGCTTTGGTTTTATAATCCAGGCCGCTCTCTCCGACAGTGCAACCGACCTGGGCGGAGATCAAGTCACCGCCTCTATTCCAACGGTTACCGCCGTCAACGACCAACCCAGCTTTATTCTCACCTCCAGCACGGTTTCAGTACTGGAAGATAGTGGCGACTACAGCGATATCGATTTCTTCTCGACGACCGATAGCGGCGGCAGTACCGATGAGACCAGCAGCCAGACGTTTGCCTATGACGTCACCAATGACAACAACGCCCTGTTTGCCACTCAACCGGCCATCGATTCGACCGGCACCCTCACCTTTACCCCGGCCGACAACGCCTTTGGCTCAGCGCAAGTCAGTATCACCCAGATCGACAGTGGCGGAACCGATAACGGCGGCATCGACACTTCAGAGACGCAAACCGTCACTCTGACCGTCGTTCCGGTGGCCGACACCCCCGCCATTACCGATGGTGGAGAGACTCTGGAGGATACCCAGACCACATCCGGTCTTGTCATCAGTCGCAACAGCAATGACAGCGACGAGGTGACCCATTTTCAAATCACCAACATCACCAACGGAACCCTCTATCAAAACGACGGGGTTACCACCATCTCCGAAGGGACGTTCATCACCTTTGCCGAGGGTAACGCCGGATTGAAATTCACCCCCGGCACCGACATGAACGATGTCAATCACACCTTCAGCTTTGATATTCAAGCAGCCACCTCCGACTCCACAGCGGATTTGGGCGGCGATCTGGTCATGGGACTCATTTCAACGGTTACCGCCGTCAACGATCAACCCAGTTTTGAACTGACCAGCACCACTCTCAGCGTCGATGAAGATAGCGGGGCCTATACCGGCAGCAGCTTTTTCACCACCCTGGAAGCCGGCGGCCTGACTGACGAATCGGATGCGCAAACCTTCACCTTTACCGTGACCAACGACAACGCCGCGCTGTTTACCACCGAGCCGAGCATCGACAGCAACGGCGCGTTGGTCTTTACTCCGGCAGACGACGCCAACGGTGAAGTCGTACTGACCCTGACCATGACCGATAGCGGCGGAACAGAAAACGGCGGGGTTGACGTTTCCGAATCGCAAACCGTCACCTTGACCATCACCGCCATCAACGATGATCCGGTCATCACGGTGCCCATTTCCGCCGCCATTGACGCCTCCTCGACCGTCACCTTCTCCGCAGCCAACGGCAACGCCATCTCGGTTATCGATGTCGATGCGGAAAGCGGAACTATGGAAGCAGCCTTGGTTGTCAGCAACGGCACCGTCACCCTGAGCCAGACCACCGGATTGACCGTCAGTGGCAACGGCACGGCCAGCCTCTCTTTCAGCGGCACTCTGGACGATATCAACTCCGCACTAGATGGGTTGCTTTTTACCGCAGACGGTAGCTTTAGCGGCACTGAATCCTTGACCTTCAGCATCGATGACAACGGCAACACCGGCAGCGGCGGCGGCACCACTCAAACCGCAACGATACCGTTGAGCAACATCATCATTTACTTAAGCATGGAGCAGGTGTATGCCGACTCCCCCATTGGCACGGTGATCGGCTTCTTGACGGTTGACAGCCCGGTCAGCGGAACGGTCTACACTTTTTCGGTGGCCGATCAGACCTACTTCTCCGTGGCCGACGGCAAAGATACCTCAACCTATCGATATGGCTCTTTGACCGTCAATGACGCCAATCTGGTCAGCGGTGTCGATTATGATGTGGATGTGACGGTAACGACCGATTCGGGTCAAACCATCACCACCACCTTTACCATCACCGGCACCACCCGGCCCTTCGACGATTCCGGCATGATTGATGTCACCCAGAGCGGCGCTCTGCTTCATGCCAATGCGACGGTCATCTACCAAAACATGGTGGCAGCCATGGCAGCCGAAACGCCCAGCAGTTTCAGTCTTTCAGAGACCGATCTGCGTACTCTGATTCTGGCCAAGCTCAATCAACAACTGACCGGATCGACGGCCAGCCTCTCTGATATCAGCGATATTGTTTCGGCCATCGGTGTTGACGTGACCAGCTCGCAAATTGAAATAACCATGCGGATCAAAGCCTTGAACGCCATCTACAACCGTCTCTCATCGACGGTTCAAGCCAGCTTCAAGGATCTGGTCGATACCATCGCCACCTACGGCGACAGCTTTACCTTTGACATCAAACTAACCGTCGTGCCAGCTATGAACGGTACGAAAATCACCTATACGACCGGCTCTCAATTGGAGGTCATCCATCTGCTGATCGTCGATAGTGTCGCCTTTTCCATTTCAGATCTCATCAGCTATTACAATACCGCTGTCTCCAACCTCTCCTCCGACGGCAGCACCCTGAAGTTCTTTACCGGAGGCAACGTTCCTTTACATATATTGGAGGGCGCGTTGGATCGAGATCTGGCATTGAGCACGAATGAGTCTGCAACCAGCCTGGGATATGCCAACAGTTACGGCACGACCAGTCATACCATCTCCACCTCTGGCGTCGAGCTAAGCTATTATTTGCCCGGAAAAATAAGCAGTTACACATTAGGCACTGGAACAGTCACGCTAAACCCCTGATTTTAGTCCCACTTATCCTCTTTTTCTAACAACGTAAAAGAGGATAAGTGGCTGAGATGATTTTTCCATAAACTTGCTAAAATCCCTTGAAACGGGTTATCAATGAGCCAGTAGAATCGAGAGTTTGTACCGGTGGCGCGGGAACTACTGCCAAATTTGGATTGATTGACTCACAGATTGAGGGAAAGAGATATGCGTAGGCCATACACCATGGTGATGACCATTTTAACACTGCTTCTGACCCTTGTCTGGTCCAACCCAGCCCAGAGCGAAGAGGAGTTCAACCTGATTCGCATCAAAGGTTCCGATACCCTGGCCAAAGTGACGCAAGAGTGGCGTTCCGCTTTTCTGGATCTATACCCGGATTTAACCATCGACGTTCATGGCGGCGGCTCTGGCAACGGCATTGCCGCTTTGCTCAACGGTCATGTTGAGATTGCCAACACCAGTCGAAAACTCCGGGCTAGGGAAAAACGACTGTTTGCCAAAAAAACCAATCTTACCCCACATTCCATCGTGGTCGGTCTGGATGCCGTCTCCATTCTGGTCCATCCCGACAATCCCCTTAACGGCATCTCACTGACCCAACTGGCCCGGCTCTATGGAGTTGAAAACCAGATAAAAAATTGGTCTGATCTGGGCGTAACCATTCCCAGTTGTGAATCGGGGGAGGTTATTCCGGTCAGTCGTAAAAACAATTCGGGGACGTACCTGTTTTTCAAACAGACTATTTTTCAAAAACGGGCCCATTTTCATAACCGGGTGGTTGCCCACTGGAACTCAAAGGAGTTGGTCGATCATGTCGCCAAGAATCCTTGTGCTATCGGCTATTCCGGCATGTCATTCATCGACAATCGGGTCAAAACCCTCTGTGTCTCCAATATGACGGCGCAAAGTTCCTGCGTCCCTCCCACCGCCGCCTTTACCCTCAACAAGAGCTATCCCCTCTCCCGCCCTCTATTCATGTACACGGCCGGTGAACCGAAAGGCAACACCCTGGCTTTTCTCAATTGGATACAGAGCGAAGCGGGACAGGATATCTTGCAGAAAGTCGGTTTTGTCTCCAATCCGATTCCATGACACTTAAAATCTCTATTTTTTTCCATGAAAAATGCGTATGTGATGACCATTCCCCTGGTCCGCCCGGATCTAACCCAAGCGGATCAGGATTGTTTTCTGGCGCAACTCAACAGCCATCCGTTTCAAGATGTGGCGGCGGTCGCTCAATGGGAGTCGGCCTGGCAAGAAATCTGGCAACGATCATGTGTCGCATTTACCGATACAACGGCTCTGATCAAGGCATTGAAAACGGTTTTCGGTTGGCCTTCGGGACAGCCGGTCAGTTGCGGCCCTCTGCTGCCCCCCTCTTGGCGGGAGGCTTTACAGGAGGCTTGGTTGGACCCGGTTTCACACGCGACAATGGACGATCACGGCCGGGAAACGTGGCTGGACAACGCCCACCCGTCAGCGACCGCTCCAGCCAAAGAAGCGAATCCGAGTGTGCGCATGGTCCAGCATCATTTTGGCCGACCGGCCCAAGCCAACACCAATACGACGACCACCCTGGAAGAGGTTTCAGCACTTTTAAAACCGCTTGAGCAGACCGGTTGGGGAACCGTTCAACTGATACACCTGGATGGAAACCGCATGATTCAAGGGGGCGGTTCGACCTTGGTTCTCTCGACGGACGAATGCCTGATTGCCCAACTGAAAAAAGTCCGCTCAACTCCGCCGGCCGCAGCAATCTGCGCCTTGGGTCTTTCACAATTGAGGCGTCTTGAGGCCCAATTGAATCGGCGGCAGGCGTTGGCTCAACGCTATGGCGAGATACGCAATCGAGATTTTTTCACGCTTCCACCGAATTTTCCAGGGCAGAGAAGCTGGGAGATGTATGTTCTGCACTTCAAAGATGTAAAAAAGCGCGATGGATTGCTTCATTTTTTAAATCAGGCGGGAATTGGAGCGGCCCTCCCCATCTGGCATCATCACAGCCAGCCGAATCCGTTGGATCTCAGTCTGGCTCTTCCACTCTATGCCAGCCTATCGGATGTCGAGCAAAAACGGATTATCAACCGGGTTCATCGCTGGGTCGAACGGGGTGGACCGGAACCCCCGCAGACCAACTGAAAAGAGAAAAATTGAACGGGAAGAAAACGCAGCCACCGGATTGGTGATAAGGCTCTTTTTCGATTCGGCTAGTAAATCAAAATGTTGAGCCATGTGCATACCTTCAACTGCCGAATTCAGGATCATAGGGACGATAAAGATCTGTTGATTTCTTCCATATTGATGGGCTTGGCAATCACCTCATTCATCCCAGCCTGAAGACACTGTTGAACGGTGTCTTTCATGACATCGGCTGTAAATGCAACAATCTTCAATGGCTTGTCTTTATCAACCTCCGAGGCGCGAATTTGCCGGGTTGTTTCAAATCCGTCCATTTTAGGCATTCGCAAATCCATCAGAATCACATCGAAACGACGTTTTCCAACCTTCTCCAAAGCCTCCAAACCATCTGAGGCGACATCCACTTTATATCCTTCGCTAGAAAGTAATCCTTGCACGACTGTTTGACTCACCAGTTCGTCTTCCACCAGCAGGATCGACAATGGCAAAAATTTTCCCGATTGTCTCTTATCTTGTTGTTCGGATACCACTGATCTGGTTTCGAAAGAGAGTACCACATAAAAAATGGTTCCTTCTCCATATTGACTATTCATACTGATGGTTCCCCCCATCAGATCGACAAACTGCTTACAGATGGTCAATCCAAGTCCGGTACCTTGATGCAGTCGGGAGACGGACGAATCTAGCTGGGTAAAGGGGGCGAAAATTGATTGCAGATCCTCTTCTTGAATCCCAATTCCCGTATCCTTGACCGAAAATTCCAGAGTCACGAAATTTTCCTTGCTCGCCACTTTCTGAACGTGGATTGCGATATCTCCTTGTTCAGTAAATTTGACCGCATTACTCAACAGATTCCAGAGAATCTGACGAAGACGAAGTGAGTCTCCATAGAGCAGAGTGGGAATCTCCTTTTCAACCGTCAAACTAAAAGCCAATTTTTTCTTTTCCAGGCTGGGAGCCACTAAAGATTTTAAATGTTCCAACAGCTCTTCTAAATTGAATTCTTTGAATTTTAAACTTAACTTCCCATCTTCAATCTTTGACAAGTCCAGGATATCATTTACGATTTGCAGGAGAATCTTTGTCGAATACGACACGGTGTCAACCAATTTGGCCTGAGTATCCGGCATCTTTTGGCGTCGAAGAAGTTCGATAGCCCCCCAGACACTATTCATTGGGGTTCTTATCTCATGACTCATCGTTGCTAAAAACTCACTCTTGGCCCGATTCGCTCTATCCGCCTCCTCCCGAGCGATTTGCAAATCGGCCGTTTTCTCATCGACTAATTTTTGGAGCTTTTTTTTGCTGACCTCGTTGCGCTCTTTGACCTTTGCCTGAAAGTGTTTGAGATCCATGCGCATGTTATCAAGGGTGACGGCCAGGGTCACCAATTCATCATTTCCTGGCAGGGTGATTCTGGATTCCAGGTCTCCTTGACCAATCAGCATACAACCGTCTGATAATTTTTTCAGTGGTCGTCCAACCATTCTCGAAAGAACGAAATATTGAGTCATTACCTTGACCAGGATCATTAAGCTCAAGATCATTATCAGGCTTTTTATTCGCTCACCGATCTGCTCCTGGATCGGGTCGGTAAACAGGCCTATGACGACCCGTCCCAAGGGAAACCCTGGAGCCACTTCTATTATTTCCTGGTAAATTTTCGAAGACCCGTCAAACGAAGGATTATGCTCTTCGACAACGACCACCGTTTTCCCATCATTCAACAGTTCTATTCGAATGAAGGAGATATTCAGGCTCTTTGCGATAAAGGATTCAGATAAGGTTTGCAAAGCCGGATGATCGTCGTACAAAATAGGGCCAATGGCCGCCTGAGAAATCGCATAGACCAGCGAATTGGCCTGTGCATCCAACTGACCCATCAACCGTTGGCGCTCGATTGTAAAACTGTATGTTGCGTAGACGGCCGTAATCAATATTGACAACAGAGTCGTCCACAATATCAGCTTAAGGTCCAGCCGTTTCATCGAAGATCGCTATTCACTGAGCCAGGTCTGATGGACAATGATCAAACTGATCAGCACGGAGCATCGCCTCTTCGATGACTTGGTATTCTTGATGGTTTGTCTGGAAAAAACCATTTATTTTTAAAACTTTGAAAGCATCTTGCTCTTTCATGTCCAGCATTACCGACCGGAGTGCCGTATATATCTCTTCATCTAACCCACCACGGACCAACCACGGCTTGGTGACATTTTCGAAACGGTATAGAATACGAAGGTCATCGCTTTTTTCGTTTCTTTTGTGAAACGTTGACTCCTTGAGAGATCCGGCATCATATCGTCCCATCGCCACCCCTGTGAACACGTTGTCATGACGGTCCAAGTAATCAAAATTTTTTAAATCCTTAGAACAAATTCCTGCTCTCATCAGCTCTAATTGGGCCAGGTATCTTCCAATGGTCGATACCCTGCTCCCGAAGGCGAAGCTTTTTGCTTTCAGGTCAGACAAATTTTGCAAGGGGCTATCTTTTCGCACAACAATCAACCCTTCAAATCTCTTTTTTCCACTTTTGTTTTCCATGGCCAGAAGCTGGATCGAGGGGTTTTGCTGTTTGGCAAGAAGATAGGAAGCCGGACCAAGCCGCCCGAAATCAACGGCCCCATCCACAAATGCTTGTATTGATTCCTCATAGGTTCTAAAAACCTTGAATGTGACTCTAACCGGTCTACGCAATTTTACCGCCAAATCGTTTTCGAGAACGTCGAGAATGGGCAAGATCTTTTGTGCGACGACCTTTGGACTGTCGGTTGAGTTGATCCCGAACACAAGGGGGAGCGGTGACGGCTCTCCACCGCTTTTGCTCACTGGAAAAGCCACACTACAGAGAAAGAGAAAAGCAACAAAAAACCTGAGATTCATAAACTTTCGCCTTGTCTTTTCAACCCGGAAACAGCGGTTGGCGGTGCATGCATGGTGCGATCCATGGACCTGTCTGCCAAGTGCCAGGCACCTGATGATAATCCTAGATCCGGCAGTTGGAAGTGCGTAAGCGGTGCAACATATTGGTTTATCTGGTGAACTAGAAAAAATCGAAGTCACCTTATTGGTGATGAGACTTTTTTCTAGTTGGCCAGGTGAATCAAGAGGTTGTACCGATTGCGTGCTTACAATTGCCGGATCTAGGATAATAGCCGTTTCCAGGTTTAATGGTGGATCGCGCCCAAAACCGCCGCCTGTTTTGCTCCGGTCGCACCGGGGAGCGACGAAGTCAGCCCTTTTAAGGTTCTCACCGCAAACCAGGCAAAAAACTGACTCTCCAGAGAGTCGGAATCCATCCCCAACTCATGACTGGGGATTAATTCGACACCCGGCAAATTCCGGCCGAGCATCGCCAGTAACGTCGGATTACGCCCACCACCACCACAGATAATCAGGCGACATCCATCGGTTTTTTTAAATAAACGGTGACAAGCCAGCGCGACCGAGTCGGCCGTAAACTGGGTCAAGGTGGCCAGACCGTCCCGATTGATCAAGTGTGGAAACTGGGTGAGAAATTGATCCAGATATTCCCGACCAAACACCTCCCGTCCGGTCGATTTGGGAAAAGGACGAGCCAGATAAGGATGGGCCATCAGCCATAATAAACCCTTTTCATCCACCTCTCCCAGGGCGGCCCCTTGACCATGATGGTCATAGTTCCGGCCCCCCTCATCCGGGTCTGATATCTGAGCCGCCAACAGATCGATCAAACTGTTGGCCGGGCCGGTATCCCCCGCAATCAAGGTAAAGGCATCGGTGCCCAGCAGGGTCAGGTTGGCAATGCCACCGAGGTTCAGAACACCACAGGAGTATCCGTTGGCGGAAAAAACAGCCTGATGAAAAAGTGGCGCCAACGGCGCACCCTCCCCCCCTCTTGCCAGATCAGCCTGACGAAAATCGGCGATGGTTTTTATCCCGGTCCGAGCTGCAATTATGGCCGGATTGCCAATCTGTAAGGTGAAATCTGGTGGACGATGACGGATGGTCTGACCATGACTGCCAATGACATCAACCAGATCTGGACTGATGCCGGCCTTTTTGCAGACGGCAAAAGCGGCGTCGGCAAAAAGCACTCCCAATTGCCGGTCCAACCGACCCATACGATCGATCTCGTTGGGGCCCGGTTGATACAGGCTTAGAATCTCCTGGCGGATTTCCGGCGGATAGGATCGCTCTACCGCCGCCAGAAGAGTTGGAACCCCCACCCCATCGGTACGAATCAATGCCCCATCGATCCCGTCTGCCGAAGTTCCCGATATCAAGCCAATCGCCAGCATAGAACCATCCATTTCAGACCCCCAAGTTTGATTTATCCCATTTTATTGTTTATTCTAAAAAATTCTTGACCTGGCCCAAACCTGCCCCCTCTTCTGAAACCCAATCTGCCATATCCCATCCGGGGCAAGAACCATTCAGCCAAAAAATCGGATGAATTGTATACGAGTTCTTTTTTATCAACGGCCCAATTGTGTTATAAATAATGATCGCTTTTGACATTCTAATCAACTTGGGCAGCAGAAGATATGAAATCCGTACGAGAACAGATGGCCATTATTCGCCGAGGCAGTGCCAACATCATCTCTGAAGAGGAACTTGAGAATAAATTAGCCCAGGCCATTGAGACCAAAACCCCTCTGCGCATTAAAGCCGGGTTCGATCCCACCGCCCCCGATCTACATCTGGGACACACGGTCCTGCTACAAAAACTACGTCAGTTTCAGGAGTTGGGTCACCACATTCTTTTCCTGATCGGTGATTTTACCGGACTGATCGGTGATCCGACCGGCAAAAACGAAACACGAAAGCCTCTGGACAAAGCCCAGATTGCCGTCAATGCCGAGACCTATAAGGAGCAGGTTTTCAAAATTCTTGATCCAGCCGTAACCGAGGTGGTCTTCAACAGCACCTGGATGGAAAAGATAAGTGCCTCCGGCATGATTCAACTGACCGCACAGCTGACGGTCGCCCGGATGTTGGAACGAGATGACTTTAGCAAACGTTACCAAGAAAACCGGCCTATCGGTATCCACGAATTTCTCTATCCGCTGATCCAGGGCTACGATTCCGTTGCTTTAAAAGCCGACGTCGAATTGGGTGGAACCGATCAGACCTTTAATCTTCTGATGGGTCGAGAGCTGCAAAAAAATGCTGGACAACCCCCCCAATGCGTCTTGACCATGCCCATCCTCGAAGGGCTGGATGGGGTGCAAAAAATGTCCAAGAGCCTGAACAACTACATTGGCATCAAAGATCCGGCCAGTGAGATTTTTGGCAAAATCATGTCCATTTCCGACGAGTTGATGTGGCGCTACTATGAGTTGCTTTCCGATCTCTCTCTGGAGGAGATCACCGACCTGCATCGGCGGGTTGACCGGGAAGAAGAGCACCCCATGGAGGCTAAAAAACTCCTAGCCCAAGAGGTGGCCGGCCGTTTTCACGATGCCGACTCCGCCCGCCAGGCCAGGCTTGATTTTGAATCCCTCTTTAAAAAGAGAGAGACCCCGGATGATATTCCCGAGGTGGAAATTGCCGGACAAGGGGGAGAGTTGGGGTTGGCGACAGTCATGCGCGAGGCCGGATTGGTCCAATCCAGCAGTGACGGATTGCGCATGATTCGCCAAAATGCCGTCTCCATCGACGGCGAGAAAACCACCGATACCCGTAAAGTCCTGCTGGCAGGAGAGCGCGTATTGCTCAAAGTCGGCAAACGAAAGTTCAGCTACGTCACGATTGTCTGATTCCAAACCAGACGCACGCGCAAGACCGGTCCCCGAATGATTCGGCAACCCACGGAAAAAGTAGAAAAACACCAAAAGCCCCCCTTGATTTAAGGGGGGCTTTTGGTGTTTGACCCATGCGGTTTGGCTTATTGGGCCGCTTCAGCCTCAATGCCATATTTACGTCTGAACCGCTCAATCCGGCCAGCCGTATCGACCAGTTTATGTTTGCCGGTATAGAAGGGGTGGCAATTGGAGCAGACACCCAAAACCTGATCCCCTCCGGTCGAACGAGTCTTGATGACATTATCGCAGCCAGAGCAGGTATAAGTCACGTCTTCATATTTTGGATGAATATCCTGTTTCATAATGCTTTCCTTCTTGTTTCGTCAGTTGTTCATGCTATCGAAAAATTCGAGATTATTCTTGGTTGCTTTCACTTTGTCCAGTAAAAAACTCATTGAATCTTGTGGACCCATGGGTAAAAGGACTCTGCGCAAGACCCAGAGCTTCTTCAGTTCGTCTTTGGTAGTCAGCAACTCCTCTTTGCGGGTTCCGGATTTGGCGATCTCGATGGCGGGGAAAATTCGTTTATCCACCAATTTACGATCCAAATGCAACTCCATATTGCCGGTGCCTTTAAACTCTTCAAAAATCACCTCATCCATCCGAGAGCCCGTATCGACCAGGGCGGTAGCGATGATGGTCAGTGAGCCACCCTCTTCTATGTTGCGAGCCGCGCCAAAAAAACGTTTGGGACGATGTAGAGCATTGGCATCGATACCACCAGAGAGCACCTTTCCCGATGAGGGAGCCACTGTGTTGTAGGCTCGTGCCAGACGGGTGATGGAGTCCAACAAAATCACCACGTCCAACTTATGCTCAACCAGTCGTTTGGCTTTTTCGATCACCATCTCGGCGACCTGAACATGACGGGTAGCCGGCTCGTCAAAGGTGGAGGCCACCACCTCACCCTTCACCGAACGTCTCATGTCCGTCACCTCTTCGGGTCGCTCGTCGATGAGCAAAACCTGGAGATGAACCTCTGGATGATTTTCTGCGATGGCGTGAGCAATACTCTGCATCAACATGGTTTTACCGGTACGAGGCTGAGCGACGATCAAGCCTCGCTGACCTTTGCCGATGGGACAGATCAGATCGATGACCCGCGTCCCCACATCCTCACTGGGGGCCTCCTCCACCTCCATGATCAACCGTTGATCGGGATAGAGGGGGGTCAGGTTATCAAAAAATATCTTGCCCTTGGATTTTGCGGCCTCTTCATAGTTGATTTTTTCAACCCGAAGCAGAGCAAAGTAACGTTCCCCCTCTTTGGGAGAGCGAATCTGACCCTCGATGACATCACCGGTACGCAGACCAAAACGGCGAATCTGTGAGGGAGAGACATAGATATCGTCGGGTCCGGGCAGATAGTTGGTGTCCGGTGCACGTAAAAATCCAAATCCATCTTGAAGAACCTCCAGCACCCCTTCGCCATAAATCTGGCCTTTATTGGTGCTCTCCGCCTTGAGAATGCCGTAAACCAACTCTTGTCGGCGCATACCGTTCATCCCCTCGACGTTTTTTTCGACGGCTAGGGCGGTAAGATCAGCAACACTCATCTTTTTCAAAGTCTTGAGATTCATGGTTGCGGTTTGTTCTGAATTGACGGCTGGTTTTTTTGTTGGCATGTTTTTGTCGTTTTGATCAGGAGGGTTTTTGAGAGTTTTCAAAGATTGCGTCAAGCCATTATATCAGGTGGTGACTAGAACAGGGGAGATGCCCGCCATACCCACTCAACCCAAAATCAGTAAGGGAAAGTCGTAAAATTGACCCAACAGATGATTTATAATGAAATCGCAAACCGGATAAGACTGGGTTCGCATGGAGACAACGAGATGTTATGTGAACACGGTTCTTTTTATTCAGCCGCAATAAACGTGTAACGAATCCGTCGTAACTGAGGTATGAACCTAATATCCATCGGGTTTAAAGTCAATCAATTATTCACGTTCTGTGCGTATTTTTGCTCTATCCACCCTTCGTCCAACCGCCAAACAAAACAGCAACCTATTAATATTGTTGCCGATTAAAAAAACCACCACACCCCTATCCAACAACCGAAAATCCCCCGCTCTTGGCTAGAAAAACCACTTCCCGCCAAAGTTCGACCACCTGTTTCAGGGTCTGAGCCGGCGTGCCGCTGTTGTCGATGGTCCGATCGGCACGGGCTATTTTTTCCTGTTCGGAGAGTTGCGCCGCAATGACTCCGCGCTTATCCCGATCGCTCATGTTGGAGCGTTGGGAGAGTCGTTGCCACTGTCGATCCGCCCCGCAGAATACCGTCACGGTCAGATCATATTCCACCTCGGCCCCTGTTTCGAACAAAAGCGGGATTTCCATGACCACCACCGCCACCTCGGCGGCTAAGAGTTGATTTTTCCAGGCCAGACAAATTTGTCGATGTTCCCGCTCTATCTTTGGGTGGAGGATCTCCTCCAAAAGATTTTTTTTTGTCGGATCGGAGAAGACCAAAGCGGCCAGTTTTTTCCGGTCCAGGGGCCGCACCCCACCAGCCTCATCGGATGAAGAGGGTGCCTGCAAAATCGAATCGCCAAATGTCGCAACCACCTCACGCCAACCGGGACTGCCCGGTTCCACCACTCGACGGGCGGTCTGGTCGGCATCGATGATCCGGGCGCCCTGCCGGGCAAAATAACGGCTGACCGTACTCTTGCCGCACCCCATGGAGCCGGTCACGCCGACCCGAAAGAGTCGGCCTGTCGCATCGACCGGAGTCACCATGGATCAATAGCCGGGATAGGCGGTACTGAGATACCAGCTATAGACCGACTCTCCGACAAAAAGATAGAACCAGGCTGCCAGAACCAGGTAGGGGCCAAAGGGGATCGGTTTAGCTCGATCCCGTCCCAGCAGACCAATCCAACTCAAGCCGACCACACTACCCATCAGAGCGGCAAAGAAGAGGGTAAACGGCAAAGCCTGCCAACCCAACCAGGCCCCCACCAGACCCAGCAACTTGACATCTCCGAAACCCATACCCACTTTGCCGGTGATTTTTTCAAAAATCCAGGCAAACGCCCACAACCCCCCTCCCCCGACAGCCAGACCGAGGAGAGAATCCGGCAGCGAGGCCAGGGGAGCCGAGACCTGGGGCAGGGCCGCCAGGATCACGCCGAGGAGCATGCCCGGCAAGGTGATGACATCGGGCAGAATATAGTGATAGAGATCGATCATCAGCAGAACGATAAACGCGTATCCCAATACCAACAACGCAATCGACTCCAGGCTATAACCAAAAACCATGACCACCTGTAGGGTAAGCAGGCCGGTCATGGCTTCGACAAACGGATAGATGGCGGAGATCGACGCCTGACAATGACGGCATTTTCCACGCAAAAGCAGACCCCAACTGATCAAGGGAATGTTGTCATACCAGGCGATGGAATGGTCACAGTGCGTGCACCGGGAGGCCGGGAAGGCGATATTTTGCTCCAAGGGAATCCGATAGATGCACACATTGAGAAAACTGCCCCAGAGGGTTCCAAAAAAAAAGGACAGAAAAAAAACAGATTCACCGAAAATTTCCATGGTTGATCCCGTATCGATTCAGCCAAGTGGGCAAGGGTCGCAGAACAAATCCATCATTCCTCTTGATCTGTACTTTTGGCCCACCTGCTCTTCAATAAATTGACAGGCAATGACATATCCGAACTTTTTCAGCACAACAGACGGATCAGAACCCGGCGCAACACCTCTCGGGTTGTTTTTTTACGACCCCCTATCGAGATGAATCCAATCGCTTGGCCAGCTGTTCCTGCATCTGAGCTATTCTGGCAATTTTCTCATTTATTTCCGCTTCTTGGGCGGTTAAAAACCGCAGGGTTGCCGCTTGACGATCCGAAAGTTGAGTGAGCTTGTCGGCAACGGATTTTTCCTGTTTTTGCACTCGGAGCAACAGACGGGTGTGACGTTCTGAAACCTGTTCTAATTCGGCCTCTACCCGCGACAAGGCCAGCACCACCCCACGTTCATCCCCTTCGACCTGTTCCGGGCTTCTCAAGCTAAAAGGCAGACTACGGCGCATAATATGTTCCTCCCCCATCCTATGTTGTCAGACATGAAGAACCAGAAAAACAGCAGCCTTTGAATCCAGATTCGGCGGATGGTCGTACGTAAGCGCTACAACCTGTTGATTAAGCGGACAAACAAACAGATTATGCCCGCAGCGCGGGTCCAACCGACGAATCCCGGTCAAATCACCGAGTCGTTCGAGTGTAGCCCTTCTCGACCATTTCCTCAAGCAATGGCTGCTTGACACACGATGGCAAAAGGTTTAGATCTGAATGTGGGTTCGTCGAAGCGATAGTTTAATCGATTTTTTTTCGAACCCTTCCCTATGGCAGCGGCACAGAGGCCCGGACAAAACTCAGGCAACACTTTAAAAAACATTTTTTTTCTTAAACAAGCCTGGTTTCAAACACAAATAGAAATCTCGATCAGGAGCAATGAATCATGCCCACAGTTGGTAATATATCCAGTCCAGTAATCGCCCAAACCGGCAATGCACCAACTTCTGGCGTCAGCGATCTGGCCCAAACCACCAAGAGCATTACCCACGCATCCCGAATCACGCCCGCCAACAAAGCGGGTGAAATTCAACAAACCAGCCGTGAGCCGCGCACCACGCCACCGGCCTTGGCCCAGAAAACTACGGAAGAGAGCCGATCCGCTCACTTTACGCCCAAGCAAGACCAGGTCAATATCAGCGCCAATGCCCGCGCGGCCAGAAGCCCGGAACCGGTTCAGACCGGAACCACCTTGGGCGGCATTGAAGTCGGCAACACGGTCAATATTCAAGCCTGATTTTCTTTATCTGCCGTCACCGACAATCCAACCAGTCGGTGACGGCAGATAAAAGAGACGGCTCCCCCCTCTTTTTTACCTGAAAAATCGGCCACTCCGGTTCCTCCATCCACTCTGACAACCCTCTTTAAACCGGTAAGCAAGCCTGTTCAAAACACCATTTTTCAAGATTTTTTCTGGTACATCACCCTTTTTTCCCGCAAACTGCTTGCGGAAGCTGCAATGATTCGCCCAAAAAAATTCTTCGTCTTATCAATGGAAAATGCTGCAAATCTGATAAAGTGAAAGGGGTGGTATTGCGAAGTCCGGCCTAGTAAGGGTATGATCTCACTATCGATAACTGCAACCGTAAGTCAGGAACCCATGGAAGTTTCAATCGAAGAAAAAGAAAATTTTACACGTACGATGAGTGTTCGCATCCCAGCAGAACGGGTGGATGAACTTATCAACCAGGAGTTGGCAAAACTCTCCAACCAGGTTCAACTGCCGGGCTTCAGACCCGGCAAGACCCCCATCAAATTGGTTGAATCCCGTTACCGGGATCATATCAATGGTGTGGTCATTGAACTTCTGATGCAGGAAAGCTACGGCAAAGCCATGGTTGACAATCAAGTCAATCCAGCCGATCAGCCAAAGATGGAACTGGGCAAAGTGGCTCGTGGAACGGATTTCACTTACACCGCCACCTACGAGCAGATTCCCGAGATTTCGCCAACCGTCTATAAGGACTTCAAACTGACCCGCACCGAGGCGATAATCGAGGATTCGGATATCGACAAGGTGATCGAGCAGATTCGGGATCAAAATACCGACTTCAAAGCCGAAGCGGATCGAATCGCCCAATCCGGCGATCAGATGAAATTTGATTTTGACGGCTCTATTGACGGCGTTCCTTTCGCTGGCGGAAAGGCGTCAGGTCACGAACTGGTCTTGGGTAGCGGTCAATTTATCCCCGGATTCGAAGACCAGCTCATCGGTGCCAAGGCCGGTAGCGACATCGATGTGACCGTCTCCTTCCCGGAGGGCTATCAGGCCGCTCATCTGGCCGGCAAGGAAGCGGTTTTCAAGTGCCATGTCCATGAAAACCGCGCGCCGGTCAAGCCGGAAATAAATGATGACCTGGCTGTCAAGGCCGGCATTGCCGAAGGCGGTATGGAAAAACTCCGCCAAGAGATCGCCAATCGTTTGCAATCGGAAGCCAAAACCCGGAGCGACAACGAGATCAAAAAAGATCTGTTGGATCAACTCCTGGAAGCCAACCCCATTGAGATACCTCAAGGGTTGGTCGAACGGGAGCAGCAGGCGATGGTCGAACAACTCAAGCAGGAGTACAAACGCCAGGGTATCGACGCCGCCATGCTGGGAATCAGCGACGAGGAGATGGGCAAGGGCTTTTCCACCGAGGCCAGCAAGCGGGTAAAAATCGGCATGCTGTTGGGAGCCGTCGCTCGGCAAGAATCTCTGCAAGCCTCCGAAGAGGGCGTGGAAGCATTTCTGGACAACATGACCGCCTCCTACGGTGCACAAGCCGGTGCCATGCGCAAATGGATGAAAGAGAACCCCGAGCGCATGGACGGCATTCGCAGTACCGTTTTGGAGGCAACGATTGTTGACTGGATCGTCAATAACAGCACTGTTGAGGAAAAAACCTGCTCCCTTGATGAGTTAATGTCCAACAAGGAGCAATAGGCCGATCAAACTTTCTCAAGTTTTCGGCACTTTTTTTCCGGTCCACCTCCAGTTGAAGAACAAACCACCGACCCCGGCGGGAGTGATTATTGAGCTATTCTCTTTTGTATACAGCACTTTAAATCACTCCAACCGGGCTTGGTTTTGAATCAATAATGTTTGGTTCAAATTATGCATACAATATGCATGATAAAGTTTTCCGGAAGATCCGGTTACCCACAACACATCAAACTTATGTCTTTTAATTTGTTGTTTTTTTTGGAATTTATCTCCAAACCAGATACACAATGACCACCGTGATCTGGCCGAGGCAATTTTGTCCTGTTGCTGACAAATAAAGGCACAAGCGGGGATTTGGTATCCGGTTGATGGCAAATGGCCATTATTCCGCATTAAACAAATATTAACGTGAAGAGAGCGCCGATGAATCTGGTTCCCATGGTGGTTGAAACCACCAACCGCGGAGAGCGGTCCTACGATATTTTCTCACGACTTCTCAAAGAACGATTGATTTTCATGGTTGGCACCATTGAGGACAGCATGGCCAACCTGATCATTGCCCAAATGCTGTTTTTGGAATCGGAAAACCCTGAAAAGGATATTCATCTCTATATCAACTCTCCGGGCGGGCATGTTACAGCGGGCATGGCCATCTATGATACCATGCAGTTCATCCGTCCTAATGTCAGCACGCTTTGTTTGGGACAGGCCGCCAGCATGGCTGCCGTTTTGTTGGCCGCAGGTGCCGACGGCAAACGGCTACTCCTTCCCAACTCGCGGGTGATGATTCATCAGCCCCTGGGTGGCTATCAAGGACAATCTACCGACATTCAGATCCACGCCAAGGAGATGCTGCGGGTTCGCGAGACGCTGAATCGGGTATTGGCCAAACACACGGGACAAACCGTTCGACGCATTGCCAAAGATACGGAGCGTGATTATTTTATGACCAGCAAGGAGGCTTGTGAGTACGGCCTGGCTGATCAGGTTATCAATAAACGGGATCTACCCAAAGAAGATTAAAAAATGCTGATCCCCTTTTGATGATTGGTGTATATTGGAGTCAAGCATTCACCAATCAGCAGTCAGGCGATTTTGACGTTGAGAGGAAATCATGGCCAAAAAATCAGATTCTGGAACCGTGTTACACTGTTCGTTTTGTGCAAAAACCCAACATGAGGTGCGCAAGCTAATTGCTGGTCCCTCCGTCTTTATCTGCAATGAGTGTGTCGATCTGTGCCGAGATATCATCAAAGAAGAGAAGGTTGAGCAGGGGACAGTCAGAAACGGGTCGGCCAGTGCTCCGCCACCCCATGAAATCAAACAGATTCTTGATCAACATGTCATCGGCCAGGAGCATGCCAAGAAGGTGCTCTCCGTCGCTGTCTACAACCATTACAAGCGCATCGGGGCGCCTGATGACGCCAAAAACGAAGTGGAGTTGGCCAAAAGCAACATTTTGCTCATCGGTCCCACCGGATCAGGCAAAACCCTTTTAGCCCAAACTTTAGCTCGCATTCTCGACGTCCCCTTTACCATTACCGATGCGACCACCCTGACCGAGGCCGGTTATGTGGGAGAGGATGTGGAGAACATCATCTTGCGCTTGTTGCAGGCGGCGGACAACGATGTGGAGCGTGCACAGCGAGGCATCGTCTTCATTGATGAGATTGATAAGATTTCTCGAAAATCGGACAACCCCTCCATCACTCGGGACGTTTCCGGAGAAGGGGTTCAACAGGCGCTACTGAAAATAATCGAAGGCACCATAGCCAGCGTGCCCCCTCAAGGCGGGCGCAAACACCCGCAGCAGGAGTATCTTCAGGTGGATACGACCAATATTCTGGTCATTTGCGGCGGTGCGTTCAATGGTCTGGAAAAGGTCATTGAGCGTCGCTCCAACAAATCCAACAGCATTGGCTTCGGCGCTCAGGTCAAAGACAGCTCCGCCGAGTTGAATGTCAACGATCTTCTCCCTCAATTGGAGCCGGAAGATCTGCTGCAATTCGGCCTGATTCCAGAATTTGTCGGTCGATTGCCGGTTGTGACCACTTTAGAGGAACTGGATCTAAAAGCATTGATCCAAATTTTACAAGAGCCTAAAAATGCTCTTCTCAAGCAGTATCGTCGCCTCTTCGAACTGGAAGATGTCCGACTGACGTTTACCGACGAGGCCATCGCTGCCATTGCCGCCAAAGCGCTGAAGAGAAAAACCGGCGCTCGGGGTCTGCGTTCGATCCTGGAGTCTACCTTGCTGGACGTCATGTTTGATATTCCGACCAAACCGGACGTTCGGGAGGTGGTGATCAATCAAGAGGTGATAGAAAGCGATGCCGAACCGCTTTTGATCTATGAAGAGACGGCTCAAGCCCAACAAGCTTAACTGACACAAGGATGAAGTGCGCCCATGACCATGCCCGGTGATTTAATATCGACTGAGACTTTCTTCATTCCCATACTTCCCTTGCGGGACATCGTCGTTTTCCCGCAGATGGTGGTGCCACTCTTTGTTGGCCGCGAAAAATCCATCAAAGCTCTGGATGCGGTAACCGCCCAGGAACAGGACCGCCACATACTGCTTGTCGCCCAACGCAATGCCGCCACGGACAATCCCGTCGAAGAGGATATCTATGACATTGGCGTCATCGGCTCCATCTTACAGGTTTTAAAACTCCCGGACGGCACGGTCAAAGTGCTGGTCGAGGGGGGACGCCGGGTAAAAATCCACACTTATATCCAGAATGAGCCTTATTTTGTCGTTGAGGGCTCTTATCTTCCAGAGGAGATTCACAACCCGACTGAAGCCAAGGCCATGATGCGCTCTCTGGTCGCCCGGTTTGACTCCTACTCCAAACTGAACAGAAAGCTGGCACCGGAGGTGTTGATCAGTTTTCAAACCATCGACAACCCCAACCGACTGGCCGACATTGCAGCGACCCACATCAATCTTAAGGTGTCCGAAAAGCAGGAGCTGCTTGAAATGCTTCTGGTTACCGATCGTTTGGATGGGCTGTTGGTCGCGCTGGAGAAGGAGATTGAGGTTCTCCAGGTTGAAAAACGGGTTCGTGGCCGGGTCAAACGTCAGATGGAAAAAAGCCATCGGGACTATTATCTGAATGAGCAGATGAAGGCCATACAGAAAGAGTTGGGTGATCGGGATGAAGAAAAAGATGAGTTGCTCGAACTGGCGGAGCTGATTAAAACCGTCGGCTTGAGCGAAGAGGCGCGAACCAAATCGGAATCTGAACTCAAAAAGCTTAAACAAATGGCTCCCATGTCAGCCGAAGCCACCGTTGTTCGCAACTATATCGACTGGATGGTCAAACTACCTTGGGGCAAATCCTCCGAGCTTAAACATGACATTCCGGCCGCCGAAGAGATCCTGGAAGAGGATCATTGGGGTATGGAGAAGGTTAAAGAGCGCATTATTGAGCAACTGGCTGTTCAACAGAAGGTCGATCAGATCAAAGGACCGATTCTCTGTTTGGTGGGGCCGCCGGGTGTTGGCAAAACCTCTCTGGCCCGCTCCATAGCGCGCGCCTCGGGCCGGGAGTATGTGCGCATTTCCCTGGGCGGCATTCGCGATGAAGCCGAGGTACGGGGACACAGGCGGACTTATATCGGTTCCCTACCGGGAAAAATCATTCAATCCATGAAAAAGGCCGGGACCAATAACCCTCTCTTTCTTTTGGACGAAATTGACAAAGTCGGCTCGGACTTCCGAGGAGATCCCTCTTCAGCCCTTTTGGAAGTTTTGGACCCGGAACAAAACAGCACCTTCAACGATCACTACCTGGAGGTGGACTATGACCTCTCGCAGGTGATGTTCATTACCACGGCCAACAGCCTGAACATTCCCCGACCGCTACTGGATCGGATGGAGGTGATCCGTCTGGCCGGATACACCGAAGACGAAAAATTACGCATCGCCACCAAATACTTGATCCCCAAGCAGATGAAGGCCCATGGGCTGACCGAGGCGGAGTTTTCCCTGTCGAGTGCGGCGATCAAATCGACCATACGATATTATACCCGCGAAGCCGGTGTGCGAAATCTGGAACGGGAGATAGCCAGCCTCTGCCGCAAATCCACCAAGGCCATTCTCACTGAAGAGAACCGCCGCAAGGTGGCCGTCAGCGCACAAAATCTGGGGAAATTTCTCGGCATCCGTAAATATCGGTTTGGTCTGGCCGAGGAGAGCGATTTGATTGGTGTCACAACCGGTCTGGCTTGGACGGAAGTGGGTGGGGAACTGCTCTCCATCGAAGCCGTACTGCTCACCGGAAAGGGAAAACTGACCATCACCGGCAAACTGGGCGATGTCATGCAGGAGTCGGCTCAGGCCGCCATGACCTATGCCCGTTCACGAGCCATCGACTGGGGATTGAATGATGCCGAGTTCTTCCAGAACCATGACATTCACATTCACGTCCCAGAGGGTGCAACCCCCAAAGACGGACCTTCGGCGGGAATCGCCATCTGCACCACCATCGCCAGCATTCTGACCGGTATTTCGGTTCGGCGGGACGTAGCGATGACCGGCGAGATCACCTTGAGAGGCCGGGTTTTGATTATCGGTGGACTGAAAGAGAAGATGCTGGCCGCCCATCGTGCCGGCATCAAGCACATCATTATTCCCAGGGAAAACGTTAAAGACCTGAAAGAGATGCCGTTGTCGGTCATGAAAGACCTTGAAATCCATCCGGTCAGCCATCTGGATGAAGTTCTTGGGCTGGCGTTGAGCAGGCAAATAGTTGATTTAAAGATGGAAAACAATGACACTGAAAGGAAAAACGTCAAGCCGGCCGTGTTGCAAAATGAGCCGCCACACGACGGTCTTCCATCCATTACCCACTGAGTTTGCACTCTCTCACATCAAAAAGTGCAAAAAAAAACGATAAATGGCTTGACACTAAGGCCTGAGGCACGTATACAACCACCTACGCCATTGAGCACACCCGAAGATGAGGGGCATAATCCGGGGCGTAAGAGTGGGGAATAGCGGGAATAGAGATGCAGAGGTGGTCTATTTAAGACGGATTGTCCACCGATTCTGATACGAACTAATCTATGACGTGGGGAGGGAGAGTCAATTGAATAAGTCCGAATTAATAGACGCTGTAGCATCTGCAACCGGTTTGACCAAGGTTCAATCCGGCGAAGCGGTTGATGCGGTTATCGGTTCCATACAAGGTGCGCTGAAAAATGGTGACCAGGTCAGCCTGGTTGGCTTTGGAACCTTTTTGGTGACGGATCGGGCCGCTCGTATGGGTCGCAATCCTCGTACCGGTGATGAGATCGAAATTCCAGCTGCTCGGCTGCCGAAGTTCCG
>JADFYU010000029.1 GCA_015232865.1 Magnetococcales bacterium
CTCCTCAGTGGTGTAAATGAATCTTAACACCTTATTTTTACCACGGAGGTGGACCAGTGACCCTCTTCATAGTTTCTGGATTCGGCAGTTGTCGACACGCACCGCTAACCGCCTGATTCCAGAGCAATAGGTTTGATTCTTATTTACATAAAATCTCAATCATGATAACGTTTGCTTCGGATGTAAATTTACAACATTATCATGGAAAATGCCAGCTACAACTCTATGCTATACTCTTCTCAAACGATGTAACCAACAACAGAGGCATGGTCATTCAATGGATATAAATAACTGGAAAATTGGAACGAAGTTACTCACGGCTTTTTTTCTTATCTCCATTGTATTGGTTGTGGTCGGGGGATTGGGATACCGCAACATTGGTTCCATGGATACTGCTACAGAAAACATCATCAAAGCAGCCCCGTACGGGGAAGCTGCCATGGAGATGAAGCTCTCGGTCGCCCAGGATATGCAAATGATTATGGAGTTGCTGGCTGCTGAGAATGCTGCTGATCTACAAGAGGTCTGGCAAGAACACGAAGCACTGATCGTCCAATTTGACACCTATGCGGATGCCATACTGAAGGGCGCTCAAATCGATGGCGTACAATTCTACTCCGCTCAAGATCCAGCCATGCGGCGCATCGTCGAAGAAGCAGACGGATTTCACAATGAAAAATTCCAACCTGCTTTGGTTCAAATCAGAGATTCCAGCCTGAAAATCTTTACTGATAAAGCAAAAAAGCTGGGCGATATGAAGCAGATGAAAGAGGCCTTTGACCGGGTCATGTCTCTGGCTGAACTATTTGAAGGTAAGGTCAAGGATCTCATCAATGAGCGTATTAAAAGCGGTGCTTCCGCCAGTGACATCTTGGCCAAGGAGAACAGTTGGGCTGACATGGCCATGGAGATCAAAACCACCATCGCCATGAGCCGAATCGCGGTCGAAAAGTCTGTACAGGAAATGGAAGAGGGCTCTCAGGCTGAAATTGAAAAAGAGTACCAATCGACCATCGCGGAGTTTGACACCTGGATTGGCGCTCTCAAAAATGGAGCCGATAGCGATGAAGGTCGAATCACACCGGTAACCAACCCGGAATTACGGGCCTTGGTGGAAGAGATTGATCGGACCCACGATCAATTGTTCCAAACCAGTATCACAAACCTTTTCAATACCATGAAAAATCTGGCGGCTACCATTAAGCTTCGTAGTGAAACAGACAAATCTGCTGATGAGGCAGGCGGCCAAATGATGGAAATAGTCGGAGGCATTGAAGAGATAGCCAATAAGGCCATGGGCAATGCTGCTCAGATGTCTAATAAAATAAGCAACACAGCCGCCACTCAAACCATTGTCGGCATCATTGTCGGTCTGATTTTATCTGTAATGCTGGGCCTTTTCATAACCCGGCATATTTCTGCACCTCTTACCCAATGCGGTAACATTGTCCGCACTATCGCCAGCGGGCGTCTGGAAGTGAGCGGTTCTGTGAATCGTGGAGATGAATTGGGGCAACTCTTTTCGGACATTTCCGGGATGGTCGCTCAGTTACGAGATATTGTTGGCCGGGTAAACATCTCCGCCCAAAATGTTGCTTCCGGCAGCCAGGAGCTGTCCGACTCTGCACAGAACCTCTCACAAGGAGCTACTGAACAAGCAGCATCCATCGAAGAGACTTCATCGGCCATGGAGGAAATGACTTCTAACATTCAACAGAATACTGACAACTCTCGTACCACCGAGAGCCTTTCCAAAAAAGCCTCACAGGATGCCGAAGAGAGTGGAAAAGCCGTTTCCAAAGCCATGATCGCCATGAAGGAAATTGCTGAAAAAATTACTGTAATCGAAGAGATTGCCAGACAAACCAATTTATTGGCCCTCAATGCCGCTATCGAAGCAGCCCGTGCTGGCGAACATGGCAAGGGGTTTGCCGTGGTTGCCGCTGAAGTACGTAAACTGGCTGAGCGTAGCCAGGCGGCGGCCGGCGAGATTGGCGGACTCTCCTCCTCCAGCGTCGAAATTGCCGAAAAAGCCGGGAACATGCTCAATCAACTGGTACCAGATATTCAAAAAACGGCCGATTTGGTCCAAGAGATCTCTGCCGGAAGCCAGGAACAAAACGCAGGAGCCGGACAGATCAATATGGCTATTCAGCAATTGGATCAGGTTATTCAACAAAATGCAGGTGCAGCAGAGGAGATGGCGGCGACATCCGAAGAACTTTCCGCTCAGGCTGATGAACTAAAAATTGCCATGTCCTTCTTCAAGTTTGATGCCGATACGCCAAGCCCGCATCGGCAAAAGACCTCTAAACCAGCGGCCAGCCGGCGAACATTTTCTTCTCAACATTCGGCCTCCAGCCGTTCCATTAGTCAAAGTCGATCTCTACCAACCCGATCCTCTGCCGCTGGAGTTGATATCAACATGGATGGTGGTGACGACGATTTTGAACGTTTTTAAGATATAATCCTAGTGCTTCAGCACTCATCAATTGATGGGCAGGCCGAAGGCCAAAAAAACAATTAAAAAAAAAGGGTGGGGTCTGGGGCGGTTCTCCGCCTCAGTGGGGTGCGGGGCAAAGCCCCGAAAAAACCAACCCGTTTTAACTTATGGTCGTGCAGATTTTAACCTGTCAATTAACGAGAGCAAGAGCACTAGATTCGGCATTTGGACCTGCGTGCATGGTGCAATCCATTGATTTACCCGGTAAGATAGCAGAAGCGGTCGTCATTTTGATTGGTGATCAGATCTTCTTCTGTTTTGCCCGGTACATGACGACAACTGCCGAAATGAAGGTTAAAAAAACAATCCCTACCCCGTTTAAATCAGAATAAACAACCCGACAACCAGTACAAAAACAGATGAATAGACTAAAATCGCTCTATTTGGGATTGCTTACCTTTATCTGTTTTTCATGGTAGACTAAAGTTCATCTGTTTTTCAGGTCGCCTCTTTTTGGAGTGGAATAGCACATCAACGTAATGAAATGAGTAGACAATGACGCTGGGCATTACCGGCAAAATGATTTTGATCTTTACGCTGCTGACCCTGATCCTCTCCGGGATGGTCGGTTTTGCAGTGTATCACCAGAGTGAAAAAGATCTCATTGAAAAAGCCATCATCGAATTTGATGAAGAGGTTGGTATTCATGGTAAATTAACTATTGATTATATCAGTCGAATTCGACGTGATGTCCATTTTCTCTCACAAACCCCACCCATTCAGGGGATTATACGGGCCAAACAGGACTCTCTGGGCATTGACCCTCTTGACGGCAGTACCGAAGAGAAATATAAACAGCAGCTGACCGCTATTTTCAAACATTTTTTGCAAACCCACGACGAATATCAACAAATTCGATTCATTGGTCGCCCGGACAAGGGCCGGGAGATTGTTCGGGTTTTTAAAAAATCCGGGGCAATTCATGTCCTGCCGGGAAAACTCCTGCAATCTGTAGGAGAGGAAGATTATTTCCGCAAGATCATCGAATTGGCTCCCGAGAAAACTTACATCTCGCAGATTGATTTGAACAAAGAGCAGGGTCAGGTGGCGGTTCCCCACACACCAACCATCCGCATTGGCCGACCAATCCAAGACACCGCTGGGCTGGCCTTCGGCATGATCCTCATCAACGTCGATTTCAAACCGGCATTCAAACAACTGATGACCGCCGTCACACCACCCGTCGAACTGTTTCTGGTCAATGAGCAGGGGGATTTTTTAATTCATCCCAATCCCGATCTGGCCTTCGCCTTTGAGTTTGGATCTGCAAAACGGATTCAAACCTTAAAACCAGATTGGGCAAATCGGCTGGAAAAATTGGCAGAGAGACCTGCCCACGCTCTCGGAATGAGTTTTGATCACAACCGGATCATCACCTGGAACAGTCAGGACGACATTGTCCGGGTCAGCCGGATTTCCTATGATCCGGACCACTTGGGACGATACCTTGGCGTCATCGTACAAGCACCGCGCAAGACCATTTTGAACGAGGTCTTGTCGATTCGTCAAAACAGTATTTTACTGACCCTCACCCTGATTGGCATCGGCTCGATCTTGATTTTTTTCTTCGCCCGGTATCTGACCAGACCGTTACATGAGATGACCAGGATCATTGAACAATTTGATCAGAATGCGATCGATGGCTTACAGAATCTTCCCGTTTCCCAGGCGGACGAAATAGGCCGACTGGCTCGCTCTTTCAAAGAGATGGGGGTTCGGTTCGTTGAAAACCTCCGTGAGATTGAAGACCGCAACGAGCAGCTTCGGACCATCATCGATACCGCAGTCGATGGTATAATCGTCATCGATGAAAAGGGCTGCATCCGCAATTTCAGCCCAGCAGCCTCCCGAATGTTTGGCTATGACCCCTCTGAGGTGGTCGGGCGCAACATTAAAATGCTGATGCCGGAGCCTTTTCACTCCCAACATGACGGCTACCTGCTCAATTATGTAACATCCGGCGATAAAACCATTTTGGATACCGCCGGCCGGGAGGTGGTCGGGAAACGCAAAGATGGACAGACTTTTCCTCTGGATCTGGCCGTATCGGAAGGGTGGAATAAAAAAGGGCGGTTTTTTACCGGTATTGTTCGCGATATCAGTCAACGGGTTGAATCGGCCAAAGCCTTGCACTCGGCGGAATTGCAACGCCTTCAGACCCAGCGGCAGTTGGAAGCCATTTTGACCAACATGAAAAACTTTGTCTTTTTGAAGCACCACAAAAAACAGTACGTTTACATCAACACCAACTTTGAAACCCTGATCAATCGCCCAAAAGAGCAGGTTCTCGGAAAAAGCAACAGCGATCTGTTTCCTGAAGCACTGGCCCGGCAAATGACCAATGCGGATCAATGGGTCTGGCAACGGGGATTGAACAAGGAGTGTGAGCTGAAGTTTCCTGGCATCGACTCAAACCGCTATTTTGAAGCCATCTTTTTTCCCCTCGCTCTGCAAGAGACCGACATTCCTCTGGTCTGTTGTATCGGCACCGACGTAACCCAACGCAAACAATCGGCGCAAATTTTGGAAATAGCCAAGGAGGAGGCGGAGGCGGCAACCCGTGCCAAGAGTAATTTTCTGGCGAACATGAGCCACGAGATCCGTACCCCCATGAACGCCATCATCGGCCTGAGCCACCTCTGTCTGCAAACCGATTTAAGCATAAAACAGCGGGACTATACCCAAAAAGTCCATCGATCAGCGACCAACCTGCTGCTTATCATCAACGATATTCTGGATTTCTCCAAGATTGAAGCCAACAAGATGGTTTTGGAATCCATCGATTTTTCCTTGGATGAGGTCTTGGATAATCTTTCGTCAATCATCTCCTTTAAAGCCCAGGAAAAGGGGCTGGAGTTCTTGATGAATACCTCATTGGCCGTCCCGGACATGCTCATCGGCGATCCGACCCGCCTGGGCCAGATCCTGACCAACCTGACCAATAACGCCCTGAAATTTACCGACCGGGGTGAAGTCAGCCTTTTCACCGACGTTCTGAGTAAAAACGGCGAGAACATCCATTTACAGTTTCGGATCAAAGATACCGGAATCGGCATGACCACGGCCGAGCAGTCCCAACTGTTTCAGGCTTTTACACAGGCGGACCTCTCCACGACCCGGAAATACGGCGGCACCGGTCTCGGGCTGGCCATCAGTCAACGGTTGGTTCAAGAGATGGGCGGCCAGATTCGGGTCGAGAGTCAGCCTGGGGTCGGCTCCTCTTTCCTTTTTGATGTAAAACTGGGTATTTCCAAGCAACTTTCTGAAAAACCGATTCTCTCATCCGCCGACCTGAAACATATCAAAGTTCTAGCTGTCGATGACAATGGAAGCGCCCGGGAGGTCATGGAGAGCTATCTCTCTTTCTTGCAGTATCAGGTCACCAGCACGGATTCCGGGTCGGCGGCATTGGATCTCATCAAAAAAGCCGATGAATCCGGTAGTCGATTTGATTTGGTAACCATGGACTCCATCATGCCGGTTATGGATGGTCTGACGACAGCGAAAAAAATCTACAAAGAGCTGAATTTGACCCATCCGCCCGTCGTTATCATGGTTACCGCTTGCAAGGAGGACGAAGTCACCAAAGAGTCGATTAAGGCGGCAAACATTTCGGGATTTCTGAGCAAACCGGTCACGCCAGCCCTATTGCACGAAGCGGTTCTAAACGCCTTCGAAAAAGCACACGCCCGACAAAACCAGAAAAAACCGTCTCAAACAGACAACCAGCACATTTTTGCCGCTCTCTCCGGGGCCAGAATTTTATTGGCCGAGGATAACCAACTCAATCAGCAGGTTGCCTGCGAGCTATTGGAACAGGCCAACATCACGGTCATCATTGCCAATAACGGTCAAGAAGCTTTGGAAAAATTGGAGCAGGAGCCGTTTGACGCCATTTTGATGGATGTGCAAATGCCGGTCATGGACGGGATTACCGCAACCCGTCTCATCCGAAAAAATCCTAAATGGGATCTGATCCCCACCCTGGCCATGACCGCCAACGCCTTATCCGACGATCGGGATCGGTGTTTGAACGCGGGAATGCAAGATCATATCGCCAAGCCAATCGATCCCGATCTTTTCTATACCACCCTCCGGAAATGGGTTAAACCCTCAGCAGCCAAACCGCTGCTAACCTCCAAACGAAAGAGAAAAAAGAAGATAAAGGAGAACCGGGATAACCAAGAGGCGGTTCCAAATATTCCCGGTATAGACAGCTCAATCGGCATACACCGTATTGGTGGAAAAGTGGATCTATACTGGAAGATTCTTGGCAAGTTTCTAACCAGCCAGCGTGGAACGGTCCTTGCCATCACGGAGGCTTTGAAGGCTGACGAAACCGAACTGGCCCAACGGCTGGCTCACACATTGAAAGGGATTTCCGGCACCATTGGTGCGCAGAATCTATATATTCAGGCGGAGTCTCTGGAGTTGGCCATCAAAAATTCAGCCGGGCTTGACGGTTTGGAAACCCATTTGAACTCGGTGGGTCAGGAGTTGGAACAAATCTGCCTCGCCCTGGAGAGTGAACCACATTTAGAGCGGCTGAAAACCATTGAAATTGTACCGACAATCGGGCATCAAACCGCTGAGAGTAAAATAAAAAGAGATGCTTTGTTAAATCAAATCGCTTATGAATTGAAAACCTTCGATTCGGGCGTAGAGAATACCCTGGAGGCACTTCGAAACATCCCCTTGGACCAACCGACGGCGGAATGCCTGCTCAAAATGGAGCGGATGCTGAGTCAATATGATTTTGAGGGAATGTTGACAACGCTTTTTGCCTTTGCTGAGCACAATACAATTGATCTGGAAAAATCTTGATGACTTCCCACGTCAAAACCGGGCGTGCACGATCTTTTCTCTGGCACGCTCTTTTATTTGCAATCTGCTTTCAAGCCTCCCTCTCCCAGGCCGTCCAATCGGATGATCCAGCGGAGCAATCCAAGCTGAATTCGGCCGTTGTTTCTGTTGCTCCCATGGAAAAGCCAACCGATGACACTTTTAAAGCCGCATCTGCCGCTTCCAGGTCGGACGACTCGTTTCAACTCACCTCGAAAGAACAGGCCTGGTTACAGGCCAATCCCGTCATAAAAATCGGCATCAACAATTCGTGGCCACCCATGGATTATGTCGGGGTGGATGGCCAACCCCATGGAATCGGTGTCGATTTTATTCACGCGCTCAACCAACGGCTGGGGGGAGCATTACAGATTGTTCCGGGAAGCTGGAAACAGATTTATGCGGATGTACAAGCCGGACGGTTGGACGCTCTGATGGATATTACGCCCCGCGAGGATCGAAAGCCCTTATTTAATTTTACTCACCCCTATATCGCGGTTCCCCACAGTATTTTTGCCCACCAAAACGACCCGCAAGCCGGAACCATGCAGGGACTGGCCAAAGGCAGTGTGGCCGTTGAGAAGGGTTTTTTCATTGTCTCCGTTCTAAAAAATGAGTACCCGACCATTCAGGTTCAGGAGTACGCCACCACCCTCGAAGCCCTTCAAGCCGTCTCTAAAGGAGAAGCGGACGCCTATATCGGCAATCGGGCCGTCGCCATTCATACCATGCGAGAGGCGTTGATTGACGACCTGACCGAATTTTCAAGTTTTCAACAGACGGCCTCCATCAACGCCATCGGTGTACGCAAGGATTGGCCCATTCTCACCGATATCCTGGAAAAGGCCCTGGGCCATATCAATCCCCAGGAACGTAAAACCATCCTGGAAAATTGGACCGAACAAAAATCGGATCAATCGACAAAACTGCTGCTAACCCAAGAGGAGCGCGCCTGGTTAAAAGATCACCCGGTCATCCGGGTCGCTTCCGACCCGGCCTTTGCCCCCATCGAATTTCGGGATGAGAACGGCCATTTTCAGGGCATATCCTGGGATTATCTCAAGACCCTCTCCACCATCCTGGGTGTAACATTTAAAGCCAAACAGGACAAAAGCTGGCCTGAACTGGTCCAGGACATGAAAAACCGCCGGGTGGATCTTTTTTCCGCTGCGGTTCCCACTGCTGAACGGAAAAAAATGGCCTTGTTTACTGCGCCGTTTTTATCGTTACCGACGGTCATCTACACCCAGAAGGGCGAACCCTATCTGGGCGATCTATCCAACCTGAATGGAAAAAACGTGGCGGTGGTCAAAGGATTCTGGCTGGAGGAGTTGCTTAACAAGCGACACCCGGAATTGATTCAAATCCCGGCCGCCAACGCTCGGGAGGCTCTGTTCAAAGTGTCCCACGGCGAGGTCTACGCCTACGTTGATATCCTGTTGACGGCCAGCCATTATATTCAGGAGGAAGGGCTGGCCAATCTTCAGGTCTCCGGTCACACCCCCTACCGCATGAATCTGGCCATGGGTGTGCGCAGCGATTGGCCACAGTTGGTCCAACTGCTCAATAAAGCCATCAACCAGATGGATAAACAGGAACGTCTGGCCAAAATTGGAAAATGGTCGGCACTCACCATCAAAAAAGATGCCGATAGACGACTGTTTTGGCAGACCCTGGCCATAGCTGGTGCCGTACTTTTGGTTTTTCTTTTCTGGATCTGGAGTCTACAGCGGCAGATCAACGAGCGGGAAAAAGCGGAAAATGAGATGAGAAAGCTGCTCATCGCCGTCGAGCAAAGCCCCTCAGCCGTATTGATCACCGATACCCAAGCCACCATTGAATATATCAATCCGGCTTTTACCAAAATTACCGGATATAAACTGAGTGACGTGTTGGGAAAAAATCCAAACCTGCTCCAATCCGGCCAAACGCCGCAACATGTTTATCAAGAGTTATGGGCCACTCTTCGCAAGGGTAAGGAGTGGTCGGGCGAACTTTTGAATCGCAAACAGGACGGCACTCTGTTCTGGGAGTCGGTCACCATCGCTCCCATCATCAATCAGGAGGGGATCATCACCCATTATATCGCAGCCAAAGAGGATGTCACTCAACGCAAACTGGTTGAAACGGCTCTGGCCCAGGCCAAAGAACATGCGGAAGCGGCTTCTCGCGCCAAAAGTGATTTTTTGGCCAATATGAGTCACGAAATCCGCACGCCCATGAATGCCATCATCGGCATGTCCCATCTGGCCTTGAATACCGATCTGGACGATAAACAGCGGGATTATATCTCGAAGGTCCACTCTTCGGCCCAATCTCTGCTCGGCATCATCAACGACATTCTCGACTTTTCAAAAATTGAGGCGGGAAAATTAAACATGGAGTCGGTACCATTCAATCTGGATGAGGTACTGAATAATCTGGCCAATTTAATCTCAACCAAAGCCGAGAAGGTGGGGCTGGAAGTCAGTTTTTATGTTGACCCGGATGTTCCGCTTCGATTGATCGGTGATCCGCTGAGGCTGGGGCAAATTTTGTTGAACCTGCTCAACAATGCCCTGAAATTTACCCAGGAAGGCAATATCGTTCTATCCATCCATCTGGAAAAGCGGTCTGACAGAAAATTGGGGCTTCATTTCAAGGTGGAAGACTCCGGTATCGGCATGGATGAGGAGCAGCAAAAACGCCTGTTCAAGGCCTTTTCCCAAGCCGACTCTTCAACCACCCGAAAATTTGGCGGAACCGGACTGGGATTGACCATCTGCAAACGTCTGGTTGAAATGATGAATGGTCGAATCTGGTTGAAAAGCAAGCCAGGCAAAGGGAGCGTTTTTCACTTTACGGCCATTTTTGGCCGCAATGACATGGACCGACGCCGGTTTAGATTTCCCTCCAACGTCATGGTCGGAATGCGGGTATTGGTCGTTGACGACAACCCCGTCGCTTGTACTGTTCTGAAAAAATCCTTGACCTCGTTCTCCTTTGAGGTCTGCTCCTCTGACTCAGCCCGGTCGGCCCTGTCGGCAATCCAGAAGGCCGTGGCGGAAAAGCGGCCTTTTGAAATCATCTACCTGGACTGGAAATTGGCTGAAACCGACCGTCTTCAGATCATCCCGGAAATCCGACGCTGTCGTGCACCGGATAAATCACCGGCCATTATTTTATTGACGGCCAACGCCCAGAGTGATCTGGAGACCCTGACCAAAAAATGGAACGTTGAATTCATCATCAGCAAGCCGACCAATCTTTCCAAACTATTCAATGTAACCATATCGGCTCTGGGTCATCAGGGTGCCTTTTCACAGCCGGAGGTTGAACCTTCCATTGAAATAGAAGAGGCGACCGAGCGATTGCAGGGGGCGACGGTTTTGTTGGTTGAAGACAATGAGATCAATCAACAGGTCGCCCGAGAGTTGTTACAGATGGTCGGCATCAAAGTTCAGACAGCGGACAATGGTCAACAGGCTGTCGAGGCCATCGAACAGGATGATTTTGATGCCGTGCTCATGGATATTCAAATGCCGGTCATGGATGGTTTTGCGGCAACCCGACTGATTCGATCCAACCCCCGATTTGAATCCCTGCCCATCATCGCCATGACCGCCAATGCCATGGCCGGAGATCGAGAGAAGAGTCTGGAAGCCGGAATGAACGACCATCTGGCTAAACCGGTGGTGCCGGAAGAGCTGTACGACATCCTCATCAACTGGGTCGTCAAGAAGTCAGAATCGGCTGAATCCGCTTCAACACCGCGTTCTTTTTATCCAACAAAACAAAATGAAGCCGAAACGGTCCTCTATTCCATTTCGGGTATTGACTGTAAAAAAGGGATGCAAAATGTTGGAAACAAATCTGATCTATACATTAAAATCTTAAAAAAATTCATTCTTAATCATAGTGACTCCGTGCAACAGATGGCACAACAGCAGCAACAGAAAGAGTACCCGGCATTAGAACGCACTGCCCACACCCTCAAAGGTCTGGCCGCAACCATTGGCGCCAACGCCCTAGCGGCAATGGCCGCAGAAATTGAACATTCGGCCAATAATCCCGATCGATCCGAGGCGACACTTACAGCCCAAATTACCCAGACCGGCGAAACACTTTCGACCATCATAGCGGCGATCAAGGCGTCGTTACCGGCCCAGGAATCGGATGCTGAAGATCAGGAAAAGAGTGAAGCAGACCCCGAGGTAAACCCGGAACAATTTGCCCTCCTGTTCCAAAAAATACAGTCTTATTTGGACGCCTATGATACCACGGCGCAGAAGGTGGTAGACGAACTGATTCTGCTGGTCGGTCAAGGATCACGGAGAAAAAGAGCGCTCAAGCTCCAGACGATCTTGGATGGATATGATTTCGAAGCGTGTTTGATCTTTCTACAGGAGTGGGCAGACGACGAGAAGATTGACCTTGGCAACCCGAACCGATGACTTCAGGATCAACTCAGGCGATTCTGCCAGAATCGAACCAGCGGGGTGGTCCAGGGAGCAGACAGGCTGGTCTGATCTCCTAAAGGTAGACCGGGCCAGCGGCTGGCTCCTTCACTGAAAGGCGTGACCCGATATCGGCTCCGATTTTCCTGCAAAAACGCCAAGAGCCTCTGCCACCGTTGGCGCACTTGATGGTTGGCCTCAAAACGGGGGGTTGCCAGATTTTGGTTTGAGGCAAACTCCGAAGGATGGGTCAAAATGACCACCGGACCCGATTGCTGACGCCAGGCCGCTTCCAGAACCGCCTCCATTTCCTGCCAGGTCGAGCCGATTATGGTGAGCAGTCGCAAGGGCGCCGTCGGCCAGGGGAAAAGTCGATAGGAACGCACCGGAACCTCCAAAACTCCCGCCACGGCGTGAACCCCCCCCAGCCTCTGCAACGATGGCTCCGAAGACCAGTTGTAACCACTGCCAACGCAGGAGGTCAGAGAAATCCCAGCCCGAGCAACCGCCTGAAGCAACGGCAAATCCACACTCAGACCACCCGCCCGGAATGCCAGGGGCGTCCGACCGACTATTTGATTGAACAGCTCCACCGCCTCGGCCAACCTTTCATCCAAAAGCGGCGCGTCCAAACCGACCAAAGTGTCCGCTGGAGAGCGACCTCGCCAGGTTTCCGCCCAGTCTGCCTGGGAGAAGACCCGCCAACAGGGATGCAGGTGCAGTTGGATATCTTGACCGGCCTGCTCCATGGCCGTGGCAACCTCCTTTAGAGGTTCCAGGCCAAAACAGTGGGCCTGAAACACCTCCAGAAAAAAGGTGGCGGTCAATTCCGCCTGATCCAAACTCTGAAGAATATAGCCCAACCCCAGGGAGTCTCCCTCTTCCGTCCGCCGCCACATGGCCTTTTCGCCAAGGGGTCGATAGCGTTGGGAGTCGATAAACGCGCCGTTGATATCCCCTTCCAAATCCACCGTCAGAGAAACATCCAAAACCTGATCCATCGCCTTTTTCGCCCCTTTTGCCTGATACCATCCCGTTTAAGTTATACCGGATCATCCGTTATCCTTGGATAGGATGGTATAGACTTGGCGTTCGGTCAACTCAAAAGCCACCGCCAGCTCCGCAACCCGTTCTCCCGCATCGTAGCGATGGATCAACGACCGGTTTCTGGCCAATTTTTTGGCTCGGCTCCCCCGGACAATGGTCAGAGTCTCCCCACCAAAATAGGCACTCATCAGCCGAGCTGCTTCCAACCCCAACAGATTCGCCAGTTTATGTTGAGCCTTGAGTCGCCTTGGAATAAACAATCGGGTTCCTCCACAGCGGTTTAGCAAAATCAGCGCCCCCTGCAAACCGACCACCTCTTTGATTTCCGTCAGGGAATCTGGCAAATCCGATTCTCTAAACTGGTTATCAATGGGGTGTTCCCGCTGCGTGCCGACAGCGACTGTTTCCAGCTTCAACCCGGCTTTCGATGGACCGGCTTCGGCAGGTTGGCGTGCATGGATGGTGCAACAGTGTGATTGATCAGGGGAATCAAAAGGTTCTACCAGTGATGGGCAAATATCGGCAAAATCCTGTTTTTGTGCTGTTTTTGGTTGAACCGTGTTGTATTGATTGTTCATCATTATTTTTCCTTTGTTGGTTTATGGTTCCGATGCACAATTGCATTTTTATAGCTCAATGGGACCGTTAAACGTGTGTAAATGGTTTGGCACGTTGGTTTTTCTATGCGATCGACAGCTCAATCAGCGACGTTTTTCCTCCCGGTTCGGTTTTTCATGCGGCTCACATCACGCAGCGGTCTAAAAATAAGTCTCATCACAAAATAATCTTGCTAATTGTCATTTTTATTCATTTATGACATGCTTGTAAGCTATATTTTGTACTGATTATTTCTATTATTGTCTTTATAGTTCGGTTTGTTTACTTTTTTTTATGATAAAAAAGACTAAACTTAATTTTACGCTTATTCGAGTTCGGTTTTTTTATTGATACGGTTCACATCTTTAAGTTATAATCATAATCAGTTCGTAAAATACAGGAGGACTCATTATGGATACAGAGGGAGTCAAACCAGGACTCAAAGAGCGCCTTGGAGAGATCATTGGCACCCAAGCCCCTCATTCCTGGGCCAGAGATGTGGGTATTGGCAAATCCACTTTTGACGGAATCTGGAACAAAGGCGCCAAACCCCAACTTCGAACGCTCATGAAAATCGCATGGAAAACGGATATCTCGTTAAGCTGGTTACTGACCGGAAAAGGGGAGATGCGGCTCAACTCTCACAATACTGCCAATCCAGCCATCCTCTTCAGTTATCCTCAGGTTGGCGAACCCAGGGTGAACTATCATCTGGAAAACGAACCATTCATCCTGGTTTCGCGCAGCATGGGCCAGATGACCGACAATCCGAATGAAACAGTCCAATGTGATCAATTGGTCGATCTGATCGCTTTTAAAAATAGCTGGGTTACCCAGGAGATGGGGCTGGAGCCGAAAGAGCTGGCTTTGGTCACGGTTCGGGGAGATTGCATGGCCCCCACCATCAACGATGGAGACCTGCTGTTATTGGATAAACGAGCAAATAGCGTGGGTAGTGATGGGATCTATGTGATTCAACGCAATCAAGATCTGGTCACGAAACGACTACAAAAAGGGTTTGACGGATCGCTCATGATACAAAATGACAACCCGGCCTACGAAACCCAAACCCTCTCCTTTGAGCAGACCACCATCCTCAAAATCATCGGTCGGGTGGTATGGACAGGACACAGACTTTAGCCTCAAGGCCACACGAAAAAATCAGCTTTTCCAGATCATGCCGGTTTGGTCTTAAGGCTGTTTATTACACTCTTTTTTATGGAGCTGACAGCCCTGACCATCGCCAAGATGACAGGCAGTTTTCAAATCCAGACACATCTTGCCCGCTTCCAGCAAATCCTGGTAGGCAAAGGCTCGGGCAAAATAGAATTCAGACACATCTCCACTCAAAGCGATGGCTCGATCATAATCCTTGACGGCCATGGTCATTTTTCCCACCGTCGAATAGGCGTTGCCCCGTTCAAAAAAATAGCTCGGATCATCATTACGACCCCTGATAGCCTGGCTCAAATCGATTATGGCCCGCTCATATCTACCCATTTTGGCCAAAACCTGGCCGCGCTGGAACAGAATGGAGAATGGTGATTGACTCAAGCTGAGCGCCTTGTTCAAATCCACTTCAGCCTCCTCAAAACGGCCCATGGCAGCCAAGGTTTTACCCCGCTCCTCATAGCTTTGGGATTCAGTCGGCTTTAAGTCGATCAGTCGGTTTAAATCCTCAAGAGAGGCGGCAAACTCCTTCAGTTGACGGTTGGCTTTCGCCCGATTCAGCAAAGCCTCTGAAGCCGTGTTGTCAACCTGCAAAACCAAATCAAAATCGGGAAGTGCCTGAGCCGGACTTCCCGCTTTCAGGTAGGCCATACCCCGCCCCAACGCCGCATCCAAATCCATTTTATTCTCTATCAGCGCCTCACCAAAAGAACGAATTGCCGACTGGTAGTTTCCTTTATCCAGCTCTTTTTTGCCCTGCCAGTAATATTTTCTACTGCCCGGCGAAACCGGTTTTTTAGTCTCGGACAAAAGTGGACTTGTCGCGATCTTTTTTGCCGGTTTTTCATCCGACTTGACCAGAGCCGGTTGTTGAACCCGCTTTTTTGGTGACGGTTGACTCATATCCGTTACCATCGGACTTTTCTGGCCCGGCTCCTGGCGTTTGTAGCCTTGAAGCGACCAGCTCAAAGCCAACGAGAGGGGTTCTGAGGAGTTCAATTCCGTTGACCCACGCGACTCGGCTTTTTCCCATTTCAAGCGTGGAAACAGATGTGGATCAAGCTGTGAGAAAAATTGGTTTCCCGGCTGTTTTGCCGCCTTTTTTGTTCTCTTTTTCGCCGTATCCGCTCTGGCCATCTCGACCGGTTCTTTTGTCATTTCCGCTACCGGCTTTACCGCTGGAGTCGTTTTGGCCATCTCGACCGGCCTCACCGCTGGAGTCGTTTTGGCCATCTCGACCGGCCTCACCGCTGGAGTCGTTTTGGCCATCTCGACCGGCCTCACCGCTGGAGTCGTTTTGGCCATCTCGACCGGCTTCTCCGCTGGAGTCGTTTTGGCCATCTCGACCGGCTTGGGCAGCATCACGGGTGTAGCCACAACCGCCGTTGCGACCGATTGTTTTTTGTGAGGCAAAGACAAGGGCGGAGGCGTCACAGCATCGGACCCGTCCGGCTTGATTGCCCCTTCGGCTTGAGCAACCGATGAACCCGGATTCGCAGGCAATTGTACAATCAACTGATCCGGCGGAATGTAGGATGGCGGCATCGGTGGAATATAGGACGGTGGCTGACCCGGCGGAATATATGACGGCCAGCTCTGCCGGGCGGTCTGTATTTCGCTCTGAGTCTGTTGAGCAAAGTGGACAAACAGATCGTTTTCAAACAATCCGGCCTGGCGACGACCATCCGGCCAGGTTTTTATTCCATATCCGTGCTGACGACCACTGACCCACTCTCCCACATATTTTTTCCCGGAACGCCAAACAAAGGTTCCTTTGCCATGGCGAACACCGTTGCTGTACTCCCCGACGTAGATGTCACCGGCTGGAAATTGAAAACTACCGGCACCATGACGGACACCATTTTTAAAATCACCTGAATAGCGGGAGCCGGAAGGCCAGATGAAGGTACCGAAACCATCGGCACAGTTGCCTCGGACACACTCCGCATGCAAGGAAGAGGATGACCCCAACCAACCACAGACGACCACAAAAGAGAGCAGAACCTGCCGTTTTAACCGAGTCGCTCTCGTGGATTCATTGATTCTGTTGAATCTGGAAATGGCGACAATGGATTGTGCCTGGTGCGTGCCGACAACGGCTCTTGTTCGGTTGAAAAGGCCCATAGATCACTCCACCGCCAACGTGACCTGCCCAACTTCCACCGGAATCGGAGGGACAGTCTGGGCAGCCGTGACGGGAACAGTATATTCCATTGCCCCGGGTGGGGGAATATATCCAACGGGTTGAGCGTCAAATCCAGATGACGGCAACGGGGTGTCAGAACCAGGCGGAATATAGCTTGGACCTGATTGAAGATTTGACGGATTGGCGGAGAACAGATCACCCCACTTTAACGTCCCCTCCTGATTTTTCTCAATTCGATCAGAAATCTGCTCCAGAGTATCCCAGATCGCCCCACTCCCTTGCCGACTCAATGCTCCGGTATCCGTCTCGGCCTGTGACGGAGAGTTGGAATTCAACCGGCTGATCAGAAGCGGTTTTGGAATGGCGGAGATCACCGCAGTGACGACACTCGATTGGCGCATGGCTATAATCCGGGACATGGTTTGAACATCGGCCAGATCCATTTGCGGCGTCAACGGCAGGGGGTCAACACCCAAGGTCAGTTGGATTCGACCCAATGCGCTCTGCATTTCAGCAAAAGCCTCACCCTGATCCAGACGAGACTGAATGGCTCGGGAACGCTGCTGAATGCGTTGGATATCGGTATTGTTGACCCGGTGCTTATCCGATTCCCCCTCTTGAACCATTCTCACTTGCAGGGCATTGACATCCCTGGCAATGCTCAGATCCCGCTTGGAAAGATGATAATTTTGTAAAGCCAGGCGCAATTGAGTCACAACCGCCATGCTAAAAGCCAACCGTTGGGAACGAACAACATCTTTTTCCAGTTTGGCTATGGCCACTTTTTTCGGGGTTGAAGCCAGATTGAACAGATCCCAGGATAGCCGGGTTCCAACCAATCCCCAAGTCTGGTTTTGCAGATATTGGTTGCTATCGTGGGCCAAACCCTCGGTCAAAACCAGGTTGGGCAACATTTGCAGCAGCACCTTGCGCACTTCCAAAGCGCTGATTCGCTCTTCATAATCGGATTCCCGCAATTCCGGCCTGTGCAGCAAAGCAAAATGGTCCAGCGCAGCTTCCGGCAACAGAATCAACCCTTCGTCCAAAACCTCCTCCTGACGGGCCACCGAAGAGAAGACCGCTCCCGGCGGCAGATTCATCAGAACCGCCAGTTGACTCTTGGCTTCAACCAACTGTTTACGCATTTCCCACAATTGATGGGTGGTATCCAATAATATCTGTTGACTCTTCAAGGCGATGGCCGGCACTTCCTGACCGGCGGCCTCCAGGCGTTGCACATCGTTTCGGGCCGCTTCGGACTCTGCCAACAAGCGGTCAATCTCCGGTACCAACAGATCGGTCAAAGCCGCCTGCCAGTAGCGGGTTCGAACCTCTTGGATGATATTTTGAGTGGATTTTCGGCGCTGCTGGCGATGGATCAAAACCCGATCCGCCTTTTGCCGAGCCTGAACATAGCTGACGCCAAAATCCAGCGCACTCCAGGTCCAGGTCAAATTGGCATCACTTTGCTTGTTGTCCGCACTCATCAACTGAAGATTGCTGTTTTTCAAATTGGTAACCTGCTCCTGGTTGCGGAAGGTATACCCGGCTGAAGCGGCGATGGACGGCAGCAAATCTCGTTCAGCCAAACCCAGATCTTCAACCGCTACCGCCTCTTCCATCTGCTTGACCCGGCGTTGCAGGTTATATTTGACCGCCCGCGCCATGGCCTCATGTAGACCGATCTGATAGGAGGTCGGTTCCTGATCGGTAAACAGGTGACCCAAATCGCTTTTGACCCGCTGCTCAACCGACTGGGTGGTGATGGGATCCGGCTTGACGGTACAGCCGGACAGTCCCGAAAAAAAGACCAGACAGATCGACATAAAACCACAGGAAACCAGTGGTTTTACAATAATTCGAGCCACAGTTGAATGATCACGATTGGCAAACACTGTTTTTTTTGTCCTGTTCAAACAGATAAAAAAATCAAACCAGGATTGGCGACAAAAAAATGGTGATTTTGGTCGGCATAAAACCAAAAACAGACACGAAAAACTTTCCTGCCCTCCCTCGATCATGACGGGTCGGCAATCGACCAATAAATTAGAGCTAAATTGATAGATACCACTTAGTTATATGAATATGATGATCCATTTCCCTGTCCAATTGGCTTAAAGAACATCCCTCATATCGGGCAAAATCGCATTCTGTTACAGACCGGCAACGGTATTAATGCAATAAACATGCCTTTACCGTTTCCATGCTCGTACAACACAACCAACTCGTAAATATATTTGACATACACAATAATTGGTGGATAATTCCTTTTATATGTGTTTTGAAAGGGTTTTCTATTTTGAATTTCTGGAACAATAAAAAAATAATCCTCATCGTCAGCGGCGGAATAGCCGCTTATCGTGGAATGGACCTGATCCGCTCCTTTCGGGAAAAAGGGGCACGGGTAACGGTTATTGCCACGGCTTCGGCTTTAGAATTCGTCACCGCCCTCTCCTTTCAGGCCTTGTCGGGTGAGCCGGTCCATACGGAACTGTTTAAACCGGGTCGAGACGATGCCATGGATCATATTCGCCTGACACGGGAGGCGGATCTGCTGGTTGTTGCCCCGGCCACAGCCAATCTCATGGCCAAAGCGGCCCAGGGTCTGGCTGACGATCTGGCTTCTACTGTCATTTTGGCTCATAACGGCCCTCTGCTGGTGGCTCCGGCCATGAATACGGTCATGTGGGAAAAACCTGCGACTCAGCGCAACCGCCGGCAACTGGAGCGGGATGGTGCTTATATTGTCGAGCCGGCCTCCGGCCTCTTGGCCTGTGGCGATGAGGGCGCCGGTCGGTTGGCCCCGGTCGAACAGATCGTCGAGGCCGCCCATTCCCTGCTCACCACCAAAACCCTGGCTGGCCATCGGCTGTTGATTACCGCCGGACCCACCCACGAAGCTCTGGACCCGGTTCGCTTTATCGCCAATCACTCCTCCGGCAAAATGGGTTGGAGCATCTGCCGGGCCGCTCTCAGAGCGGGAGCCACGGTCGATCTGGTCCATGGACCGGTCAGTCTGGCGCCACCGATGGGAGCCAGATGCCACCCTGTCATTTCGGCCCAGCAGATGTATGAAACCTGCTTGAACCTCTGGCAGGAAGAAAATGGCTGCGACGGAGCTATTTTAACGGCGGCAGTCGGAGATTTCCGACCGAAAGCCCGGCATCCAGACAAGATCAAAAAACAGGCCTCTTCGACAGAACTGGAACTTTCGCTGACCTGTAACCCCGATATCCTGGCCAGCCTCGCCAGATCGGCTGCGGGCAGGTTGGTGGTGGGCTTCGCGGCGGAGACGGGAAAAGCGTTGGAACGGGGCCGGGAAAAAATCCAACGAAAAGGGTGTGACCTGCTGGTCATCAACGATTTACTGGAGAAAGGGGCGGGATTCGGCGTCGACACCAATCGGGTCAGCCTGCTCGATCGAGCCGGAGAGATGACCCACTGGCCCCTGCTCTCCAAGGCGGAAGTCGGAGAAAAATTGATTCAGACCATCGCGCCATTACTCGATTCAACCCGGAGAGCGGAATGAACACCTCACCCTTGATTGTACCATTAAAGATCCTCGCTCACGGGGTAGGGCTGGAACTACCAAAATATGAGACCGCCGGCTCCGCCGGCATGGATCTGCGGGCCGCCGTTTCAGAGGATGAGCCGATCACCCTGAATCCGGGAGAGAGGGCCGTTATTCCCAGCGGATTGTCTCTGGCCATTCCTCTGGGTTGGGAGGGACAGGTCCGGCCCCGTTCCGGGCTGGCTTTAAAAAAAGGGGTGACGGTACTCAACGCCCCAGGAACCATCGACTCGGATTATCGCGGTGAATTGGGAGTGATCCTCATCAATCACGGCAGCGAACCGTTTACCGTCCGACGCGGAGAGCGAATTGCACAGTTTTTATTGGCCCAGGTCAGTCAATGTCAGTGGAAAATCGTCTCAGAACTGGGTTCAACCCAACGCAATGATGATGGATTCGGCAGTACTGGACAATAATCCTGAAAACGGCATTAACGAGAGAATCCATCGATTCACACAGCGACTTTAAATCATAATTTTATATGTTTTGCACAATTAGTTTTGGTGAAACTGGGGGAAAAAGAGAAAGATGTTGAAATTTTCAAAAAAATTACTCTATGCCATCGAAGCCGTCACCGATATTGCCTACAACTCCGGCGGTGAGCCGGTGCAGATCCGGGAGGTAACCAGCCGTCAGGGGGTGCCTCAACGCTATCTGGAACAGGTCATGCAGCGGCTGGTCAAAGCCGGAATTCTCAAAGGTATTCGCGGCCCCAGAGGCGGGTATCTTCTGGCTCGGGAGCGTGCCAAGATCAGTGTCGGGGATATTGCCCGGGTGGTAATGATCGTCGAAGATGACATGGAGTCGGGACTACCGGACGACATGGCCATCGGCCCCATCGGGCGCCAAGTCATCCGCCCCCTCTGGGCGGAATTTCAAGAGCAGATTTTGGAGATTATGGACGGCATCAGCGTCGAGGAGTTGACCACCCGGGCGTTTCGCAACGGTGTGCCCAGCGAGGTCTACAATCGGATGACCTACTCCATTTGAACGGCCCGGCCCACATTCTGATGATCGGAGCCGGCGGTTTGGGTTGTGCCGTGGCTCTGGCTTTGGCTGACAAACCGAAAGAGAGCCGTTCGCTACAAATTACCTGGGCTGACCCGGACCGGGTCGCACTTTCCAATTTGCACCGACAGGTACTCTATACCCAGGCGGATCTGAACCTGGAAAAGTCGGTATGCGGTGCCGAGTGGCTGGCCAGCCAGACCTCAACCATCTGCGTAAAACCGGTCGTTCGACGCCTGGAATGCGTTGAAGAGATTGCAACCCTGGCTCAGACATGTGAACTGATCGTAGACGGTTCGGACAATTATGCCACCCGGTTTCAGGCCAACGATGCGGCTGTGCAACTGAAAATTCCCCTGATCCATGGGGCGGTCATCGCTGCCCAGGGACAGTTGATGACCATTTTACCGGGTCAATCCGCCTGTCTGCGCTGCCTCTTTTACGCACCGCCCGAGCTTGGCGAGACCAGTTGCCGTTCAGAGGGAGTCATCGGCCCGCTCGTGGGTGAGATTGGCCAATTAATGGCTCTGGAGGTCATCAAAATTGTCAATCGCATTGGCATGCCGCTGACCGATCGGTTGCTGACCATCGATTACAACAGACAGCGGCGTCGAGAGATTTCGCTGCAAAAAAGAGACGACTGCCTGGGATGTCAACCATTGTTTTCTGGATAAAATACCACGGGGAGATTTTGGAGAGAAAATGGGAAGAATCTACAACGATATCATAGAGACCATTGGCCATACACCACTGGTTAGACTCAATCGTATCGGCTCCCACCTGGATGTGGAGCTGTTGGTAAAACTGGAGTCCTTCAATCCCATGGGGTCGGTCAAAGATCGAATCGGTCATGCCATGATCCACGCCGCCGAAGTCAATGGTCAAATGCAGTCGGGCACCCGAATCATTGAGGCCACCTCCGGTAATACCGGCATCTCCCTGGCCTTTGTCTGCGCCGCCCGAGGCTATAAACTGACGTTGACCATGCCGGACAACATGTCTTTGGAGCGACGCAAGCTGTTCAAACTTTTGGGAGCCAACGTTGTTTTGACTCCGGCCATTTCCGGCATGAAGGGGGCCATCGATAAAGCCATGGATATTCTGGCCAAAGAGAGCAACGCCTTTATGCCCAGCCAGTTTTCCAATCAGGCCAATCCGGACATCCATTTTTCCACCACCGCCGAGGAGATTCTGGCTGACACCGATGGCCAACTGGACGTGGTGGTCGCCGGCATCGGAACCGGGGGCACCCTGACCGGAATCGCCCGCCGACTCAAGCAAAACCTTCCAAATCTGAAGGCGGTCGCGGTAGAGCCGGAAAACTCCGCCGTTTTATCCGGTGGCATGCCCGGCCCACACAGCATTCAAGGGATCGGAGCCGGGTTTATTCCGCCCATTTTGGATGTAGAGCTCATCAACCGGGTTATTCGGGTCAGCGATCAATTGGCGGTGGAAACCGCCCAGTCCTGTGCCAGAAGAGAGGGGATCGCCTGTGGCATCTCCTCTGGTGCAGCGGTGGCCGCCGCCTTGGAGCTGGCTCAGGAGCCGGATTCCAAGGGCAAACGATTTGTCATTATCCTACCGGATATTGCCGAACGATATTTTTCTACCCAACTTTTTTAACCATGAGCCAAACAACCGAATGGATGAATCGATACTCCCGGCAGATTTTGCTGCCACAGATCGGCGGTATCGGACAAAAAAAACTGGAAGCGGGTCGGGTCGCCCTGATTGGGACCGGAGTGGTTGCCCGTACCCTGCTGCTCTACGGTGTTGGAGCCGGAATCGGCGATTGGACCCTTTTAGAACACAACGCCGCCGATGCTAAGGGGCGACACGGCTCTGTGCAAAGCTTGATCCGGCACTCCAAGCTGCAAAACCCGACGGTGGTTGTTCAGCCTTGGAGCGGCTCGGACAACCGCCCGGAGTGCCTATATGAATTCCTGAACGCTCAACACTTCAACCTTGTGTTGGCGACCAGTGCCGACCCTCCCCAGAAAAAACGACTGATCTCCACCTGTCGCCGTGAAAAAATTCCACTGTTGTTGGCGATAAGCCGGGGACAATTCGGCTGGATCGTCGCCAACCCCTGTCCAACCTGTTTTGATGGGCCGCCACCCCTCTCAACCGGCGAGACACACGGCCCCGACAATCCGATGATTTACAATTTGCTCGGCACTCTTCTGGCCCAGAAAGCCCTGCAGATTCTCCTTGAGCAGTCCGCTCAGACCGCTTTTCACTCCTGGATGAGCGGTTTTTGTGCCGAGACCAGCCGCTATTTTGTTCCGCCCCCCCAACCCAACGCCGACTGCCCCGATTGCCTGCGGACAACCGCCGAATCCAGGATTATAGCCCATGCCTGACGACCAATTCATTGATATCACCAAGGAACATTGCCCCATGACTTTTGTGCGGGTCAAACTGAAACTGGAATCCATGCAGAGCGGCCAACGACTGCTTGTCCGCCTGAGTCGGGGAGCACCCTTGATCAATGTTCCCCGCTCACTACAAGACGAGCACTATCAGCTCTCCCAACCCCAACCCGACGGGGAGTCGATGCTTTTATTGGTGACCAAACCCTGATCGTGTGGCGACCTTTTGCCCTGTTCCTGTTTGTCATCCTGAACTTCAACCAACTACGGCTATTATTCTATTAGGAATCCAGAACGTTTTTTATTTGACTGTTCCGGTGTTGTTACATAACATTCACAAAAATTTAGCCGGTCGGTGAGAAGACTTTTTTCTGTTATGTCAGGGGAATCAGGAGGTCGCGCTGGCGTAATATTCAAGGCACATTTGGGGTTGTTGATGCGGTGGGATTCAAAATTTGTGCTGGGAATAGAAAAAATTGACCAGCAACACAGAGCCATTATCGAACGCATTCATCGGTTGGATATTGCCTTGAACAGTTCAATAACGTCGGTCACTCTGCCACGCATGAAAGAAGCACATGAATTTCTCGTAAAATATGTCGCTGAACATTTCCGGGAAGAGGAGGCGTTGATGATTGAGGGAAACTATCCCGATCTGGAACATCACATCGCCCAGCATCGCTCCTTTGAGACAGAGCTGCAAAAATTTCGGGATGATCTGGATAGAAGCGGTCTGATCTCTCTGGCAGCCAGTCGGCTGGTCATCTATCTGTCCAACTGGTTTATCAACCATATTCAGATCGAAGACCCCAAATATATCCCCTACATAAAAAAATAACTCTGAATCCAACGGTTGGGCTTCTGTACGCCCAACCGCCGGATTCAGGCTACAGGAGGCAGCTTTGTGCGTAGACGACGGCATCGTTGGACGTCCAATCGGTTTTGGGTGTGATTTTGATCTGATCACACCACTCCTTTGTTCCCACCTCCTCCTGCAACATCTCCGCGCAAAACTTTTTCATGGTCTGTTGGGTCATGGCCTTACCGGGACCAATGAACTTTTCAAACTTGGCGTTGTATTCCGGCGGTAGAATCAACCCCCCCTCCTGGAGACCAAAACCGGCGATGGAGACCCCAATGATCAGCAGAACGATCCAGAGTGCCATGGAAAACCCCTTGCTGATGATCTTGAAGCTGCCGACCAGAACCAACAACGACCCGATGACCATCCAAACACGGGCATCCACCCCCAATTGTGACAAAATTGCGTCCATACTTCCACCCCCTTGAAATAATCCGATTAATCGATCGAACTCTGGTTTACGGCTTTGGCGTCCGGTTGCACATCGAGAACCAACTCCAGGAATATCTCCATGGGATCTTCGCTGGGACCACGGACAAATCCATTTTTCTTCAGTACGTTGAGCATGGGTTTATTACCCGTCCGAACCAAGGCGACCAGTCGACTCAGTTTGCGAATCCGGGCGATGGAAATCATTTTTTTCAGCAACTCTTCGGCCAACCCATTTTTCCGGCTACTCTCCCGAACGACGAAGGCCACCTCACCAAAATTGCCCTGCTCGATAAAATAGTAGCGACCGACAGCATGGATTCTCTCTTTCGGCCCACGACGTCGAACCAGACAGAGGGCAAGATCTTTGGTCTGATCGACATTGACCAGGGTGTAGGCCTTCTCGCGAGACATGCGGTTGATGCCATAGCGATAGCGAAGCATCAAGGTTTCCTGGGTATGGGAGTAGAAAAATTCCTGGAGAATCCGCTCATCCGAGGCCCGTAACGGACGGAGGAAAAACTTTTTCTGCTTCATCTTCATCTTGATCATTCCCGAATCACCCAACTCCACCACCCGAGTCGGGCGGGCAACCTGGTAATCCGGCACCCAATAGAGGGTTCGAACCTGTCGCAGCAATTCTTCCCGAAAATCAGGGTGAGCGATCTGGATCAACTCCAGCGCTCTCTCTCGGATGCTCTTGCCACGCAAAGAGGCGATGCCGTATTCGGTAACCACATAGTGAACGTCGCCCCGTGAAGTCACCACCCCGGACCCCTGACTGATCGAGGGGACGATGCGTGAAACCGTGCCATTTTTGGCCGTGGATGGCAGGGCGATGATGGGACAACCATTTTTACTCTGAGCGGCGCCGCGAATAAAATCGACCTGACCGCCGATGCCGCTGTAAAGGCGACTGCCCACCGAATCGGCCACCACCTGCCCGGAAAGATCCACCTCAATGGCACTGTTGATGGCGATCATCCGCGCATTTTGCGAGATAATGGCCGGATGGTTGGTGTATTCGGATGGGTGAAATTCAACGTGGGGATTTTCATGGACAAAATCATAGAGTCGTTTGCTGCCCATACAAAATGAGGTGATGACCTTGCCGGGATGCAGGGTTTTGCGACTGTTGTCCACCACCCCCTTTTCCATCAGGTCGATCAAGCCATCGCTGAACATCTCCGTATGAATTCCCAGGCGATGATGACCCTGTAGACTCTGAAGAACGGCGTCGGGAATTCGACCGATACCCATTTGCAAGGTGCTGCCGTCTTCGATCAACATGGCGACGTTGTGACCAATGCTCAAGGTGATCTCGTCCTGGGATTTGGCCGGCAACTCCAAGATAGGCTCATCCACCTCGATATAGGCGTCAATCCGGTTGAACGGGATAAAACTGCGACCAAACGTGCGGGGCATGGCCTGGTTGATCTGGGCGATGACCACCCGAGCTGACCGCCAGGCGGAAGAGACCACGTCCACCGAGACACCCAGAGAACAATAGCCCTGGGAATCCGGTGGCGAAACCTGAATCAAGGCGACATCGATGGGCAAAATCCCCTCTTTGAAGAGAGCGGGAACCTCCGAAAGAAAACAGGGAGTGTAATCGGCCACACCGCTGGCCACCGCCTCACGCGATCCCGGTCCGAGAAAGAGGGAGTTGACCTTGAACGATTGCCGATATTGCTCATCCGCCCAGGGACTTCCTCCCAGAGTCAGGATATGCACCACCTCCACATCCTTGAAATGGCCCGCTTGTTTGAGAAGTAAAGAGATGAGAGTGTGGGGACAGGCGGCATTGGAACCCAAAAATATTCGAGACCCTGATTTTAAATACGTACGCCAATCTTCCAGTTTTTTTGGATTTTTAATACCCATCTTTTACTGCTCCTTTTACCGACCTGAAATATGATCATCCATGTTGTTTGGAAACATCAACAAATATCGGCGCAAACCAAGAATAAATCACAAATTTGTGACATACTTTACACGCCCTGTTTTTTTAAGTCATACTGGCATTCACCCTAATAATCAACCCTTCTGTGGAGCACTCACGACCCATGAAAAAACTTCTCTCTATCGCCACCCTGCTCACTGCCAGCATCGGCTTTTCAGCCCTGGCCAATGCTGAATGTGCCGTCAACTATACCAGAACCGCTTGTGCTGGTCAGGAGGCCGTCTCCTATAAAAAATGTGACGGCAATCAATCCTGCTCGAAGGTCAAGGAAGCCAGCTCCGAATTTGCCTGTTGGCAGGCAGCGCTCAAATCCTGTAACAACGATCGTCTGGACATTACCAAATACAAGCAGATCACCGCTACCTATAACGGTCAACCCCTCACCGGCGGATTTGATGACATGGGCAATCCATCCGCGACCGGCAGCAATTTCTGCTGGAGTGGCCGACCCGACCTGAATCAATGTCAATAGATTGATTTTAGTCTGAAAAATTAAAAATGAGGGTCCAGGGATCGGACCCTCATTTTTTTTATCATTGACAAAACAGAATAATAGGCAGAGTTTGTTCTGCCCGGACGCACTCTCCTTTACTTTTATCTCGGCAGATTGGCAGCGTTCGGTAGAGCCAATCTCTTTGATATTTTTAGGAACAAAAGAGTTTTAGTGTCTGATTTTTCTGATTTACCCCTCATTCCATCCCTACATACCGCGTTAAACAACCTAGGATTCCAAAAACCCACTCCCATTCAGGCTCAAGCGATTCCACAATTGCTGAAGGGACGTGATCTGCTGGGTATCGCCCAGACTGGAACCGGTAAAACCGCAGCGTTTGCCCTGCCGATCATTGACGGATTGATGCGGCGCAAAAGACGTGCCGGTCCGAAACAGGCGCGGGTATTAATCTTGACCCCAACCCGCGAGTTGGCCTCGCAAATCGATGCCAGCTTTGCCGAATTAAGCCGAACCTTACGCCTGTTACGGGCGGTCGTTTATGGAGGTGTCAGCCAAAACCCACAGATTCGCGCCCTCTCTCGAGGCGTTGACGTGCTGGTGGCCACACCGGGGCGACTGCTTGACTTGATGAATCAAGGCCAGATCCGACTGGACCAACTGGAAACCTTTGTCCTGGACGAAGCCGACCGCATGTTGGACATGGGGTTTATCAATGATATCAAAAAAATTATCGCTACCCTGCCCGACAATCGACAAACCCTGCTTTTTTCAGCAACCATGCCGAAAAATATCGAAGAGTTGGCCAACTCACTGCTCAAAAAACCGGTTCGGGTTGAAGTGACGCCCCAGGCTACAACCGTGGAGAAGATTAAACAGGTCATCCTCTATGTGGATAAATCCAACAAGCGGCAACTGTTGCAAAATCTGATCGAAAAACAGAACATCCAACGGGCCTTGGTCTTTACCCGGACCAAACATGCAGCCAACCGGGTCTCGGAAGATTTGGAAAAAGCCGGGATCAAATCCTCGGCCATCCATGGCAACAAATCTCAGGGTGCGCGGGAAAAAGCTCTGCTCCAATTTCGCAAAGGGCAGGTACGGGTCTTGGTGGCAACCGATATCGCCGCACGGGGTATTGATGTCAGCGACATCAGCCACGTGATCAACTTTGACCTACCCAACGAACCGGAAAATTATGTTCACCGGATCGGTCGGACCGCCCGGGCCGGACGCGAGGGAACCGCGCTCTCCTTCTGTGACGCTGGGGAACGGTATTATCTGCGAGAGATTCAGACCGCCATACGTCAGAATATCGAAGTGGATATCGACCACCTCTTCCATTCCCAATCGGCGGCGACAGCCCCCTATACCAAACCAAAACCCAATGGCGGTGGTGGACGCAGTGATGCACCCAGCCGTTTTGCCCGCAGCGGAATAGCTTCCGCCAGCCGGAAGCCTCAAGCAGGCAGCGGTCGGAGCGCGCCGGCAGGAACCGCTGGTGGCCGGTCCGGGAGTGAGTCCACCCCCGGCAACAATCGCAGCGGCCCGCTGGCCAGCAAAAAATTCTTCAAGCCCAAAGCCAAAAGAGTGGCCAGAACCTACGGCTAGTTTTTCAACCTGAATTCGGCAGTTACTGCCGAATTCAGGTTGAGCCTGGAAAATCAATGGTTTCACCACTTAAATCATTGATTTTTTCTTAAAAAATCCCACCAGAATAAAATAAACAAAAAAACCAATCTCTTGTCCTAGATCAATTACGGTTTAGATCCGATACCGTAGACTCCCGAAAAAATCATTTTCCACCCAACAGTAACGGAGTCAATTTATGAGCAAGTTCACAAAGAACTCTGCACGAAACATGTTCTACGGAGGATCTGTCTTTTTCTTCCTTGTCCTGGTCGGTTTGACATTCGACACCACGAACAAGCTGCCCAAGCGGGACCACCGAGAAAACATCACCCCTCAGGTGGCACTGGGCAAACGGGTCTGGGAGGTCAACAACTGCGTGGGCTGCCACACCATCATGGGAGAAGGGGCCTATTTTGCTCCCGAACTGGGTAACGTCTATGCGCGGCGGGGACCGGACTTCATCAAAGAGTGGATCAAATCCCAACCGACCGAAGTGGAGGGTCGTCGGCAGATGCCTCAATTCAACCTGACCGAAGAGGAGTTGGACGCCATTGTCGCCTTTTTGAAATGGACCGACGAAATTGACGATGCCAACTGGCCACCCAACATTGAGGGATAGAGGAAGATTTGACATGAAATATCAATCCCAATCCGTAGCTAAGCTCTATTTTATCGCCGCCATCGGTCTTTTTGTCGGTCAAATTTTATTTGGTCTGATTTTAGGCGCTCAATATGTAATCGGCGATTTTCTTTTTCCACTCATTCCGTTCAACGTGGCCCGCATGGTCCA
>JADFYU010000002.1:0-26969 GCA_015232865.1 Magnetococcales bacterium
GCCACAACCCACCGGATTCGTTTTCTATTTACACCGAAGCACACATCGTGGATGAATCAGGTGGAAATATGGTTCAGTATTTTGAGTCGCCGGCTATTGAAAAGAGGAAGCTTTACATCGGAAACAGATCTTCGGAAAAGGATTCTGAATTTTATCGATTATTTCAATGTAACACTGGCAAAACCTTTCAAGTGGACTTATGAAGGAAAGCCGTTGAAGGCATAAATGATGAACTATTCATGCCGGGCTGTACTAGTTATCGTTGTCGTCATTGACCGAAAGTTTTGCCGTGTCTGCTAAAACCCGTTCAATCGTGCAGGATCTGACCACCATCGCCTGGATTACGGCTCTGGAGGGGGTGAAAACCCGATTGATGCCCTTGGTGCTGGGCCTGTTGTTGTTCGGTGTGCTGTTGGCCGCCTTTGCCGGCAGCCTGTCGGTCACCGAAGGGGAGCAGATTCAAGCGGCTATTCTGGGTTCCTATTTGCGTTTGACCGGCGTTTTGGTTTTGACCCTGTTTGTCTTGAACGCTCAGGTGCGGACGTTTAGCGATAAAGGGTTGGAGTTGATCTTGTCCCTGCCTGTGCCGCGCAGCCACTATTATTTTGGTCGTTTGGCGGGGTTTTGTCTGATCGCGCTGATGGTGGCCCTGCTGTTTGCCGCCACGCTGCTTTTTTATGCCGCACCTCTTCAGGTGGCTCTATGGGGACTCTCTTTTTTTCTCGAACTACTGATCATTGTCGCCCTGAGTCTGCTGAGTCTGTTTACGTTTAATCAGGTCACCGGGGCCTTTTTTACGGTGTTGGCCGTCTATCTGTTGTCACGGGTGATGACCACCCTGATTTTGGTCGGGCAGGGGCCGATTTTGCCTCAACAGGAGACGTTTATCTGGGCCATTAATCAAATGCTCTTGGGCTTGGCCTTTTTTCTTCCCGATCTGGATCGGTTTACCTGTTCCTCCTGGCTGGTCTACGAGACGGGAAGTTGGTCTGACGTCGGTTTTGTCTTGGGGCAGGGGCTGCTCTATCTGCTTTTTCTTTCGGCGGCGGCCCTGATTGATCTGTATCGGAAAAACCTCTGATGAAAGGGGGGCGTTTTCTGTCGGGTCGGGTGCGTTCCTTCTCCTGCGTCCCCCGTGGGGTCTTTGCCTTGATGGCGGTGGCTTTGCTGGCTCAATTGGTTTTTCATGCCGCCCAACCGACTCCCATGGCCCATGCTCGATCATTACCACAACCCGCTGCTTCGGGACTCTACCAAATGGCCGCCTTCGCCGAGCCTGTCACTCTGGCCAAGGTGTTGATGCTCTGGTTGCAGGCCTTTGATTATCAATCGGGAGTCAGTCTTTCGTTTCAAGATTTAGACCCCGATCGGTTGGAACAATGGCTGAACCTGATCTTGGAGTTGGACCCCAAAAGCAGCTATCCGCTGTTGGCGGCCAGCCGGTTTTATGCCGATATTCCCAAGCCGGAGACCCAGCGGATTTTGTCCGCCTTTGTCTATCGGCAATTTTTAAAAGATCCCAATCGTCAGTGGCCCTGGTTGGGCCATGTGGCCATCTTGGCCAAACACCGCCTGCACGATCTGCCCCTGGCTCTTCACTATGCCCAGGCATTATCGCAACATGCCACCGGAGCCGATGTCCCGGCGTGGGTTCGACAGATGCCCCTGACTATTTTGGAGGATATGGGCGAGTTAGAATTGGCGCGGATTTTTATCGGTGGCCTGTTGAGCCACGGTGAGGTGACCTCCGTGCACGAGCGGCATCTGCTCAATGAACGGTTGCAGGAGTTGGAACGTAAAACCGTTCTGGGTCTGGGAAAATAGCCTCGGGCTGTTTATCCTGGATTTTTTTGTTTGAGTTTTGCTGTTCAGGGTGAGAAAATCATTCTTTATTAAATGTTTTTAGAGGTGGAGCAGGGATTATGGGGTTTAATAAGGCGCAGCAGAGTGGGTTTACCCTCATTGAAATTGCCATTGTCGTGGTCATCATCGGTCTGCTTTTAGGCGGAGTGCTCAAGGGACAGGAGATGATCCAGAGCGCCCGCACCCATAATGTGGTGGATCAAGGCAACGCCATCAAGGCGGCTATTCTCGGATTTTCAGATCGATATCGGGCTTTGCCGGGAGATTATTCGGTGGCCAGCAGCAACATTCCGGGCTTGACCACTGAAAATGGTGACGGAAATCGCCGGGTCGGCTATGAGTTGGTTCGAACCGGAACCGACTCGGAACTGGCCGAACTAAACGGCGTCAACCGGGGGGCCGAGATCGCCTATGTCTGGAAACATCTGGCCAAGGCCGGCTATCTCTCTGGTAATTTTGACGGCAAACCCCTGGTTGGCTCCTTTAATAACACCGATGAAGATCTGGCGCTCTGGTCCTGTCCGACCACCACCTGCATGAGCAACGCCTTCAACGGAACGATGGTTTTTGTCTACTCCAACCAACAAAGTGGCCGGGATACCTCCACCGATATTGCCTTGAGCAACCAGTTATGGACCGGCAACGCCATCCCTGTCGAGATCATCGCAGAGATTGATCGAAAATCCGACGATGGAGATCCCGGTAACGGTTCCATTCGGGTGGCCGATCTTTTTCTCTCCAACGCTTCGGGCCTGAGTGATATTTGTGCGGCCAACGCCCTGTCGGAGGGCGGCGATGTCATGACCCCGGCCGCCGCCTCTAAAACCGCCAACGGCAAGACCATTCCTCCGACGGCCTGGGCTGTTACCAGTCAAGCGACCAACTGTGGTGCCGTTTATCTGTTTTAGGAGTCCATCAACAATAACCGGCATATCTTTTGGTCCGTCAGCTGCGAGGCATAAAATCTTGCCTCCATTGAGTGTAAACACCTTTGTTCGCCTTTTTGTCGTCCGATTTACAAAAACCCGCCTTTGGTGGGTTTTTGTAAATCGGACGGCTTTTTTTTTAAGAAACGACAGACGGTTGAATAATCATGGTCGAACAGGCGATTTGCTTCCGAAACGTTGAGAAAAGCTTTGCCGACAAGCGGGTGTTGAGCGGGGTCGATTTTTCCGTAGATAAAGGGGAGTTTTTTGCTTTTGTCGGTGCTAACGGCCAGGGTAAGACGACGTTGATCAAGGCCATGTTGGACTTTATCGAGTTGGACGGGGGAGAGATCGAGATATTCGGTTGTTCCCACCGACTGACCAAGGCCCGCCAGCCTTTGGCCTACCTGCCGGAACGATTTAATCCACCTCACTTTCTCAGTGGTCGGGATTTTATCAAATATATGATGAAACTCCACCAACATCCCTACGATGAGGAACAGCTGCTGAATTTATTTCAGCAGTTGGATCTGGACTCTCGGGTTCTTTCTCAATCCGTGCGCACATTCTCCAAAGGCATGACCCAAAAACTGGGGCTGTCCGGCTGTCTGCTCAGCGGTAAACCGTTATTGATTCTGGACGAACCCATGAGTGGCCTGGACCCCAAGGCGCGGGTTCTCTTCAAACGCCATCTGATGCGATTGAAAGAGGCCGGCACCAGCCTTTTTTTTAGTACCCATCTTTTGCCCGATGTCGAAGAGTTGTGCGACCGGATGGCGATCATTCATCAGGGAAGAGTCCACTTTATCGGCTCTCCGAAAGGGTGTCGGGATCTCTATCCGGCTGAGAGCCTGGAAGCCTCCTTTATCCGCTGCATCGAATCCGGGTGATGGTGCGGTGCGTTTCAAATGAAGCCATACCATGGTAGAGTGTTCGGACTTGAACCTGGGAGCCTGTTGCAGAATGGCCATGGGTAAACGGTGCAACCGTTTGATTCACCTTCATTATTCTTGGGATTGAGCCGCAATGCTTAACTTTTCCGCCTTTTTTAAAAATCCCCGCTCTTTTTTGCCGGCGCGACGGCAGGAATCCCGCCTGATGTTGCTGTCTGGGCAGGGGTTGCAGCTCTATCGGTGGCGGTCGGGGGGTGAGTTCGAGCGTCAGGGGCGTTATGATCACAGCCCGGAGGGGTGGCTTCGATTTGAATCGGATTTGGATCAGAAGGGGATGGATCAATCCCCGATCTTTGTTCTGGTGGACGTGGTGGAAGAGGAGTTGCGCAGCGAGAGCATTCCACCTTTACGGGGAGAAAACCGCCGTCAGGTGTTAAATCGACGATTGGGTCACATCTTTTTCGATACCCCCTACCGTCGGGCTGTCTCCCAAGGGCAAGGGGCGGATAAAAAGGAGAATATTCTTTTTTCTGGATTGATCAACCCGGAGTTGGTTGCCCCTTGGATGAGCCGACTGCAAACCCGGAAAGCGCCGGTTTTCGGCATCTGGTCTTTGCAACTCATGAGTCGGGATCTTTTGCGTGAAATTTCGACCCAGACCGAACACACCTTGTTGGTTACCCTGCACAGTGACGGAATCCGCCTGACCTTTTTTCAAAGAGGACGGACCCATATCAGTCGCAAGATTCCCCTGCCGACTGAAACCGGTCAAGGGCTGTTTGAGGCCATTCGCCAGGAAATCTACCGAACCCGCAGCTATCTGTTAAGCTTGCGGCTGATGGGAGCTGATCATCTGTTGGAGGTTTTTTTGGTCACTCCAGAGAGGCTGTCGGAGTTTGTCCCGCAGGCCGAGTCGGTTGTTGAGGGAGTCCGCTTTCAACGTGTCGATCTGGCCGACCTATCCCGGAAGATCGGCATTCAGTCGGGGGAGGAGAGGGGCGGATCGGAGTTGCTGTACGGACAACTGCTTTTGCGACGTCCACCGGAGAATCACTACGGCTGCCCGGAAGAGTTGCAATATCGATCCCGCACTCGTTTTCAGGGGTTTGCCAAATTAAAAACACCCTTTCAAAAAACGCTGAAATCCTCGCCGATTGCCGAACAACCTCCTAAAAAACCGATCCGCCGTCTGGGCGATGCCCTGATCGAGAAAAAATTGTTGACCTCGGATCAACTGCAAACCGCCCTGACCGAGCAAAAGGGCAGCGACCGCACGCTGGGAATGGTCCTCATCGATCTGGGGATGGTCAGTGAATCGGCGGTACGGGAGGCGCTGGCTGGACTGCTTCATCATGAGAGTGTGGATTTGACCGAAGTGTTGCCCCAACCGGAGGCCCTCTCTCGGGTGACCAAATCCTTTGCCCAACGGCATCTGGTCTTGCCGCTTTTGTATGATGCCGAGAAAAAAATCCTGACCGTGGCCATGTCCAATCCCATGAATGTGGCGGCGTTGGATCTGCTCCTGGCCAGACAGGATGCCGGGGTGCAGATCAAGCCCCTGCTGGCTGGAGAACGGGCGATCGCCGTAGCGATCGATCGATTGTATGACGATACACTCTCGGTGGAGGGGGTGTTGCAGGAGTTGGAGACCGGCGAAATCTCGTTGGACAGACTCTCAGAGTTTTCCAACGAGACCTTCAGCCATCCCATGGTGCGTCTGGTCAACGCTCTGCTCAACGATGCGGTCAAACGTGGTGCTTCGGACGTTCACATCGGCCCGACCGCCGGGTTCATTCGGATTCGCTATCGGGTCGATGGCATTCTGCACCAGATTTACAGCGTACCCAAAAAACTTCTCTCCAGCTTGGTGGTTCGATTGAAAGTGATGGGGGAGATGAACATTGCCGAAACCCGGATTCCCCAGACCGGACATATCTCTTTTCCCCATTTGGGTCAAAAAGTCAATTTTAGAATCTCCATCCAGCCCACCATCAACGGTGAAAACATTGTGTTGCGCCTGTTGGATTTGAGTCAGGAGATTCGTTCGCTGGAGGAGATCGGCCTTTCCGACTACAACCTGCAGGGTGTGCAGAATCTGTTGCAGCGGCCCGGTGGTTTGATATTGGTAACCGGTCCGACCGGAAGCGGAAAAACCACTACCCTCTATTCCATGCTCAATCATCTGAATGACGAGGGGGTCAACATCATGACCATGGAAGACCCGGTGGAATATCCGGTGCCGACCATTTTGCAAACCTCGGTCAATCCGGAGGCGGGTCTGGATTATGCGACCGGAATCCGGGCGCTGCTCTGGCAAGATCCCGACATCATCCTGGTTGGCGAGGTCCACGACAAGGAGACCGCCAATATGGCATTGCAGGCGGCCATGACCGGCCATCTGGTTTTTACCACCCTGCACGCCAACTCCACCCTTGGTGCCATTCCCAGACTGATGAACCTGGGCGCCTCCAGTGATTTTATCACCGGCAACATCAACAGTATTTTGTCTCAACGACTGGTCCGTCGTCTCTGCCGCAGTTGCCGCCAGGCCATCGATCCGACCGAGGCCGATGCCCGGATTTTGGGCCGGCCTCTGGCCGGGTTACCGCCGCTCTACCAGCCGGTCGGCTGCGACGGCTGTTTTCAGACCGGCTATGTCGGACGGTTTCCGTTGATGGAGATTCTGCAGGTGGATGAGGAGTTTGATGATCTGGTCGCCAAAAGTGCCACCCTGACCGATTTCAGGGCGTTGGCCCAGGCTCGGGGATTTCGCTCCATGGTCGAGGATGGGTTCGGCTGGGTCTTGGCTGGGGAGACAACCTTGGATGAGCTGGGGCGGGTGTTGGATTTGGGCGCCCAGCAGCGTCGGGAATAGGAGCCTGCCATGCCACACTATCACTATAAAGCTTCCGACCCCCACGGCTCCATCCGTAGCGGATGGATTGAGGCGGAGAATGAACGGGATCTGGAGTTGCGACTTTCCCACCTGAATTTGCTGCTCATCAGCCAACAACTGGAGAAAGACCGTTCTCTCTCTGTGTTTCGGTCGCTGTTTCAAAAGAAGGTCGATCGTAAAGTGTTGATTTTATTTTGCCTTTATATGGAGCAGATGCTCTCGGCGGGCAACTCCATTCCCACCGCTTTGGAAGGGGTGCGAGAGAGTATCGACTCTCCCCGATTTCGTGAGGTGATGACGACGATTTTGGTCGATATCCAAAATGGCAAAAACTTCTCCGATGCTTTGGAATCCTACTCGGCGGTTTTTCCCCCGTTTATCTCCAGCCTGGTTCGGGTCGGCGAGCGGACCGGGAAAATGGTCGAGGTGTTTCAAGGCCTGGGGGCCAACCTGAAATGGGAGGATGAGCTGGAATCCCAGGCAAAACAGGCCTTGCGCTATCCGGCCTTTACCGGTCTGGTCATCTTTGGCGTCGGCTTTTTCATGATGGTCTATGTGGTGCCGCAACTGATGAGCTTTCTCTCCAAGGTCGGTGAGGAAATACCTTTTTATACCCAGGCACTGCTTTTTTTCTCTCACTTTCTGGTTCATTGGTGGTGGATGTTTTTGGTCTTGCCCGTGGGGCTGTTTGTCGGGGTGCGGCTTGCTAGTCGAGTCAGCCCCGCCGTTCATTTGTTGGTTGACCGTTTTAAACTCAAGATCTGGTTTTTCGGCCCCTTGATCTACAAAATATTTCTGGTCCGGTTTACCGCCAACTTTGCCTTGATGTATCGTTCCGGCGTGCCGGTTCTCGAAGCCATCGAACTCAATGGCCGGTTAAGCGATAACCAAGAGGTTCTCAATCGCATGCAGAGTGTCGTCGCCCAGGTTTCCCACGGTCTCTCTATCAGCTCTGCCTTTCGCGAATCCGGTGTGTTTCCGCCGCCTCTGCCCCGTCTGATCGAAGCCGGAGAGGAGGGGGGGCAACTCTCGGCAGCCCTGATGAACGCCAGTTATTTCTTGGATCGGGAGGTGCGGGAGAGTGTGACTCGACTGCAATCCATGATCGAACCGGTTTTGACCTTGACCATGGGGTTGCTCTTGGCCTGGATCATTCTTTCGGTTTTTTCTCCCATCTATCAGGCCGTCAGCACCATGCACTATTAGGTGCGGGGGCGCTCTCTTTTCTCTGTTTTTCTGACCGGGAGCAGGATATTTCATGGATTGGTTGCAGGCTGTTGTTTTGGGGTTGGTGCAGGGGTTGACCGAATTTCTGCCCATCAGCTCTTCCGGTCATCTGGTGCTCATGCCCCACCTGTTTGGTTGGCAGGATCAGGGGCTAGCCTTCGATGTGGCGGTGAACACCGGCACTCTGGTTGCGGTGTTGTATTATTTCCGCAAAGAGGTGTGGGCGCTGGTGTTGGGTTTTTTTCGTTCTCTGCGGCCTGGTGGGCTGGCAGATAATTCGGACGGTCATCTGGCCTGGGCGGTGGGGCTGGCGACCATTCCGGTGGGTCTGTTCGGCCTGCTGTTCAAAGAGACCGTCTCGACTCTGGGCCGCGACCCGGTGGTGATCGCCGCCGCCTCGATTCTCTTTGGTCTGCTGCTTTGGTACGCTGACCGCAACGGTCGCCGTGAGCGGGGGATTGGCGGATTGAACTGGCGGGATGCGGTGTTTATCGGTGTCGGACAGGCGTTGGCCTTGATCCCCGGTGCGTCACGTTCGGGGGTAACCATGACCGCGGGGTTGCTGTTGGGATTTGATCGGGAAACGGCGGCCCGCTTCTCTTTTCTCATGGCTATTCCAGTCGGGCTTTTAGCCGGTGGCTTGGAACTATCCGAATTTTTTCAGAGTCAGCCGACCGCTCGGGAGTGGGGGGTGATGGGGGTGGGTTTTTTGATCTCCATGGTTTCGGCCTTCTTGGTTATTCATTGGCTTCTGGCCTGGCTTAAATCTCGAAACATGACACCTTTCGTGATCTATCGCCTGTTGCTGGGCGGGTTGATTCTAATTTTGGTCTGAAAAGGTTTTACCGTTGGGGTATGTGCATGATCTATTCTCGTCTTTTTTCCACTGTTTTTTTTCTTTCCATCCTGTTTTTCTCTCTGACTCCTTGTTCCATTGGCGTTGCCGGGCCGGAAAAGGAGGTCGTGGCCGCCCCTCCCTCCCCTTGGAAGCAGGAAAATCTCACCTTAGAGCAGGTTCTGGAAGAAAAAACCAAGATTGAGACCCAACTGGAGGGGCTTGCCTCGGATCTGCCCAAAGAGGGGGTTGAGGGTCGGCGGCGTTCCCTGCTGAGCAAACGGCTGGAACTGCTCAGCGAGTTGGTGCAGATCTTGACCCAGGTCCGACAGTTGGAAGAGAATAAAAAAAATCAATCCAAACGGGAAAAAGAGCTGACTCAAGCCCTTGCCAACGAAAAAGCCCAAAAACATTCCCTGCCTCCCAAAACCCCGACTATCGAAGAGTTTGAAAGCATCAAGGCCAGCCTCGCCCAGAGTAGTGACGAAGTGGAGGCTATCAAAGAGGCGTTTGAACAGCGTTCCGCGATGATTCAACAAATACCCCAGCAGCTTGCAACGGCCAAAGAACGGCAGCAGAATGCCGGGGAGGCGATTAAAAAATTAAAGGAACTGGAAGGGACGGTTCAGGGTGGTGAGCGACGATTGATTGAGTTGCAGATCGCCAACCTGCGTTTGGATTCTCAGGTTGCCGACTCCTTGACCGCTCAATGGGAGCGGGTTCAGGAGGATGAAAAAATTGCCGCTCCGCTGCGGGAGTTGGCCCTGGAGTTGGCCAGGAAACGCTTTGAAGGGCTGGAGGCCCGACAATCCCTCTACCAGGAGGCTTTGGAGAAAAGCCAGGAACAGGCTCTGAAACAATCGGAGGAGCTGTTGGTCAAAAAGCAGAAAGCCGTGGAGAGCGCGACCACACCCCATGAACGACTTCTGGCGTTATGGGAGAGTGAGGTGGCCCAACTGCAAAACAATATCGCCGATCTCAATCAGGCCAAAACCAATCTGTTGAGTCATATCTCACAGCAGGAAAAGCAGCTTGATCGGGAGAAGGATGATCTGAAAAATCTGCAAAATCTGGTCAGTCAGGTCGGTTCCAGCGGTCCGGCTGCAGAAATTTTGAAAACCGCTTTTCGTCGGGTCAGCCAGCGTCGGTTGGAGTTGAACGGAGTGGTGGGATCGACGTTCCAGAGCCAACAGCAGATCTATCAAAGTCGAAGGGTCGAGTTGGATAGCCAGTTGATGGGGTTGCGTGATGAATGGCTGCTGGCGGTCGAACAACCGCTTGCACAACTGAAAGGCCGGGAAAAACGGGAGTTCGAGGCTCGGGCGACATCGCTTCTGGATCAGCGGCGTCGATTGCTCCGGGAGGAAAAACATCTGATTCTGGATATGGTCATCGAAGGGCAACGTCTGGTGTTGCTGCCCATGGAACGGGCGGAGGCCTTGAGTGAATTGGAGCGGTTTGTGCTCTCACGGGTTTTTTGGATTCAAGATGAAGCGCCTCTGGGGCTGCCCATGTTCAAGCAGCTTCTCTCGGAGATCGGCGGACAGACTCGAACCAACTCCCTTTGGAACTGGTGGAAACAGGTTCTGTCCATTGAGACCATCGACGGAATCGCTCAAATTTTGCGGAGTTGGACGGCGATTTTCTACGGTGTTTTCCTCTTTTTGCTCCTGCCGACCACCTTCTACATCCTCCGTAAACGGCTCTATGGGTTTGTTCGGGAGCAGAGCAGAAAAGGCCGGGAGCAACGGCTGGGCAATCATGGCCGAATGCCGATTTTGTTGGCTTGGATTGCCGGCTCACTGCTCAACCCGGTGTTTTTGTTGCTGGCGGCCCCGCTGATCGCCACTTTGGATCTGCCCGCTTCATTGGGGCCGATTTTGAGCACATTGTTGATCTATTTTGCTGTTTTTTTGTTTGGCTGGCTCTCCTCCCGCTCCTTTTTCGCCACCCAGGGGGTGGCGGTCTCCCTGTTTGGCGTCTCCCAAGGGGTGGCCCGTCAGTATCTGCTTTCCATCCGATTGATCCTGATCACCTATCTGGCCTGTTTGGTTCCATGGATCATTTTTCAAAAAGAGCCGTTCTTTTTTGAGGCGTTCCCACGTATCGGCTATCTGCTGTTTGAGATTGGCGTGGGGTTGGCTCTCTATTTTATGATTCGCCCCGGCTCCGCCTTGATCAAACAGATTTTTTCATCCAGCCTGTTGCCGGATGCCGGTCCCAGCAAGTCGGAGAAATATTGGGCGGTGGTCAGCCGCCTGTTGGCACTCTTCATGACGGCTATTTTCGTGATGGACGGGGCCGGGTACCATTTTGGCGCCCGTTATCTGGCGGTTAACGGCTTGTGGAGCCTGGTGACCATTCTGGTGCTTTTCTCCCTCAATCGTGCCTCTGGTCTGGCTCTGCGCAAATGGTCGGTGGTTCGCCAAAACAGGGTTTCAGCCGTGAGAACCGGTCGCGACCGCCATCACTACCTGATGGCCTATCTGTTAAAGATCTGGCGGCTGTTCCTGGCTCTGCTCGGTCTCTATCTGGTGGCCCGGTTCTGGGGGTTGAACGAAAGTGCCTTGAAAACCCTGACTGAGGTTACCCTCTTCCAGACCACCAATCCAGAGGGGCAGGTCGGATTTGTCACGGCGGCGGACTTTCTGGTTTCCTTGCTCATTGTTTTTCTCAGTTTTTGGCTGTTACGCCATCTGGTCGGCTTGTATGAGGCGATTTTGTTCCCGTTCTTTACCTTTGACGACGGCCTGCGCTATGCCATTGTCACCATCTCCCGTTACCTGATCTTCCTCATCGGAGCGGTTTGGGTCACTTCGGTTCTTCAGGTTGATCTGAGCAAGGTGGGCTGGGTGGTGGCGGCCATGAGCGTCGGTTTGGGCTTTGGCCTGCAAGAGATTGTCGCCAATTTCGTCAGTGGTATCATTCTGCTGATCGAGCGACCCATTCGAGTCGGAGATATGGTCAGCATCGGAGCCGACATCTACGGTCAGGTCACCCAGGTCAACATTCGTTCAACGACGGTCTTGAGCCGGGATCGGTTGGAAATTCTGGTTCCCAATAAAGATTTGATCTCCAAGGAGGTGATCAACTGGACTTTGAGCGATTCGGTCATTCGTCAACGGGTCTGTATCGGTGTCGCTTACGGCAGTGATGTCGAACTGGTCCGCTCCATTCTGCTCGGTGTGGCGGAGGCTGACCCGGATGTACTGAAAGAGCCTCCTTCCAAGGCCCTGTTTCTCAATCATGGTGAAAGCTCCCTGGATTTTGAACTGCGGTTTTTTCTCAATGATCCGGTAATCCGTCGAGATGTCATGGATCGTCTCAACACGGCCATCAATCGGGCCTTCGCTGAGCATAAGATCGGGATTCCCTTTCCTCAACGCGATCTGCACATCATCTCCACCCCGACGCCGTTCCAGGTAAAGACCGAGCCGGAAGGGCTGGATCAGGCTTTGCCTGGGAAAATCGGATGATCCCGGTACATCTCCTGGATCTGTGGGGCAAAATATTTCAATATCAGCCCTCTTTTAAGTTTTAACGTCGGGGTCATCAGGCCATTTTCCACTGTCCAGGGTTCCAGGCTGACTGAGATTTTTCTCACCTTGGCAAAGCCGGGAAACTGGCTCAACAGTTGGGCCGCCCGCTGCAAAAGAAGTCGCTGGAGTTTGGGGTCGGACCGACTGGAGGGGGTTTGGAGGAGTTGCGGGTCCAGATCTTCCTGTCGGGCCAGGGCCAACCACTGTTTGGGGTCGAGCACGGCCAGGGCTGAGAGATAGGGGGCGTTTTCGCCGATGATCAAAACCTGCTCAAACAGGGGGTCCAAAGTCAGGGCCGACTCCAGATCACAGGGCGGAATCTTGCGCCCGTTGGCCAGGACGATCAACTCCTTCAGACGGCCTGTCAGTCGGATATGGTTGTCGCTGATTCGGGCCTGATCACCGGTATGCAGCCAGCCTTTGCTATCGATAACTTGCCGGGTGGCCTGGGGGTTGTTCCAGTATCCCAGCATGACCGTAGGCCCTCTGACCAAGAGTTCCTGATCGGCACCAATTTTGGTTTCAAGGCCGGGTAGGGGGCAGCCGACGGTCTCCGGGGCGTTTTTTTGTAAGGGGTTGACGCTGATAATGGGGGATGATTCGGTCAAGCCGTAGCCCTGAACCACCGGAATACCCAAACCGATAAAAAAACGGGCGACCTCCTGAGAGAGATGAGCACCGCCACAAACCGCCGCGCGCAGGTTGCCACCCAATTTTCCCCGCACCCGGCTGGCGATGAGGCCGTCCAACAGGGGCCAGAGCATCAGGCCGGCTCTCCAGGGGGCTTTTTTTTGTTTGTATAGAAAGCGATGCCAGCCAATATTCAAAGTCAGCTCAAACAGCCATCGGCTGACCGGTGAGGCCAAGAGCTGTTTCTGCTTGGCCTGAAGCAGAATGCGTTCGTAAATCCTGGGTACGGAGATGAGGATGGTCGGTTTGATCTGGATCAGATCCTCGGCCAACTCGGCGATGGAGCGGGCAAAGGCGACGGTGGAGCCGGCCATCATCGGCAGATAATAACCGGCGGTCCGTTCCAAAGCGTGAGAGAGGGGGAGAAACGACAAAAATTGATCTTCCAGATAGGCGGGTAACAGTTGCAAGGCCCCATAGCAGTTGGAGAGAATGTTTTTGTGGCTTAGCATCACCCCTTTTGGCGGGCCGGTGGTGCCGGAGGTGTAGATGATGGTCGCCAGGTCATCGGCGTCCCCTTGGCCAAGGCGTAAGGGAACGCTTGTTTTCGGCAGCCAGTTCTCAATCGACTCGACTGGAACGGCTTCCTCGATGGCTGACCGCGGCTGTGGTTGCCGGAGCAGACAGATGACCCGCTTCAAGCGGGGCAGTTGCTCGGCATAGGTGGCGAGTTGTTGCCAGGTCTGCTGCTCTTTGACCAATAAAAAGCTGGCTTCAGAGTCTTTCAGGATGTGAACAATATTTTGGCTGTTGTCATTCATATAGAGGGGGACGACCACCAGGCCCAGACCCAGGGCCGCCTGGTCAAAGGCTACCCAATCCGGGCTGTTGTCCAGCAAAATTGCCACCCGGTCCCCCGGTTTCAATCCCTCTTTTTCCAGCCCTTTTTGCCAACAGCCAACCCGTTGCTCCATTTTCGACCAGGTTGCCGACTTCCAGGTCGCCGAGGTTGGGTCAAACCAACGGTAGGCCAACCCATCCGGGGAGGTTCTAATACGTTCCTGGAACAACTCCGGTAGGGTGTGAACCCGCCAGGGAGATGTGATGTTGACCGTTTTTTTGCGCATGGTTTTTCTCCTCGATAACCGGCAGGTCGGGCAGTTGTAAATTTCTCCATCCCGGATGCGGGGTAAACCGTGGTCCGTGTATTTTTTCCAATTTTTCAAGGGTTTCAATCCACTTTTCTTTGCCATCGGTGGCGATGTAACGGATTGGCCCGCCTCGAAATGGTGAAAAACCGGTGCCGAATACCACTCCGGCATCCAACAGATCGGTATCTTCGACCACCCCGGCGGTCAAGGCGGCGACCGTTTCGTTGAGCAGGGCACCAACTATTCGTTGTGAGGTGTCGGCTGGTCGTTTGTTTTGTTGACCAAAGGCCGGTTTTCCCTGTTTTCCCTTGGTATACTCATAAAATCCCCGGCCTGTTTTTTTGCCCAGATATCCTTGATCGACCTGTTGTTTTAATAGGGATGTGCTCTGTTTGGTGCCGACATTGTGGAGAATGTTGGAGACGGAAAGACAGATATCCAAGCCAACCATATCCGCCAGTGTCAACGGCCCCATGGGCATGCCAAACCCTTTGGCGGCCCGGTCAACCTCTTTGGCCGAGATCCCTTCCGCGACCAATCGAATCCCTTCGGAGAGGTAGGGCATCAGCAGTCGATTGATCAAAAAGCCCGGACCGCTCTTGACCGGTAACGGCGTGCGACCGATGGTGGTGGCAAAGGCGCATCCCAACCGTACCGATTGTTCACTGGTCTCCCGGCCCCGAACAATTTCGATGAGGGGCATATAGGCGACCGGATTGAAAAAATGGATGCCGACAAATCGGCCCGGCTCTTGAAGAACCGTGGCCATCTCCTCCAGACAGATACTGGAGGTGTTTGTGGCGAGAATCGCCCCTTTTTTTAAACACGGTTCAACCTGCTGGAGCAACGTTTGTTTGGCTTTGAGGTTTTCAAAAATGGCTTCGATAACCACGTCCGCCTTGGCCATGCCATAGCCTTTTTGATCCGGTATCAGACGATCCATGGCCGCCTGAACCAAACGGCGGTCACGGCTTTTTTTGTTGAATAAGGCGTCGGCCCGTTGGAGAGCATTTGAGATGCTCTGTTCCTGTGCGTCTTCCAGAGTCACGCGCAGACCCTTCCAGGCACACCAGGCGGCGATATCACCGCCCATCACGCCGGCTCCGATCACGTGGATGTGTTTGATAGAGGTCTCGATCCCTTTACCCAATCCTTTCATCCGTTCGCCCAGGAGAAACAGTCGAATCAGGTTTTGCGCCGTTGCTCCGGTAAAGAGTCTGGCGATGGAGTTCACTTCCGCTTGCAGTCGATCGGTTTTGGACAGGTTGGCTCCGTGTCGCCACAGATCCAGAACGGCGTGGGGAGCCGGATAGTGCTCAAGGGGGGCTTTTCGGGTTAATTTTTTTTCGAGAAGAGGGCCGAGAAGGGGCCGGAAACCGGCCCAACCGGGCAGACGCGCCAACAGGCTCGGCCTATGGGGAACCGGGTGCCGATCTATCAGGGCGATGACGGTACGGTTGAGGTGTCGGCTTGGAACCGTCCAATCGACCAGTCCACATTTTTTCGCCTGTCTGGCTGAGAGGGTTTTGCCGGTCAGGATTAATTCCAACGCGGGCAGATCGCCGATCAGGCGAGGCAGACGGACGGTGCCGCCAAAACCGGGATGAATGCCCAACTTGACCTCCGGCAGCCCCAGCCTGGTCCGGTCACTCTCTTCGGCAACCCGATAGCGGCAGCACAGAGCCAACTCCAGCCCGCCACCCAGACAATATCCGCTGATCTGCGCCACGGTCGGAAAAGGCAGCTCTTCGAGCCGTCGAAAAACGGGCAGAACGGATCGGATCCGGTGACGGGCTTCGGCGTAACTTTTAAACTGGTTGAACTCGCGGATATCGGCCCCGGCGATGAATCCGGATTTTTTCCCAGAGCGAAAGACGGCGCCTCTGGGTTTGAGCTGTTCCAAGATCGGCAGCAGCGCATCAAGCTCATCCAATACCGATTCGTTGAGCAGGTTGGAGCTGTGATCGGCCATATCCAGGGTTACCCAGGCAATCTGAGTCGTATCCACCGTCACACACCAATGGCGGCCTTTATAGGGTTTGTTGTTTTCTGTTGTTAGATAGCTCATGACGCTCTCCTTCCACTAAACGGATTCGGCCAACAAGGCCCCTCCCTGCCCGCCGCCGATGCAGAGGGCCGCTACCCCTCGTTTGCCACGGTTTCGGCGCAGCAGATGCAGCAGGTGTAAAACGATTCGGGCACCGCTGGCCCCGACCGGGTGACCGATGCTGATGGCGCCGCCGTCGATATTGAGCCGGTCTGCCGGTATTTGGCCCCAGGGCTGATCCGGTTTCTTCAGGGTCTGCCGGCAATATTCCGGGCTGGCCATGGCGGCGGTACAGGCGATGACCTGGGCGGCGAACGCCTCGTTGATCTCCCAATAGTCAATCTGATCCAGGGGAAGATCATGGTCACTCAACAGTTGATGAATCGCATGCGCCGGACCCAGCCCCATTTGCGTCGGGTCCAATCCGGCCCAGGCTGCCGGAGTGATGGTTCCCAACGGCGAGAGATTCCAGCGTTTGACGTTCTCCTCGTCGGCCAAAATCAGCCAACAGGCTCCATCGGTAATCTGGGCGCTGTTTCCGGCGGTCAGCAGTCCGGTGGGTCGGTCGAAAACCGGTTTGAGTTTGGCCAGACTCTCCATCCGGCTTTGGGGATGCAGCCCCTGATCATTTTTGATGGCCGGCCCGTGAGCAAAGAAGAGCGGTGTGATCTCCTCTTCAAATTGGTTTTCCATCTGGGCTGCCGCCAGGCGCTGATGGCTGCTGACGGCCAATTGATCCATCTCCTGGCGGGAGATGTTGAACCGATAGGCCAACTCTTCAGCCGTCTGGCCCATGGAGAGGCCAATCGTCGGATCAGTCAAGCCTTTGAGCAAGGTGATGACCGGGCGGAAATATCGAGGTGAGAGCTTTGATAAAACCAGGATTTTTTCTTTCAAACCACGGGCTGAGCTCCAGTTGGCCATCCATTCGACCAGCTCCGGTCGCCACTGCAACGGCGCCCGACTCATGGCCTCCACTCCGCCCGCCAGGATCAGACCGGCATGTCCACCTTGAATGTTGCGTACGGCGGTATCCAACGCTTGCATGCCCGACGCACAGTTGCGTTGAACGGTCCAGGCCGGGGTCTGGGGTTGGCACCCCAGACGCAGGGCGGCGATTCGGGCGATGTTTACTTCGTCCGGGGCTGGAATCACACAACCGAGAATCACCTCGTCCAGAGCGGCCGCCTCAAAGGGCTGGCGCAGTAACAGGGGACGCCCGGCGGCAACGGCCAGATCGGTGGCACTGAACGGATTGGCCCGGCCCCGGTTTTTCAAAAAGGGCGTTCGCACTCCGTCGACGACATAGACCGGCTGTTTTGAACGGTTGGTGAACGTGTTCATGCGGCGTCCTCCAAATGGTTGTGGTGCTTGATGGGTGGGATGGTTGAAAAATCATCCACCTGGATTACCTCATCGCAGAGTTCGTGCGCCAGATCCAGTTGTCGGCTCTCCAGAGAGGAGAGAACCTGCGACTCGATGGCCAGGGTTTTCAACGCCTCCACATCCAAGCCGGGGTTGGCTTTGGCCAGAGCGGCCCATTTTTTCTCCATCTCGACCGTCTGAATGGTCAACCTGAATGCCTCTTCCAGTTTGGCCATCGGTTCCTTGGGATCGTCCGGCAGGAAGATGCCGGCGGTCAGGCGGTTGCGGCTTTCGGAAGGTTCCAGGAGCAGGTCGGCCGCCTGGCGAACCATGTTGTCTGTCGGAGGGGTACAGGTTCGGCCCCAGGGAAAGATCAGTACCTTCAAGGCCCAGACGATGGGTCGGTAGGGATAGTTGGCCAAAAACTGGCTCAAACCCTGCTCAGCTCCAAACAGGTTGTGGGCCATACCCCAGTTCACCAGGGTTCGATCCGCCTCTTTTCGACCCTGATCGTGATACTGCTTGAGAATGGCCGATCCCAGATAGAGATGGCTGAGCACATCGGCCAGACGACCGGAGAGCATCTCCCGACGTTTTAAACTGCCGCCAAAGGTGAGCAGGGCGATATCCGAAACCAGGGCAAAGGCGGCGGATAAGCGACTGAGTTGTTGAAAATAGCGACGCTCAAACCGATCTCCGGGGGGGGTTGTTCCCCGACCTGCGCATAGTGCCAGCCAAAATGTTCGGGCCGTGGTCGACAGGACAAAACCGATGTGGTTGAAAAAGGCCCGATCAAATCCATCGACAGATTTTTTTGGCTCCGGTTCGGAGAGGGCGTTAAGCTCTTCGAGTAGGAATGGATGGGCTCGGACCGCACCCTGACCAAAGATAATCAGGGTACGGGTGAGAATATTGGCTCCCTCGACGGTAATGCCGATGGGAATGGATTGGTAAATTCTGGCCAGGAGGTTTTTCGGTCCCTGACTGATGGCCGCGCCACCCAGGAGATCCATTCCGTTGTTGACCACCAGGCGCATTCGCTCCGTCAGTTGATATTTTGTCAGAGCCGAGATGACCGACGGTTTTTCACCCAGGTCCACCGCCAGGGCGGTCATCGACCGGGCCGCCTCCATCAGGTAGGTCTGGCCGGCGATATGGCCGAGAACCTCCGCAACCCCTTCAAAACGACCGATGGGTAGATTGAACTGTTTGCGAATCCGAGCATAGTTGCCGACCACACGGCTGACGGTCTTGGCCGCCCCGGTGCTCAAGGCCGGTAGAGAGATGGCGCGTCCCTCGGATAGGCAGTCCATCAACATGCGCCAGCCGTTTCCGGCCTGTTGGGGGCCACCGATAATCCACTCCATTGGAATAAAAACATCGGTTCCCTGAGTTGGGCCATTTTGAAAGGGGATGCCCAGGGGATCATGGCGGCTGCCGATGGTGATGTTGGCTGTCGAGGTGGGGATTAAAGCCAGGGTGATGCCAACCTCGGTCTCTTGACCCAGCAGATGGTCGGGGTCTTCGAGTTTAAAGGCCAATCCCAACAAGGTGGCAACCGGACCCAGGGTGATATAGCGTTTGTTCCAGTTTAGCCGAATGCCCAGCACCTCTTTTTTTCCCTGAAACAGGGGGTTGATCACAACAACGCCCCGGTCCGGCATGGAGCCGGCATCACTCCCGGCATTGGGTCCGGTCAGGGCGAAACAGGGCACCTCACGGCCATCGGCCAATCGGGGTAGATAATACTCTTGCTGTTGCGTCGTGCCATAGCGGTGGAGCAGTTCCGCTGGTCCCAAGGAGTTGGGCACCATCACCGTTACCGCAGCGGTGACACTGCGACTGGCGATCTTGGCGACGATGGCCGAGTGGCCCTGGGCGGAAAAACCCCTGCCACCGAACTTCCTGTCGATGACCAGCCCGAAAAACCCCTCTTTTTTTAAATAATCCCAGACATCCACCGGCAGATCCTTATGATGGGAGGTGATCTGCCAGTCGTCCAACCGTTGGCAGAGTCTCTCGACCGGACCCTGTAGAAACGCCTGCTCTTCGGCGGATAAGGTGGCCTTTGGTAGTGTCAGCAGCCGATCCCAATTCGGCTGCCCGCTAAATAACTCCCGATCCCACCAGACGGTTCCGGCCTCCAGAGCCTCTTTTTCTGTTTTTGAGAGCGCCGGCAGAGCCGATCTGAACCGGGTCATGATTGGCCGGGTAATGCAGATTTTCCGCAGGTGATGCAGGCTGGCCAATAGTGCCGAGAGGGTGTAGAGACCGGCAATACTCCAGACGCCGGCACTCCATTCAGCGGGCAGCCCAACCCGATAATAAACGCCGACCAGCAGCAGATAGGCACCGCCAATCCCAATCCATAAATAGCGGGAGGCTTGGTGGTAGGCCAGCCAACCGAAGAGAAACAGACTGGAGGGAATGATCCACCAAAGGGTTTCCATTATCGCTCTCCTTTTTCTGCGGGATTTTCATTGTCATGGGTTGAGCTTGGATCGGCTTTTTTAAAGAGCCAGCTTAACCGCAGTGGCGGTTGGTGCATCGCCTGGCCTACTTTATTGGTCAAAACCTCCAAACCCAATCGAGCCGAACTCAATCCCAGGGTTCCGCCGGATAGGGTGTCAAACTCTTCCGGGATGAAACAATCTCCATCGGTGTTGCAAACCTTGCCGTCACTGCTCCAGGGTAAGTTTCGATAATCAGAAACATCGTTGGCGCTGAGCAGAGGATATTTGATGATTTCAAAATAGGGGGAGACATCAAAATCTCGGGGAGTCATGATTCGAAAATTGCGGCGAAATAAAGTCAGCTCGCCGCTGCTGTCTCGTTTGAGCAGCGGGATGATCGGAAAGCTGACCGACATGAAGGCCCGTGCCAAAAGAGAGGAGCAGACGGTTTTCTGGCTTTTGTCTTTATCGAGTCGATAGAGCCGGGAGCCCCAGTGGCGGGGTAATATGTGATAGGGCAGAAGGTAGCGGGCCAGATCGAGAAGATGTTTAAAGTCGTACGTGGCGCCAAGATGGTTGGCGGCAAAATGGAGTACCGATTCATTGTCGGCCTGAGAGAGTCCGGCTGGGCGGCAGATGCGTAAATGATGCAGGCCATAGGACTCTTGGAGATCGGATACAACCACCCCCCGATCCATCAGGGCTTCCAAGATCAGCAGTCGATGCTCGGGGCCATCGTAATGTTTTTTTATTAATGTTCGAATAGCCGGATTGTGGATTCGATTGAGCGGACCCAAAGCGAGGGCTGCATGGGACCACGGGCTTTGGGTGGCAATTTTTATGATTTGACTGGAGCGGCTGCGACCTTCAATCAAGACCACGTCGCCGGGTTTTATGATTTTTCGAAGACGGCTGAAATTACACAACGGTACACCGGGAGTCGGCTCTTCTCGGATGAGCCATTGAATCAATCGATCGATTATCCAATCGGTCATTCTCATGGTCGTCTCCTTCCCCGTTATGTGTGTTGATCGCTAGCTTCCGGCCAACATTTTTCCCTTTATGGTTTGAGTTGCTCTTTAAACACTCAGATTCTGTTTGCAGCAAAAAAGTTCCATTTTTACGGGGGAAATCTGGGGCAGGAGCGATTGGTATTGAACGGTGTTTATTTTTTGCGGGCTCCGGAGGGGGGTGCGGCGAGTTGTTGAATTTTTTCCCGAATCTCTCGGGATTTATCTTTGTCGCCCAGACGTTCGAAGACCGTTGCCAATCCGTCCAATGCCGGAACATAATCCGGTCGATGGGTCAGAGCGGTGACGTAGGCTGATTGGGCGTCGTCCCATCGCTCAACCGCACAGTAGGCGGCTCCCAGATTGTTGTAGCATTGAATCGTTTGCGGATTGTACGAGAGGGCTTTTTCCAGCAGAGCGATGGCCTGGTTGGGTCTGTTTTGCTGCAGGTGGAGCACCCCCAACATTTGCAACGCACCGGCATGGTCGGGGTTCGCGGCCAACAGTTGTTCGTAGAGCGGTTTGACCTCGGCCAGATTCCCCGCCCGATGACCATCGACCATGATATTGAAAGCGGGCAGTGTGGCTCGTGGCGGTTGGGTTGGGGGTGGTGGCGTCTGGCGGTTTTGACCCGTTTTCAGTGCCTGCTCGAAAGGGCCGAGAAACGGGGCGTATCGACGCCATTTCTCTATGGAGCTTTTATAGAGCGGTTGACGAACCTGCCAGAGGCTGGCGGTTTTGACCGGCCTCTCCAGCGTATTGAAGGCCAGAACCTGCGGGTTCCAGGGAAGCTGGACAAAATCCAAAATCCGTTGCGCGGCCGTGGGCAGATCTTCCACCAGATCTTCATAACGAACATCCAATATCTTACCAGGAAAAAGGTCGTGCCAGTGGGCCATCAATCTCTGATAATCGGCGATATGAAGAGCCAGGTCGGTCAGATCATAGGCAAACCCCATTCCATGAAAGGCGGCGCGAAAGTGGGTGAAAAAGTTGGAAAGGGCAATATCTTTTGGCTCTCGGACCAGATGGATGATGGCGGCCTTGGGAAAAAGCAGGTGGATGAGGCCGATGTTTTGGAAGTTGTGCGGCAGTTTGTCAATGATCCGATCGGCCCCCTGGCCAAGGGTGCGTAAATCTTTAAGCAGAAGTCTTGCCAATTTTTCGGCCTCGTATTGGGAAAAATCCTGCAAATATTCCGGGAAGACCCGGCCTGAACCGATGTGTTGCTCCCAGAGTGTCAGGCGATGGATGAGGGCCGGAATCTGTCCCAGCTCTCCGGCGCCAAAAACCTGGGGGTGGCTGGCCAGAATCTGTTCCACCAGGGTGGTGCCGGATCGAGGCATGCCCAGAACAAAAACCGGTTCTTGGCTGGTATGGCCGAATCCCGACCGTTGTCTTATAAAATCGGCATTGAAATGGTGAATGATGGCGTCGGTTTTTCGTTGATTTTCCCCGGCGTCATAGTCGAGAAACTGGCGGGCATGATGGTTGGCCTGGGTCGCCAGTTCAAAGGCTTTGGCCTGATTGCCTTTTTTGTCCCAGGCGGTGGCTACGCTCAGCAACAGGTTGTGCCGAATGGAACCAAACAGACCGGGACGCTTGGCCGCTTTTTCGATTCGGTCCAGATCCGCCTCGTCATCCGGGATGATTCGGGCATTGATGAGGGCAACCTGAGCCGGGATAAAGCGAACACTGGCCGCTTTTTCGAACAGAGCCGTCGCCTCGTCAATCTTTCCGCCCTGCATCAGAAAACCGCCCAACCCCAGTAGTGCCAATGGCGCCGTTGGGGAAATTTCCAAAGCCTGACGATACCGGGCTTCAGCCTCGTCATTTTGTTCGGACTCCTGATGGACCTGAGCCAGAGCGCAGAGGGCGTTGACCTTGAGCGTCTTGTCATCCTGATCTTCAGCCAGAGTGCAGGCTTTTTCAGCGGCTTGTCGAGCCAGCAACAGATGGCCTTGGTCGATGTAGCCACGGGACAGGTTGGTCCAATGGCTGCTCACCTCCGGGGCCTGTTGCAGAATCCGCTCCAGCATATGGACCGCCTCATCATAGCGACCGAATGACTGGATGACTGTGATCAAATCCTCCAGGATGGCGATATCGTCCGGCCTGTATTCCAAGGCCCTGCGCAGATAGATCTCCGCATCGGCATGACGATCTTGTGTTGCATAAAACCGACCGCAAATACGCAGGATATCCGGGTTTTCCCAACTCCTGGCCAGGGCCTCTTCAACGGGTCTGTTGGCCTCTTCGCTCCGATCCAGGGCAACGAGAGATTCCACCTCTATCTCCAGCGTGACAGCCGTTGGAGTGGCGCCCAGTCGCCAGGCTTGTTGGAGTTTGTCCAGGGCCCGCTTCGGTTGCCCCAGACGCAGTGCGGCTTTGGCCAGATTGACCAAAATCGTCGGGTTGTCCGGCAGCAGGGTGTGGGCCAGACTGAGATGTTTTTGGGCAAGGGTATTGAGACGCAGTTTAAGGCAGCTCATGCCGAGCCTGGCTTGGGCGACGCCGTTATCCGGCTCTTTTTCTACGGCCGTATGCAGATAAGGCAATCCCTCTTTGGTCTCTCCCAGCAGAAAAAATCCACCACCCAGATCGGCGAGAGCGGTTGGATCCAGTTGATGCGCATGTTGGCGGGACGCCTCAAGAAACGCGCGGCCCGCTTCCGTTTTGTTGGCTTGCAACGCAAGAACAGCCAGTCGCGCCTCGGCCGCACCGGCTTGGGCCGGTTTGCCGAGCAATCGCTGACAGCAGAGCAAAGCCTCGGTGTGATCGCCGGAAGAGAGTTGACGCCTGACCTCCGCCCAGTCACTTTCCAGATTCAACCCCCCACTCGTGGTTCTCTCTTCCCGGTTTGATGATCGGTCAATATGCACAGGCTTTTTTTAGATTACATAATCACCGACTTCAATAAGATCTGTTGTGCCATTGTCTGGTGAAACGGTTAGATTGGTCGCCAGTGTTGCGGTTCTAGGAGTTGTTTCGATTTTATAGTGAAAAATTAATTTGTTGCTGGCAGAAGCCCACTTTATTGTGCCCAGGGATGATATAGCCGTGAACGCTTCGCCAAGATAACTGAGGGAACGCTGGTGTGTAAACTGGGCGCTCCAGGATTTGGAATTATTTTTGAGCGTGTAGGTAAGAAATGATGATTTTAATATGTTGGCACTTTGAAAAAAAGGTTGTAATACTTGAAAAATACCGGTGTTGATGGCAATTTTATCGTCGGTACCAAAACCGGTCAGGTCCACTTTATCTCCAGCGTCGATCAGACCACCGGTAAACTCGATAATATAACTACCGCCAGTCAGAACCGTCGGGGTGCTTATTTGGGTTGTCCCTGAAATGATTGCATCGTAATAATGGAGATCGACGAGGGCATCCGCCGTATTGGCCACCTGGCTGGCGGCGGTACTGTTGGTGAAGGCGGTGTCATTCAGGACGAACGAAAATTGGGAGTCCATCACCGAGGAGACAATGTTGCTGGTTATATCTCCTGCATCCGTTGAGGTGGTGACGCCGGAGAATGAAACAGTGATCTGGTTGTCAGCTGTCAGTATGGCTGTGGAGGTGATTCCTGATGGCAAACCGGATAATTGGATGTCGGAGAATGTGGAGCCGACGGTTCCCCTGAAGGTATCGTTGGTCAGGGTGATGATCAAGTCGTTGTCCAGTTGTCCTTCCGCTTCGAAGGATTCGGTAATGGTCTGCGTAAAACTGATGCTGGGGTTGATGGAGATGTTCTGGTTGGCCGAAAGAGAGCCGGTTACCCCAGGAGAGGGCAGGGTTAACCAGGCGGTATTGCCTGCGGTATCTTCCAGGCTGCCGCCGTTGAGGGATATGATGTTTGTCGATAGGGCCAGATCACTGCTGGCGTCTTCTGCCTGAACCGTATAGTTGAAGATCAGGGAATCGGTTCCGCTTCCGCTGACATAGGTCGCGCTCTGAAGTGTACCTCCGGTGGCCAATGTGAGTGACGGAACACCGGTCACCCAGACCGCTTCATTCATGGTGACGGTCAGTTGCAGGGTGTCGCCGGTCGAATAACCCATGTTGGCGGAGGCTCCCTCGGTGGCGGCGACATTGCTGGCAGAGGGGGCGGTGGTATCGATGGTGAACGTCACGTTTTCGGTGCTGGTGTTGTCATAACTATCGGTCGCACTGATTGCAGCCGTATAGTCTCCGTCGCTCAAGTTACTCAATAAAATGTTCCAGTTACCACTGACATCTGCCGTCGTGTTTAAGTCGATCTGTGCCGAAGGGATCGTGATGGAGACGGTCGCACCGGCTTCCGTGGTGCCGGTAAATTTTGGTATATCGACATTGGTAATGAGATCGCTGGAGGAGTTGCCGGTATCAAATCCGTCAGCCAGAGCGATATCGGCCAGAGTTGGCGCGGTTGTGTCGAACATCGTGGTGACCGTTTGCTCTCCATCTTCGGTTCCGTTGCTCACCGTGTCGATGGCAACGATGACGGTCTCGGCATCGAGGGCGCCCTGGTTTCCAAAGATTTCGGTTGTCGCTGTGGTCGTTCCGGCTTCGAAGGTGAGTTGCGAGGAGGAAAGCGTATAATCGGTTCCGATTGTGGCGGTTCCCGAGGTGACCAGATCGACGGTTACCGTCAAGGAGGAAATGGCTGATAAGGTGGCCGTGACGGTGGCCACTCCGGTTTCGCCGATAATCGAATGATCTATGCTTAAAGTTACGGTCGGACCGGCACTGGTAAAATGCCAATCGCTCGCACCGATTATGCCGGCAAAATCATTGTCGGAATCATCTTTGAAAGCGCCGGCGTCTATCAATAAATAATAGTCGGTGCTGATGTCTAGCGTGGCGTCAAAGCCGAATGTGATGGTATCGGTTCCATCGCCGCTGATCAGTTGGGTGTTGGTAACGTCCAGAGTTGCCGCCAGTGAGCTGTCCGAGCTGCGGTGGAGATTGATGCTGCCGGTGGTGGCGATCGTGACCGCTTCTGAAAAAACGATGCTGAAGCTGTCGGTCAATCCGTGTGAAGAGGCTTCATCAGCGGGAGATACGGACAGGATGGTGGGAGCGGTAACATCGGCTGTGGTAAAGATCCAGTCTGATATTCCGGTCACTCCGGCGAAGTAGTTCCCGGAGCTGTCAGCCAGGGCTGTTGAATCGACGGTGACATAATATTCCGCCCCGTTGGCATCTAAACTTTTGCTGGGGGCAAGGGTGATGATCTCGGTTCCAAGGCCGGTTACCTGACCGTTATCTTGAATGTCGATGCTCTCAAACAGGGTGAAGTCCGAATTGTAGATGTTAACGCTACCCGTGCCGGCAAATACTGCTTCATCCAAGGTGATAACCAGGTTGTCAGTCGCTCCGGCATTGGCGGGCGAACCATCCGCATCCCTCGGAGAGAAAGAGATCATGCTGGGGGCGGTGGTGTCTTCCGAGGTAAAATTCCAGAGCGGTAAATTGACGATTTCGGTATAGGCATTTCCGGATAAGTCCGTCAGGGCGTCGCTCTCAATAAGGAGATAATAGCTGACACCGGTCGGGTCCAGGTCTAGGGTGGGGTCGATTGTCAGGGTATAGGTGCCAAGCCCTGAGACGCGAGTGGTCGTTGAGAGTTCAAAGCTTTCAATAATACTGACGCTTTCACCAGATTGGTACAGAATCAGGCTTCCCGATCCAGCAATGACCGCCTCATCGAAGGTCAAAACCAGATTCTCCGTGATTCCGACATCGGTGCTGTCGTCTACCGGATAAAGGTCCGTTATCGTCGGGGCGACGGTATCGGCAGAGGTAAAAGTCCAGGTTGTCGAGCCGGTTATTCCGGCAAAGGCGTTGCCGGCCTCGTCGGTGAGGGCGGTGGCGTCGATGGTGACGTAATAGCCGACTCCGGCGCTGTCCAGATCGTAGAATGAGTCGATGGTCAGGGTGTCGGTGCCGAGACCGGATACGACGTCGAGGTCATCGACAGCAAAACTTTCCACCAAGGAGTTGTCGGATTTATATAGGTTGATCGTGCCGCCGCTACCGGCGAATACCGCCTCGCTGAAGGTCAGGATCAGATTGTCCGTGACGGTGACCGCTTCAGCTCCTGCGGTTGGCGAGTGGCTGGCCAGGGTCGGGGCGGTGGTGTCGGCCGAGGTGAA